>CAZOOK010000013.1:0-59861 GCA_964581385.1 uncultured Salinisphaerales bacterium
TTCGCATCGTATGCGTCACCCCAAAACAAAGATAGGCAAATAAATCAGCGCGTCCCTAAGCTTTTTTGATTGGGATCAACTTGATATCCGCGACAATCGGTATGTGCGTGTTCAGGTACAAGACTGGCCTTCGCACCATGAGATTGTCGGAAAGCATGCCTTGATTGAGTCGCAATACGTGAAATTCGTTATAACAAAACACGCGTAAGCAGGCATAGTCCGGCTAAGTTGAAGCGCAGCGAAACCTAGCCGCGCTATCGATCATATTCATCATGCTGGCGGACCCAGAATGGTCCACGACCGCCTTCATCCCGTCCTTTGGGCGTCAAATCGAGGAAGTTGTAGTCAGTGCTCAGGATGTCGATGCCGCGCGCGTACGTTGAATAGGTGTGGAATACACGACCCTCGTCGTCTTTATAGAACACACTGACTCCTTCTCTCTCGGAACTACCCGGTTCTTGGGTTGCGTAGTTGTAGAGAGCTTTCTTGCTGGCGACTTCCTCGGGCGTGAAGGACACGCGATAGTCGAAATTGAAGTCGCTTCCGAAAGATGACATCCACTTGAAGTTCCAGCCCATGCGCTTCTTGTATGCCGCGAGCTTGGCGTAGGGCGCACCCGAGATCGCCACCATGGATACGTCCCGGTGATTCAGATGAACAATGACGCCATTGAAATTGTCGGCCCAATGCGAGCAATGCGGACAGCCTGCTTCCCAGTCAGGACCAAACATGAAGTGATAGACGACAAGCTGGCTTCGGCCGTCGAACAATTCGGCCAAACTCTGTTTGCCCTGCGGTCCCTCAAAAGTATATTGCTTGGTCACAGCCTCCCACGGAAGATTACGCCGCTGCGCGCTGAGTTCGTCGCGTAGACGCGTGAAGTCCTTCTCCTTGACCAGAAGCTGCTTTCGCGCTTCGATCCATTCGTCATTCGATACGACTTTATGATGATTTGTCATAGGATTCTCCGGCGGCTTCATGATTGGTGCGGACAAGGGCTTATATAGAATAAATTGGAATTCGGAACGAGCGCAGAGCGCGATGCGGATATACCGCAATATCGGCGACAATCCGCGGCATGGCTCTGAATAGCGAACACCAGCGGGACAGTTTGGCCGCCCAATCGGATGATCCGACGGCGCGCGCGAAGACGTTGCTGAACGCTTGGTTCGATGATGACGACGCGCGGGCTCTGGCCGATGCAATCGAGTTGTGCCGTAAGCAACCGATCGATATTGATGCTGTGTTAAGCCACGTTCGAGACAAGGGCGGCACGCGGCCGCAAGCCGCTGTAGCGCTGCGGGAAATCCGCAAGGCAGTCGGACTCCCTTTGATTCCCGGCGCACCTTGCCGCAACGCTCCCTGAGCCATTTTTCGCATCGCGACCGTACGCGACTTCACGTTTCTTGGCACGCTATGCGGATTCCCGCCTTCGCGATTCGCAATTCATAACGAGATGATCGACCGTCGCCGCTTTCTGACCAGCCTGGGCGCTTTGTCCGTGGCCGCCTGCGCGGGGACGCCGCCGCCGCGCATGAGCATTGGCGAAGCGGAGTTGACCATCGACACCCGTACGCATGGACGCGCGCTGCGCGCGGACATGATCGGATTGAGCTTCGAATCTGGGCTGTTGGCCGACGCGCACTATTTCACACCCGACAACGCTGCGCTGGTCCGCCTGTTCCGCAATCTCGGCGCGGGTACGCTACGGCTTGGGGGCAATTCGAGTGACGCCGGTCTGTGGCAGCGCCGGCAGCAGGCCGTGACGGTGCCATATCACTATGCGATCGGGCCGGGCGATATCGATCGTTTGCGCAGCTTTCTCGATGCGACCGGCTGGCGCCTGATTTACGGACTTGATCTTGCGCACGGCGATGCCGAGCGTGCGGCAGATGAGGCGGCATATGTGGCGAGCCGTGTTGGCGACCGGCTCGATGCGATCCAGATCGGCAACGAGCCCGATCTTTACGATCGCGACGGACAGCGTTCTTCAAATTACGGCGCGGAAGCTTTTATCACGGAATGGAAGCGCTATGCCTCCGCGATTCGTGCGCGCGCTGGCGACGTGCCGCTCGCCGGTCCCGATATCGCATACAAGCCGGAGTGGCTTGCGGCGTTCGCGCGTGCCTGTGGCGAACAGGTGAAGTTTCTGTCCGACCACTACTATCCGATCGGGCCGGCGAAAGATCCGAGCGTGGACATCGGCGTGCTATGGCGGTCGGAACTGACACGCTATCCGCGGCTGCGCGACGCGGTGCAAACGGCGAACACCGCAGGCAAGCCATTGCGGATCACCGAAGGGAATTCGTGCTGGGACGGTGGCAAGGCGGGCGTCAGCGATACGATGGCGTCAGCGCTGTGGGCGGTATCGATGTTGCACGCGTTCTTTCGCGACGGCGGCGACGGCTTCTGCTTTCATGGTGGACCGGATGCGGTTTATACGCCGATCGCCGGCGGTTCTGGCATGAACCTGTTCCAGCCGCGTCCGCTGTATTACGGGCTGCTGCTGCTCGCGCGAATGCTGCCCGGGACGCTCATCGATGCACGGCTCGATGCGCGCTTCGATAATGCAATGCCGGCGCTGCGAACTTTCGCGACGCGCGATGCTGACGGACACGTCAGTGTCATGATTGCCAATATCCGACAAGCGGGCGCTATCGATGTGCGCATCCGCGCCGACCGCCCGCTGCTGCACGGTGCTGCACTGCGGTTGTCGGCGCCGACGCTGTTCAATCGCGATGGCGTCACTTTCGGCGGTGTCGAGGTTGCGGCTGACGGACAGTGGACACCGCGCCCGGAGACGGTCGCTGTCGATCACGGCGACGCCTTTATCACGGTTGCTTCCGCGAGTGCGGTGCAACTGCGTTTCGAACTCTGATGGAATCGTTCCAATGCTGAGCCTCAAAAATGCGAGCCTGAATCTCGGCTCGACCATACTGTTCGACAACGTCACGTTTACGATCGAACGCGGCGAGCGCGTCTGCCTGGTCGGCCGTAACGGCACCGGCAAGTCCACGCTGATGAAAGTGATTGCGGGCGAAGTCGCACTGGATTCCGGCGAAGTGGTGCGCACGCAGGGATTGCGAATCGCGCAGCTGCCACAGGATGTGCCGCGCACGGCGGAGGGCAGTGTGTTCGAGATCGTTGCGCAGGGTCTCGGCGAGGCCGGACGCTTGCTCGCCGAATATCACGCGATGCTCATGCATCCGGATGCGGACATGGCCAAGCTCGGTCGCATCCAGACTGCGCTCGAAGCGCGCAACGGCTGGGCATTGGATCACCGTATCGAATCCGTGCTGTCGAAGCTGCAACTGCCCGCGGAGGTGCCGTTCGCAAGTCTGTCAGGCGGACTCAAACGGCGTGCGTTGCTTGCACAAGCGCTGGTCGCCGAGCCGGATCTGTTGCTGCTCGACGAGCCGACCAACCATCTCGACATCGACAGCATCGCCTGGCTCGAGGAATTTTTGCGTGGCTGGAACGGCACCCTTCTATTTATCACGCACGATCGCGCCTTCTTGCGCCGGCTGGCGACGCGCATCGTCGAACTCGATCGCGGCCGGCTCGCCAGCTGGCCCGGCACCTACGACGATTACCTGCGGCGCAAGGACGAAGCACTGCGCGCCGAGGCACAGCAGAGCGCGCTGTTCGACAAAAAGCTCGCGCAGGAAGAAGCATGGATCCGCAAAGGCGTCGAGGCACGGCGCACGCGCAACCAGGGCCGCGTAGAGAGACTTATGCAACTGCGTCAGGAATTCAGCCAGCGGCGCAATCTACAGGGGCAGGCGAAGATGGTGCTGCAGGATGCGGAACGCTCCGGCAAGCTCGTCGTCGAGGCCCAGCACATCTCCTTTGCGCGCGGCGAGCGCACCATCGTGCGAAATTTCTCGACCACGATCCTACGCGGCGACAAGATCGGCATCATCGGTCCGAACGGTGCCGGCAAGACCACGCTGCTAAACCTGCTGCTCGCCAAGCTCGCGCCGGATAGTGGCACGCTGCGCGCCGGCACCAATCTGCAGCTGGCCTACTTCGACCAGCTACGCGCGCAACTCGACGAGGAAAAGCCGGTGTTCGAGAACATCGGCGACGGCAAGGAATTCGTCGAGATCGACGGCAAGCGCACGCATGTCATGAGTTACTTGCAGAATTTCCTGTTTACGCCGGATCGTGCGCGCTCGCCGGTGAAGGCGCTGTCGGGTGGTGAGCGCTCGCGCCTGCTGCTTGCGCGTCTGTTCGCGCAGCCGGCAAATCTGTTGGTACTCGACGAGCCGACCAACGATCTCGATGTCGAAACGCTCGATCTGCTGGAAGAACTGCTCGTGGATTTTGCCGGTACCGTACTGCTCGTTAGTCACGATCGCGAATTTCTCGACAACGTCGTCACACGCTGCTTCGTATACGAAGGGAATGGACGTGTCGGCGACTACGTCGGCGGCTACAGCGACTGGCTGCGGCAGCGGTCGGCCTCAGCGATCGAGTCGAAACCGGAAGCAAAACTGGCTGCTGCGCCGCCGGCGTCTGCCGGGAAAAGCGCTGGCAAGCTCAACTATAAGGACAAGCGCGAACTTGAAGCGCTGCCGGCGAAGATTGAAGCGCTCGAAACCGAGCAGACGCAGCTTGGTGTCTGGCTCAGCGATCCCGGCGTCTACCAGCGCGAACGCGACAAGGCCCTGGCAGCGCAGCAGCGCCTGGCGGCGATCGAGGCCGAACTGGCGGCTGCTTACGCGCGCTGGGATGCGTTGGAGGCGTTGCGCTGACGGGCGAGTTCGCAGCGCTCAATTACTGCGCTTCCGGCGGTGCTTGTTGTTGTTGCACCGATGGGGCCAGCGCCGCCGGATCGGGCATCAGTCTGCGGCATTGCGGCGGCAGGGCATCGTAGGCGTCCTTTGCTTGTGGGCCGATGCCGCCGGTCGTCGAAACGATTTTCGAGACGCGCTGTTCGCAATGCACCGCATTGCCAGTGTCTGTACCACCAACGCCGTTCTTGCCGCTCTTGAGCATGAAGTACGTGAGTGCGCCGATGGCGAGCAGCGTCAGTAGCAGGCCGATCATGTTGCCGCGTTGATGACGAATCGAGTGGTTCATTCAGCCTCCGAAAACTTTTTTGAGCAGATCGGTCGTGCGTGCGGCGGGATTCGTGCGGATCGATTTTTCTTCATCGGCGACGCGCGCGAACAGGCCGTCGAGTGCTTTTTGCGCGACGAAGTGATTGAGGTCGGGATCACCGCCGAGCATTGACGCGACCGGGCCGGCAGATGCGAGCAGATCGTCGTACTTCTGCACAACGCCGATTTTCGATGTTGTCCTGGCAACAACGGGCTGGAATTTGGCGAGCAGGGTGTTGCTCGTCGTGCGTTTGAAATATTGCGTCGCTGCGTCCGGTGGGCCATTGAGAATCGTACGCACGTCGTCGAGCGTGAGCTTCTGCACGGCCTGCGAAAATACGTCGGCGGCGAGTGGTACGGCCTGTTCGGCCGCGCGATTGATCGACAGGTGCAGCTGGTCTACTTGCGGTCCGTAACCGGCGGCTTGCAACAGGCCGGCGGCTTTTTCGATCGGCCGTGGCAGCGGTATGCGGAAGCGTTCGTTGCTCCAGAAGCCGTCGGTATGGCCGAGCTGCGTGACCGCCGCGCGCGTTCCTTTCGCCAGCGCTTGTTTCAGACCCGCAGCGATATCCGTATCTGAAAGGGCGGTGCCGAGGGTCGGGTTTTTCTGAGTTTTCTGGATGATTTGATTGGCGAGATCGCCAAACGAATCTGCTTGCGCGCCTGTCGTGAACATACAGCCTGCAAGGAGCAGAATAGGGGGCGTTTTTTTCATGCGGCTTCATACCTGAACAGATTCATCATCGTTCCTAGGTAACGGGATTGGGGATTAACAGCGCGCAGAAAGTGATGGTGCTTGCTGCAAGCACTCCGACCGCAGCGATACGCACGGCCTTGGCCCGATCCCGGCGCCGGAATTCAGCCTGTTCCACGCTATCGGTTTTCCCGACGTCTGGACCGAAATTGAATACGCCTTCGAATCCGAATTTGACGCAGAAACCAAACATTGCCTGCTGGAAACTGGTGGTGCCAACACTGGCCGGAATAAACACCAGCAGCTTTAGATACCAAGGCGTCGATACCAGTGAAAACAGCACCAGGGCCGCGCCACTGATGATCAGGCCGACCCACGCGGCAATCCAGCGGCGCTTTATTTCAGCTTTGCCGATGTTGCATACACCAGGAACGTAAGTTGTGTGTTCTCTCACGGGAATTCCATTCGCCAAGTGTGGAAATTGATGCAACGTCGAGGCAACTTATCCCGGTGATGAGCGGGCATGCAAGCCGCCATTCCGGCTGCCTCAATGCCGTGACACGGCGGCCGGGCGATCAACTCGCCGGCAGCGGAATGAATTCAGTCTCTCCCGGCACTGCCGGAAAGCGCCGTTCACGCCATTCGGCCTTCGCGCGCTCGATGCGTTCCTGTGTGCTCGCAACGAAGTTCCACCAGATGTGGCGCTCGCCGTCGAGTCTGGCGCCGCCCAGCAACATTACGCGTCCGCCGTCCGGTGCATCGAACCTAGCTGGAGTCCCCGGCGCGAGCACAAGCAGGCGGCCGGGCTCATATCGTTGCCCTTCGAGCATGACAGCATGATCGACGGGATAGATCGCCCGTTCCTCGTGATCGTCGGGCAGCGCCAGACTCGCGCCGGATTCGAGTTGCGCATCGACATACAGCGCTTGTGTTCGCACCGCCGCCGGTGCACGCGCGCCGTATGCTGTACCGGCGATGATTCGCAACACAGCACCGGATCGATGCACGACTGGCAAGGTTTCCGCGGGATGGTGCGTGAATGCTGGCTCACGGTCTTCATCGGCGAGCGGCAGTGCGACCCAGGACTGGATGCCGTGCATGCGCACGCCGCGCGCGCGATCTTCCGCGGTGGAGCGTTCAGAGTGCACGATGCCGCGTCCGGCGGTCATCCAGTTGACTGCGCCGGGTTCGATTGCCTGCACGCTGCCGAGGCTGTCGCGGTGCATGATCCGGCCTTCGAACAGGTAGGTGACGGTGGCCAGTCCGATGTGCGGATGTGGACGCACGTCCATGCCCTCGCCGGGGGCCAGCGTGACGGGTCCCATGTGATCAAAAAAGATGAAGGGGCCGACCGTCTTGCGGTGAGCGATCGGCAGCACGCGCCGGACGCTGAAGCCGCCGAGGTCGCGCGATCTGCCTTCGATGATGTCGATGACTATCGAGGTCATAGGGCGGAATCTCCGTAATGCTGAACCGGATGGATGTCGTCTATTTATACCTCTGACGCATGACTGCCGGCCAAAACCGTGGGTGGGCCAGCCGCAAGGTCAAAAACTCTACACGTTGATTGGCGAAGATTTCCACCGACCTTCGTATCCTTATATGAGTGGCTCAGTGTCTCTAGTCACTAACTTAAATATCGATCTACAGGGGATTTAAATGCGTTCACTGCTGTTTTGCGCGACGGCGTTCGCCGCCGCCGCGCCGGGGATGGTTTTTGCCGATCAATCGGTGGGGGGGGACCCAGTTCAAGCCACGCAGCCAGCTGCGGCATCCACCGCTACTTCTACCCGGCCGCACTTCGGATTCAGCCTCGAAGCTGCGTACGAAGTGGGTGGCGCCGATCTGGCGACGGCCTATTTTACCGACGGCTCAACGAAGAATATTCGCGCCGGACAGGGCGTTACGCTCGGGGTCGGCGGAAATTACCGTCCGACTCTGCATTCGCCGTGGGATATCAGTCTCATGGCCGGTTATAAGTTCGACAATGCCGGCGGTTCGGACGGCGGTGGCAGCATCAAGTTTGAGCGCATTCCCATAGACCTGATCGGCAGCTACGAGTGGCAGAACGGCATCCGGCTCGGCGCCGGTCCGGTCTACCACACCGCCGTCAAGCTCAGCGGCGACGGTTTCTTTCCTGACGTTAAGTTCAAAGACGCGTTCGGCGAGGAAATCCAGGCGGGTTGGAAGTGGGTCGCGCTTTCATACACCTTCATCCGTTACAAGGACGACTTTGGCGACACGGTGGACGGCGGCAGCTGGGGCATCCGTTTTATCGGTAATTTCTGATACGGACACGCGCGGCGCCGCTTCTGTCCCGGGAGCGGTGCCGCGCGATTTTTGCCGGCTGATCTGTAACAGAGGCAAGAAAAACGCCGAAAAGGGCCTCCGAAGACCCCCTACATCGCACCGACATGCGTTTTTAGCGCCATCCGCGTAGAATCTGCGCCCTTTCGCTAGCTTTTTGGGTTCCGGATAAATCGTTCCGCCGCATCCATTGCCCGAGCTGCCGCTTTCCTTCTGTTGCTTTACCGAGTGCCGCTGTGATCGAGAATCTTCGCAACATCGCCATCATCGCCCATGTCGACCATGGCAAGACCACGCTGGTCGATAAGTTGCTGCGGCAGTCGCAGACCTTGGACGCACGCGAGAACCTTGGCGAGCGCGTGATGGATTCCAACGATCTGGAACGCGAGCGTGGCATCACGATTCTTTCCAAGAACACCGCGATCCGCTGGCGCGACAAGCGCAACGGCACTGATTACCGCATCAATATCGTCGATACCCCGGGACACGCCGACTTCGGCGGTGAAGTCGAGCGTGTGTTGTCGATGGTCGATAGTGTGTGCCTGCTGGTAGACGCTGCTGACGGCCCGATGCCGCAGACGCGTTTCGTGACGCAGAAGGCCTTCAACATGGGCCTCAACCCGATCGTCGTCGTCAACAAGATCGATCGTCCCGGCGCGCGCGCGCATTGGGTCTATGACCAGGTGTTCGACCTGTTCGACCGGCTCGGCGCCAACAACACCCAGCTCGATTTTCCGGTGGTTTACGCGTCCGCGCTCAACGGTTACGCCGGCGACAATCCGGATATCCGCGAAGGCAACATGGATTATCTGTTCCAGACCATCGTCGACAAGGTCGTGCCGCCAAAGGTGAACGCGGACGGGCCGTTCCAGATGCAGGTGACTTCGCTGGCCTACAGCAGCTACGTTGGCGTAATCGGCACCGGCCGCATCACGCGCGGGAAGGTGCGCAGCAACATGCCGGTGGCCGTGGTTGGCCGCGATGGCAAAGTGCGGCAGGGTCGGGTGCTGCAGGTACTCGGCTTTATGGGTCTCGACAAGATCGAAATACCCGAAGCGGAAGCGGGCGACATCATTGCTGTCACCGGCATCGAGGAACTCGGTATTTCCGAAACCATCTGCGACCTGAAGAATCCCGAGCAGATGCCGACGCTGCAGGTCGACGAACCGACGATGAGCATGACCTTCGAGGTCAACAAGTCGCCGTTCGCCGGCAAGGAAGGCAAGTTCATCACCTCGCGCCAGATCGGCGACCGCCTGCAGCGCGAGCTGAAGGTCAACGTTGCGCTGCGCGTCGAGCCGGGCGAGTCGCCGGATCAGTTCAAGGTCTCCGGCCGCGGCCTGCTGCATCTCGGCATTCTGCTGGAGAACATGCGCCGCGAAGGTTACGAGATCGCGGTGTCGCGTCCGCAGGTGATCCTCAAGGTAATCGATGGCCAGATCTGCGAGCCCTACGAAACGCTGGTTGCAGACGTCGAAGACCAGCACCAGGGCGGCACCATCCAGGGCCTCGCCGAACGCGGCGGCAAGATGCAGAACATGGTTCCCGATGGCAAAGGCCGCGTGCGTCTCGAATACCTGATTCCGTCGCGCGGACTGATCGGTTTCCAGACTGAATTCATGAGCATGACCAGTGGCACCGGCCTGCTATTCCATAATTTCGACCATTTTGGACCGAGGGCCGAGAATAGCGGCATCGGTCAGCGCCGCAACGGCGTCATGATTTCGAACGATCAGGGCTCCGTGCCCGCTTACGCGCTGTTCAACCTGCAGGAGCGCGGCCGCATGATTTCGGAGCCCGGCGACGAGGTTTACGAAGGCCAGATCGTCGGCATCCACTCGCGCGACAACGACCTCGTTGTCAACGTGCTCAAGGGCAAGAAGCTCACCAACATCCGCGCGGCCGGTTCGGATGAGAATGTCATCCTCACCCCTGCCGTGAAGTTCTCTCTGGAGCAGGCGCTGGAATTTATCAACGACGACGAGCTCGTCGAACTGACTCCAGGCTCGATCCGCGTGCGCAAAAAATTCCTCAAGGAACACGAGCGCAAGCGCTCCGGTAAAGCGGAGTAGAGCAGCGCGTCGCGAGCCGCGTTTTCCGGTCCTGCTTCAGCGCGGCAGCGCCAGGAGCACGATCCAGCCGGACAGCGGCATCAGCACGAGCCCCGGCACCAGGCGCCAGCCATAGCTCCGGTCGCGCACATAGGCGAGCACCACCTTGACGATCCAGTTGCAGGTGTAACCGGACCACACCGCGAGCGCACCGGCACCCACATCGATCTTGCCGCTGGTGACCAGCGCGCCGATGCTGGCCGACGCCGCATGAGCGTCGACCAATCCCGCGATGCTTGCGGAAACCAGCGCACCGATCTCGCCGTAACGGTGCTGGAGCAGTGCGGCAAATTCCATCAGGGCACCAATCAGCACCGCGAATAGCAGTGCCGTGCGCAGGCTGAACGGCTGACCCAGCGGCATATGCACCGACGGCGACGGTTCGTCGCGGCTCATGGTGCGGAGGCAGAGCAGCGCGTGTGCCGAGCCCGTGATTGCCGCCGCGGCGAGCATCGGTAGGACCGACGCGAGCAGAGCCGGCGACACGGCTTCGACGACGATTCCGACTTGCAGCGTGGAGGCTACCGACGCCAGCGATGCCCCCGCGACCGCCGCGCCGCGGACACCAGGCATCGTTCTGGCGCGCTCTCCCATCGCCAACGTTGCGGCAGTGCTCGACACGAAGCCCGCGAAGAAGCCTGCGAGCGTCAGGCCATAGCGTGCGCCGAGCATGCGCAGGGCGATGTATCCGATCGTGTTGATCGTCATCATCAGCACTGCGAAAGTCCACAGCACGCGCGGGTTGAGTACCTGCAGGGGATCGATGATGCGATCCGGCGCCAGCGGTCGTACGATCAATATTGCCGCGAGAAGTAACAGTCCGTCGCGAATTTCCTCCGGCGTCAGCACCCGGCTGACGAACCGATGCAGGGGTTCGCGTTCCGCGAGCAGCGCCGTCACTGCGACCGCTAGGCCAGCAGCGGTGGCGGCATCGCGCATTGCCAGCGCGCCGAGCAGGCCTGTAACCAGTAGAGCGGCGGCGGTAGTCGAATGTGCTGCACCGGCGATCGGCTGCAAAGCCGAGCGTGCAGCGATGACGCCAAGGACAAGCAGCGCGGCGACCAGCAACAGGCCACCGCCGAGCAACTCCGCCAGACTGCCGATCAGTGCGGCCAGCGCGAAGGTGCGCAGTCCAGGTGAACCGGTGGCGTGTTCGACCGCCTTGCGACGTTCCCGCTCGATGCCGATCAACAGCCCGATGCCGAGCGCGACGCTAAGGCCGAATGTGTCGATCACAGCTTCCCGGGCATTCGATTCGGCATATGGAACAGTTCTCGAGCGTTCGGGTCAAAGCGGAATAACCCGCGGCGGCTTATCGTTATCCTAATCCTAACTTAGCGGGCTGCTAGGATCGTTTGTCCGGCCTTTCAGAGAAAGCCCGTTCGTGAACATTCATGCGACAGCACATTACGACGTTCCAGTCCCGACCAACTGGGACAGCAAGCTTATCGTCGCCGTCGTCGGCTGGCTGGAACGCCGCATCGCGCGCGACTCACTCGTTGGCCACCGTCCCGTGTTCGATACCGCTCTGTTTCCGTGGGTGCCGACGCTGGAGACGGCGGCGCCCGCGATCCGTGCGGAACTCGATGCGGTGCTGCGCGAGGACGGTAGCGAACTGCCGGGCTTCCATGAGATCGTGCAGTCCGTGGACACCATCACGCGCGACCGTCGCTGGCAGACATTCATGTTTTACGGTTACGGCCGCAAGTCCCGCGAGAATCTTGCGCGCTGCCCGGCGACCGCCGCTGCGCTGGCGAAAGTACCCGGGCTGCAAACCGCGTTTTTCTCGATCCTGTCGCCTGGCAAGCGCATTCCGCCGCATCGCGGACCCTACAACGGCGTGCTGCGCGTGCATCTCGGCCTGTTGGTGCCGCAGCCGCGCGATCGCTGCTGGATACGCGTGGACGATCAGCTGCTGCACTGGGACGAAGGCCACGCCATCGTCATCGATGACTCCTTCGAGCATGAAGTGCACAACGATACCGACGGCTATCGTGTCGTGCTGTTTCTCGACTTCGAGCGGCCCTGCCGTTATCCCGCGAAGCTCTACAACCGCCTGCTGCTGGGGTGGTCGCGCATCTCGCCGCAGATCAACGAGGCGATGCGCAGGCAGCGTGCGTGGGAGAAGCTGCGCCGGGCGCAGAAGCTCGCGCCGACGAACCTCACCTAGTCGTATCTTCTGCATGGCCGTTGTACGTGCCGGGGTCGTGTTAGCATTTCAACGCGCAGCGCAATCCACGATTAAACGCGCGACGGAATGACAGCAGAATTCGAAGAGCAGGCCGAAGACCCTTTCCCACGACTGCGTAATCACGCGGAGGCGGTGTGAGCGGCATTGTCGTCGTCGATCAGTTGTCCGACTGGCCGGTCGACATCCCCGGTGTCGATGTTGCCGCCGCTTGGGATTACCTGACTCGCGCCGAATTCACCCGCCTGCGCGGCGTGCGCGTGTACAACCTGTGTCGCACCTTCAGCTACCAGTCCACTGGCTATTATGTATCGCTGCTTGCTGGTGCGCGCGGACATCGCATTCTGCCCGACATCACGACGGTGCAGGATCTCAAGCTCGCCGAATCGCCCGGCGTGCTTAACGACGAAATCGAAGAGCTGATGCAGAAGAGCCTGGCGCGGCTCGGTTCGCTCGAATATGTTCTCAACGTCTACTTTGGCGACAGCCCATATGTGCGCCACGAAAAACTCGCGCGCGCGCTGTTCAATCTGTTCCCCGCGCCGCTGCTGCAGGCCAAGTTTGTGTGGCGCGGCGACGAATGGCGTGTGGACACGCTCGGCCCGATCGCGCTCGGTGAAGTGCCGGCGAGCCATCACGAATTCCTCTACCAGACCGCGCGCGACTACTTCACGCGCCGCCGCCAGTTGCGGCGCAAGCGTGATTCGACGCGCTACGACCTCGCCATCCTCGTCAACGAGGACGAGAAGGAACCCCCATCCAACGCGCGCGCGCTGAAGGCTTTCGAGAAGGCGGCGGAAGATCTCGGTTTCTCGGTCGATTTCCTCGACAAGAGCGACTACGGTCATGTCGCCGAATACGACGCGCTGTTCATCCGCGAAACCACGGCGGTCAATCATCACACCTACCGCTTTTCGCGCCGGGCCGCGCGCGAAGGATTGATCGTCGTCGACGCACCGGAATCCATCTTGCAATGCGCCAACAAGGTCTATCTCGCGCAGCTGATGGAGCGGCATCGCATTCCGCAGCCGAAGACCATGCTTGTGCATCGCGCTAACGTCGGCGATGTCGGCCGCGAGCTTGGCTTTCCCTGCGTGCTCAAACAGCCGGATTCGCAATTCTCCAAGGGCGTGATCAAAGTCGAGAATGAAGTGGAACTGCGGCGCGAGACGCGCGAGTTCCTGGAACGCTCGGATCTCATCGTCGCGCAGGCCTTCGAGCCGACCGAATACGATTGGCGTGTCGGTGTGCTCGACGGCAAGCCGCTTTACGCCTGCCGCTACTACATGGCGCCGGCGCACTGGCAGGTTGTGAAGCGGGATAAGAACGGCGCCAAGCGTGAGGGCGACCACGATACGGTGGCGATCGCCGATGTGCCGCAGCAGGTGCTCACCGTTGCCGTGCAGGCGGCGCGCGCGGTCGGCAATGCGCTCTACGGCGTCGATCTCAAACAGTTCGGCAAGCTGGTGAAGGTCATCGAGGTCAACGACAATCCCAATCTCGACTGGGGCGTCGAAGACCTCGTGCTCAAGCAACAGCTTTACGTGAAGGTCATGGAATATTTCGTCAAGCGACTCGATGCGCAGACGCGCGCGCGGGAACCGGAGACACGCTGACACCCGCGTGGCGCCGCCACGCTCTTAGGGAGTTCCGAATGCTCGACGGCCAGTCGCTGCCGCTGCTGATCGTCATCTTCGCAGTGGCCGCCGCTGTCGTCTGGTTCGCCGGCATCTGGTTGTCCGATGCAGTCGACGCGCTCATGCAACACTTCGGTTTCGGCGAGGCGCTCGGCGGCGCCATCGGGCTGGCCATCGTGACCAACCTGCCGGAAATCGCCATCGTCGGTTCCGCGTCCGTGCGCGGCGACATGGAAATGGCGACCGGTAATATCCTCGGTGGCATTGCCATGCAGACCGTCGTGCTCGCGGTGCTCGATGTCATCGGGCTCGGTCGTGAGGGGTCGCTGATGCAGCGTGCGGCGTCGCCGGTGCTGGTACTCGAAGGCTTGCTCGTCATTGCGCCGCTGGCGCTGACCCTGATCGGACACTATCTGCCACCCACCATGATCCTTGGTCGCGTCACCCCCGCAGTCGCACTAATCGCGCTGGTATGGCTTGTCGGTTTGTATCTGATCAATCGGGAACGCCTCGTGGAAGCCGCGAGCGCAGTGCGACCACCCGCCAAGGTCGAAGGACCGGTGGCAGGACATATCGCACGTTTCGCCGTTGGGGCGCTGGCAACGCTCGTTGCCGGCAGCGTGCTCGAAATCAGCGGCGAGCACATCGCCGCCGCATTCGACATGCGTGGCGCACTGTTCGGAGCAACCATCCTCGCCGCGGCAACCAGCTTGCCGGAAATATCCACTGGACTCGAAGCCATGCGCCTGCGCGATTACCGCATGGCTGTCAGCGACATCTTCGGCGGCAACGCTTTTCTGCCGGTGTTATTTCTGCAAGCTACGCTGCTTTCCGGGCAGGCCGTACTGCCGGCAGCGCAGTTCAGCGATCTCTATCTCACCGGCCTGTCGATTCTGCTGACCGTCGTCTACATCGCCGGCATGGTGCTGCGCACGCCGCAGCAGCTATTGCGCATGGGCGTCG
Organism: uncultured Salinisphaerales bacterium; assembly: GCA_964581385.1. GTDB lineage: Bacteria > Pseudomonadota > Gammaproteobacteria > Nevskiales > Nevskiaceae > CAZOOK01. The sequence goes on from CAZOOK010000013.1 coordinate 15,006, forward strand.
ATTCCTTCACCGTCGCGCTGTTGTATCTGCTGGGAATCGTCGGACTCGTCTGGGTGGTCGGGAAGTGAGGGCTCCAGTGCCGTTACCATCAGCCATCAAGGTGATCGCCGCTGCGATTGATCTTGGTTTCTTTATATTCTGTGAAAACAAACCAAACCACGACGACAACCAGGCAAAGCGCTCCAATCGTCATTTCCAGTTTCACGAATAGCTCAGCGCTCCATGGTGCGAACCACAGCTGCACAAGCGCCAGCATTACACCGAGCACAAAAAAGGCCGCTCCCAATAGGATGCCGAATTTCATCGGTAGCGCTCACTTCGGACGAACGACAACGGCTGTTCCATAACAAAGTACCTCGGTTACGCCGCGCATGACTTCAGTCGCATCATATTTCATCGCAACAATTGCGTTGGCGCCGTGTTTCTGGGCTTGCACGCACATCAACTGGTAAGCATCCAGCCTCGCGCGCTCGCACAAATTGGTATAGATCGTAATGTTGCCGCCGAAAATGGTTTGCAGACCTGCAAAGAAAGATCCGACGATTGATCTCGATCGGACCACGATGCCGCGAACTACGCCAACGTTGCTGACAATCTCACAGCCCGGCAACTCCAGAGCAGTGGTCACCATTTTGGCTTCCATGGGTTCTCCTTGGGATTATCGATTTGAGTGTCACACTCGACGCCCGGCGAGCATATCGCATGCTGGCGACAATCCATTGAAAGCCATGCTCAATGTCCTCTAATTTTAAAGAACTTTTTGGAGGCCTTGCGAGCTGTGGACTACGCAGAATCAAGTGTCGATTGAACTTCGGCGGAAAGGTGAGACTCTACTTTACGAGGGGTATGTACGCCCCGGATTTAGCATTTACCTTGTGTTTGCAAGTGCAGGAGGCATTTCATGGCTACTCAGCCTACCAATCCAGGCAACGAAAACCGACCGGGCGAACCGGATATGACGCGGAAAGAGCCGCGTTCAAAACAACAGCGACAGGACAGCGGTCAATCGTCGAAGCAGCAAGGCGGCCAACGCGATTCGCAGTCATCCCGGCAGCAGGGTGGTCCGCACCCGGGGTCGGGGCAGCAGCAGCAGCTCAACGACACTGATGATCGTCGTGAGCAGCTGCAGCAGGGAAGCAATCCATCGCAGGATGGGTCGCGTCGACAGGACCGATAGTTGCCGCGGGTGCAGTTGAATCGTTCTCGCCGATGAGCGCTGCGGCGCCGTCAAAAATGGCGGCGCCGCGGTGGAGGGTGGTGTGCCGATTTGCGGCGGTTATTCCCTATTAGCGCGAACACTTAATCACCGAAAAATTCAGAATCTGCGGATTGTTTATCGTGCGTGAAAAAATGCCGGCGTACCAACACACGATTAGCAGAAACTTTGGTCACCTGATAGTTCAAGCCGCGTAACGCGCTGCGGTTGCCAGCTGTTCGCGGCATTCGGCGACGATCCGCTCGATGAGTTCCGCGCAACTCGGTACGTCATCAATCACACCACAGACTTGGCCCGCCCAGACCAGACCGCCGTCGGTTTCGCCCTGCTCCAGGGCTTGACGGCCGCGTGCACCTGCGACGAGCGGGTGAATGTCTTTGAACTCGCAGCCGCCGGGCCGCCGTTCGGTGGCGACGACTTCGTCTGAAATGCTGTTCTTCAATACGCGGCCGGTGTTGTGCAGCGTACGGAAAATAAGATTGGTATCGCGTTCGGATTTGGCGACGATCATCTGCTTGATGTTGTCGTGGATCGGCGCTTCGCGGGTCGCGCAGAAGCGCGTGCCCATATTGATGCCTTCCGCGCCGAGCGCGAATGCCGCTGCCATGCCGCGGCCATCGCCGATACCACCGGAGGCGATCAGCGGAATCTTCACTTTCTTGGCCGCGACCGCGAACAGGATCAGACCGCCGACATCGTCCTCGCCGGGATGGCCCGCGCACTCGAAGCCGTCAATGGAAATTGCATCGACGCCATTGCGTTCTGCCGATAGTGCATGACGCACCGACGTGCACTTGTGCACGATCTTCACGCCGGCCGCTTTCGCCTTGGCGATGAGTTCCTTGGGATTGTTGCCCGCGGTTTCGATGATTTTGATGCCACTGTCGATGATGGCGTCGAGATATTCCGCGTACGGCGGCGGTGTTGCACTGGGCAGAATCGTCAGGTTCACGCCGAATGGTTTGTCCGTCATCGAACGGCAGCGGTTGATCTCAACCGTCAGCGCCTTGGGTGTCGGCTGCGTCAAAGCGGTGAGAATGCCGAAGCCGCCGGCGTTGGAAACCGCCGAAGCAAGCTCCGCGCGTCCGACCCACATCATGCCGCCCTGAATGATCGGATAGCGGGTGCCTAAAAGTTCGGTGACGCGCGTTTTCATTGCGTATTCCTGTGTAAAAAGTGGTGGCAACTAATTTTTTGCATTAGAAACTGGTTAATTACGAGCTGCTTATAGCGCCAGCGTCTTATCCGCATTATTCATTCTTCCGCGGCGCGCACTCTGGTGGCAGCGTCAAGTTCTTGCGTAATTGCCCGCCGGTTTTTGGCATCCATAACTCAATGGTGCCGGGACGACCGATCAGCGGCAGCCATTTCACGCTGGCCTCGCTATCCACGGTCTGCTGGTAGAGGTCCGCGATCGTCTGCGCGTCCTCGCGTTCGGATTCGCTGAAATAGCGGATCTCGGCGCGATCCGGCGCGCTGCCGTTGACCTGCCGCGGATCGCGATATGAAAACGGTTGACCGTCTTCCTCGCCCGGACGGCGGTAGCTCTCGATGCGTCTGGAGAGCACGCACGCTGTTTCGTCCTGTCCGCAGCCGATCTCTCCCGCGCGGCAGGCGGTGCGGACATAGAGCCACGTGGGGATGCGGCGTAGTGCCAACAGCGCATGTGCCTTCACGTCCGCCGGCGTAGTCGCGCTCTTGGCAATGGCTTTCAACCGTGGCCGCCCGCAGGGTTCCAGCATGTCTTCCATGATTTCGACCAGCCGCTGCTCCAGCGCTTCGCCATTGAACGCTTCGAACGCTGCCAGGCATTCGGAGGGATTGGCGGACTGGATCTTGGGCAGGATCTCCAGCAGTGACGTCGCCTGGCTCAATTCCAGCTGTCGCGCTTGCAATCGTGTAGTCGACTGCACGGTCAGATAACCGATGACACCGGAAATCAGGATGCTGGAAATCAGCGGGGTCAGTTTGGCGACAACTTCGTACCAGGGCTCGCGCGTTTTCTCAATGGTCATTCGATTGGTTCTGCAGGAGAGATAGGCGGACCGGGTCGAGTCCGCTGTCGCGAAAGGTCGGGGACGAAATGGCTTGGCGGCTCTGGCCGCCCTACTTACTTATTTGTGCGCTCAGCAGCCAGTACTCTGGGCGCGTGGCGGCGATGTTGCTTTGGCTCAGACCCCGGCTTCCTGATCCGATACCACCGGACGGCTTTCCCGCGTCGCGCGCATGTTGTGCTTCGGTTCGCTGGCGTCGACGATTTCGATGTAATCGTCATAGACCGCTGTGATGGTTGCCGCGAACGGGAAGCCGGAAAGCTTGGGAACCCGGTAGCTCACCGTATCGCCGACTTTGAACGTTGCGGGGTCAAAGTTGAATTCAAAAGGACAGTTATCCATGGGACGCTATTCAATAAACCACGAGTACCCTAAGCATAGCGCATCATGCTGGATGCACGGGAAAACGCGGATGGGCGCGGCGCACCCGCCCCTCAGATCGGGAACCGTCCCAATTGCGACGCAATCTGCGCCAAGCCCTTGATCGCATTCCAATCTCCCGACTTCATTAACTCCGCCGGTGCCAGCCACGAACCGCCGACGCAGGCAACGTTGGGAAGGGCGAGAAACTCCGGTGCACTTATGGCATCGATGCCGCCGGTGGGACAGAACTTCACGTCCGGAAATACGCTGCCGAGCGCTTTCAGCATGCCGATGCCACCCGCCTGACTGGCGGGGAACAGCTTGAGTGCGCGGAAACCGGCTTCGCGAGCGGCAAGCACTTCCGATGGTGTCATCGTGCCGGGCAGGAACGGCAGGCCCGAATCGCGGATCGCGGCGAGCAGTTTCGGCGAGCTTCCCGGGCTGACGCCGAACTGCGCGCCGGCGGCGATCGAGTCCTGCAGATCCTCCAGACTCAACACCGTGCCGGTGCCGACGATCGCATCGGGAACAGCGGTGCGGATCGCGCGCACGGCCTCCAGTGCGGCGCGCGTGCGCAATGTGACTTCGAGCACGCGGATGCCGCCGCCCACGAGCGCCTTCGCCAGCGGCACTGCGTGCGCGACATTGCTGAGTACGATGACCGGGATGACTTTGCCGGCGGCGAGGATATCTTCGATTTTCATGGTCGCTCAGCCGGTATGCAGTACGGACGCTTCGGTTGAAGTAACAGTTTCGGATTCGTCAAAGCCGAACGTCATCGCGCCCTGCTCGGCGCCGGTGGCGACGCGACGAAAGGTGGCGAATAATTCACGGCCGGTACCATGGCCGTTGCCCGTGAGGTCGGCCGTGGCGGGTTTGCGCTGTCGCCATTCATCCATCGGCACCTTTGCGAGCAGATCACCGCTTTCGCCATCCACGCGCAGAATATCGCCATTGCGCACTTTCGCGAGCGCTCCGCCGCAGGCGCATTCCGGCGTGACGTGAATCGCCGCAGGCACTTTGCCGGAAGCACCGGACATGCGGCCGTCGGTGACCAGCGCAACCTTATAGCCCTCATCCTGCAACACGGCCAGCGATGGCGTTAGCTTGTGCAGTTCCGGCATGCCATTGGCACGCGGTCCCTGGAACCGGACCACAGCGACGAAGTCGCGTTTCAGCTCGCCGCGCTTGAAGGCGGCTTGGAGCTCTTCCTGGCTGTCGAAGACGATTGCCGGCGCCTCGACGATGCGATTCTCCGGCTTGATCGCCGACAGTTTGATAACGGCGCGGCCGAGATTGCCCGTCAGCAGCTTGAGCCCACCGTCGGTGCTGAATGGATTGTCGGCGCCGCGCAGCACATTGGTGTCGAGGCTTTTTTCCGGTGTCGCGCGCCATGCGAGGCGGCCGCTGCCGATGAAAGGTTCCTCGCAGTATGCCTGCAGGCCCTGGCCGAAAACCGTGGTCACGTCACCGTGCAGCAGCCCGCGCCCGAGCAGTTCGCGGATTAGGAAGCCCATGCCGCCGGCGGCGTGAAACTGATTCACGTCGGCCGAGCCGTTCGGATACATTTTGGTCAGCAGCGGCACGACCGTTGAAAGCTCGGCGAGATCGTTCCAGTCGATGAGAATGCCGGCGGCGCGCGCGATGGCGACGATATGGATCGTGTGATTCGTCGAACCGCCCGTTGCGTGCAGGCCGACGATGGCGTTGACGATGGCGCGCTCGTCGATCACGTTGGCGAGTGGTGTGTAGTTGCCGCCGAACGCCGTCAATTTGGTGATGCGTCGCGCCGCCTCTGCGGTCAGCGCATCGCGCAGCGGCGTGTTCGGGTTGACGAAGGCTGCACCCGGCAGGTGCAGGCCCATCACTTCCATCATCATCTGATTGGTGTTGGCGGTGCCGTAGAAGGTGCAGGTGCCTGGGGAGTGGTAAGACTTTGCTTCCGCTTCGAGCAGCGCTTCCCGATCCACCTTGCCTTGAGCGAACAGTTGACGGACTTTCGCTTTCTCGTCATTCGGCAGGCCGGACGGCATCGGGCCGCCCGGTACGAAGATCACCGGCAGATGCGCGAACTGCAGCGCGCCGATCAACAGGCCAGGTACGATTTTGTCGCAGACGCCGAGACATAGCACAGCGTCGAAAGTGTTGTGCGACAGCGCCACCGCGGTCGCCAGCGCAATCACGTCGCGTGAGAACAACGATAGCTCCATGCCGGCTTCGCCCTGGGTGATGCCGTCGCACATCGCCGGTACACCGCCGGCGAACTGCGCGACCGCGCCGGCCTGGTGCGCCGCGCGCTTGATGATTTCGGGGAAACGCTCAAGTGGTTGGTGCGCCGACAGCATGTCGTTGTACGCAGAGACGATGCCGATGTTCGGCCAGCTGAAGCCGCGAACCGCTTTCTTGCCGTCATCGTCGAGTGCCGCGAACGCGTGCGCCAGATTGGCGCAGGGCAGTTTCGCGCGCACCGTTCCGGCAGTGCGGGCGTCCGCGACGCGCGCAAGCCAAGCGTTGCGCGTCGCCGCGCTGCGGTGGCGAACCCGCTCGGTGACATGCGCCACAATCGGATGAACGTTCATGCGGCCTCCGTAGATACTTCAGCCCCGCGTAGCAGCGATGGCAAGGAACACGCTAATGAATTGGCGCTTACGCCAACGCAGCGTACTCTGCTGCCAATGTAGCATTGCAAGAAAGATGCGCAAGTCAGGACTTAGCGAGTGTTATGACCTTCCGTGATCGCTGCGACGGCTTTGCGCGCTCAGCGATCACGGAAGGTCATAACCTGCCCCAGGAAAGGTCAACATGGCGCCACAGCTCAATTTCGATCTGATTTTCTTCGGCGGCACCGGCGATCTTGCGCTGCGCAAGCTGCTGCCAGGGCTTTATTATCGGCACCGCGACAGCAAGAACACGCGCGGCTGGCGCATCTTCGGCGCGTCGCGGCAGGCGATCACGACGGATGACTATCATCGCCTCGTCACCGACAATTGCCGCAAGTTCATTCCGGCCAAGGATTTCGACGATAAGGCCTGGCAGTCGTTTCTAAGCTGCATCGAGTATCTGCGTATCGACGGCCTGCAGCCGGACGGCTATGACGTGCTGGCGGAGAAGCTGAAGGACTCGGGTGACCGCGTGCGCGTGTTCTACCTCTCGACCGCAGCCAGCCTGTTCGCGGGCATCTGCGTTAATCTCGCACAGGCCGGTTTGGTCACGTCGCAGTCGCGTGTAGTTCTGGAGAAACCGCTCGGTCGCGATCTGGCGTCGTCACAGGAGATCAACGAGCAGGTCGGCGCAATTTTTGAAGAACACCAGATCTTCCGTATCGATCACTACCTCGGCAAGGAAACGGTGCAAAACCTGATCGCACTGCGCTTCGGCAATTCGATTTTCGAGCCGCTGTGGCACCGCGCGGCGGTGCGCGATGTGCAAATCACACTTGCCGAACAGGTCGGCGTCGAGGGACGCGGCGAATACTATGACCGCTACGGCGCACTGCGCGACATGGTGCAGAACCACGCGCTGCAACTGTTGTGCATTCTCGCCATGGAGCCGCCGTCGAGTATCGATCCCGACGCGGTGCGCGACGAAAAGCTCAAAGTGCTGCGCTCGTTGCGACCCTTCACGCCGGATTCGGTGCGTGAGAGAACCGTCCGTGGCCAGTACCGCGCCGGCGCGATCGGCGGCAAGCCGGTGTGCGGATATCTGGAGGAGCCCGGCATTTCCGCCGACAGCAGCACCGAAACTTTCGTCGCGCTGCGTGCCGATCTGGATAACTGGCGCTGGGCGCGAGTGCCGTTCTATCTGCGTACCGGCAAGCGCATGCAGGAGCGGCTCGCCGAAATCGTCATCAATTTCCGCGCGGTGCCGCACGCAATTCTACCTGGTACCGGCGGCAGCGACGTCAATCGGTTGGTGATCCACTTGCAGCCCGACGAAGGCATCAAGCTCTACGTGCTTGCGAAAGTGCCGGGCGACGAGATGAAGGTGCGGCCGGTGTTTCTCGATTTCGATTTCGCCAAGACTTTCAAGATGCGGCAGTGGGATGCCTACGAGCGTCTCATCATGGATGTCATCGCCGGCAACCTGACGCTGTTCATGCGTCGCGACGAACTCGATGCAGCGTGGCGCTGGATCGATCCGATCCACGATGCGTGGGCAGCGCAAGGCGATTTGCCGAAAACTTACACATCCGGCACGTGGGGGCCGACCGCATCTAGCGCGCTGATTGTGCGTGACGGGCTTACCTGGCGCGAAGAAAGCTGAGCATCGCACGATGACGACCGAACGTTTGTTTGCCGACGCTATGACTGCGGCGTACTGGCTGGCCCAGGAAATCACGACGCGATTGAGCGAAGCGATCGCAGCCCGTGGGAAGGCGTCGCTGCTGGTCTCGGGAGGACGCAGTCCCATTGCACTGTTCCGGGCACTCAGCCAGCGGGAGATGGATTGGTCGAAGGTGTGGATCTCGCTCGTCGATGAGCGCTGGGTCGATCCCGCTTCGGCGGACAGCAACGAGCGTCTGCTGCGCGACTATCTCCTGTGTGCGGAAGCGGCGAACGCGAACTTCGTGCCGCTCAAGAATGCCGCGAAGACGCCACGCGAAGGAATCGCCGCGAGCGCCGCCGCGCTGGCGCGCCTGCCGCGACCGTTCGATGTCATCATGCTCGGCATGGGCGAGGACGGCCATACCGCGTCGCTTTTCCCCGATGCCCCAGGTGTCGCGACGGCGCTGAATCCGAAATGCCGGACCGTGCTTACTGCGCTTGATTCGCCGTCGGCACCCCATCCGAGAATCAGCTTGACGATGGCGGCGCTGCTGGATGCACGATGGATCTGCTTGCAAATTCAGGGCGCGTCCAAGCGCAAGATCTATGAGCGCGCCAAGACAGACGCCGCTCCGGAAACCTTGCCGATCGCGGCGGTCCTGACGCAGCCGCGCGTTCCCGTCCTGGTTTGCCTGATCGAGTCTTAGGGCGTGTCGTCCGTTGCAGTCCTTGGACATGGAACCACATGCCCTGCGGACTGCGCCTTGGCCGACGCCCTTGGGGACAGCAACGCAGCGATTAAAGTATTTGACGACACGCCCCAGTTCAAAAAAACAAGGCGCCCTGCGGCGCCCTGTTTCGGGATCATCACTTCTCGATGAGCGTGCACCCGGAAATTTCTATCGGTGGAACTTGCTCAGGAATGGCCAGACATCGTCGCTTTCGACTGTGAAGTTGCTGTTGGTGCCACGGCCGAGTGCAATACTCGCGCCCTGCGAACCATCGCCAGTGCCGCAGCTCGGGCTTCCGTACCAGCAGTGCCCACCGCCCGCGATCGAGCAGAAGGTGACTTCGGTGCCGGCGTCGCAGCCGGTGTAGGTCACGCACGTCGTATCGCCACCGCTCGGCGGGAAGCTCGCCGGTGTGGTGTGCTGCGAACAGCCATTCACTTTTGCGAATTGATTCATGCTGTTCAGATCGCCCTGGTAAGGAACGAAATAGTCCTTGCCACCCTGACCGTGAAAACCGAGCACCGCGACATCGTTCTGCGGTTTGCATTTGCTGATACCAGTGCGGATTCCACCGGAACCTTCGACGACGGCAGCGATGATGTCGGAAGCCTCGCAGGCAAGTTCATCGACCATGAAGCCGCCATTCGAGAATCCCGAAGCGTAAACCCGTTTAGTATCGACGTTCAGATGTTGTTGCACTTCCGCCAGCACGGCGCGCATAAATCCGACTTCATCCAATTTTTCCCGTCGTGCGGCGCCACAGCAATTGCCGGTGTTCCAACTGTGCTGGTAGCCCTGCGGCATGATAAGGATGAAATTATCGGCTTCCGACATGGAGATAAAGCCGCCGGTCGTGCCGTTGGGTCCGTCGCCGCTGGTATTGGTGCCATCGACGCAAAAATTCGCAGTGGTTTCACCGAGACCATGAATGCAGAACACCACCGGTGTTGGCACATTCTTTTTGTAACCCTGCGGAACGCGAACTTTGTATTCGCGTGTGTTTCCGTTCTGACCCGCCAGTCCAACGATCTGGATATAGTCTGTACCGCCCGGTGCGCCGCCGGTGGAAGGATAGTCGCCAGGTGTCCAATCTCCCGGCGGCGGATCGATATCCGTGGCGAATGCCGGCGAGAGGGTGCTGCCAAGCCCGGTAGCCAGTGCGATAGACATGAGTAGCTTGCGTGTGAACATCGGGAACTCCTTACAGTTGTGGAAAAGTGATCTAAAGAGTGCAATGCGGATGCGTCGGGCAATCGCCGACGTTTCATGCCGAGTAGAGGATGCCGAGACAGGTCGTTGGGGAATCCAAATAAAAAAAGGGGCGCTGTGGGCGCCCCTTCTTGCACTCTGTACGCGCTAGTCGTACTTATTTAAAGCGAAACCTCAGCGATGGAACTTGCTCAGGAACGGCCAGACATCGGCGCTTTCCACGGTCGTATCGCTGTTGGTGCCCTTGCCGAGAGAAATCTTTGCACCGAGCGCACCGAAGCCACCACCGCAGCTCGGACTGCCATACCAGCAGTGGCCGCCACCGTTGATGGAGCAGAACGTGACTTCCGTTCCGGCGTTGCAGCCCGTGTAGGTGACGCAGGAAGTATCGCCGCCGCTCTGTGGAAAGCTGGCCGGAGTGGTGTTCTGCGAGCAGCCATCCACTTGCGCGAACTGGTTCATGCTGTTCAGATCGCCTTGGTACGGGACGAAATAGTCGTTTCCACCTTCGCCATGGAAACCAAGAACGGCAACGTCATGCGCCGGCGTGCAGCCGCTCATGGGCGTCGTGCGGATGCCGCCGGAACCTTCAACTACTGCAGCGATGATATCCGACGCCTCGCAGGCAAGCCGGTCGGACATGAACGCACCGTTGGAGAAGCCTGCCGAATAGACACGCTTTGCGTCGATATTCACGTGCTGTTGCACGACTTTGAGAATCTCACGGATCAGCGTGACATCATCCAATTTGTTCGACACGGCGGCACCGCAACAGTCACCGCCATTCCAGCTATGTTTATAGCCCTCCACCATGACCAGAACGAAATTGTTGTCATCCGATAAAGTGATGAAGCCACCGGTCGTGCCGTTGGGTCCGCCGCCGCTGGTATTGGTCCCGCGCACACAAAACATCGTTGTGGTTTCATCGAGGCCGGGAAGACAGAAGACGAGAGGCGAGGCTACGCCTTGCTTGTAAGTCTTCGGAATATGCACTTTGTACTCGCGCACCAAGTCTTTCCCGCGACTCTGCTGGCCGCTCACGCCGGTGATTCCAATGTAATCACTACCGCCGGGTGCGCCACCGGTCGATGGGAAATCGCCTGGACCCCAGTTTCCCGTCGGCGGATCGATATCTTTGGCGAATGCAGGCAAGGCAATGCTGCCGAGACCGGCCGTCAGCACAACAGCCATGAATAGCTTACGTGTAAACATTCAGATTTCTCCCCCGCATTCCATGTTGGTTATCGTCGGCAATGGCATGAGGGACGGCCCTAATGCTTGCCAATTATTTTGTGAGACCGCCACACCATAGTTAATAACTTTTGAGTGACTAAATCGCTACACCAAAAATAACGAATTGCTCAGTGATTTGGCATCCTTCGTTTGAACTAGTCGCTTTTTGTACGCTGCGTTAACCCCGTCGCATCGATTACAGGATTTGACGGCAAGCTCCAATCATCGCTACCAATTTTAATTTCGCGTGTAATTTTTCATGAACGGCCATACGTCGTCGCTTTCGACCGTGATATCGCTGTTGTCGCCGATAATAATCCCAATCAGGTTAGAGCCGAGCTTGCCGTAGCCGGTTCCACAGCTTGGACTTCCATACCAGCAGTGACCTCCATTTTCGACACTGCATCCGGTCACCGTTACGCCGGCCGGGCAGCCCGTGTATGTCGCGCAGGTGGTATCACCACCGCTATTTGGGAAGCTCGCGGACGTCGTGTTCGAGGAGCAGCCGTTCCAGGTCGCTATATAGGGCATAGAGCTTTCGAAGCCGCTGTACGGAACAATCGGGTCACTGGTGCCATGGAAGCTCAGCACTGACACCTTATTTTCTGGCTGGCAACTGCTCTGGGGATTCAGCACGATTTCGCCGGAAGCCGTAACGATTGCGGCAATCATGTCGGACGCTTCGCATGCCAGGCGGAAGCTCATGAAGCCTCCGTTGGATACGCCGGTCGCGTAGACCCGATGAGTATCGACATTCAGATGCCTTCCCACTTCCGCGAGGATCGCCCGGAACAGCGCGACATCATCAAGCCCCATCCGGCGGGCTGAGCCGCAGCAGCTCCCGGCATTCCAACTCCATTTATAGCCGTTGGGCATGATCAGAATAAAGCCGTTTTCGTCGGCTTGATCAATCAGGCCGCCCTTCCCATTGAAGTTGTTGCCGCTGGTATTAGTGCCGTCGATGCAGAACAACACAGGATTTTGCGAAAGACCGTGGATGCAGAAAACGACTGGAGTTGGTGTGTTCTTGTTGTAGCCCTTCGGCACATGCACCTTATATTCTCGCTGTAATCCCCGCTGACCTCTTACGCCGCTGATTGCGATATAACTTTGCGACTTCAGATCTTTCGGATAGTCACCCGCTGACCAAGCGCCAACGGGCGGCCTGATGGTAGTCGTATCGGCAACTGCGGGTGTTATGGTGCAACCCAAGACCGCGATCAGCGCGGTGATCGCATATAGTTTGCGCGCGAACATTGGACGGTTTCCTCCCACGCTGTTGTCATCAGTCGCCGTGCGTTGCAGCGATTTTTTGTGGTTCGTTCCCGCCACCACGGTACCGGCCACTTCCGTTTCACGGTGCTACTGGAAGTGTACTCATACCGCATGATATCCGTGGAAAGCCTGCAGGTGCGATGAGTCGTGGAGATCACCCGCAGCGGTCAATTCCCGATCAGAGCTCAAGAAATTTCACCAACTCTGTTTTGTGCCGCCTTGTAGAGGCAGGTCTCCGGCCAAGACAGCTTCTACAGCGAGTGAGAAGTCAACTGCCGACGCATCTCCCGTGCAGAGATCGTCAGAGTGCAATCGTCCGGCCGTAAAGAAAGTCGAACGCGAAGCTGCGTGCGGTTGTCTTGCGATCAGCATAAGCCGCGAGCTTTTCCAATCGCGCAGGAATTTTCATCAGCTTTTCCTGTATAGCGCGGCCGGTCGCCGATAGTCCGCTCAGCGCATCGATTTTCCAAAACGCAAGTAGATCGGACACGATTTTCGCGTAGTGACGCGGACCGTAGAGGTCGCCGCGGCGCACGACTTCGGCCATTTGGTCGTAGCCCGGCATCAAATGTCCCGGCATCGCCAAAGCGGGCATCACGTGCAGCAGCGACTCAAGCGCGCGATTAGTGTCACGCCGCAGAATTTCGTTGAACGCGTTGCGGTAGAAATCGTAGTGCCGCGATTCGTCGGCGGCGATATGCGCGAGGATGCTTTGGATTTTCGGCTCGTAGGTGCCACAGGCACGGCCGGTGTTCGCGTGCGCCACCTGTGTCGCGCGCTCCTGCAGACTGGTATAAGCGAGTAGCCGGTAAGGATCGTGTTCCCAGTCAGGGTTGAAGCTGGATTCGATGTACGCGTACTGGAGCTTTTCGAGCGCGCCCATGTTGAACAGGCGCGCATCACGCACGTAGTCGCGCAAAGCACAGCCGTGGCGATCTTCTTCGGCGGTCCAGACATTGTTCCAGCGCGACCACTCGGATTCGTAGCCGAGGTGTATCGCGATCAGACGATGAAAATGCGGCAGTCCTTCCTCGGTCAGCAGGTTCAGTGCGACGGACACACGCACGGCGTCGGGCAGGCCGCGCGCAGCGTCGCGCACGCGCGCGAGTTCCGCATCCGCTTCCGGTGGCATCTGTTCGTCCGCGGACATGAGTTCGTTGGGAAACCAGAGTTTGCGTCGCGCCAGATGATTGTCGGTTTGCTGCTTAACGACTGGCTCGATGGACATAAGCACCGCCAGCTGGTCGGCCGTCCCAAACCCCCCCCGGGGAATTGCACTACCCATGACGCGATCACTCCTGCGTGATTCTGAACTCAACTACCTTTCGTAGCCCGTCGCGCCGGCCGTTTTTTGTTTCGGAATCCGTTGCGTCGTCATGCCTCGACATGGCACGCGCACGCTTTATACGGTTCCTGCCCGCGACGAGCTTTCCACCCGTGTACAGCTGTGAACAATTATACGAACCAGTATGCCGTGGAAGGCAAGCGGCTTTCGACTAACGTCGAACAAGGCCCTAGTCCATGCAGACATCGGTCCGTGTGCTGAAGATATACCTAGCTGTGCCGGATCAGCGTCAGGAATTCCTGACGCGTACGCGGATCGTCACGAAAGCGGCCGAGCATCATCGATGTGGTCATTGAGGAATTTTGCTTTTCCACCCCGCGCATCATCGCGCACAGGTGCTTGGCTTCGATGACGACTGCCACACCCTTGGCGTCGGTCACTTCCTGAACGCAGTCGCCGATCTGCTGTGTGAGGTTTTCCTGGATTTGCAGACGGCGCGCAAACATATCGACGATCCGTGGAATCTTCGATAATCCGATCACTTTACCGTTGGGCAGGTAGGCGACATGCGCGCGGCCGATAAACGGTAGCAAGTGGTGCTCGCACAGGGAGTAGAGCTCAATATCGCGCACGATCACCATCTCATTGTTGGTCGAAGAGAAGATCGCATCGTTGACGATATCTTCGATCTTCAGGCCATAACCCTGCGTGATGAACGCCATCGCCTTGGCCGCACGATGCGGCGTGCGCAGCAAACCTTCGCGATCCGGGTTTTCGCCGACAGCTTTGATGATTGCTCGATAGTGCTGTTCCACGGACGAGTCTCGCATATAGTGATCCGGAATTATCCCACAGTCGCCTCGTCACGCCCCGTTGATGGCTTCCCGTTCCCAGACGCCGCAGCGCGTCATCCAGATTCCGGTCGATCTGATTCGCGCCGGACGTTTGCAGGCGCGCAAGCGTTTCGACGCCGATGCGCTGGCCGAACTGGCGCGTTCGATCGCTGATCTCGGTGTGGTGCAGCCGGTGGTGGTGCGCGGTGACGCGCGCGGTTACGAACTGCTGGCAGGTGAGCGCCGCTGGCGCGCGGTGCAGCTCGCGGGTCTGCACGAGATTCCGGCAATCGTGCGCAACGATCTGGCCGAGGATGAAGCGGAAGTCCTTGGACTTATCGAGAACCTTCAGCGCGAGGCGTTGTCTCCCATGGAGACGGCCGAGGGCCTGCGCGCACTTGGCGAGCGCTACGCGCTGACGCATCAGTCAATCGGCGCGCGCATCGGCAAGTCGCGCGCATACGTAAGCAATTTTTTGCGCCTGCTCACCCTTGATATTGAAGTGCGGAACTGGATAGACGACGGACAATTGTCGATCGGTCACGCGAAAGTGCTCGCCGGCGTGCCGGCCTCCGCGCAACGTGAGTGGGCTGCGCGCGCGATTCAAGAACGTTGGTCGGTGCGCACGCTGGAGCGGCGCGCCAGCGTGCCTGCGGGGGTAAAGACTGCGCGCGGCCGGCCGGTGGATGTCGAACGTCTCGAGCGCGAACTTGCCGACCATCTAGGCTACCCGGTCGAGGTCAGTGCAGTGCGCGACGGCAGCGGCGAACTGCGCGTGCGCTTTCATTCGTTGGATGAACTGGATGGACTGTTGGCCAGGCTTGGATTCGATCCGGGCTAGGCTCTTTTATCAATTACCGTAGGCTCAGCGACTAAAGTAATTGATGATCGGTCCTAAAGATGGAGCCCGGTCTGCCGAAGTGGTATTGGGGGTTGCGCTGAATATGGGAAACTGGGTACGCAACGTGTCATCGCGATCTGTGCCGGCGGCGCGGTCAGCGCTGGCCGCGCGCCGTATGCGTCCAGTCCGAATCCGTATGTCGAGGGCACCGCTAGGGTTCGCGCTGTGTGTTGAACATCATCCGCGTGACGACGGTAAAATCAGCGATCCGCATTTTGTGCGCGACAATACCTTCGGATATCCCGGCAAGAACCTTGGCTGGATTTTTGCGCGTGACGCCGATGTGAACGATGCTGCATATCAATCGCGGTCCGCGCGTTTCGCGGATCGTGGTCACAACCCGCCGCGTTTCCGGCGTGTGCTGCAAAGGTTGGGGCCGATCGGCCTCGCCGATCACTACTAAGACTTCAGCATGGATTTGAGAGAAGGGCTCACACCACGCTCGTTCGTACGCGAACGGGTCAGCGCCAAGGCGCGAAGTATCCGCATCGAAGTGCGACCGGACGGTCAGGTCTGGCTCGTCATCCCGCGTCACGTGCCACGCCGCGTCGCTTACGATTTTCTCGCCTGTCGCAGCGAGTGGATACGCCTCAAGCTCGCCGAATTCGATCGCAAGCGCAGCACGGCGCCGCCGCCGCTGACGCTGCGCTGGGATGGCACCGATCGCATTCTGCTGCGCGGCGTCGAGACGCCGCTGCTGGTGACACCCGCGCGCATCGCGCGGCCGACCGTGCGATTCACCGACAGCGTCAATCTGTTATGTGCGCCCGCGGTAATGCGCGAACCGGCACTACTTGCACGTGCGCTCGGTGCAGCTCTGCGTCAGCTCGCGCGCAGCGACGCGCGGCGCATGCTCGACGAGGAAGCCGGGCGTCTTGGCATCGACTATACCGGTCCGCGCATCGCGGAGCAGAAATCGCTGTGGGGCAGTTGCAGTCCGGATGGACTGATCAGTCTCAACTGGCGGTTGGTGCTGGCGCCGCGCGAGGTGTTCCGTTATGTGATCGTGCACGAGCTCTGTCATCGCCGGCACCTGAATCATTCACAGCGTTTCTGGGGCCTGGTCGAGCGGCAAATGCCGGAATTCGAAACTTGGCGCGTATGGCTGCGGCGCCAGGGCGCCGGCCTGCACGGACTGCTGCCGAAAGGCGAGCGCGAGCCGCTGCCGAGGCAGCGGGATCTGTTCGAATCCTGATTGCCGATCCCGGATCGGTTGCTCCGGCAGTTGTATTGTTCATCGCTCGCGGGTAACTTTTGTCATAAGTTGCCGACCGTATCGGGAGAAAATCGCGATGGCCACGCTGGATTCGGTCAGTGTTAGGGATTACATGAGCACGAACCTCATCACGTTCACTCCGGACATGGAGGTCATGCGCGCAATCAATGAGTTGGTCAAGCACCGTATTTCCGGCGCGCCCGTGGTCGGCAAGGACGGCAGCGTGGTTGGCATGCTCTCGGAACGGGACTGCCTGAATGTCGGCCTCATCGCGGCGCAGGAAAGTTGCGTGGCCGGGCCGGTGAGCCAGTTCATGACGGCGAAAGTCGTCTCCGTCGATCCCGATACCAATCTCACTCAGCTTGCCAGCATGTTCCTCAGCAATTCGTTCCGGCGTTATCCAGTCATCGACAACGGCAAGCTTATCGGCATCATTTCACGTTCGGATGTGCTAAAGGCTATCAATAGCCTCTGTTGAGTCACTTCGCTACGCTTGCACCCGCTTGCCGGGCGCCGTTTCGCTGCCGCGGAAAATACGATCGAGCGCATCTCCCAGTTCCTCGACAGTGTTCGGCTTCAGGATCAGGTCGCGCAGTCCCATCCCCAGCGCGGTTTCCTGATCCTCGGCCCGAACGTAGCCGGAAGTCATCACGATCGGCAGCTCGGGCCGGATTTCCAGCAGGCCGCGCGCGAGCGCGAAGCCGCTCATTCCAGGCATCGAAAGATCGGTGACAGCGATGTCAAAGTCGTCGCAGTGTGACCTGAACGCTTCGAGCGCCGCCGCCGGATCGGTGAATGTGGTGACGCGGTAGCCGAGCCCCTGCAAGATGCGCGAAGCCAGAACGGTGAGCGCTTTCTCGTCGTCGATGTAGAGCACATGCTCGCCGTGTCCAGCCGGAACCTGCTTTTCAGCGGGCGCCTGAGCGCGGACATTGTCCGTGCTCGCCGGAAAGTACAGATGAAACAGGGTGCCTTTGCCTGGCTCGCTGTAGACAGTGATCACTCCGTCGTGGTTCTTCATAATGCCATGCACGGTGGACAATCCGAGCCCGGTACCGGTGCCACCTGGTTTGGTGGTGAAGAACGGATCGAAGATGCGCTCGCGGGTGGCTTGGTCCATGCCGCAGCCATTGTCGCTCACCGTCAGGCGCACGTAGCGGCCCGGACGTAGTTCCACACTGACGTGGCCGGCGTCGTCGCCATGGTTCGCCACGTCGCAGCGGATGTCGATGATGCCTGGTGCGTTGCCGATGGCATACGCGGCGTTGGTGCCAAGATTCATCAAGACTTGATGCACCTGCGTCGCGTCGACGGCGACGGGTGGCAAGTCCGCGGCGAAAGTCGCACGGATATCGATGGTCGCGGGCAGCGTCGAGCGCAGCAGTTTGAGCGCTTCGTCGACCACTTGCGGTAGCTGGCTCACTTCGCGTCGGGCTTCCTGCTGGCGACTGAACGTAAGTATGCGCCGTACCAGGTCGGTTGCGCGGCGGCTCGCCTTGTCGATTTCTGCGAGTGCTTCCCACGCGGGGTTATCGTGGGGCAGGTCGGCAGCGGCCAGCCGTACATTGCCGGTAATCGCCAGTAGAATATTGTTGAAGTCGTGCGCGATGCCGCCGGCCAGCGTGCCGAGCGCTTCCATCTTTTGCGAGCGCAGCTGTGTTTCCTCTACCCGTTTGCGCGCCGTAATGTCGATACTGGCGCCGATCAGTCGCAGCGGGCGGCTGTCGGCATCGCGTTCGACACGCCCGCGCGACTGGATCCATTGCAGTGCGCCGTCGGCGCGCACGTTGCGAAACTCGGCAAAATAGTCCTTGCCAAGACTGGTGCTGGCAATGAAGGCCTCGCGCACACGCGGCAGGTCTTCGGGATGTACGCCCTGCATGCTCTGTTCGAGCGAGAGTTCGATGGAATCGCTACCGGGAAATCCGACTAATTCTCGGGTGGCGCTGTCCCACCATGCGATCCGCCTGCCGAAGTCGACGATCCAGGTGCCGATGTCACCGCTCTCCAGCGCCGCTCGCAGACGAGCTTCCGAGTTTCGCAGTGCTTCTTCGGCGCGCTTGCGCTCGGTGATATCGCTCAGGAAGCCGTACCAGAGAATGCTGCCATCAGCCTCGCGCTCGGGCGTGGAACGGCCTTCGATCCAGATTTCCCCTTTTTCGGGATGCTGCACACGATAGTCACACTGCCAGACCGTCATGGTTTTTGCCGAGAATTCGATTGCGGCCTGCAGGCGTGCGGAATCGTCCGGATGCGTCATCGCATAGACTGGGCTGGCATCGCCTTCGAGATCTTGTGGCCGTACTCCGAGAATCTCGCGAATGCCGGCGCTGGCGTACGGAAAACTGTCGCTGCCGTCGGGACGCAGGCGATAAGCGACGATAGCGCCGGGTGCCGCTGCTGCCGCGACTTTGGAGAGCTGCGCTTCCTTGCGCCGCATCTCCTCGCGCAGTTCGCGCGCTTCGTTGATATCGATGCTCGACCCGCACCACTTGAGAACGCGGCCGTTATTGTCGCGTACCGGCATTGCGCGCGCCTCGAACCAGCGCCAAGTGCCATCGTGGCGACGGATCCGGCACTCGGCGGAATACACAGAGCCCGTCTCCACAGCAGTACTCCATCGACGGCGGAGGTGATCGCGATCTTCCGGATGCATGTATTGCAACCAACCTAATCCCAGCAGACGCACCGTGGAGACGCCGGCATAGTCCGCCCATTGCCGGCTGAGGTAGTCGCACCTGCCGTCGTCATCGCAAGTCCACACTAGTTGCGGCAATGAATCGGCAAGCTGCTGAAAGCGTCGTTCCTCCCTGCTTCGGTCCCAGTGATTGAGCAGGCGGGCGACGAGATAGGCCGCTGCCGCAAGCACAATGCCGCTGGCAAGCGCGAGCAGGCCAGTATCGACCACCGTGAAACGCGCCGCGGTCAGCAGTGTTGAGTCGGAAAGTGATGCAGCGAGCGCCGGCGAGCCGAAAAGGCATGAGGAGAACATCGTGACAAGACGAAACGAATCCCCGCGCAAATAACAATCCGGAGCCTTGCCCGCAACGCTATCGCGACATGTCCGCATCGTCTCCCCCACGCCCCTGATGCATCTGCCGACTTTGAGTCGGCATTTATTGGGCGGTGCGCAAGCGGATTGTAGCAACAGCATTTGTCCGGCGGTGCAAATGGTGCGCCGCGACAACACTGTGTAGTGAACCCCGTCGCCGCTTTTGGGAAACGAGGGTGGTGGTGAGTGTCTCCGTCAACTCAGCTTCAGAACGGTCGTCGCAGCAATCGAAGCGAAGGCCGGCAACCTCTACGGCATCATGCTGCGGCAGTCGACGGTTTCGCCACCGCGGCGACGGCGGAAGCATTCGCGGATCTGCTGTCGCTGCTCGGGCGGCAGCGCGCGGAACTGCTGGAACTGCTCCCGAAGTTGCTGTCGCTGTTCGGGCGGCATGGTCTTGAAGCGCTGATAGCTCTGCACGAGCCGCTGCTTCTGCTCCGGTGTCAGCTGCTGAAAGCGCTCGCGGATTTGCTGGCGTTGCTCAGGTGGCAGGCTACGCCAGTGCTGCAATGTTTCCTTGGCGCGCTGCTGCTGTTCCGGCGACATATGCTGCCAGCGCACGGCGCCCTGGGCCAGCCGTTGCTGGCGCTCCGGTGGTAACTGATCCCATTGATCATGCAGGTTCGAAAGAAGCTGCTGCTGCTGCGGATCGAGATTCGACCATGGGACGCCGCCGCCATCAGCGAACGCGGCGCTGGTCAGGGTCAGCGCCACGATCATCGCGAAAAGGCTAACGCGGAGATGGCGCACGAACAGAGCCTCCCGTTACGGCAGGAGTGCCGGCGGAGTTGCCGCTCGTTCCTTCCGGTCCGGCGGACGGTGAGACCAGACTCGACGGATCGACGACGTTGCCATTGTCATCGCCCCATTCACCAAGGAATTCGATCAAGTCCGGCGGCGGCACCGCTGCGCTAGCGTGCTGCGCGCTTGCCGGCTGCGTCGGACCAGCGGCCCAGGCGATGGCAAGGAAATCAAACACTATCGCCGGCTTCGTCGAGCCACTGATAGAACTCGAAATCGACAAGGAGATCAGCTTCGTCGGCAAAACTTTCCATTACTTCGACCTGTATTGCCGCTTGTGGCCTGGAAGCAGCCGGTGCCGGTGCGAATTCGCGCGGAAGCAATAGAGCCCACATCAGCGCCGCCGCCATCGCCGCGCCCGGCACGGTAATTGTCCAGCGCGTCCACCAACCGCGGCGGCCAATGCGGTCCAGCGCGCGCGCGCGCGCCGCGGCCAGACGCGTCGTCGCGTTGAAATCCAGTTCTTCCTCGCTGTCGCGCAGAAGGCCACGCAGCGATTGGGCGAACTCGCGGTCGCGGGCATCGTGGCTGGTGTCGTTCTGGTCGTTCATGGCCATACAGTTTGCAACTGTTCGCGCAGTCTGTGCAGCGCGCGCGACAGGTGGGTTTTAACGCTGCCGTCGCCGCAGCCCATCGCGACTGCCGTTTCTTCCACGCTGAGTCCTTCCCAAACGCGCAGCACGAATGCTTGCCGCTGTCGCTTCGGCAACTGTCGCAAGGCACGTTCCAGCACCGCCATGGCCTGCGCCTGCTTGAGCCGCTGCGAGTTTTCGGGCTGGGTGGCGTCGGGTATTGCGGCAATCGGATCTTCGTCGCCGTCGATCGCGCTGGCTGGCGCCGGCACGCCGAACAGACGTCGCCGCACGGTTTGGCGGCGCTGCCAGTCCAGAATTTTGTTGTCGAGAATGCGATGGAACAGCGGTGCCCATTCGCCAGGGGGACGATTCGCATAGTGACTGGCGAGCTTGACCATTGCGTCCTGGACAATGTCCAGCGCGTCGTCGCGCGAGCCGGTCGCTATTTCGGCGACGCGCAGTGCGCGTCGTTCGACGCCGGCCAGGAAACGGTTCAGCTCCTCTTTGACTGCCGCAGTCACAGCAGCAATGCTCTCCGATCCGGCCGTATCCCGACCGGCGCTAGGATACTCATACGCCGGACCTGGTACCGTCGCCACGAATGCTCTGGAC
This sequence comes from uncultured Salinisphaerales bacterium, assembly GCA_964581385.1. Taxonomy (GTDB): domain Bacteria; phylum Pseudomonadota; class Gammaproteobacteria; order Nevskiales; family Nevskiaceae; genus CAZOOK01. The sequence continues at coordinate 36,627 of CAZOOK010000013.1, forward strand.
CCCATCTGCGACCCCGGAAAACGACATTTTGCCGTACCTGCCTTGACGTAACGCGGTGTTCACGCGGTGGTTGACAATCGCAATGCGGCAAAATGCTTATACACAGGTGGCTGGCGATCAAATGCGTGAAGAAGTCGGGCCCGCCTTCACGGTCAACGCAAAAAAACTTTTTCAATGCAATGATTCCAATGAAATTATCTGTGTTTTCCGTGACGGTTTTTTGACAGATTGAAGCCCGTCAAATTGTTGGTTTGATGCCAGTTTCTTCTATCCACACAGTTATCCACAGGGGATTGCAGGTGCAGATTGTAGCGGTCGCGTGCCCCATTCCGGTGCGAACTGCGTTTGACTACGCGGTTTCGCCGGAGCAGGCCGCGACGCTGTTACCAGGTATGCGTGTGAAGGTGCCATTTGGCCGCCGTGAGTTGATCGCTGTTGTGCTGTCGGCGCCGCGGCCAGCAGTAGAGGCGACGTTCGACTATCGGCCCATCGTTGCCGTTCTCGACGCTGAACCTGCTGTGCCGCCGGACCTCGTGGCGGTGTGCCGATGGGCCGCAGACTACTACTTTCAACCCGTCGGCGAAGTGTTTGCCGCCGCATTGCCGACAAATCTGCGCACGCGCGCCGAGCCGGCGCGCAAGGTCTCTGAGGTATTGCAGCTGACCGCTGAGGGAAGCACGGCGCTCGCTGGTCTGCCGCCGCGTGCGACGCGCCTGCGCGCGGTACTGCATGCGCTACGCGAAGGTCCACGCGCGCGTGGCGAATTCGCGGGAAGCGCTGACGCAGTGCGTCGTGGACTGACGCAGGGCTGGATCGAGACGATCGTCGCTGTCGCCACAGCGATGCCGGAATTGAGAGCGGAACGGCTTCCTGCGCTGAGTGTGGCGCAGGCGCAAGCCCTCGCACAGTTTCCGTCGATCGACACCGGCTTTTCCGCGACGCTGCTCGATGGCGTGACCGGCAGCGGCAAAACCGAACTGTACCTGCGGCTCACCGAGCAAGTACTTGCGAGCGGCCGGCAAACGTTGGTGCTGGCGCCGGAAATCGGCCTGACGCCGCAATTGGCGGAGCGTTACGAACAGCGCTTCGGTGCGCGCGTGGCCTGCTATCACTCCGCGCTCGGCGATGCGGAGCGCGCACGGACATGGCGGCGCGCGCGCGCCGGCGAAGTCGATATCGTCGTCGGCACGCGGTCCGCCGTATTCCTGCCGTTGAAGAATCCCGGTCTCATCGTCGTCGATGAGGAGCACGACGTTTCATATAAGCAGCAGGAAGGTTTCCGTTATTCGGCCCGCGATGTTGCTGTGATGCGGGCGCGCGAGTTGCGCATCCCGGTCGTGCTCGGCAGCGCTACGCCGTCGCTGGAGAGCCTCGCCAACGTCGCCGCTGGGCGTTACGGACCGATATCGTTGCCGGTGCGCGTGCACGGCGGCGCGCCGCCCAGGATCGGCACCATCGATCTGCGCGCGCGGCCGCTGGAGCACGGGCTCAGCGAACCCTTACTGCAAGCGGTGGAACGGCATCTCGCCGACGGCGGTCAGGTGCTGCTGTTCCAGAACCGTCGCGGCTACGCGCCGACGCTGCTATGCCACGACTGCGGCTGGAGCGCGCCGTGCAGCCACTGCGACGCGCGCATGGTGCTGTATCGCGGCCGGCGGCGCTTGCTTTGCCATCACTGCGGTGCCTCGGCGCCGGCACCGAACGTATGTCCCGAGTGTGGCGGCGCGCATCTGGTGCCATTGGGACAGGGCACCGAACGCATCGAAGAAGCATTGCATTGCCGCTTCCCGGCGTTTCGCGTCGAACGCTTCGATTCGGATCGCCTTGGTCGTGCCGGCGAGATCGCGCGCCTGTTCGCGGATGTGCGCAGCGGCGCGATCCGCATCCTGGTCGGTACGCAGGTGCTGGCCAAGGGACACGATTTTGCGGGACTCAGTTTCGCCGGCATTGTCGATGCCGATCAGGCGCTGTACGGCGGCGACTTTCGCGCGATCGAGCGTATGGGCAGCCTGATCACGCAGGTTGCCGGCCGGGTCGGCCGTGCCGGCCAGCCGGGCGAAGTGCTGCTGCAGACTCACCAGCCGCAGCATCCGCTGCTGCGTTGCCTGATCGAATCGGGCTATCCGGCCTTCTGCGACGCTGTGCTCGCGCAGCGCCGCGCGACCGGACTGCCACCGTACGTGCACCTGGCGTTGCTGCGTGCCGAGTCGCGCCGCGAAGGCGTGGCGCTCGCCTATCTACGCAGTGCACGCGACGTGCTGACCGCCGCTGGCGCGGACGCGCGTCCGGTGGATCTGCTCGGGCCGGCGCCGGCCTCGATGGAACGTCGCGCCGGTTATCACCGTGCGCAATTGCTGCTGCGCAGCAGCTCGCGCACGGCGCTGCACCGTCTGCTGACGGCGGCACTGCCGACGCTCGAAGCATTGCCGTCCGTGCGCGGCGTGCGCTGGTCGATCGACATCGATCCGGCTGATCTGTTCTGACTGACCGCCGCCGTCGGCGCGGGTACAATCCGCGTTCGCTCAGGTGCAATTCGATGAAATCCCAACTGCAAACGCTGCTGCGCGGCGCCCTCGATGCGGTGCTTTCCGGTACCGCCGTGGTGGCGCCCGAAGCCATTCAGGTCGAAGCAACCAAGGATGAGAAATTCGGCGACTTCCAGACCAATCTGGCGCTGACACTGGCCAAGCCACTCGGCAAGCCACCGCGCCAGGTTGCCGAGGCGCTGGTGCGCGCGCTGCCAGGGTCGGCGCTGGTGGCGAAAGTCGAGATCGCGGGCCCGGGCTTCATCAACTTCTTTCTGGCACCGTCGACGTTCCAGAACATCGTCAATGACATCTTCGCCGCCGGCGATTGCTACGGTCGCGATGATAGTGGCTCCGCCGGTCGCATCATGGTCGAATTCGTATCCGCGAATCCGACGGGTCCGATGCACGTCGGTCATGGTCGCAATGCGGCTTACGGCGATGCACTCGCCAATATCCTCGCGGCATCCGGCTGGACGGTGCATCGGGAGTACTACATCAACGATGCCGGCCGCCAGGCTGACATCCTCGCCGTCAGTGTCTGGCTGCGCTACTTGCAACTCGCCGGTGAAGAGGTTGCGTTTCCGGTGCGCGGGTATCCGGCGGACTACGTGCGTGCCACTGCCGGGCGCGTGCGCGACCGTTATCGCGAATTGTTCCGCCGTAATGCGCAAAACGTGATGCGGGATCTGCCCGACGAAGTATTGGATGCCAGTAGCGATGTGGAGAGCGCAGCCGTCGACGACGACGCTTTGAAAGCCGCCGCCGAAAAATACATGGATGCGTTGATCCTGCGCATGCGCACCTTGCTTGGCGATGACTATGCAAAGTTGCAGCGCTTCGCGCTTGATGACCAGCTTGCCGCGATTCGTGCCACGCTCGATGCCTTCGGTGTGCATTTCGATCGCTGGACATCGGAGAGGGAAACGGTCGACAGCGGTGCGGTGAAAAAGGCGTTGGATCAGCTCACGGTCTCTGGCCACACTTACGAACAGGAGGGTGCGCTGTGGTTGCGCACGACAACGTTCGGTGACGAGAAGGATCGCGTGCTGATCAAGGCCGATGGCGCGGCAACCTACTTCGTCAACGACATCGCTTATCACGTCGATAAGCTCGCGCGCGGCTGGCCGCTACAGCTCGACGTGTGGGGCGCGGATCACCACGGCTACATCGGCCGCATGCGCGCCGCCATTGAAGCGCTGACCGGCAGCAAGGATGCGCTCAATGTGCAGCTCATCCAATTCGTGACGCTGTCGTCCGGCCGCATGGGTAAGCGCAGCGGAAACTTCGTCACGCTCAAGGATCTGATCATTGAAGCAGGCAAAGACGCGACGCGCTTTTTCTATTTGTCGCGCTCGCAGGATCAGCATCTGGAGTTCGACATCGAACTGGCACGCTCGCAGTCGAACGACAACCCTGTCTATTACGTGCAATACGCGCATGCGCGTGTGTGCAGTGTGTTCCGCCAGGCGGCGGAACGCGGGCTCGATTTCGATGCTGCTGCTGTTCCGGTAAGCCTGCATCGGCTTGTCGAAGCACACGAGAAGGCACTGCTCACCATCCTTGGGCGCTACGCCGAAACGCTGCGCAACGCTGCCGCGCAGAGCGCGCCGCATGCGCTGACGTTCTACCTGCGGGATCTCGCCGATGCGCTGCATCGCTGGTACGGCGCGCATGCTTTTCTCGTTGACGATGCCGAGCTGCGCACCGCACGCTTGGGGCTTGCCGCGGCGACTCGGCAGGTGCTTGCCAACGGACTCGGTCTGCTTGGCGTATCCGCGCCGGAGCAGATGTGACGGAGGCGATTTAAGTGGCGCGCGATTATGCGAAAGGCCGTTCATCCAGCGGCCGTGGCGGCGGCTCGGCCCGGCGCGGCGCGTCTAAATCCAAATCGCAGCCGCTACCGGGTTGGATCTGGCTAGTGCTGGGCCTATCGATCGGACTCGTCGTTGCCGCGTTCGTCTATATCGTGCGCCCGAAGGGACCTGCCGCCGCCCTTCCCGTCGCCAGTGCGCCATCCCCCAAAACCGATGCGAAAGGACGGATTCTGTTGCCGCCGAAACAGCCGTCGCGCTTTTCGTTCTATGAAATGCTGCCGAGCTACGAAGTCGTCATTCCGCGCGAGGATGCCCGGGATTCGGCGAAGAGTGGCAGAGCGACCACAGCCGACATCGCGCAGCCGGGCCAGTATCTGATCCAGGTCGGCTCCTACCGCTCGCGCGACGAAGCCGAACGCAATCGTGCCAGCCTCGCGCTGCTCGGTGTCGAATCGCGCATCGAGCAAGTCACCATCGATCAGAAGGAGACTTGGTTCCGCGTCCGCGTCGGACCAGAATCCAATCTTGTCAGAGCCCAAGAGATTCTGGACCGCCTCGATCAGAACGGGGTGAAAGGAATTTTAGTGAAGGTGAAAGCTTGAGGGTGAAGCGCCTTTTCCCATTCACAGAACGCGATCAAAGTGAGTGTTAGCGGGCCCTAGCTAGTGGCGATCGTCGTCGTCATGGCCATGGCCATGATCGGGCCCGTGTCCATGACCGTGATCGTGACCTTCGCCATGGTGTCGGTCACGGTCGTCGTCCCGGTATTCTGGATGGTCATCGCCATGCGCTTGGTAGTACTGAGGCAGATACACCTGCTGATACCAGCCTTCCTGCACGAAATAGACCGGGCGCCCGCATGCGTTGTAGTCGTGGCAGTGTTTGCTCCAGTGCTTCTGATGGCCGGGCGGAACGTGCAGGTAGATCGGCGGCGGAGGGGGTGCGCCCATGGGCATCGGTACCACCACCACGGGCTGCGAGTAGATGACCTGCGGTTGCGGTGCCTCGCCGATATTGATTTCACCGTAAAAACCGGGCTGGCTGACGTGGACGGAAACGCCGACATCCTGAGCCAGCGCCGAACCCGCGCATGCGCCCAGTGATACCGCAAGCAGGAAGCTTTTCATGGCTTAACTCCTCTTTGATTGATTATTGTCTATCAATATCGGAACTCCGTGGCGCATGGAGGTTCCTCAGCTGCAATCAGTATCGGCCACCAATGCTGGACGCTAAATGAACGCGGCGATACATGACCTTACATATAGCCAATTCATAGGGTTACTCGGGCTGACGGGAAATGCCGAAATCACGTGTCCGGACCGTCCGGGCATTGAGCGCTGATACCCATACCGGTACCAGCGCAATGCCCGGAGGTTAGTTTAGCGCCATCCGCCCGCGAGCGCTGTCCCGACGCAGAAGCTATTGCAAACCGGTTTAGTGGTGAGACAAGGGAATGGTGCTGAACAGACCTTTGTATGTCGCTGATGCACCCGGATATTGGAGGCTCGCCAAATCTCCGGCAAAGCCGGCATTGGAGCTCCAATACGAAGCGTAAATAACTCTATTCGTCGTAATCCACGAATACATCTGCTGCATGAAGTAAGAGTCGTCATGATTTACGCCCCACTCGGGAAAGCTCATCGGTTTGCCGTGCAGGGCGGCGAACTGCTGATGCCATGCCAGGCCGTGATCTTGATCGCGGAAGTAATTCCATCTTTGCACCGGATCGGCATTAGGACTATAGCTCCAGTCTTCATACGCATCGAGGCCGATCACATCGACAACGTCATCGCCCGGATAGGCGTTCTCCGCCGGAACATACAGACTCCCGATTCCCGGACACCAATCGATTGTGAAGGTTGGCGAGACCGAAGTGAAAATCTTGCTGACGCGCCGGAAAGCGTTGATATAGTCGGCAGTTTTTCCCTGGGCGGCCCAGGGATACCAGTTGCCATTGAATTCCCAGCCGATACGGATAATGGCATTGGGATAGTGCGCGGCGACCGATTTCGCAACCTGCTGGTACTGCGCATCATACAAACCGTTCGCGACATTCTTCAGCGAAGGATCCTGGAGCGTCGACAACGGCACGGAAAAAAGCATGTTCCGATCCGGGCGGTTGGCACCGGCCCATACCCCGATATCCCAGCCTGCGGAACCGGCCAGCGGATCGCTGCCGGTATATTCCGTGTCGGAGAAAAAATCGACATTGAAGTCGGATTTTCGTCCCAGCCATGTCTCGAACTTCGCCGCGGCCGTCGGATTAGAACCGCCCGAGAAAACTCCAATGCTAAGTCCTGCCGTCAGCACTGGTGTTGTGCGCACCGTATTGGGAGCGACCGTCGGCTGCGTTGTTGGAGCATCCGTTGGCGTCGTCGGCACCGGTGCCGCTTCGGCGTGCTGTGATGCGGGATCGCTAGCGCCGGCGCCTCCCGAACACCCCGGCAAAAAAGGCAAAGACACGAACAAAAAAAGGCTGATAAGCGGCGATACGCCGCTGAATTTGTTGCTCACGATTGATCACCACCGCTGTCAGTAAAGGCAAAAACACCAACGGCGCGGCATGATCGAGAAGGCCTAAAAATCTCTCCCTGCTTTAGCTCTTGTCACCGTCACTTCATCGACATCATCCGGTATTGAACCGTCTCAATGTCGTGAATACCGATAAACGTCGTCTATCGGCGAACTAACGGAGAGCAGTGGCGCAGCGTCCTTTCGCGATTCGCAGAACGGATCTGCTTTGTGGGCCCCGTCGACTCGGACCACGGACCTGCGACCAAGCGTGAACAGATGCTTCCAGCGTAGACAGAAAATTTCTGGGACATGGGCTGTGTATACAAACTGGCTCTCGGCGAACTTTGGCCGATGAATAATGCAGCCCAGTTCCACTAACTATGTATCAGCTGCTCCGCCCAAGATTATTTCGGGCTGCGCAGCTTGAATTTATTATCGCACCGTGTGGATAAAAGTCACAAACAAAGTGACAGCGTCCCAGTATCACCGTCGAGCTGAAAAACTGCACGCCGCCATTTCGCAAACATGCATGCTCGGCGCGAATATCCTGCATCGCAGGTCACTCTGACTGCGATGCAGTGTCTTCGGCTATTGATCCGTGAACAAATTTACTGGGAGCTTGCAGATTCGATTTTGATAATGCGGCCCTTATTGTCGATGGTTACGGTTCCGTAACGATCGTATGCGTAGACTTCGAGCGAGCTCGGATGAAAGTCGCCAATCGACTCCACAATGTTCCAGACCGGTACAAACAAAATGGCGGTCTCCTCGCCGGCCAGATCTTCTGAATGACTGTGGTCCGGTTTGCCCAGAACGCGTTCCATGTCCGCGTAGTTTTCACCCAGCTTGAGTGAGTGCAGCGGACTATCCGGGGGGCCAGGGTTATAGACGTTGGAAACGCAGCCGGCACATACAGCCGAAATCAGCATGATTGCGCTTGCAACGGTAGCATGCCGGTTCATGGACTAATCGGTGGCAACAATTTGCAGCTCTGGATCTCTTGCTGTCCGATGTCCGGCGAAACTTGATCGAGAGTCAGATGTCCGACCAGGAATCCCATTCCAACACTAGATTTCACATAAGTCTCTTTCCCCGCTTCGACGGTAACGTCAGCCGTATTCGTCGCTTCGGTGGTGACAGCGAAATGCACAGTGCCGGGATTCGCAATGTAAGGATAGTAGCCGCCATTTTTTATCTTTGTAACCGGTGCATTGTCGGCACTAAGCGTGCCGTAAACTGCAGAGCCGGCGAGATGATCAGGGCGATAAATATAGACCACTCCTTTGTCAGCGGGAATCGGATCCACCTTGGAAAATGCCGCGCCGTCCACGGAACAACCCGCCGTTACCGTTACGGCCAGCGCGATGAACGAGCCGACAATGACGCTATTGCTTTTCTGCATATCGATTCACCTGTCTTTAAGAATTAGATAAAGTCACGAACCAAAGGCGCACAAACTGAAACCACCGCCCTTCATTGAGATGGACGGCGTTCAATCTTTGCTGCCTTTCTGACCCCCTGCATTTGTAAATTATCACAAGCTTTTAATGGCAACTATCGTGCAAAACATCTACACGCGGGAAACAACATGCAGAGCTTTTGTACAGGCTAATCGGACATGTGCCCAAGGCATTACACGCTTTGGTTGAGGACAATGCACTGCAGAAGGATGTTTCCTCAAACAGCGTCGGCTCGATCGGCGGCGGCCCAAGGAAGCAGCGAGCGTTGCGTAGACGGCAGGGCGTCTCCCGCCTGCGCGAGGTGTCGCAGGGACCGGTGAATGTTGACAGTTACCAGTCGATTGCCCCCAATCGCACGTGTCCGAAGCCATCGAGATCGTCCGCGCTGTACCATGAATACACGAGCTGTTGCGCAGTGCTCAATTCAGGATGTCCGACGACGGCGTAGCAGCCGAAGCTCGCGCTGGTGCAGGCATCTGCAACCTGAGTGGACGCCTTTGGTGTCCAGGGGCCGGTCGGTGTATTGGCCTCATAAACGGAAAACGGTGCTGCCCCAAAAAAAGTCTGTATCAGCATCACGTACTTGTGCGACGTTGTTGTCCCGGAATAATTGCCGACGCTGATGCCCCAAGGTTGAACGCCGGAGACCACCGAGATTGCCGCTGATTCGGCGCCCCATTGAGCCGGTTTGCCGCTGGGCTGTCCCCACCACTTGAAGTTCGCTTTGCTTCCCCATTTCGCCGGAGTGGCCGAGACTCGCGCGACATATACCGCATTGGCGGTGCGCGAGAATGCGAACAGATACAAATAACCATCGCCACTAAAAACCGGGGAACTGAACTCTTCGGTCAACGGAAGGCCGACGCTCAATGTGGATGCCACGAATGGCGTGTAAGTCGCGGTGAATTTATTGGACGCCGGGTCATATTCAGTCAGCGTGAAACGACCCGTCGGCCAGTTGGCACCGGTGACCACACAAATCTGCGAATACATGAGTACCAGCTTGGACGATCCAGGTTCCTGTGCGCCGCCGGCCGGCCAGGATGCAGCGTAACTGTTGGTATTAGCCGCACCGCAGTTCTGGTTGCTCGGAGTCTTCAATTCTGTCGGGATCGGAAAGAAACGTGCCGGTGCCGTCAATCCTGCGACGGGCGCTGCCGGCGGAGTCGGCAATTCGTTCATCGCGCTCGGTGCTTCGCCGGCGGTGAAAGAGCCAGCTGCTGCGGTGGTGCCGTTGATAAACGATGGTCCATTCCTCTGGACCGTGTCTCCGAACATCCACAGACTCATCGCGGGCTGTGTTGAATACTGCACGCTGTAACCGGAGTCGCGCGAAATCCTGTGATCGACGTCCGAATAAACATCCGCCGTAGACAGCACGCGCCCCAGATCAAATGCCGCCACCGTGGTTCCTGTCGCGGTGCGGAAATTCTCGGTCGCACTGAGATCGCCCTGATCGGCGGGGAACTGTCCGGGGGAATTAAAAGCATCCAGCGCACCGGCCACCTGCGGGCTGGCACAGAGACCCGGCCGCTGAACCGCATCTCCATAACCGCAGAACTGACTGTGATAGAGCATGCCCGATGTGAGGCCATTGATGGGCTGACTGACCGCCTGTCCACTTGTTACAACGTTGCCGGTGAAAGTACCCGTCTGGATGATCGACGACATCCCATCCTGCCAATATTGAAACCAGCCTGTACAGGGATTGCCAGACGAGCTTGCATCGCAGGAAGCCGTCGCGTTCAGTGTCGCGGAGGTCGAAGTCACGTCGGTTGGTTCGCTCTCGTAGCCCCAACAACCGACGACGAGCGACGAAGCGGCGGCGGAAGCCAGTACAACGCGCACCATGCGAAGCTGGATCGACAAACGATACTCGCCCGCTGCGGAAAATTTGTGAACGCTCATGACGATACTTCCTCCCTGGCTTTAATGATTTCGCTTCTCGATGCGAATGAAGGTATAGAACAAGCTAATGTGAGGATAGCAAGCGGCGCCGCCTACATTTGTGACGCAGTTCACACGACCACCTGCAACTTTTGCCTGATGCGGAGTGGTGGCTGGTGAGCGTGGCGAACCGCGCCGTTCGAATCTCGCGGTTCCCGACCGGTGTGCTGTGCTCACCGCACCCGCATGCTACAGTTTTCAGTCGCATACGGACGAGGAAGACTGATGAATGACTCAAGTCCAAGCCGCGGCGATGTAAGGGACTATACGCCGGCGGCACCGCAGCTCTGGATGTATGACTTCATGGTGGCGGTGCTGACCAGGGAATCGCGTTGGCGCCGCGCCCTGGCACGGCAGATCAACTCCGCCGCTGGCGATGTCATTGCGGATATCGGCTGTGGCACCGGCTCGCAAATGAAACTGCTTGCTCGATTATGTCCGTCACTCACGCTGATCGGAATTGATCCCGATCCCGCGATTCGTGAGCGCGCCCGCGGAAAGCTCGCCGCCGTCGAAGCACCCGTGGAATTCATACACGGGTATGCGCGGGACGCCGAGAATTTGTTGCGTGGTCGGCAGGTCAACAAAATCATTTCATCGCTGGTTTTTCACCAGGTTCCGCTCGAAGAGAAGCGCGCCGGCTTGGCGTCCATGCATGCGGCGTTGATTCCCGGCGGCACGTTGCATGTCGCTGACTATGGCTTGCAGCGCACGCGGCTCATGCGCAGGCTGTTTCGCATCGTGCAGAAAGGAGACGGCTATGAGAATACCGAACCCAACGCACTAGGGATACTTCCTGAGCTGATGGCGGTGGTCGGCTTTCGCGATGTGCAGGAAACAGAGGTCATTCCCACGCCGACAGGATCGATCTCGATATATCGCGGTCGCCGCGGAGCGTGAAAGTTTGTAGACGGGGTATCATAGAATCTATCCCTGGGAACACGCGGTAATCCGCTCCGTGCGGGCCATGCGTCAGCTCTGTCTAGACGCTTCGGTTGAATGTTTTTTGATTCAAGGCCAATCGCTGCTGCGGTTTGTGGAGAAAAAATGAAAAAGCTCGCTCTTCTGACTGTTCTTGTCCCTGTTGCAACGTTGGCACAAACCATTCTGCCCCTGCCGCCGGGCTATCCGACACTGTTGGGTGAGTCCTGCGGCGGTGTCCATGTCGCGAGCTACGTCACCGGCTTCGACGGCAGCGGCAACATCACTGGCGAGGTCTACGCATGGACGACTTGCGGTGGTTCCGGCCGCGGTGGCGGCTATAAGACCACGACTTATCAATCGTGGAATTCCATCACCTGGGATTTATTCACCAACTACAGATTGCAGCCGTACGATCAAGTCGTGCCTGATCCGGCTTTTGCTGCATCCGACATTTACGGCAATACCATCCTGAATTCCTGCTCCGGCACCACCAACGGACAACCGGCCTGCGCCGCTGAAGTCAATATCGTTTACGTCCCGCCGGGCACGGTTCCGATCTCTACAACGGTCCCCAACCTGTCCAGCCTCACGGCGGCCCAGGCTAAATCCGATCTGAAAGCGCTCGGCTTGAAAGAGTCTGCCTATTTCTCCGCCTCCAGCACCACCCTGTTCCATGTCTGCGGTCAGTCGCCCGCTGCAGGTACCGTTGTCGATCCTGGTTCCACCGTGAGCGTTTGCGTCTCCATGGGGCCAAACTACGGCAACAATTGACTTGGCGCTACCGCGGTGCGCCGAATGATGTGGCTTTTCAGTGCGCGAGTCTGAGCGCGCATGATCAATGCGGTTCGCCGCGTTCCATTCATTTACTGACGCATCATCCTTACACGTTCGCTAATATCGAAACATCAGGAAAGAGACCACACAGATGCCTGCTTACATGCTGTTCATCCGCGAGGATGCGATTCACAATCAAGCGGAAATGGATATCTACAATCGGAAAAACAGAGAGAATCCACGTGATCCCAAGCTCACTCCGCTGACGATATACGGAGCTATCGAAGCTCTGGAAGGCAATCCGCCGGATGGGGTGGTCATGCTGCAATTTCCAACTGTGGAGGATGCCAAGGCCTGGTACAACAGCCCTGGCTATCAAGCCGCTCTGGTGCACCGAAAAAAGGGTGCGAATTATCGCGCGATGATCATTCAGGGTCTTTAGCGCAACAATCCCTCTGGTCTCACCGGACGGTATGGCGAAGCTGCTCTGAGCGCTTGGCGCACGCTTGCCGGATATATGCCTTAAGGGAACTTCACTCCAGTCAGCTCCTCTGAGAGTGCCCACAAGCGCTGCGCCAGCATAGGATCATGAGAGGCGCGGTTTGAACTGACACGTGTCGCATGCCCGCTCATCTCGCGAAAACCATCGGGACCAAAATACTCGCCTCCCACCACATCGGGCATAGTCGAGGCGTAAAGCTGTGGATGAGCGCCGGCCTCTGCCGATTGCGAAACCAGAGCGTTGACGAGGATCATCACCCACTTGCCGATCTTTGACTTCTCCAGGGCCGGGCCAACGAACTGCAGATTTGTCGCTGACACCCCCGGATGCGCTGCGACGGCAATCGCATCCGCCTTTTGCGCACGCAGACGCCGATCCAGTTCATAGGTGAACAGAAGGTTCGCCAATTTGCTCTTTCCATAAGCATTCCACTTCGAATATCGCTTGCGTTCGAAGTTGAGATCCGATAAATCCATTCCGCGAGCAAAAGTGTGTGCGAGGCTCGCCGTGTTGACGACACGCGCACCTGCCGTGGTCCGCAATATTTCCCACAAATGGCCGGTCAAGGCAAAGTGACCCAGGTGGTTGGTGCCCATCTGCGGCTCGAAGCCCTGGGCGGTGCGCATCAGCGGCACGGCCATGATGCCGGCGTTGTTGTGCAAAATGTCGAGCCGTTTGAATTTGGCCTTAAACGACTGCGCGAACTGCGTCACCGACGCCAAGTCAGCGAGATCGAGCGGCAGGACGACGGCCTTGGCGTCCGGAACCGCCGCTTTGAGATTCCTCAAAGCCACTTCCGCCTTTTCGGGATTGCGGCAGGCAAGAATGACTTGAGCGCCATGGCGCGCCAATTCGACGGCGGTGTGATATCCGAGGCCGCTGTTGGCGCCTGTGACGATCGCTACCTTGCCCTTTTGTTCAGGTATTTGGGCCGGTGACCACTTTGACATTGTTTTCTCCTACGGCTTACTGATTTGTCGAAATGCATCGCGATTCTACTGATCACGAGTGCGAGCGGAGCACGATGATAGATTGGAAAGGCGCGCTACGCTTGACCCTCGCGCACACAGGCCGATTCGAAGGCGGCAACTGAGCGGAGATTGAATGGCGTTCAGTGATTTTGCCCCATGCCTGACACTGCCTGGTGATCCACGTCTCACGCAAATAGATTCCGAATCGGGTGAGCAAACTGTGAACTAGTTCACAGTTTGGTCCGAAGAAAACAGATATATGTGGCATTGATGGGGAGTGGTTGGCCTTTATCGAAAGCTGTACGAACTCATTGCATCTATACATCAAAATAAAAGGGAGAAGTCTATGTTTCGCAACGTGCTTATGAGAGTCCTCGCTGTTACCGCTATCGCCCTCGGAGCCACGCAGGCTCACGCGAACGGCAATTGGTTCTTCTACCCCAACACGGCCGGCGTCACCCAATTTAGCAGTCCGGTCATCGGGAATTGCTTGGTCATGGTCGAGTCGACCACAAGGCCGGGCGGCCAAGTCAGTATTACCGCAACAGTTTATGGCATATACACCACAAGTCCCTGCTACTTCACCGACCATAGCGGACATTTTTGGATCCCGTCGCTGTCGATTCGCCGAAATTCATCTGAATCGTGGAGCTGGCCCCGTTTCGGCTCGCAAGACGTGATGGTGAGCGGCGTGACGTTCGCCTATACGGCGCTTCCCTACGCGGGGTTTACTAACCTCGATCTCAGCTGGAAGAGCAACGTACAGCTTTCAGTCGCACTCTGTCCCAACAACGTGACGAACTCGTCGCAGTGCACCTGGCCGTGGATCACGTCGATTTCAGCCCCTTGAAGCGCGCGTGAGGCGGATTCAATAGAGCTGCGCAGCTCGGCAGCTCCGTAGATACGATTGTTTTTAGTGGTGGGAAGAAGCCCGCGTCCAGTGGACGCGGGCTTCGTCTAATGCAAAGTACCACCCGAGCGTTGTCCTCACAACACATCAGCACAACGCATCAGAAGGAGTTCGCCGGAAGAATGGCTCTTCCGGATAATCCCGCCCGCAATCCGCGAATGTGCCGGCTCTGCATGCCTTACGCAAGTTTAAGCCTCGATGCGGTCGAGTTTCAGTGTGAAGCTGGGCTTCGCTGCACATCAGCCCAGCTTCGCTGCGTGCTGTCCCCGATGCCTTACGCGCGTTGGTTCGAAATGGAGTGCATGTGCTGATGATTGTGTAGATGCTCCATGCAATAGGCCACGGGCGGTTCGCACTTTGTGCAATAGCGGAAATCCAGCGTCGGGTGAGATTTATCGGTAACTCCGCAGACCGTGCAAATGTGATTCGGCTTGTCACGATTAGCGATGGTGTTTGCGCCTCGCCGCATGCGGCGGTGGCCATAACGGGCTTGGTAGAAGAGGTCTTTGCCGAAGAACATGAGGAAATTCGCGATCGCCGCCAGAATCAGCAAGCGCACCGACCAGTCGCCGGTGACGAACTCGAAGCTGTAATAAAGCCAAGTCAACAGTGCCAGCCACTTGATGCGAACCGGCAAGATGAAAAACAGATAAATCTGGTAATCGGGGAATAGGTACGCAAAAGCGAGGAGGATGGAGCCGGTTATATAGGTATTGGTGGCTGCATTGCCGGGAAATACGAATGCCGCGGCAATCGTCATCAGATAGCCGACCAGCACAAAAATGTTGTAGCGGAATGTGCCCCAGTGATTTTCCAGCGAACCACCCATGAAATACAGTAGATAAAGCGTGAAAATCGCGAGGAAGGGATTGCCGGATGGCGGAGTGAGCACGAACGTCAGAAGCCGCCACCATTCGCCTGCGAGGACCGCGTCCGGAACGAGAAAGAGCGTGCCGATCAGTCCAGGGACAGTATAACCAAGCAGCAAGGCGATCCCCTGGCCACCAACCAGATATAGCGTAAGGTTGGGAATCGCGAATCGTTCGAGCTTGTATTCGGTCTTCTTTGGGAATTTCATCGTGGTCGAGCGGCGTGATCGAGCGAGTGGCACAAGAGTAAATAGCGTAGCGGATTGCGCCGGCTCGCCATTCTTTTGTGTTGAAGCGTTTCAGTGCCAAGTGCCAAACCGCAGTTGCCGTATCCTGGCAGGCACGGGGCGAGAGAGCTAGAGTTGCTCCTGAACCAAGGTAAGGACGCCTGATGCTGCCTCAGCACCCGCGCGTCATACAACAAATCATCGGCCGGGTACTTAGGACATCCCATGAACGTTCGAACCAGCACCATCACCGTCGCGGGATGGAGCGCTTTTTTGGCCAGCCTTATGTTCGCTGCCTGTGCAGCTGCGACCGGTCTCCCGCATTCACTGGCCGCGCGGGTTCACGGCTGGCCGCAATGGGGCGGAGACCGCAGCGACACCCGCAACGCGCCTTACGAGCAAAGCCTCAATCCGCAGACGGCGCCATCCCTCCAGCTGCTATGGACCTACACCTCCGGCGGTAATATTTCGGCGACGCCGACCGTGGCCGGCAGCGCGGTCTACATCACGGACTGGGGCGGCAACGTCATCAAGCTGAATCGATCGACCGGCGCGGAAGTGTGGAGGCACAAAGTCTCCGAATATACCGGCCTCGCAACGTCCTTGTCCCGCAGCAGTCCTGCGCTGGCCAACTCCCTGGTCGTCATCGGCGACGAGGCCAGCGGCACGGTCATGGCCTTGCGTCAGGATAGCGGAGCCTTGGTCTGGAAGACGGTCGTCAATCCGCATCCGGCGGCGATCATTGCCGCCTCGCCAGCCGTATGGAACAAGCGTGTCTATGTCGGCGTCTCATCCACCGAGGAAGGACTGGTGGCCGCCAATCCAGCCTATCAACCTTTGTTCCGCGGCAGCTTTGCCGCGCTCGACCTGCAGACTGGCGCCATCGTCTGGCAGTTCAATACAGTGCCTGAGGGCTACACCGGTGGTTCGGTCTGGAGCAGCAGCGCGGTGGTGGATCCGCGGCGGGGTTCCGTCTACCTGACCACCGGCAACAACTACACCGTGCCGGCATCGGTCGCCTTGTGCATCAGCATGACCAGCGATCCGGAACGGCAGCTCGCTTGCATGGCGCCGGATAACTACATCGATGCCATCGTCGCGCTCGACCTGAACAACGGCCAGGTGAAGTGGGGTCATCGATTGCAAGGCGGCGACACCTGGAACTCATCCTGCTCGCGCAGCCCCGCGCCGCCCTGTCCGGTTCCTATGGGCCCGGATTTCGACTTCGGCGCGGGTGCGAATCTCATCAACGCTTCAATCAATGGCAAGGTCACCCAGCTGGTCGGCGCCGGACAGAAGAGCGGCATGTATTGGGCACTCGCTCCCAAGGACGGCCACTTGGTCTGGGCCACTCAGGTCGGACCGGCCGACTATCGCGGCGGCATCCTGTGGGGATCGGCCACTGACGGTCAGCGCATCTACGTCGCCAACGCCAATGCCGTCAGGCTGCCGGTGACGCTGAAACCCTCAGGTGTCAGCTGGAACGGTGGAACCTGGGCGGCGCTGGATGCCGCCAGCGGCCAGATCCTCTGGCAGGTCGCGCAGACTGGCACCGACCTGATCGATTCCGCCAAGCCGTCCACGATCTCTGCGGCAATGTCCGTTGCCGACGGCGTGGTCTATGCAGGCTCCAGCTCCGGCGACATGGTGGCGCTGGATGCCGCGAGCGGAAATCTATTGTGGAAGTTTGCCAGCGGCGGCAACGTGGTCGATGGGCCATCGATTGTCGACGGCACGGTTTATTGGGGTTCCGGCTATGCCCGGTTCGGGGTTGGCAAAGGCAATAACAAACTTTATGCGTTTTCGGTGCCTTGAAAAGTTAAGATGAGGTCGGGGCATCTTATCGGTCGTGCATGATAGCCAGGGGCCCAGCACAAGGGTCATGAAGGCGGATGGCTCAGGGGCGGGCCACGCGTGAGCCCAGCTTACGCGTGTCAGGCTTCACGCCCGCCGGTATCCTGCAAGAGCCGGGTGATCTCATCCAACATCGCCAGCGGATCGTGCAGCTCCAGAAGCTGCTGTTTGCGCTCTGGCGTCATCGGCAGCATCTCGGCCAGACGGTTGCCGACCCAGGCGGCGTCTTCGAGACGATGCGGCTGCGGAAAGCGGTCGGCGCCGAAACGGTCGATCGCGCGGTTCAGCATCGTCGCCAGGGGCGCGTGCCGTGGCGGCACGGGCATTGGATCGGGCGGCTCCTGAACTTCGACACGTGCGACGATGAGCCCGTCGTCGGCCACGCGCCGTTCGGCGACGCGGAATACCGATTCGCCCTGCGCCAGCAGCACAAAACGGTCCGGTTCCGTTTCTTGGCATTCGATGATGCGCGCCGTGCAGCCGACCTCGTGCGGAATCGCCGGCCGGCCCACTTCGAAGCCGCCGCGGATCAACACCACGCCAAACAGGGTCGAATCGCGCAAACAGGCGCGCGTCATCGCCACATAGCGCGGCTCGAAAATGCGCAGCGGCAACCGCCCAGCCGGGAACAGCACCGTGGAGAGCGGGAACAGCGGAATGTCGAAGGGGCCGGACATCGAGGGGTAACGCAATCGTAGAGCACAGTTAGCGTAGCGCATTGTGCCGGATGAGAACGAATGGACGCAGGAATTAGTACGGCTCACCATTCTTGTGCCTGAAATGCCAAGCGCCACCCTTGAGGTAAGCTTCAAGATCATCGTCGGGGTAGTAGACATCATCGCCGGCCGTACGGTCGCCCACCTCAAGATAAACGACAACCTCGGTACTCCGATTTACGAGTTGGTGCCCGCCACCTTCCCCGGCTTTAAAGCCCGCACACATGCCTGGTCGCAGTTGGGTCTCGCCCGACTCAGTGACCAAGGTCGGCATGCCCTCAAGGATATAAACGAACTCATCCTGCTTGGAGTGAGAGTGCCTCAGCGCCGAGATCGCACCCGGGACCATACGGGTGAGGTTTACGCCGAAGTTGGCGAGCCCGAAGACATCTCCGAGTTGGCGCTTCTCCCTGCCTGCGACCAGGGAAGCAAAAGGCTCCGGAAAATTCGAAGGCTTGGTTCTGGGCGCTACATCTATCGCAACTACTGCAACGGACTTCTTTTCGGTTGGCATTGGAATCACCTAATGGACTTTCCTCGGTGCAGCTCACACCTCCGGCCAGATTGCGCCGCGATATTACGGTGCGATCCGGTGGATGAAAATCTCTTCTGGCAACTGCCTGCAACCGGAATTACCGCGAGCAGAACCCATCACGCTCGGGCGGATGTGAAATTGGTGAAACCCTGGGCAACATCAGCCGGCCAGTTCGTAGGTATCGACATGCAGGCGAGTTAAGCGCTGGGCCGCGATCCGCCACCGTCCGTTTTCGCGCACGTAGCGTTCGTGATAATGGCCGTAGCCGGTGTGACCTGCATTGCCCATTTTCGGCGCCCGGTCCGGTCCCCATACCACCCGGTCCTGCATTGCCCAAATTACCTGAGCCGTATCGCCGTCCAGCGTGATCTCCGGTGAATGGATTTGGTGAGCGGTTTTCGCCGTCTCGACTGAGGCGCGAACAATGCGCACTAGTGCTTCGCGGCCGTGAGTCAAAGAGCCGCCTGCCGGCCTTGTATCAAGCTCGACGTCGTCGGTGAAGACGTCGCCGAAGCCAGACCAGTCCTTTGAGTCCAAGGTACGGCAATAGCGTGCCTTCACCTCACTGATTGCGATATAGACTTCCACGAATTCGGCGCTGTTAGTCATCGATACTCCCTGAATCTGTTGATTGGATTGGTTGGTCGGGTGAAATGTCAGTTTCGAGCTGAAAGTGGGATCGGATACCGCTGCATAACACGCTCTAGACGGAAGTCATCCTTGCGGGGCAATCGTCACGCGCAGCCCGTCGAGCGCCTCTGAGACGCGGATTTGGCAGGACAAACGCGATCCCGGGTTGCGATGATCCAAATCGTTAAGCAGCGCCTCTTCATCCTGACTCATGGGCGGCAGGCGATGCGCGTCCGACGCGTCGACATAGACGTGGCAGGTGGCGCAGGAGCAGCAGCCGCCGCAAAGGGCCAGCAGTTCTCCCATACCCTCACCGCGGATGGTCTCCATCACCGTTCGATTCAGCTCAGCTTCGACCGTTCGTCTCTCGCCACTGTGCGTGGTGATTGTCAGTCGCGGCATGGGATCAACGCCCAGTGCTGGACGACGCGAACTCCAAGTGCAGCTGCTTCAGTCCACGCAGGATATAAACGGGTTCGTGCTCATAGCGCCGGTTACCAGGGCTGCCATGCATCTCCTCCGAGATGCGGATATCGGACAACCGATCGAGCAGCCGATCGAGGCTCACGCGCACCTCCGCACGGGCCAGTGCAGCCCCGGCGCAGGTGTGCGCGCCCCTTCCGAATGCCAGATGTTCGCGGACATTCGGACGGCCCAGCTGGAATTCATTCGGATTCTCGAACTTACGGGGATCGCGATTGCAGCCGCCATAGAACAGCGAGAGGGTCGTGCCCGCGGCAATGTCCATACCGCCGATGGTCGTGGAGCGCAAGGCGAGGCGAGAAGCACACTTCACCGGGCCATCCATACGCAGCACTTCCTCGATGAAGGCGGGGATTTGGCCACGCTCCCGACGGAGCAGATCCTGCAGATCGGGCCGTTCGCCGAGAACCTGCATGGCGGCCGACAACAGGCGCGCCGTGGTGTCCTGTCCGGCCCCAAACAGGAAGGCGGCGACCCAGACGACGTCACCGACCTCCGGCAGCGAGCCGTCGGGAAATTTTGCCGTGGCGAGATCCGTGAGTATGTCAGCGCGTGGGTTCTCGCGGCGCTCGGAGATGTATTGCGCGAAATAGTCGAAAAGGAATCCAAAAAATTCTACGTTGCCCGGCTGCGGGTTTTCTCCCATCTGCTGCGGCAGTGAGAAAGCTTGGTCGCGAAACGTCTTGCGGTCGTGTTCCGGCACACCCAGGAGGTCCGCAATCACGAGCATCGCGTACGGCGAGGCGTATTCCGAAATCAGCTCGAAGCGGCCCTTGGCGATGAACTCGTCGATCTGCTTGTTCGCCTGGCTCCAAATGAATTCTTCGTTCTGCTTCAGCCGGTTCGGCGTGAACAGCCGCATCAGCAGCGAACGGTTCTTGGCGTGCTTGGCGCCATCCATCGTGACGATCGAGCCGAAGGCGAGCATCTGCTCCCGATATTCCTCGAGCTGCGCGCTGATGTCGTCACCTTCGGGCGTGAACGGAAGATCGGGAATCGGACCCGACACGCCATTGGCGGACGAAAATGTCCGGTTGTCGTTGAGGACGGCCAGCGCTTCCTCATGGCCGGTGATGGCGACAACGTTGCGGTGCGGTAAACGCGTCACCGGTCCCTTGCTTCGCAGATAGTCGAAGTACGGGTAGGGGTCGTTAATCAGAGAAAGGTCGGTGAAGAAATCGACCTGATCGAAGGGGTTCAAATTCCGTCTCCACGTGACTTATGCGGGCTAATACTGCAACAGATCGAGGGACGGCTATCAGCCGTCACAAGTTATGATATTCATGGATCATAAGATTCTCAATGGATTATTAAATGCAGAGTAACTCGCACGCTGCTGCGAGCGTTCGACGAAATTCAAGCGAGGGGAGCAGGCAGGCACGTTCACAGGCGAATTAACAGGCGAAACCTTGGTTACTCACTCGTCTCATCCCGATCGGTGCAGCGGCGCCATCACGAGACGATCCAATATCTGCGCAACTTGTTTCACCGGGACCCGGACGGGTTGCCGGAGCCACCAGGACAGGATCTCAACCGTCGAGCTCGCGGTGACGGCTACGCCCAGCTCGGCGGGCAGCCATTTGTTCGCGTTCGACACCGTGCCCGCCACCTCCATCGAGACCCGCGCAAGTTCGTCACGCATGGAATGCTGTGCACCGCCCCTCAGCAGAGCAGACCAAAGGCCACGATGCTGATCGACATACTTGCAAAGCGCTACGCAGGACGCGTGAGTATCGATTGGGAGCCGCACCGGCAGAAACATCGAGACCAGCTGGCGAATCTGATCCGCCGCCGCGTCTTCCAGAAGTGCCTCTTTGCTCGGGTAGTGACGGAAAAACGTGGCGTACCCGACGCCGGCCTGCGTGGCGATATCGCGGACGGTAATCTCGCCGAACGAGCGCGCCACGATCAGTGCGAGCAGGGCATGATGCAGCGCGGCGCGCGAGCGCACCATTCTGGCGTCCTTGGTGTTTGACTTCTTCGGTCTCGTCTGTTTATGATCCATATGTATCATAAAATGCATATAAAGAGCCACGCATGTGGCATGGATTGGGGGAGATTCTGCTGCCTGTTTCCGGACGAAACATCTGCGTAAGTGCCGTCCGTTGACACGGATGCTCGCATATCCCTAATCGCTCGAGTTGCTTGGCAGATCGCCGACATTGGTAGTCGTGATATCCGCAATGAGTAAGCGGTCGACAATAACGATGAGGAGGATAAGCTAATGGTCACACGTAAGAGGTTAACGGCGGTTACTTTGGGTAGGGGTCTTGATGATGCGGTGCTACCAGCACTCGCCAAGAATATCGTACCCGCCACGCTCGCTCTTGCGGCGCTGTCGTTGAGCCTGGGTTTTCCCGCCGCAGCGCGGGCGTCGGAAGAAACCTCGTGTACGGGCCACCTGTATGTCGCCAATTCGTTTACGGACAACGTCAGTGTGATCGACACGCAGGCGAACAAGGTCATCGCCACGATTCCAGTGGGGCATCGACCCGCCGAAATGATCTTCACGCCGGACCAAAAGCAGGTCTACGTGTCGAACAGCCAGGGCAGTTCGATTTCGGTGATCGACGTGGCGACGAACAGCATCGCGAAGACCATTCCCCTGGATGCCGGCCCACTCGGTATGGCTTTCACCTCCGACGGTCAACATCTCGTCACCACCTACGAGCCCAATGTGGCGAAAATCATCGACCTTGCCACCGGTGAAGCATCGCCACCGATTACGGTAGGTTTGGACTCCGAGCAGATCCGCATAACGCCGGATGGAAAATATGTGTACATGGCGAGCACTTTGAACGGCGTGTACGTGCTCGATGTCGATAAGGCCCAGATCGTCGCCACGATTCCGATCAAGAACCCGAATGGTGGGATTGTTCCAGCGCTTCCCTACAACCTCTTGATGTCGCCGGACGGCAAAACGGTGTACGTGGGAGCCACACTCGGCAGCTTCATTGCGGTCATCGATACTCAGTCCAACGCCGTAGTGGATACGTGGCCCGTGAGCTTTCCCGTGGGTATGCAGTACAGCTTGGACCACCAGAGCCTCTACGTCACGAATTATTACGCCGCCACTATCAGTGAATACGACATCTCCACAGGCGAGCTATTGAGAAGCCACGGCACCGTCAGCAAACCGTCCTTCATGGCAGTGCGCGAAGACGGCAAATACGCGTATTTCGGTCAGGCCTACGGCAGTACGATGACGGTTTTTAATACGAAGACCTGGACTCCCAAGAAGAAAATCAAAGTGGGGAAGGGAGCCAACGCATTGCTCATCTGCAATTCGCCCTCGCCCTGATCGGCTCGAATCCTAGGGCCGTCGTCAAACTCCCTTGTCACAGCGATCAGGGAGTTTGACGACGGCCCTAGGTATGTTGCTCATTGTGGTGGCGTGGAGTAGAGGCAATCCTCTTTCCGTCTGCGTCGCGGATCGATCTCCTAACTCGCATTTTCACCGCCGCTGATCACGGGAGGCGATGAGTGGTGCTTTGAGCGTACGAGATCAGGCGTAGTCTGCGTGCCCTCTTCATCTTTTGGCCCGCGATCTTCGGGACAGCGACGGTCCTCAATACTT
>CAZOOK010000013.1:59961-135538 GCA_964581385.1 uncultured Salinisphaerales bacterium
TCATTTGTCGTACTCCTTCCTGTCTGGGTTAGAACGTGAACGTCACGGCCATCGATAAGCGGTTGGCGTCGGGAGGGGAGACAGTGGCGCCGAGGGAAGTTGCTTTGGTGAAATCCTCCGGACGCCAGCCCGATTCGTAGTGCGCGTATTCGGCCTTGAGCGCAACATTGCTGGTCAGGTCATAGCGCAACGTCAATTGATAGTAGGTATCCTTGAGTCGCGTCTGCGGATTTTCGGCAAGCCCTTGAATAAAATTGACGAACGACGAATTGGCGGGCAGTTCTTCCACCGCCTTGCTGGTTGCCGCCCACTGGTTGGTATGCCCGACGGTAACCATCGGCAACCACTTGCCAAAGTGCCGGCCAACGGCGATATAGCCGGACTCCGACTTGTCTCCGTAGCTGCCGCTGAGGTAATCAATGCCGGCGAATTCAGCGAGCAGTTCCCACTTCCAGCGATTGATCTGAACACCCGCAGTGTAGTAGATCAGCATATCGTTACTGAATGCGAGGTCTCTCGCAGCTTCGTGATAGCCCGCTGCATCGATCGCACTGACCTCGTTGTCTATAAAAGGGACTCCACTGATAGACGATTTACTGGTATTGACAGCGAGGTGGAGAAGCAGCCAATCATTGTAGGTGGCCTCCTGCAAAAGGCCGACGCCGTTGCGACTGGTGAACTGCACTGCAAATCCGTTAGGGTATAGCGGTGCTAAGGGACCCAGGGTGCTTGCGGCTACATTGTCGGTTGTAGACGAGCTCCCAAATGTAATCTGCGAAAGCAGATACCACTCGCCTGCTGACGTTTGCGCACTCAGACTGAGGCCATCGATCGTGTTATTGCTTTGTGTGATATACAAGGATGGCGGCAGCGTAATCCAGGGATAGGCTTCGCCAACAAAGAGATAATCCGAATACAGGTATTCCGGGTTTTCCAAGCGCCCGGCCTTAAGCGCAAAAGTATCGTTGAACCGGTAATTCAGATAAGCCCATTGGAATTTGGGCTGGAAATCGTCCGATCCGCGCGCCAGTATCTGCGCGACGGCAGTGACCGAATCGGCGAGACCGGCGGAGGCCTGCAAAGCGAAATTCGATTCCGGCTGGAAACTGGGGTCCGAAGAATAGCCGGAAGGCTGAGAAAAAGGGCCTCCGGTGGGAAAGGGCCGGTCATTGGCGAATATAAAGCCGGCAACCGTTTGCCCATATCCATGAAACGCAACATCGGCGTGGGCGGTGGAGATGCCTAGGGCGCAGATACAACCGATGAGGCTCGCTACGCGTTTTTGGGTCACTTCGCCTTTCTCCCTGACTGCTTGATGGGACCATCAAAAGGGGAGGGATTTATTTATGCGTGGATAAAAATAAATCCTTCCCTTCTTACTCGTTTACTGTGGCTGGCAGTTTGCGCGCCCTCTTCAATCTGTTGGCCGGCAATCTCCTGGACAGCTATGGCTCTCAATACTTGAGTAATACCTTGACCGAACCGTCCACCGCGTTGTCATTGATGTAGCCCACTGCGCCAGGCGTACCGTTGACTTTCGATTTTACGTCGCCATCACCGCCCGCTTCCACCGGCGCCTGGGCCCTTCCGGTGAAGATCAGCTTCGACCAGTAAGCGGTCAGGTCGGCGCCGGTCTTGCCGAGAATCTTGTTCTCGAATGCCGTCCGTGTATCGCCTTCCTTCTGGTAGAGCACCGTTACCGCCTGCCCGCCAAAGACGGGTTCGCGGCCCAGAAAGATCTTCTTTGCTTCCTCCGCATCGATCGCCGCAAACGGAGATTCCTTGGCCGCAACGACGGCGCCCGCATAAGCATTACCGATCCCTGTCAGCACCACCAAGCCCAGCAGGGTTTTTTGCACGATGTTCATTTGTCGTACTCCTTCCTGTCCGGGTTAGAACGTGAACGTCACGGCCATCGATAAGCGGTTGGCGTCGGGGGGGGCGGTGGCAGTGCCGCTGACGCCGCCGAAGGAGGAAATTACGGTGGTGTAATCTTCCGGACGCCAGCCCGATTCGTAGTGCGCGTATTCGGCTTTGAGCGCAACATTGCTGGTCAAGTCATAGCGCAGTGTCAGCTGGTAGTAGGTATCCTTGAGCCGCGTCTGCGGAGCCTCGGAAAGCCCCTGAATAATGGGGGCGAACGGCGAGTTGGGGGGGAGTTCTTCCAAGGCCTTGCTGGTCGCCGACCACTGGTTGGTGTGTCCGACGGTCACCATCGGCAACCACTTGCCGAAGTGCCGGCCAACGGCGACATAGGCGGACGATGATTTATCTCCATAATTGCCGCCAACGTAATCAAGGCCGGCAAATTCAGCGAGCACCTCCCACTTCCAGCGATTGATCTGAACACCCGCAGTGTAGTAGATCTCTATATCGTTACTGAATGCGAGGTCTTTCGCGGCCTGGGGAGAGCTCACCGCGATCGCATTGACGAGTTGGTCCAGCGGAGCGACGCCGGTGATCGACGATTTGTTGGCATTGACAGCGAGGTGGAGAAGCAGCCAGTCATTGTAGGTGGCCTCCTGCAAAAGGCCGACGCCGTTGTGATTGGTAAGCGTCACCGTTAATCCATTAGGGGTAAATTGGTTCGGAGGTTGGTTGTCCGTTACAACGGAGCTTCCGAATGTAAACTGCGAAAGCAGATACCAATCGCCGGCCGATCCCTGCGCACTCAGATTGAGGCCATCGAGCGTATTATTCTGGATGATGTACAAGGATGGCGGCAGCGTGATCCAGGGATAGGCTTCGCCGACAAAGAGATAATCCGAATACAGGTATTGCGGCACTTGCAAACGCCCGCCCTTGAGCGCGAAAGTGTCGTTGAACCGGTAATTCAGATAAGCCCATTGGAATTTGGGCTGGAAATCGTCCGATCCGCGCGCCAGTATCTGCGCGACGGCAGTGACCGAATCGGCGAGACCGGCGGAGGCCTGCAAAGCGAAATTCGATTCCGGCTGGAAACTGGGGTCCGAAGAATAGCCGGAAGGCTGAGAAAAAGGGCCTCCGGTGGGAAAGGGCCGGTCATTGGCGAATATAAAGCCGGCAACCGTTTGCCCATATCCATGAAACGCAACATCGGCGTGGGCGGTGGAGATGCCTAGGGCGCAGATACAACCGATGAGGCTCGCTACGCGTTTTTGGGTCACTTCGCCTTTCTCCCTGACTGCTTGATGACTTATGGAACCCTCGGCTGCTCGAGGTCACGCACGTTACGATGCAAAGATTCGCACCTGCTTTCTTCTTCTCATCTTCCTCTTTATCGCATCCTCTCTTTGTATTTTCAAACCCGTCCACCGTCAAAAAACTGAGGCATTCGGTGGTAATTTGATCGGGAGGACTGAGTCATCATGTGTTGGATAGTTAAGTATAGCAACACAGCACAGCCCAGTTCTTCAGGGCGTAGGTTTTGGCAACTCGTCGGGCGGGAACAGCGCAGCGTGTCACTGCCGGGACAACTCCGTGGCGGAAGGCTTCTTTGCAACCCTCAAGAATAAATTGATCTTCGACTGCGATGATCACGCTCGCGATCGGGCTCGCGTGGGGACTTCGAGTAGATCCGGGGCGCTCTGCAACCCGCAGCGCATCCATCAAAAGCCGGGTTATTGTTCGCCATTGGCTGTTGAAACTCTGCCGGCGGCAGCCAAATTGCGATGCCCGTTATTTCCGGGCCGGTTCAATCTGACCTCTTTTCCGCTTCCTTTTCGCCCATCGTTTAATTGACTTGTTAATCAACATTGATGAGCATTAGCTATCAGATAGTTTGGCACCCGGCAGTTTGCTGCATTGCACACAGCTGGAATGGTGGTGGTGGAAAGATGAGGAGAGGGGATTAATGGCAGGCCCGGCACAACATTCGCTAACCATCGACGCGGAAATTCGCGTGCCGGTGGCGAAGGCGCAGCTCGTCCATTTCCACATGGCTGGCCCGGCCGACAACCTGCTGCGCGACGAGGAAGCCTATTGGCTGGATCTGTGTCTGACGCCGCGGCCACCGAACGCGCGCGCCTGTTACCCGGATCGCTGGAGTCCACACCGCTTCGAGCGTTTGGGCAACGTGTTCCTCGTGCCCGCGGGGGAATCCATGCAGGCGCGAAGCGATGGAAATATCTCGCAAGCGTCGATCCTTTGCCATCTGCATCCGGAACCGATCCGCAAGTGGTTCGATGGCGATCTGCAGTGGACCGATCGGCGCCTGGGGTCGAGCCTCGACATCCCGGACGCCACTATTCGCAGCCTGCTGCTGAGGCTGGCCGCCGAGCTGCGGCATCCGGGCTTCGCCAGTCCGACGCTCGTCGAGCTGATCGCGGCGCAGCTGGCCATCGAGGTGAGCCGCTATTGCGCCAGCATCACCGAGCACACCGGCTGCCGCGGGCTTGCCCCGTGGCGCCTGCGGTTGATCGATGAACGCTTGCAAGAGGTGCGGCTGGCGCCGACGCTGACCGACCTCGCCGACCTGTGCCAGCTCTCGGTGCGGCAGCTCACGCGGGGCTTCCGTGCCAGCCGCGGCTGTTCCATCGGCGACCATGTGGCCGCCAGCCAGCTCGACCACGCCAAACGCCTCCTGGCTTCGGATCAGAGCGTGAAGGCAGTCAGCTACTCATTGGGTTTCGCCTCGCCTTCCGCGTTCTGCTTCGCATTCCGTCGGGCCGCCGGGCAGACGCCGCGTCAGTACCGGCAGGAAGTACTGAAGAGACATTGACGCGTGTCGCCGCTCGCGCTGGATGGACCGGCGCGTCGCGTTACGCCGCAGCCTTTCGCCGAACCTACGGTGCTCTACGCCGCAGCCGCGCTAACGCCAGCCGGCATCTTACGGACACGCCCTACGCAGGTTTCCCGCCATCCGGACGGTCGCGGGCCGGCAGGCAATCGCGAAAGGTATCGGATGTCTTCCACGCCGGAACCGGCGGGATGTGGCCCACTCGTGGCGCATACGTCGAATACTCCACCAGTTGCATGCGATGGATGTAGCGGGGGCAATTCGGAAAGATTCGCGTTGCCGTGACTCGGATGATGAACGCCGAATCCGGGAACTCGGCGCGTAGAGGATCATACTCACTGACCTTCGCCGTGCCGTTCACCCGAATCCGTTTCTGATTTTCGAAATCCGGAAATATCAGCCCGACATGGGGATTGACCATGACATTTCCCCACGACCGGTACATGCCGTTGCCGTCGTAATCAGGGATGGCGAGTGTGTGGTCGTCGAGGACGCGCACGAACCCGGGTAAACCGCCTTTATAGGAACAGTCCGGATGGCCGTGCGCATCGGCTGTCGCAATGAAGAACATGGAGGAGCGTTCGATGAACGCCTGGTCTTCCTTGGTAAACGCCGTCCTAACGCTGACCCGCTCCAGGCGATCCGCCAGAGCTCGCGTTTCGCGCAGATCCTGCAGTTGCCGCATGCCCTCGTGGTACATCGGATCGTCTTCCATCGTTCCTCCGGGCAGCTCGCGTGTGGGCTGGGATGGAGCGTAACGGAATCCGGGTAATGATCAAACCTGAAAAGATTCCAGTTCTGCTATTTCTCCGTGCGAAGCTGGGTTTCGCTACGTGTCGGCCCAGCTGTGCCAGCGGCCCGGAACCCTTCCCTGTCCAGGAAAGAATCGCCGGGCATGGTATTCACTCTTCAGGCCCGGCTACGCGGAAGTCCGAGGCGGCGTTCAGCGACCATGCTGCGCAGCACTTCGCTGGTGCCGCCATAAATCGTCGTGGCGGTGGAATGGCGGTAACCCTTCTCCACCAGTCCCAGACCTTCTTTGCCACGTAGCAGCGACTGCGGCGCGGCGAGGTCCAATAGGTCGGCGGAGTCGACGATGAAGGATTCAGTTGAAAACACTTTCGAGGCCGGCCCATACGCCAGATCCGGAAGCCCTGCGAGTCGGGTTCCGAGTACGCGGCCGGATAGTGCTTCGCTGATACGGGCGTTGGCGTAGGTTTTCGCTAGACGCGCGAGCACATTGGAGTCTTCGATCAACGGCCGGCCATCGCGCCGTTCGCTGCGCGCCCAGTTGGCGACGATGCCGGCCATTTCGCGCACGAGGATGTGATAGTAGCCGCCGCTCTGTTCCATGGTCAGCGCGGAGGCCAGCACCTTGGCGCCGGCGTTGATCTCGCCCATGCGGTATCTATCTTCGACGCGCACGTCCGAATAGAACGTCGCATTGGTTCGTTCATCCATGAAGGTGTGGACTGGCGTGATCTCGATGCCCGGCTTGTTCAGCGGTACCAGGAAGACCGTGATGCCCTTGTGCTTGGGTGCGTCGGGATCGGTGCGCGTGATCAGGATCACGTAGCTGGCGAGCTCGGCGCCGGATGTGAACATCTTCGCGCCGTTGATGATCCAGTCCTTGCCGTCGCGCACTGCGCGCGTCTTCGCAGCGAACACGTCCGAGCCGCCGGAGGGTTCGGTGTAGCCGAGGCAAGCGCTGATCTCGCCGCGGCCCATACGCAACAGCACTTCTTCCTGCAATTCCGGCGAGCCGAATTTCTGCACGACGTGGCCAATCATCGCCGTGGTGCTGCGCGGCAGGCCGGCATAGCCGACTTCCTGCCATACGGTGAGGCTGGCGCGGGTCGAGTCCGGATCGGCGCCCCGGCCGCCCCACTTCACCGGCCAGTCGGGGTAGAGCAGACCCGCAGCGCCGAGCGCGCGGTGCACCTCCCAATCGTGCGACTCGAAATTGTGATCCACCAGGTTGTGCTTGCTGGGATCGAGGATGCGCTTGAACAGCGCGCGAGTTTCCTCCGCGAGCTCCTTTCCACCTTCCGGCGGATAGAAGTCAACCTCCACCACGCCGGGGTCCGGCAGCGCCGCCTCTTCACCGAGCAACAGACGACGGCCGGCACGAACCAGCTCCATCTGTGGATCGCCCAGAGTCAGTGCCCAGGCCTTGGCGCGGCGGTGATACATCTGAATGTCGTACTCGAGCGACAGGCCGTAGCCGCCGAAGGTGTGCAACGCATGCGCCACGCAGTTGGTGGCGGTGCGCACGCTCCACCAGAACAGCATCGACACCGTGGCGGCGGCTTCCGGGTGTCCGTCTGCGATCGCGCGCAGCGTCCACCACAGGAGCATGCCGGCGCCATCGGCATCGATCGCGTCGTTGGCGAGCGGATGCGCA
Organism: uncultured Salinisphaerales bacterium; assembly: GCA_964581385.1. GTDB lineage: Bacteria > Pseudomonadota > Gammaproteobacteria > Nevskiales > Nevskiaceae > CAZOOK01. The sequence goes on from CAZOOK010000013.1 coordinate 67,083, forward strand.
ATGCCTTGGTTTGCGCCGATCGGTTGGCCAAAGGCGATGCGCTCGCAGGCATATACCGCTGCCATCGATAGCGCTTCTTTCGACAGGCCGATGAGCGCCGCAGAAGTCAGTAGCTTCCACTCCTCGATTCCAGCGGCCCAGATCTTGGCGGCATTGGCACCGCTCGCGACCACGTGGCGCTCGCTCTTACCCAGCTCGAATATGCCGATGGCCGATCCCCCCAGCGTCGCCGGCGCTGCCAGCGGCGAAGCGGGAACCTCGATAGCGATTTCCTTGCCGTTGAAAGTGAGAATGCCTTTCGCAACCGCCCCGCCGGGGACCAACTGCGTTTCACCCGGTTTGGTTTCACGGATCGCCAGAGTCAGCACAGTCTGGCCGTCTTTGACCTTATCGATCCACTGATGCGCCGTAGCACCGCCGAGTTGCCCCAGAATGCGCAGGGCGGCGACCGATTCCGCCAGCGGTGCAGATGCGAGCCGGCGGCCAGCCTGCTCCATCATCAGACAGGCATCAAACAGGCCCATGCCGCCGCCACCGGCATCAGCCGACAGCCGCAGGAAGGGCGCTTCGATGGCGACCAGCTCGCGCCACAGTACTGGGTCGAAACCCACTGGTTCCGACGCACGCACGCGGGCCGGCGCGGATTCTGTGGCAAAGAACCGTTCGAACATTTCCAGGACGGGCCGACTTTCGTCGGGGAGCGCAAGCTTCATACAATCAATCCTCTAAAGTTAACTACTTTCCGGGCCAAAAATAACGTCTGCCAGATTATGACGTACTGCGAGTCGTGAACCTCCGAAGCTTGCCAACTATTGCCATCAGATGCACTGCCGCTGACTTCGCCGGTCAATGCATTCCGCAAGTTTCCGGACGATCAGCCCGGCTATGCGATCGCTCAAGCAATTCTCAGGACACTTCGGTAAATATATAAGATCAGATCGGCATGTCCGCGCGCACCCATCTTGGCGTAGATTTTTTTTGAGTAGGTGCGTGCCGATCCTTCGGTGAGATTCAGTTGTTCCGCCGCCTCGGCGATGCTCAGTCCCCGGCCCAGCGCCAGCGCCAACCTTGCCTCGCTGGGGAGCAAGTCAAATAACTGGGCGAGCTGCTCGCAGCGATCTGCCGCCAGCGAACCATCGCTATGAACATAGGCGACTACGGCCGGAACCGATTTGGCAGATATCGAGTTTCGGTTGGCCGGAACCAGTAGCATGTCCAGCCAGGGATCGCGACTCAGAATCATCGCGCGCGGCCTCGCGCTTTGATCGTTGGCCAGAGCCTTAATCACGTCCAGAATCTCGCGCCCTTTTTTTGGCGTGGCTCCCTTGAGAACGCCCCGTGCATCCCGACGCAAGGCGCCGGACTTATCGAGTATGGATTGGCCCTGAGCATCCGCTTCCAGCACGTGGCCGCCTGCGTCGAGCGTGATCCAGCCGAAACTAAGGCGCTGGATCGCGTCCCCGGCGAGCACGGCATTCGTCCTTTCTCGCTCGAGCGCAACAAAGCTGCGAAGAACGCTGCGCAAGAAAGGTGCAATGGAGTTCAGCAGAGCGTCGTCCTTAAGTTCGAAATCCGACTTGCGCCGTGTAATCGTGAGCCAAGCGTTGACGCCGCTCGGTTCGATAATCCGCATCATCCGGGCCGCATTCATGCCGCTGGGGGCCATGACCGCTTTCAGGTAGGCCGCGTGGGCGGGATTGTTGCTTCGCAGCAGCTCGCCGAGCGCGTAGACGCGACCTTCGCTCATTTCGTGATAGGGCGTCGGGTCTCGTTTGTAGAAGCTGTCCCGGTAGAGCTGCTGGATGACCGGCGGGCATCTCTTGCCCGTGAAAAGATGAAACACGGTGTTCGACGGCAATCCCTGGGGTCGAAAGACGAGACTCGCGTAGTCCGCCCGCGTGCGCTGGCGCAGCTCCTGCAAAAAAGTCGACCACAGCGGTGTTTCGAATGCTCCGTTGATCAGCGAGAGCAACAGATCGGTGGTCTTTCCGGATTCCACCACGAGGTCTCGACTTCCCATTTGGGAATGTTAGCGCAGCCGCGCCGCTTCGGCGTCAGCCTCTCACCTTAACCGGCGCGCTCAACTCCCGCTGAACGGTGACTAGGATCTCCATTACGGCCGCACCAGGCCACGGGGTTGCACGATACCCAAGTCGAGATGGGTGACTACACCGGGCTTAGCGTCGCAGACCGCCGGGAGCGCAGTGGCACCGAGCAGCCCCGTCCAGGGCAGCCCCAGAAAGGGCCGAACGCCATCGGCGTCCGGACGGCTCATGAGCCTTACCTCCAGCGCCGGATCGCCCTCGATCACCACTTGGTAGCGGCTGTCGATATCCCATTTGGGTTCAACGTTTTCGCCCATCGTCCAGTAGAAGTGATAGGTGAGCAGCGGCTTGCCGTCGGCCCACGCCGTCCATTCATAATGCTGGCCCGCAACCGTTCCTTTGCGGATGACGCCGCTGGGGGGCAGGCCCACGCCCACGCTGTAAGGGATGTCCTTCGTGGCCTTGGCGACTTCAAGCTTCGTCGTGACCTTCTCGATCTTCTTGCCCAAGCCTTCGACGACCATCTTCATGGATTGGGCGAAGGCGTAGGGCGCTGCCGGGGAGCGGCTTGGCTTCGCGAGCAGTTCGTCCGGATCGCGCCCGAAGCCCATGACCTCGGTATAGATCATGGGATTTCTGACCTTATCGATGAACTCATAGATTTGGATGTGATCGATCCGATTCATCAGCCGTGTGAGCGTCAGCGGCAGGATATCCCCGGAAAAGCCTGGGTGAACGCCGCATGCGTGATATGACACGCCGCCCTCGCGGCAGGCCGCTTCGATTTTCTCGAAGTGCTCAGGATAATGCTGTGGCGAGAATGGGCCGCCGACCGAGGCGACGTTTTTGCCAGAGCGCAATAGACGGCAGATCGTGTCGACGTCCGCCACCAGGGGCGCGTAGTGCACGCAATCGGCGTCCGTAGCGATGATCTTCTCGACGTCGTTTGTCGCGAGCACGCCGGTCTTGGGACGGCCGACGATATCTCCCGCGTCCTTGCCGACCTTTTCCGGATTGGTGACCAGCACGGCGACCAGTTCGAAAATCGGATTCTCGATGAAGTGCGTGAGCGCCGCCTTGCCGACTACGCCGGTCGCCCATTGAATCACGCGATATTTTTTCTGCGACATGGTATGCGCTGCCTTCTTTAAATCACTGCGAGATATGAGTCCTACTCCGGGACAGTTTCCGTCCTGGCCCGAATCAGTTGACCGAACGGATCTGTCCACCATCGACGCGATAGTTCGCGCCTGTGACAAAGCCCGACAGCGGACTGGCGAGCATGCAGATGACCAGCGCGAGATCCTCCGGAGTTCCCAGCCGGCCAGCCGGCGGCAGATCGAAAACTTTTTCCGCGACCATACGCTTCGTGACCTCCTCAATCGTCATATTGGGGTCGCCGTATTTTTTGAGCCCCCACAATTTCATGCCATCGACCATGATGATTCCAGGCGAGACCGTGTTGACCGTAACGCCGGCGCCTTTTAGTGAGCCGGCCAGACTGACCGTGAAATTATTCAGCGCAGCCTTCGCGCCGGAATAGTCCGCACCGAGATTATTGGGCTGGACGGCGACGGCGCTGGAGATGTTGATGACCCGCCCGAATTTTGCGGTGACCATGTCTGGCACAGCGAGCCGGCACAGCCGCACCGCCGGCAGCGCGTTCGCATGGTAATTCGAGACCCAGTCCGCCACGCTGATGTCGACTGGAGCCTTCGTCGTGTTTCCCGTCGAACTGCCCCCCGCGTTGTTGACGAGGATTTCGATGCTTCCGCCGAGCGCGGCCAGGGCCTGAGCGTGGACGGCAGCAGCGCCTTCGTCTGTCGACAGGTCGCCGATGGCGACCCCCGCAGCATTGATATCAGCCGCAACCTTCTCGGCCCGCTCGCAATTTCGGCCGTGGACAACCACCGCGCAGCCCTCCTTGGCAAGCATGCGGGCGACACCCTTTCCGATCCCGCTGCTGCTACCTGTGACGAGCGCGCGCCGGCCCTTCAGTTGCAAATCCATGTTGTTCCTCCACTTCGATGTGCTTGATACGCTTGTGCTTCAGTCGGCATTTGCCGAAAAGAGCACGTTATTCTGCTGATCCGCTTGTCGTCGACGATCAGCATTCGTACAGTTAAGATCACACAGGCGGCCGGCCGGGCATATTCCCATATGGGAATATATTGCGTATGAGGGGGAGCCTCAGAGTCGGAACCGACCCTATTTATTGTTCTGAGGTTTCCCTGGAGCGTGTTATGCACTTCTGTGGTCGCAGCGATCACAGAAGTGCATAACACGCTTTAATGACCGGCTTGCTTCCGATATTGTTCAGGACTGATCGCCATTCTCGTCCGAAACGCGTGACAAAACGCGGACGGCGATGCGAAGCCGAGTGTGTAAGCAACACTCTTTACGCTGCTGCCGCTGCGCAACAAGCACTTGGCTCGATCGAAGCGCCGTTCTGCAACATATTTGCCGATCGTGAGGCCGCAGGACGCTCGAAATGCGCGGGACAGCTGACGGACCGAAAGCTTGCAGAGCTTCGATAATTCGAGCAGCGTTGGAGCATGCGCTTCATCCTCGATCCGCTCATTGATCAGCTTAAGGCGCCAAGGGCAAAGCTTGCCTGATTCCAACGGTGCCTCCGACGGTGTCACCGACGGTGCTATGTTGATGTAGTAGCGATGCAAGCTCACTGCGAGTTGCACGAACAGAGATTCGCAAAAAATTTCGGAGGAAAAGCCGGGATTTCGTATCTCGTCCGCCAATTGCAGCAGCGTGGTTCTCACGACAGGACTGGCAACGTTCAAACTCGCCTTGAGCCGGCTGGCAGTCCACTCCAGATCGCCGTGCAACCATTCACGAACAGCGTTGGCCGACAAGTGACATTTGAGCGAACGCGGGCGTCCGACGCCGCTTTCTGCCTTCAAGGCTTCTCCGGGTGGAATCAGAAACACCTGGCCTGGGTGCTCCATGCGCTGATTTGCATCCTGATTCATGAAGCAAATCTTGGCCGCCGCGGGCCTTGGCGACAGAGACAAGTCGAGATGGTAGAAATTGTCTTCGACAAGGACCCCCTCCAGCGGAAACTGAATGTTGAATTCAATGATCTGCATCCAAGCAGCCGGCGACCTTAGTTCGGCTTCGATCTTCACTAATGGTGCCAGCGACAATCGGTTATAGCTGCCCATGGATGCCCCCCCCCAGTTTTTATCGGATCTTCTTTGCATCAGATATTACGCCGCGCCCCTTGTGAACGGCTATAGCTTGGTTGTCTGGTCAGGTTCGAAAGACAGTCTCGTCCCCCTGTATCGGATCGCTTCGATGTCGGTAATTCGACGTCGAGAAATGGACATTTATTGAAGATCTCTGCCATATCACTTGTTCGGCTCATGCGTCTTTCAATATATCTTGGAAAACAGGTCTCGATCTGGAGCGGAAGAGTGCTGATGACGCTGCAATGTTGGTCATAGCATTTCCCGGTCCCGATGACTGACCCTGCGATACCAATCGCATCGCAGCAATGAAGAGAAATTGCCCAACGCTCGGCCGGACGTTCCCGGCGCTCATTGGGAGGAGATGAGATGAAGCTACACACTACTGTTCGGTCTGCGCCGTTCTTCTTTCTGGCGCTGTTTCAGTACGCCTGCACCGTTTCGGCGGAAGGCGTTACGAGTTCAACTTGCCAACAGGAGATATGTGAATACCGGCTCCCGAAAGGCCATAGATTCCCGGGAACGATCATCCTCGGGCCCGATAACGCTATGTGGTTCACCGAGAACGTCGGCAACAGAATCGGCCGGATCACCTTCGATGGCAAGATCACCGAATTCAATATTCCCATCGCGCATGGCGGACCTGCCTCGATCGCTGTCGGGCCTGATGGCGCGTTATGGTTCAGCCACTCCACGGACAAGATCGGGCGGATGACTACCGATGGGACGTTCACCGATATATTCGATATTCCTCCTCCAGCAGGACCGTCGGGGCCAGCCCTTCCGACAGCACTGACATTCGGGCCCGACGGCGCCATCTGGTTCGTGGACAATGGGCCGAATCGGGTCGGACGCATGACCGTCGACGGCGCATTCACCCAGTTTGAGATCCCCACTCCGAATGCCTTTCCGCACTTCATCGTCGTCGGAGCCGACAACGCCCTTTGGTTTACCGAATTCCTCGGCGGCAAGATCGGCCGAATGACTCTCGAAGGGACGTTCACCGAGTTTCCGATTCCCACTAAATTCCCCGTACCCGGCACTCTGACCCCCGGACCCGACGGCGCCATCTGGTTTGGGGAGGGCATCGGCAACAAGATCGGCAGACTGACCATGGATGGGCAGATAACTGAATTTCTTGTGCCAACAACCTTCAGCGCGCCAGCGACAATCATCGTCGGCCCCGATGGAGCGCTGTGGTTTACCGAGTTCCTGGGGAGCAAAATCGGTCGCATAACCACTCAAGGTGAATTCAGGGAATGGGTCACCCCGTCGCCGCACTCCCTGCCGGAAGGGATGGCCGTGGGTCCCGCCGGCTCGCTATGGTTCACCGAAGGATCCGCCGGTAACATCGCTGTCATGCCGCACCCCGATCAATAGATATAGGGCTCGTAAGCAGAGCCTGAATGCCATTATGAAGCTGCTCAGATGCAGTCGATTCTTGCCGCGTTTAGACGCACACGGAAACTGAGGGAGCGCTTGGTTTCTTTCCCGGTTAATATGCTTTGTGACGGACTCCGGCCCAAGCCGGGCGCATTCTTCCGATCGCGCGCCGCCCTAGCGTGCTGCGCTAATGGCAGATCATGCGCCCGCGCCGCTGTAGCATTAACAGCGTCGCGTGCTGGCACTGGATGCCGCAAATAATGCAATGAAAATAAATAAGCGTCTCGCCGGCGCAGCTGGAGGAGAACCATGCAGATGTCTCGCTTTATCGTAACGCTTGCGTCGATCGCCGCGGCCGGCCTGCTCACTGCTTGCGGACACAGTTCGTCACCGGCCGCAGCCAGCGGCGGTGCAGCGTTGCAGGTGCAGGTATTGTCGAATCGCGCCGACCTCCTCAGCGGCGACGACGTACTGATCGATGTGACACCGCCCTCCGGAGTCGACAGCCATGCCATCACTATGTCGCTCAATGGCAACGATGTATCCGGGATGTTCACCCCGATGGCGTCAGGCACTCTGCGTGGCCTGGTGACCGGACTGACCGAGGGCGAGAACACGTTCAATGCGCATTCCCCGAGCGGCGAAGCGAGCGCGACGCTGATCAACCATCACAATGGCGAGGCGGTCATCTCCGGACCGCAGTTGCAGCCGTGGACCTGCCCGAAAGGTGCCACGGACGCACTGTGCAATCAGCCGCCCGCATACTCCTACGTGTATGTATCGACGGATCCGAGCAAAGCTGGCTTTCAGCCCTACGATCCGGCCAATCCCGCGAAGGATGTAGCCACCACAACGACTGATCAGGGCGTGACCGTGCCCTTCATCGTGCAGGTCGAAACCGGCTACGAGGATCGCGACCAATACCGGATTGCCGTGCTTTATCAGCCGGGTCAAGCCTGGAGTGCCGCGCAGCCGCAGACGCAGTTCAACCACAAGCTGTTAATCACTCATGGCGCGAGCTGTGGTGTTGCCTATGGTTCCGCGAGCGCGCCGAGTGTGCTGAGTTTTTTCTTTGTCGATTCCGGCTTGCCGACCGACACCATTCCGGACAGCGTGCGCTACGCACTCGGCGCCGGCTTCGCGGTGATGTCGACGGCACTGGATAACAGCGGCCACAACTGCAACGTCGCCCTGCAAGCCGAGTCGCTCATAATGGCCAAGGAACATCTCATCGAAAACTACGGCACGCTGCGCTACACCATCGGCACTGGTTGCTCAGGCGGCTCGCTGGCCGAGCAGCAGATCGCCAACGCTTATCCGGGTATGTATCAGGGCATTCTGCCCACCTGCTCGTTTCAGGATGCCTGGAGCGTTGCCTCGCAATTCGCCGACTATCATCTGCTGCTGGCTTATTTCGGCGATCAGCAGCGATGGGGGGCCGGCGTGCAATGGCCGGAGTCTGCCCAGGCAGCCGTCATGGGCATCCCGTCGACGCTCAACTCTTACGTCAGCGAGGAGGCGCAGTTTCACGTTGCAGTGCCGACAGATCCGTGCTTCGGAACGACCAGTCAGAATCGTTACGATGCGGGGGCCAATCCTACCGGCATTCGCTGCACCATCACCGATGCCGCGATCAATGTGCTGGGTCCGCGACCACAGGAGGTGTGGATGGCCAGCGAAACGGCAGCGGGCCATGGCTTTGCGGCTTTCCCCGTGGACAACGTGGGCGTGCAATATGGTCTTGCCGCGCTGCAGAATGACGCTCTCACGCCCGCGCAATTTCTCGATCTGAATACGAAGATCGGCGGGCTCGACGCGGACACCAATCCGACATCGGAGCGCTCGAGTGCAGTCGAGTCCGCTTTGACCAACGCCTACCGCAGCGGATCGATCGATGAAACCAGTAATCTCGATCAGGTCGCGATTGTCGACTGCCGAGGGCCGAATCCCGGCCTTTTCCACGATGCCTACCGCGCCTTCTCCGTCCGTGCGCGCCTCGATCGCGAGCACGGCACTCACGCCAATCAGCTGATCTGGGAGGGTCCAGTCATTCTCATTGGCGACACGGCCTGCAATCAGAACAGTCTGCTCGCCATGGACCGCTGGCTGGCGGCCGTGGAAAAGGACAGCGGTACTATGCCGCTTGCGCAAAAAGTCATTGCGGACAAGCCCGCGGATCTCAGCGACGAATGCTGGAACGGCTCCGGCGAGAAAGTGAGCGACGAACTGTGCCCAGAAAGCGTGGTGCCGATCTATGGCACGCCGCGTATGGTCGCCGGCGACGATATAACCACCGACACCAATAAATGCCAGTTGAAGCCGCTGAACCGCAGCGACGATTATGGGTCGACGCCGCTTTCAGACCCGCAGTGGACACAGATGCAGACGCTGTTCCCCAGCGGCGTCTGCGACTTCAGCAAGAAAGGTGTCAATCAGCAGCCGACGATTCCATGGCAAACCTACCAGGACAGCAACGGCCAGGTGATCTACGGCGGCGCACCGCTGCCCGCAGCACCAGTCGGATCGGGCACTGGATGGGCCAGCCCTGCGTTCTTAGGAGCGTCATCTTGATTTGATCCAATCACAGCTTTGGTTGCCAACGCGAGCGGCGGCGACCGAAGACTTGATTGCTTCTCGTCGTCTGGGATGTAACGGGATGGAATTTCCAGCATGGTTGCCGAGAAATGAGAGGCTGGGATTCGCTACGCTTCCTCACAGCTTTCTCGGACTACAATCCGAGAGAGCATCAGCGCGGCGACGTGCGGAGCGAAGCAGGACGAGATTTTTCGGAATGGAGAGAGATATGTCGGATGAACTCATTTTCTACACCAACCCGATGTCCCGGGGACGCATCGTCCGCTGGATGCTTGAGGAGATCGGCGCGCCGTACCAGACCGTGCTGCTCGACTACGACGGTAGCATGAAGGCACCCGAATACCTTGCGATCAATCCCATGGGAAAGGTACCTGCCATCAAGCATGGCGATCGCGTCGTTAGCGAATGTGCGGCTATCTGTCTTTATCTGGCCGACGCTTTTCCCAAAGCAAGCCTGGCACCCGCTTTGGCAGATCGCGCCGACTATTATCGTTGGATACTCTTCGGCGCAGGTCCGGTCGAGTCTGCTTTCAGCAACAAAGCCGCCGGCTTTGAACCGGGCGCGAACCAGCAGCGCATGTTCGGCTATGGCAACTTCAATCTTGCAATGGATTGCATCGAGAAGGCAGTCACCGGCAAACAATACATCGCCGCCGGTCGTTTCACAGCGGCCGACGTTTACGTGGGTTCTTTGCTGGCTTTCATGATGGACACGAAGATGCTTGAAACACGATCGACCTTCGTGTCATACGTCGAATTTCTCAAGACACGGCCCGCCTATCGGCGCGCGCAAGAAATCGATGATCCACTGACACAATCAGCTCCGCGCGGTTGATCGTCCCCGGGATGGGGCTGCTTATGAATAAAGTTGTTTGCGACGATCCAAGGCCGCTTTCATACCTTGCTCCTTCACCAGCTTGAAAAAGGCGATGTAGGCCGGACTCTGATGAAAAACGGCGTCGAGTTCGGCGCCGCTCTGCCACGACGCGAACAGGCCCATGTTCTCGTAGAAGCGGCTGGTGGCCTGTTTCAGCAGGGTCAGGTGATTTTGCGGCGTGCGCGCAACATCTATCGCGAGTTCGCGCGTGGCAGTGTCGAGTTCGGCATTGCCGACCACTTTGTTGACCAGGCCCAGCGTCGCTGCTTCAGCGGCACCAATCAGCTTGGCGGTATAGAGCAGCTCGCGCGTCTTGCGCATACCGATCAGCATGGGCCACATGAATACGGTCGGTGGAATGCCCAGATCGCGGCCGGCCGGGTGGCCAAATTGCGCATCTTCGCCGGCTACGACTAAATCACAGATGGCCAGCAGCTCGCCGCCACCCGACAGGCACAGACCTTGTACCTGCGCAATGATCGGCTTGGGAAACTTCCATAACTGCGTCCAATGATCGACAAGCCCGAGAATGTCCTGGCGGTCGCGATCGAGATTGACTTTGCCGTCGAAGTTGGCCGGGTACTGGCTGATCAGCCAATCTTCCTCGTTCAGGTCGTAGCCGACCGTAAACGCTTTCCCATGCGCTTTGATGATGACCACGGAAATCTCCGCATCTGTCGCCGCCGCGGTCAGCGCGTGACGCAGTTCGGCCAGCAATTTTGCCGACAATGCGTTGAGGCGATGTGGACGATCCAACGTCAGCGTCAGAATCTTCTGCGAACGCTCGCTGCGCAGGGTCTCATATGCGGGATGCTGCTCGGTCATTGCCACTCCGATCGAATGGTGTCACTGCGATAAATCGGTACGCCGATTATGAGCGAGACCGGCCGGACGTGCCGCTGCGCTGCCGCTGCTGCGCAACAGCAGAATGCACAACCTAAAATGAGAAACCCCATTTAACTCCGCTCGCGCTCGTTGCGCTTTCGATTACCGCTGCCCCACCTGCAAAACGATCTTGCCCTTGGTCCGGCGGGATTCGATCAGCTCATGTGCCTGCCGGATTTCCGAGAGCGGTAGAACCGTGGCAATGATCGGCTTCAGGCGACCATCGGCCACCCAGCGGCTCAGCTGTTCCAGATCCTCACTGCGGGATCGCACGGTGACGAGGCGTGCACGGCGCAGCGGCGAAAACAGAGTAAGTCCGTGGTCGATGAAATTGCGCAGTTTCGGCACCGTGCTCACATAAGTTCCGTGCCGGGGCAGCAGAGGCTTGATGGCGGTGTAGGACTGATTTCCGAAGACATCGAAAAAGCAGTCGAACCGACGATGGAGTGCGGTTGGCGCCGTCGTTCGGTAATCCACCACTTCATCGGCTCCCAGCGCACGCACGAATTCGAGATTGGCGGCGCTACACAGTGCCGTAACGCGCGCGCCCATCGCCTTGGCGATCTGCACCGCTACAGTGCCCACACCGCCGGACGCGCCATGGATGCAGACCTCAACGCCGGCGACGACACGGCCGCAGTCTCGCAGGGCTTGCAATGCCGTCATTGCCGTCAGCGGCAGCGAAGCCGCTTCGATAAAACTCAGCGAAGGCGGTTTGGACGCCAGTTCATCCGAAGGCACTGCGACGTACTCGGCGCAGCAGGCACCGACATAACGATCGGCCATGCCGTATACCGCATCCCCAGTCTTGCAGGAAGTGACACCGGCACCGATTTCGGCAACGGTGCCGGCAAAGTCGCTGCCGGGAATCATCGGAAAGTTACGGCCGGAAAGCCATGCGAACTTGCCGGCCCTGAACAGGGCGTCCTTCGGATTGATAGCCGCGGCCTGAACCTTTACGAGCACTTCACCCTGCCGCAAGGTCGGTTGCGGTAGATCGCGCAGAGAGAGAACTGATGGAGGACCGAAACGATCGTAAACAGCTGCCTGCATGACGGTTATCCCTTCCTTTTGTGAGAAATGGAGTTTGAACCCGCTTGTTCCAAACGGGCAGTACTGGACTATGACTCCGCGAGCAGATAAGCGACCGCTTCTTCGAGAGAGCTAAAGGCGAGGCCGTTACCGTCGGGCTCCGGCTCCCTATAGTTCGCCATTGTCGCTGTTTCTTTCACTTCAAAACCCCACAAGGCACGCGCACCCTCGGCGAGCAGCTGCTCCATGTATTCGATCTGCGCCTGAATGCTTTCGCGCGTATTGACGTCAAGGGGAGCGTGTTCCGGGAGCGCGCCTGGTTGCAGCCGAGCGATGATTCGCCGTCGCTTGTTGTCTCGCAGCGAGTCGGTGAAGGTAAAGCCGAGAAACTCACCAATGCGTATTTCCTCGTCACCGTCCGCCCGCATCACGACGACGCGTGTCGCCTGAACGGACTTGAGTACCTCGTCCGCGATAGAGGCCTGAAAACCCCGCGCGCGGAAAAAATCCCGGAGCAGACCGAGCAGTTTCCCGGTCTGTTCAGCTCGATGAGTCTCGGTTGCCTCCAGGTGGCGGGATTTCAGCCGTCGATACCAGATTCTTAATTCGTCGAGCGGGTCCATGGTCGTTGCGGTCATCGTCGTCAGCGGTTGATCGGTGAACACGATAAGCCTACGCGTGTCTCAGCGTTGCGACCATGCCGTCGAAGTCTATTACGTGAGTTGAATCCTCGCGGACGCAATTCCATCAGCTCGACCCGATCGCGGGCTTGCGATATTGTCTGCGACAGGTGGGAAGCACTTCGTTTCTCCCGTTCTACGCAGATAACCAAAGACCGTATGGAGAAGAGGCTATGGAACTTAAGAATCAAACGGACCATATCGCAATACTGTCGCTGATGATGACTGGTGTACTAACAAAGCGACTTATCGAAATTGGCCAGTTGGACAAGGCTACTGCGACACACCTCCACAAACTGGTTCTGGGTGTACGCACGCATGCGAAGGGTGTCGGACTGACTGACCTGAACAGCCTTTTTGATAATATCGACAAAAAATTGTTGGAGGAGCTCGCGCAGCCTGCGTAGTCCGCAGGGCGTTTCCGACAAGCCGGTTCAAAGCAGCGACAATCGCGCCCGTGCCGATCCCCGGCGCGCGGGTATCCATCGTCCGATGGCAGTGTCCAAACGCGGCGCAAGCGATGTGAGCCGAGCGAAATCCGAGTGTAATCAAAGTTTCTCAAATGCGTCCTGGACTCCGCTTTGCTCTCTTCGGGCTATGCTTGCTTAGTAAACCCGAGCCGATGGAGAGGATGGCGTGGAACTGAGAGCGATTGGCCGCACAGATATGAAGGTCAGCTGTGTCGGCTTGGGGGCCATGACTTTGGGCGGACAAACCGCCCAGCAAGACGCCTTGCGCATGTTGGACATGGCCTGGGACGCTGGCATCACGCTGTTCGACACGGCCGAAAACTATCCGACTCCGCTATCGGCGCAGACACAGGGACGCTCGGAGGAAATCCTGGGCAGCTGGATCGCAGCGCGCGGCCTGCGGGATCGTGTCGTTGTGGCCACCAAGGTGGCCGGCCCGGGAAATGCCGCTGGCGATATGAAGTATATCCGTGGCGATAACCGCCATCTCGATCGCGCTAACATCGCGACAGCGGTCGATGATAGTTTGCGACGGCTACGGACGGACTACATCGATCTCTATCAGCTGCATTGGCCGGAACGGGCCATCACTACGCATGGGCGCTCGCGCTATTCCTACATTCCCGATGCACCAAACGTGGTTCCGATCGAGGAAACGCTGACCGCGCTGGGTGATTTGGTGCAAGCCGGCAAGATCAGACAGGTGGGTGTCGCCAATGAGACACCGTGGGGCGTGATGCGCTATCTGGCCGCCGCTCGCCAACTTGGGCTGCCTCGTCCAGTCACGATTCAGAACGGATACAGCCTGCTTGATCGCTACTTCGAACTGGGACTTTCGGAAATCGCCATGCGGGAAGAGGTCGGCCTGCTCGCCTATTCACCTCTGGCGGGCGGTCTGTTGACCGGAAAATACGGCACGGCGCCGCAAGCGATTCCCGGAAGCCGTTCGAGTCTGTCTCCAGGTTTCTCGGCGCGCTTTACTCCGAACAAGCTGAATGCGGTCGCCGCATATGTCGAGTTGGCCCGTCAGCATGGATTGGATCCAGTGCATATGGCGCTTGCCTTCGTCCGTCAGCAGCCGTTTACCACCTCGGTACTGATGGCGGCCAGCACACCAGCGCAGCTGGAGCGCAATCTGCACGGTGTCGACGTCAGCTTGTCGAAGGAGCTGATCAGGCAGATCAACGCGATTCATGACGACCGTCCCAATCCCTCATGAGATGATCCGGCCCAATATCCTTCGGTTATGGAGTCTGCCTCCACTTGTTCCACTACGGACTGTAGCGCTGTCCCAGGATGGTCTCGGTCTGATTCGGGTAGTTACCTGCAGTTTCACCCCACAGTACGATGAAATTCCCGTTCGGGTCCATGGCGGAAGGCACAGTGTAGCCCGGGCCGCCATTGCCCTGCTGGGTGACCTGGAAAGCGGCGGCGTCCATCGTTCCGTCAGCGTTGTAGCGGCGTCCCTGAATCGTACCCTGAGCGACGTCGCCCCAGGCGACGTTGCCCCAGATGACCGCGATTGAGCCTTTGCCATTGCTGGCCGCAGATTTGAGGTCCAGAGCTTCCGAATCCAACAGGCTCCCCGCGACCGTTTCGAGCGCCAGCGCCTGTCCCGTCGCGATGCCTGCGGACGAGAAACGCTGCACGCGAATGGAAGAATCCGTGCTGATATAGGAGTAAACGATGCTGAAACTCCCGGCATCGTCGAGAACCACCGCCGAGTTGGTCAGCTCACAACCGCTTTCGAAGCCGCTCGGCGTGTAGACGTAGTACGAACAGTGGGCGGCCGTGATCTTGGTTCCCACCTTTGCACCTGCCGCCGAATAACGCTGCACGAGGATGTTATTGGCACCCGTCGCAAACGTCTGCGTGCCGATAGCGGCGAAGCTGGCGGCTGCCACCGCGAAATCGCCGGAGGTCCGGTTCATCGAGATCGACGAGGACCCGCTGAAGATATAGCCGAAAGGCAGAACCGGCGTCTTGCTCTTCGCGGTCCCGTCGGCAGCGAAACGACGCAAACGGGTGAATGGATTGCTCCACAGCACGGCGAAGTCGCCGCCGTCTGCCATCGCCACCGAGAGGGTGACAGTGTTGGCGTTCGAGGTGCAGCTGGTATCGACACAGGCGGCAGCACCGCGCGGGGTGCCGTTGGCGGAATACAAGCGCATCATGGGCGACATGATCCCGCCGGACTGAGCGCTGCGCCCCTCGCGCCACACCACGACGAAGTTGTTCTGCGCATCGACCGCCACGGCCGGATTGTCGCTGGCGACAGTGGGATCGCTAACCTCGATTTCCGCACCCAGCGCTGCACCGTTGGCCGCGAAGCGTCCGACGTAGATCTTTGTCACGCCTTGATTGGAAGGATCCTTCGCCCAGGTGGCGAGGAAGCTTCCATCGCTGCCATAGGCCACTGCCCCCAGCTGGTTCGGGGTGAACGAGTTCGTGGCGCTGTCGATGGTGATCGGAGTGCCAACTGCCACCGGGCCGGCCGCATGGCTGACGCAAGGCAACATCAGTCCTGCCGAGGCCACCGCGAGCGCAGAGGCTTTCGCCCGTCTAAAAATAGTGAATGACATTGCTTTCTCCTCGTCCAACAGTCTTAAGTGTCGCACCAGGGGTAAGGCGATGTCTGTGAACAGCGTCACACTTGAAGGGCGACTTTCACTACGGAAGAGACATCAAGAACTCAAGCGTGGGGGCTGCTACGGATGGCAACAGCAACGTTTACGCTGTGAACGCAGCCAATAGCGCGAGCAGCTCGGAATAGCCGCGCAAGCAGCGTATTCTGACTTCCGAAAGCATAATCGTTTACTTGGCCGCGGTGGTGTCTGCGTATGGGCGGATCAATGATTCGTTCTGCTCGAGCTCACGCAGCCCGCGTATCCCGGCTTTCGCGGATTACCCACCACCCCTCCTCCCGTGTCGCTTCAGGACAGATGGAAGGACTCTGCCCTACATCCCGCTGTACGCGCGGTGATAAATGGAGTCCGAGCCCGGTTCCGTTCATTTTCACTTTCGGTTATTGCGCCCTACAATTGCGGACCATCTCCGCTGTTCGTCCAAGTTATAACGTCATTGAGGAATCGCAAATGGACGTGTTAAAAGCCCTGCTTGCCGCACTCGGAGTCACGTTTATAAACGCCGCTGGAGCACAGGATATTTACCGGCCCGATCCGCCGGCTTCCCACCAACGGATCGATGCAGCGCACACGAATGCCATCACTTTTCGTGAACCGCTTCGCTTCCCTCTTCGTCGTGCCTGGACACACGAATTCCAGTCATTGACCTCGTACCCCCTTATTGTGGATGGGCGAGTATTCATACTGGACCAGACAGATATCTACGCGCTCGATGCGAGAACGGGCCGCTCTGTGTGGGGACCGGTACCATTGGCCGCTGGAGCGGCCGGCGTCGTTACTTCAGCGGATCTTGTCTACGACGATGGCACTCTGTTTGTTCTTAGTGCTGATATTTCCGATGTGAAAGGGCATCTGCAGGCTTTAAGGGCGTCCAATGGCAAGCAGCTTTGGGAAACAACCATAGCTGACGATTTCTTCAGCTATTCGTCGCCCGTTGCTGCTAATGGCATGGTTTTCATTCATGGCGTAGGTCTTTCGTACGACCTTACTGCAGTAGATCAAAAGACCGGCAATGTCATCTGGAGTACAGTTGTTGATGGGGGCGGGCCTGCGCTCTCGCCGGATATTCTATTTGTTGGTTATGTCTGCGGTGCGGCAACAGCCTTTTCTCCCGCGTCCGGCTCGAAGCTGTGGCAGACCACCGGTACCTGTAGCGGTGGCGACGCTGATGAACCGTCATATATGGATGGTCACTTTTACGCTATGAGCGGACTTCCAACAGGAGGTGTCATTTACGACTACGACCAGTTTACAGGCGCAATTCTGGGGCAGTTCAGTGCTTCCGCGCCGCCTGCGTTGAGTAATGGCACAGGTATGATTCTGACTTTGTCCGGCACATTACAAAATATCGATCTGTCCACGATGGTGTCTCGCTGGACCTTTGGCGTAAAACGAGGACTGGGTTTCGCAACGGTCCCTCTTATCGTTAACGACAAGTATGTCTTTGCAGCTACAGGGGATGCCGAAATCTATGCCCTTGATCTGTCCACGGGCTCACAGCTCTGGAAAGATCATGTACGCTTCGGTCCCATTGGCGGGGCTTATTCACCTGTCGCGGCGGCGGGTTTAGTGCTCTTTAACGCAGGCGGCAGGCTCGTTGCGTATCGTTCGAGGTAGTGACGAGAGGCGTGGGGCGCGATAAGAGAGGTTGCACACCTCGCCGACGTACTCGCCGATCTTCCTCGCGCGATTGCTTGTCCAATTTACCTGCAACCGATTACCGCTCAGTTGCCTGGACGACGTCGCTCGAATCGTCAGGCACTACACCCAATCCGTGCTGATAATTCAGTGACTTTCGGGGGGATAGGTCAGAGTCTGACTCTATTTTTACTATTTTTATTTGTTCCCTATTTGTTCCGGACCCCATTTGTTCCTGGTGGCGTGAGTAGCTCAGAACCGTAGATTCTATGAGCCAACCGGTGTGGGTTGGTGCTGAGCGCAGCGAAGCCCGACATCTGCGGTAATCAGGAGAGACATGCGGCGCAATGTATTGCGGTTATTGCGCGTTACACGAGTTCGTCGGCATATTCCAATTCTGTTGTCAGCGGATGTCGAGTCATGAAACGAGAAGACGAGATTCATAGATCGTTTTGTGCGGCGTACTCAGAGGCGGTACTTCGCTATGTGCGAGAAGGCATCAACGGTGACGTCGTGTTCGACGTCAACACCCAACGCTTCCAAGCCAAGCCGGTTGGCGCGGGTGTTGCGCCTGCGCACTGCGAATGGTGGGTCGGCAACGACTGGCAGTCGTTTGTTGGTCCGCTCACCTGCCGGACAGATGCGAAACATCCTCGGTTCTCTGAAAAAGCCCTGAGCAACGAAGTTATCTTTGCGTTGGCGAAGTCCCCAACAGGGAAGCGTATGAGCCGGATACTGGCCGGACTCGATTAAGGCTGGCAGTTCCGTTGTTCATAACGTCCGCACTCGGACTGGAAGTAGTATTCGTTGCTGGCCAAGCTCGATGGAGCGCCGACCGCGCTGCCTGCGAAGAAGTAGCAAACCAATACATTCAGGCCGTCGTCAACAACTACTCTCCGCTGTAGTCATCGATCGTCTGTGCACGCAGAAAGCTGATGACCTGATTCTGCTGCGAGGGCGACAAGGCCGCGAAGGCGGCGCTCGACGCGACCGCTTCCGAGTAACCAGCATCGGTTTGCACGGCAAGATCGAAGCGCAGCGCAGCCGATTGCGGATTGTCGAACTGCAGCAGGAAGGTCTTGCTCGCACCGGCAGGCAGGCGCTCGGTCAAGCTCCAGAATGCACCCTGCCGCCGGCTGCCCCAGGTCGTGGGCGTGGCGTTCGCTGCGCTTGCTTCCTTCGGCAAGGCGCCGGTCACGATCAGGCGCAGCGGTGCTTCGGCGCTCGCTTCGATTACCTGCCCGCTGACGTTGCGCATGGTCACTGCGATTTCACTCATACGCCGTCCCTGCACGCGACGATTGGTCTGCGCGCCGCGACGGATGCTGACGCCGTTGAAGGTGACGCCGGTATGCGCTTCGATCGCGGTCAGCAGATCGGGTGCGCTGCCGTCGCGAAGATAGGGTGCGGTGGATGCGGCATCCCATAGCTCAGCGGTCTTGAGCCGCGAGGTGCCGCTGCCGGTGTCGGCCGAGCCCATGTTGTGTACTTTGAGGTCGCCGTACATGTGCAAGCCGATCTGGCCCACCGACTGCGCCAGACCATCGGCGACGTCGTCCTGATCGGCAGTCTGTACTGGCAGCGTGATCGGGAAGACCGAGGCGGTTTGCGGATTGCCGAGCTGATAGACATTGCTCTTCAAGGGCATGAAAACGGTGTGGCAGGACGCGCAGCCGGCACCCCCTGCCGCCGTCGAGGTGCGGAACAGTTTCTTGCCGGCCCGCACGTCTGCATCGCTGATGCCGATGCGCGATTCCGCGTCCGCCGACGCCGCGTGCGGGAGATCGAAGGTCAGCAGATACGCCGTCATGGCTGTCACTTCACCGGCGCTCATCTCGTTCGCAACGCCGTCGTGATCCTTGTCCGTGGTTGCGTCTACGCCACTGGCACTTCCTGCCACGAATTCGGTGGTCTGAATTCCGAAGTGCAGGTTGGCCGCTCCATTGATCGCCGAGCGCAGGTCGGTGATGATGCCGGTGCCGCCGAACGGGCCTGGCTTCACCAATCCGGTCACACCCGCAGCCAGCAGCTGCTGGTACAGAAGTTCTTCCGGACCATCACCCCAGATCGAAGCCGGATTGATCACCGCATTGGGCTTGAGGGAGTTGGGGCTGGGCAAGTTGAAGCGATTGCGACCGGCACCGCCAACCATCGGCAGCGAATGGCAGGACAGGCAACCCACGACGTCCTTCGGGTCGGCACCTTGCGGTGTCTGCCAGACGCGCTCGAACAGCGCCTGTCCGACCAGGCTCAGGCGTTCTTGATAACTGTGACCTCCATTGGGTGCCCATTCCGGAGCGAGCAAGCCCGCGCTGATCAGCTGAGCGAAATTGGCTTCGATCGCCGGCGGCAGCTTCGGCGTGCCGCCCGCATGCGCATTGTCCAGGTCCGCCTGCTCGAAACGCACCGCAGGCCCGGCCGAGTTCGGGCCGGAGCTGAGCAGTTGCAGCGGATTGCTCAGGATCAGCGGTATGACATTGCCGACGTCGCCATTGGCCACCAGCGGGAAGTTGCTGTTGTTGACCGGCGGTATGGGAAATCCTCCAGCGGCAGTGATCTGCGTGATGGCGAATTCCTGCAGCGGGCTGGTGGCGGTCGCCGCGCGCGCGAAGGGAAATTTGCTTGCATCGAATTTGCCGCTGGCATCGGTCAGTAACGAAAACGGATCGACGAAGGTCACGGGCGTGCCGCCGATCGCGATCACCGGCGCGTTGACTCGAATCTGCGCCGAGCTGCGCGGGAATCTGCGGCTTGTCACATCCGTTTCGGATTGGATACGCGTGATGTCGAAGCCGTTGGGCACTTGCACCGATACGATGTCGTAGATCGGGCTGTAGAACGATTGTCCCGGCACATGCGACGCCACCAGATAGGGCGCGCCCAGTACCTGGCCGCTCGCATTGGTGAAGCGGAACATGATCTGCGCGGGGAACGGGCCGTCGTCGACTTCGTAGGGCACCAGCGAGATCAGCTGGCTGTTGGCGTACACCTGGATCGGCTGCGGTGATAGCGCATCACTCACGCTGCCGTTCGGTACCACCGGTCCATTGAAGTAGATGTTGGTCTGATAGTCCTTCACCACGAGCAAAGACGTGCCGATCTTAGAAGCGGCGTCGATGCGCGTGGCGGGATTGCCGGGATCATAGCTGCCATCGACAAGCAAAGCATGCACATCCCAGTTCGCGCTGAACATCCGCGCAGACAAATCGGTCGTACCGCTGACCGCACCGTAAGGCGTCGTCTCGACGACCGGCGGTTGATTGATGCGTGCGCCGGTACTGGCGTTGAATAACACCCAAAGATCGGCGTGACGATCGCCATCGGCTTGATTCTGGCCGTTCACTCTCGGCGGGAACGCCATGGTCAGCGCTTCACCGTTGCCCGCAGCGGCAACTCCCACCAACTCCACCGCGCCGGACGGGATCGGCTCCAGGCGCGGATCCCCCGCTGGCGGCGCGCTGACTTGCGGCAGTGCGGGGGATGGAGCGGCTTGGGCGATGCTCGATAGGAAACTGAGGGCAGCCACGTACGAGAAACGTACGCAAGCCCGTTTACGGAACAGGTTCATGACTGCCTCCCATCGCACAGGTTTTCGTTAGGATTCTGTTCGTGAGTATCTTTTTCGAGCGTTATGGTTGTATCGCGCGGAATTCGGGACGGGGTGCCGTGCTTGGGTGCTAGTCGTTGTGGGATGGCCCGCGTCTTGCGCCATGTCAGAATGCTGCATTGCGACGCCCAACAAACAAGATTGCCAAATCCAAATCAAAGCCAGAGTACGCGCCATGTCAGCCACACCAAACGCCAAGCAGCAGTTCATGATTACCCGGGACGTTCGCGCCAGTGCGGAGCGCGTCTTCGACGCTCTCACCTCACCTGAGGGCATGACGGCCTGGGCGCTTGGCTCTCCCTCCGCTTCGTGGGAGCACGCGAAGGGGAGCAAAAGCCCGGATGTGGGGTCGGTGCGCGTTTTCGGCGTTGGCGCTTCGGACGTGCGGGAGCGCATCGTCTACTGGGAAGCCAATCGTCAGCTCAACTACCGGATTGAACCGCCATCTCCATTCGAGAAAGTGGTGACGAACTACGAAGCGGTGACGGCGGTGACTCCGACCGGCCCATCAAGTTGCCGGCTGACATGGTCGGCTCACTACGACACGCCAGGTATGCAAGCCGTCTTGGCGCCGGTTGTTCGTTTGGGGCTGCGCGCGGTGATCGGGGCGATGGCGAAGCGTTTGGCCAGGTTCGCCGAGCGATAGCAGCGTAGCTATTGTTGGGATTTCGAGTGTTGGTTATTGTGACTTTGTCGCGAATGGCGGGATGATTCCCGCCCCGCGCCTTAGGCTAACCACCGGCAGCGCGGACCAGGTCGATGCCCCGGCGAAGCAGATCGTTGGCGAGTTCGTCTGGGTTTTTCTTGGCGGTCTTGGCCTGCGCAGTCAGAAAAGCTATCACGTCGCGGTCTACGAAGACCGGCTTGAGCGCGGTCTGTCCACCAGTGAAGAAGCGCCCACGCACAGCGCCGGACCAATCGCGGATTGTGGGAAGATCGGAAATATCGATCTGCCTTCGCGGGCGCTTCTCCGAACCTTTTGGGATTCGCTTTGCGGCGAGTTTCCGCGGTGAAGATTTCTTAGGTGCTTTGCTCATAATGTTCGCGTTCGACGGGATGCTTTCGGGTATGCACTCCAACTCCATTCGTTCCGCTCTAAACACCAGTATGGAAACTCTAATGCGACCATTAAAAAAATATGATGCAGTGCGACGCGGCCACATAATTAATCAATGCTGATTGACGTACTGTGGTCTGCTTGGGGATTAATTCTGATTGCTTTGCACGGCTTTATGCTGGAGCAGAGTGCGGCTTTGCAATTCTTCGCGTGGTAGCTTGCAATCCAAATTGAACTAGCTAAAGGGAGCGTAAAATGACTCGTTCAGGTACTCGATATTCAATCATGCTTTTTTTCGTTGCGCTGGCAACGAATGGTTGGGCTGACGAAACGAACAGCCATCGATCGACCGCCACGGTTTATGACATGGTTACCCCCTTTTTACAGGGCACTACTTACGTCGCGGCTCTCGACTTCGAACAGGGATGGACCACTCAAAGTAACCCCAATGGCGTATGGTCTTATGGTTATTCATCGGGCTTTTCGAAGCGTATTACGCTTTACGATCAAACCGCGCAGCCGGGCATTGATGAACCAAACGCTCAATTCTGGGTGTCATCGTCGGTTAACATTGGTGAATCGCCCTCGGTGGAGTTCAATAACGGCCCATTCTACGATGATGGCATTGTTGATTTTGGACAAGACGAATTCATGCTCGTGGCGGGGAGTGGCGGGCAATATTCGGATCTCGTTTTTACCGCCCCTACCGATGGCGCGTATCAAGTGTGGGCGGGTTTTCGGGGTGACCAATATAAGATTGGTGCGGTCGTTGGCGTCGTGGTGCGTGGAAAACTTCTTTTCAACTCCACCGTAACTGCTGTCGGGCAAGGTCCGCAGTTCAATGCCATCGTTAGACTAAAAGCCGGAAATAAGGTGGTGATTTCTGTTGGTCCCGGCGGCGTGGGTGGGCCTCAACGCGTTGGAGTCGATGCAGGCATAATTAACATGATTAAGCAATAATCGTAGGGCACTGGACACGACGGATAGTTTTGTCCAAAACCGAAGAGAACTCTCTATACAAATTGCGACCGCTCGACTTTGTCGCGGCCCGTCGTGCGAGCGCTTTCAAACCCCATTGCGGACACAGTCCGTTATGGGTCATGCAACGGGAACCGGCGCATGCCTGATCAAGTGGCAGGCCAGTCGTTGGCCTGCCACCCCGTGATCAACATGGATGGCCTTCATCACTTTCGCACTGCGCCAACCCAAGGCCAGTTGATGTGCTGTGCCCGCGCTTATGCAACCGCACGGGCGCAAAGCGGCGGCACCGGCTGACCGCTACCAAAAAGCTCAATCGATAGCCCTGTCTTGTATTTCAGGATGGGCTCATGTAGAGTCCGCCCGCACATCTGACGACACATGTCATCAGATGTGCGGGTGCCCCGGCCGCAATGCCCGCGGGCACTGCGCATCGCCGGCACAACCAGCAGGAGACCTCGAGCCACATCGAATTAGCGATCGAACCGTCGGACCAATTGCGCCAATCGTGTTTCCGGGAGGAACCACAACTATGAACAGCAAATGGGTTTGGGCAGTATCGACATTGTTGATAAGCACCAGCAGCCACGGACAGATGTCGTTCCCCGGCGTGCAGGCCACTCTTGATTCTTACTTGGGTAGTTCGTCAAGCAGCGTTTGGGGCTACAGCTTTGCGCTGACTGAAAGCGATCAAAGCACTTTCTGGACGGCAGCCAACGGCAATCTGAATACAAACAGCGTAGTCGCTCTGGCGTCAGTGTCGAAGGTGGTTTCCGCGATTGCGATACTGACACTGGTCGATGCTCAAAAGCTGGACCTCGACGAACCGGTAGGCACCTATTTCAAACGATACGATCCGCTCTTCTACTGGCCTGCGGACAAGCAGACGATCACAATGCGGATGCTATTGAGCCATACGGCGGGTATCCCATCACCGCCTGACCCGGAAACCGGCTTCTGCCTGAATATCAAAGTCAGCACGCTCAGGGCATGCGCTCAGTACATCGCCAATGGGGGCCTCGATTTCACACCAGGAACCACCTTCTCGTACACCGGCGCGGATTATCAGATCGCGGGCTATATCGCGACCCTGATATCGAGAAAGTCGTGGCAGAGCTTTTTTGCCCATGCCGTTGCCTCGCCCATGAAGCTCACTACATTTTCCTACGGCAACAGCTCAAATCCGCGAATCGGCGGCGATGGCCAATGCAATACCGCCGATTACGCAAAAATCCTGCGCATGATTCTGCGCAACGGTTTGGCTGACAACAATCAGAGAATCCTCTCACCCGGACTCATCAGCGTGCTCGAGACCAATCAGACCGCCGGGCTCGTGATTAACCCACTACCATCGTTGTTCTTCTCCGGCGGCGCCAATCTGCAGAGCGAGTTTTCAGGGTATACGTTCGGCTTCTTCATCATCAACGACTCAGTGACACTGCCGACCGGATCACCAGGCCCCGTGTTTGCCGATCCCGGCGCCACGGGCGCCGTGTCGTGGATCGATGCCGGACTGCAATATGGCGGGATCCTCCTGATTCAGTCGAACACCACTACAGGGCTGGACATGACTCAGTCAGTCATGCCCGCGATCGTCACCGATCTGAATTAGACAGCGCGGCAGGGCGGATTAGCCCCAGCGTAATCCGCCGTCTTGCGAGTGAGCACAACGATCAGAACAACGGTTCAGCCTGTTCGCGAAAGTCGGAATACGCTTCGCTATTCCGACCTACTCGAGCTGTCACCGTCAGGCTCGTGTCGAGGCTATGCGGAGCACGGCGCCATAGGAAGGCGGGGGCGGCACAGCGTCCTTTTCGCGCATCAGCCGATGCAGGTTCGGTAGTCGGTAATACGGCACCGAGGCCATCGCATGGTGTTCCAGGTGGTAGTTCACATTGCAGGGCGCGACTGTCATGCGCAGCAATAGACCGGCGCGTGTGCTGCGGGTATTGCGGAACATATCCGGCACCCGCTCCAGCACTCCGTGTTCGGCAATCGAGCGTACTCGCACGAATAGCGGGAATGGCGTGATGTAGGCGAGCACCCAGACGCCGTAGAGCCAAGCGTGACCTATGGC
Organism: uncultured Salinisphaerales bacterium; assembly: GCA_964581385.1. Lineage (GTDB taxonomy): Bacteria > Pseudomonadota > Gammaproteobacteria > Nevskiales > Nevskiaceae > CAZOOK01. The sequence continues at coordinate 92,255 of CAZOOK010000013.1, forward strand.
CGCAAGTAGCAAGAAGAGGATGGCATTGGTGGCAAGCATGCCGCCGGCATTGCGCAGGAAGCACACCGGATAGTCGAACCAGCGACGACCTTCCTGCGATAGCTTGGTCAGGTGGTTGGCGACTGTCCACTTGAAGATTCCGGCATCCATAAGTACGAGACCCAGTATGACCTTCAGGCCGGTGATGCCCGACACATCACGCGCGAATTTCCGCAGCAGTGAGCGGCGGGTGACCGGGTAGCCTGCATGCAGCGAAATATCCGGGTCGCCTTCCGTACCTGTTTTGGTGTGATGGACGAAATGATGCGAGCGATACTTGCGTAGGTGCTGCCATACGGGACGCGCGCATAGCCAGTCGGCGAGCACATCATTCATCCATCGCGTCTTGAATAGCGTGCCGTGTGCGCCTTCGTGCTGAAGGATGCCTAGCGCCAGTTGACGTCCTGCGATGACGGTCAGCGCCAGCACAAAGGTCAAGGGATTCGGCCAGGTCGCCAGGACGGCCATTGCCGTGGCAACAATCCCCCAGGTCGAAACGATTGCCCAGGCGCCGCGCAGATCGGATCGGGAGGTGAGCTGCCCAATCTCCTCTCGCGTGAATAACTCGCGAATCTTGCGGCGCGTGTCGGCCGGCAGTTCGGTCGGCGTCGAAGACGGTACAGGAGCAAGGGTATCCATCGGGCATCTCTATGTTGATAGGAAATCAGTGGGACCGGTTACCGGCCTGCGCGCGACGACCAGTCGTGGGCACTTCCGGCACGTTCTGCAGACCCAGCTCGCGCCAGATGCGGTGGCCGGCGTCATCGAATCGCAGCACGGTGTCCGTGAAGGCGGCGCGTGCCGCCACATCGACCATTGGCTCGGGCAACAGGGGATCGAAGATCAGCGTTCTGATCGCTTGATCGCCAGCGCGGTACACCTCGCGGGCCGCGACCTGCAGCTCCAGATCGTCGGCGCGTTTCAGCCAATGCTCCAGCTGTTGGCGCAGGCGCTCGTATTGGCGCGATAGCGCACGCCCGTTCCAAAGTTTGTGCACACGTTCCAGCTCGGCCGGCTCGAACTCGCGGGCGACGATCACGCTGGCATCCGTTTCAAGCCCAAGCTGGCGCAGGCGTGCCCGCACCGCAGCCACACCACCGGCCAGATTGTCCGGTCGCAGGTACAGACCACGCGCGTACTCGCGTAGCCCTATCAGCTCCAGCACGCGCGCGCGACGACGCAGCGCCGTGCGGTTGGTGCGTGCGAGCGCCCCCGTGTGGACTAAGATCCACTCGCCCGACCACGACCGCACACGCTTCTCGCCGGAGCGCCAGTGGCCAGCGTCCTCAGCCAGCGCGGCAGCTTCCGGTCCAAGACCATAGACGCCTCGCGCTAGAGAGGCGATCAGGCCGTCGCTGGTCAAGCGAACCAGTGCCACACGCAAGCTGTTAGAAGAAAAGCCGAGAACCTCGCCCCCAGCGAGTATCTCGCGGATGGTAAGCGACTGGCCTTCGGAGGCGAACAGCAGCTTGAGTAGAAAGCGACGGGGGTTGGCGGCAGACATGCTACGAAATATCGACAGTTATGGCGTTTAATGAAATATTACATATTATTTTAGTATAAGACAAATAATGAAATAACATACTCGAGCGAGCCCTATGGACTCACCAGCTAAATCCCTAAAAACCATGACCTACGCGGTCACCGCCCGCGCGGCACGTATCACGCTGAATGCGCTGCCCGGCAATTGCGTCACAAGCGGCACCGACAGGGTGCTGTGCTCGGATCTGCTGGTGATCTCCGACGACGCCAAGATCGGCTAGATTGCTGGGCGATGGTGTGCGATTACGATGGCAGCGATGATCAACAACATTGGCGTCGAGCGATCAACGCGTATGGCATTGATGCGCAACTATCTTGGCGATCTGTGTGCAGAAAGCTGCCGGTTCGCATTACGCTAACCACCGGCAGCGCGGATCAGGTCGATGTCCCGACGCAGCAGATCGTTGGCGAGTTTGTCTGGATTTTTCTTGGCGGTCTTGGCTTGCGCAGTCAGAAAAGCCATCACGTCTCGGTCTACGAAGACCGGCTTGAGGACGGTCTGTCCACCGGTGAAGAAACGCCCACGCGCAGCGCCGGACCAATCACGGATTTCGGGAAGATCGGAAGTGTCGATCTGGCTTTGTGGGCGCTTTGCCGAACCTTTTGGGATCCGCTTTGCGGCAAGAGCTCGTAGGATGCGATGAGCGCAGCGAATCGCATCATTCACGGTTCATCGCCTGAACAACCGGCTCCGCTGCCCAATCCGGGTCGCATCGTCCTTCCCGGAGGTATCGATGCAGGCTTGAATGTGGCCATTCGGTGGCGCGTATCACGTAACCATGCTTGACAGGATTGAAGTGGATGTAGTCGACATGATGGCGGAAGTCCCGCTCGTCTCGAACCAGATGTTCCCAAAAACGGCGTTGCCAGATGCCGCGTTCGCCGCGTTTGATCCGGCTTGCGCGCCGCTGCTCACCGGGATCGATGGCACGGGAGAATCCGGCCTTGATCCGCGACCAGCGGGACGAGAAGTCCGAGTCGCCCTCGGGTAGCGTCCAGATGCAGTGGAGGTGATCGGGCAGAATCACGATCGCGTCAATGGTGAAGGGATGTCGACTCCGCACAGAGCGAAAGCAATCGCGCAGCAGTGCCACCCGATCCTTCAGCAGCGTCGAATGTCGATCCGCCAGAGCGACGGTGAAGAAGTAGCTCCCGCCCGGAATGTAAGCGCGTCGATATTCCGTCATCGTGAGAAAGGAATAGTTGTCCGGTCTTTATATTGTAGCTTTTGACAGGCGAGGTGAATCGTGTTGGTCGGGGGAATGGTTACACGATCGATGCGATTCGCTTCGCTCATCAGCATCCTACGACGACCGCATCCTACGCTCGCTACGTAGGCAACAATTGCTTCAAAGCTTGAACAACATCCCGGCACTCACTTTGGCTTTCTGGCAAAGCAACCCAAACTCGAGCCATGCTCGCAAGTACGTGCGACTCAGAAATTCCCAAAGATTTCGCCACTTCCGCAGGCCAATCATGTTCATCGAGCCCCGCGTGATTCTGGATAGCGGCATCTAGGGACTGTCTATCCACGCCCAGTGCGGAAGCAAAGCTGTCACGATGTAGTTTTGCCGTCTCAATAGTCATGCCGGCAGGTGATCTGTCTCCGGGTAAGTATGCGAGTGGCCACGCACTAGCGCGGTGCTGACTCCGCTGATCACCATCCAACATTCCGGAGAATAAGAATGGATGGCCATCCTTCGGAATTCCATCTAAGGCAGCAATTACGTCGGACCAAGAACCGCGGCGCACAATGCTAAAGAGTTTTAATAGCCGCGGAGAGAAATTGGCCAATATCGCCTCAAGAAGGTAGCTGGCCGCTCTATCTTCAACAAATACGATCCCCAGAGAATTCGGCAGCATGCCTAGAGATGCAAGCGCAATGTCGGTCCCATCTGGGACAACTGCGCGGCAGACGTCTCCATTTGACACAAGAATGCGAATATTGCTAAAAGGCGTGCGCAAAACGATATTTGGAGAATGCGTAGACAGAATTACGGCGAGAGCCTTCTTATCGGAAAATTTGACAATGAGATCAAATAATGCCGTTTGGGAGCGAGGCGAGATAAACGATTCAGGCTCCTCCAATAGCAGTATAGATTTTGGCGCAAGCTCAGAGAGCCACCAGTAAATTACGAAAGCGGAGAATTCACCCAACCCCATGCTCTCCGCTGAATACTGATGTCCGGCCGCTCGTACACGGAAGTATGGAACAGTGCCGTCACCCCATTCTTCGATTTCATAGATCTCCACTTCCGTATATTCTTTCCCGACGACATAAGAAATATCCGCCAGTTCCTCGCTATTGAATTTCCTCGGTTCAATAGTTTTTAGAATTTCCGAGAGGTCCTCTGTTTCCGAGAGAAAACGTTGAAGCGTTGGCGCCTCACTGCTGGGCTCTCGGTACGAGACATTCTCTACTTCGCCATTCGCAGGCTGTTCTGCGGAAAAATCGGCCTCACATATCTCTTCAGCTCCATCAGTAACAAGGCAAACGGTACACTTACCTTTGGCGATTTTCTTCTGCACAGCAGGCTGATCTTTTAGCCAGACGGGATTTAGGCTTGCATACATGGCCCTGAGCAAGGTGGTCTTGCCTGCGCCGTTGGGGCCACAAATTACGCAAAGACCCGGGGAAATGTCTATCTCCTCTGGAGATAGGCCGGCAATATTTTCCAGTATTAGGCTTTTGATAAATCGCGGTGATTTTCGGTTGACAACACGCCGCAAGTGATCATCGGCTGTGGCCCGTTTCATACATCAGAGCCCCATGAGGTTTTTCCCACGATTTCATCCACTACAACAGCGACCTCTGCTTGAGATGACACATTCCACAAGACAGGGACGTATTGCTTTAGCAACGAAGGGACAGCCCAACCCGCTGTGTCGAGAAAAACTTTACTGAGTGGCTCAAACATTGATGCAAAGAGCCATAGTACGAAATCACGTGCGCAGACGGAAGACACATCCGCTACACGTGCACTAGAGCGGTCATTGAAGACCTCTAATAAGCTGGCGGCGAGCCGCGGAGGAATTTCGTCGAAGGCTGGCGCGACCATTCTTGGCGAACCCCGTATCGACTGGCGACTTTCCTCGAAGTATTTTAGAAAATGTCCTAGCACATCCGGCGGAAACAATCCACGATGCTTTTCGTATTCACATGCGAAGATCGCCCATGAATAAAGGGTGGCTTTGTTGAATCGGATGCTTTCTCCGTAGCTAGCGCTGGCCCTCCCTAGTGCGTCGAATGCTCTTGTTACGCGCCGAATGATGTGGCTCTCAAGAGGTCGGCCAAGTCGATAAAGATCGGTAATTTGCCCGGATGTGACTTTTGCCCGCAATGACCCTTCACTAAGTGTGAAGCAAACACGAGCGACAATATCGTCATACGCCATTCTGCTATTGGGAAATCCCAAGGTTCTTTCGTTCAATCCGAAGATCGTAAATTCACTTACTATTTCTTTAACTTGGCTTCGCGCTGGACCATAGAAAGCGTTCCGCTGCTCTGCTGCGGTTAGGTTTGTAGGCTGGTTGAGTCTATAAAACAGCTCACCCGGTTCTTCCGGACTGTAGTCGGAGATCTTTATGACCCTAATGGAATAGGTGTCAAACCTTCGCCGGTATCGATCAGGAAGCTTTTCGTACTTCGTTCCATGTAAAGAAACAAGCTCCGAATCTAGAGGCTGACAGTACCCATTTACGCTAAATTTGTTCTCGGCAAAATCTCGAATAGCGGCAAGTCGCTGCTGACCATCGAGGACCTCTTGATGTTCCGTTTCTGGATCAACGACTATGTGAACGGGCGGCACATGCCAGCCTCGCAGAATGGTGTCTATTAATTTTTGTTTTTTAACGAGGCTCCATACTTCGCCGCGTTGAAAATCGGGCTGCAAATTCAGATCGCCTTTTCGAATTCTTGCAACGAGCGTTTCTAAATCTGGATCCCAAGGAGTTAATTTCATAACCAATCGATTTCGGTACTATTGCCGCAAACATACCGAAGGCCGCACGGAGCGGCCTTCGGAATTTTTAATGTGTCATTGTTTGAAAATTCAATCCCAGCTCAAAGCCCCCCCCGTCTGATACTCCGTAACCCGAGTCTCAAAGAAATTCTTCTCCTTCTTCAGATCCATGACCTCGCTCATCCACGGGAACGGATTGTTCTGCGCGGGATAGATGGGCTTGATGCCGATCTGGTTGCAGCGGCGGTTGGCGATGAATTGCATGTATTCGTTGAACATGCCGGCGTTGAGGCCGAGGACGCCGCGCGGCATGGTGTCATGGGCGTAGCGGATTTCCATTTGCGTGGCTTCGTGGATCATCTGCCGCACTTCTTCCTGGAATTCGGCGGTCCAGATCTGCGGGTTTTCGATCTTGATCTGGTTGATGACGTCGATGCCGAAGTTCATGTGCATCGATTCGTCGCGCATGATGTATTGGATCTGCTCGGAGACGCCGACCATCTTGTTGCGGCGGCCGAAGCTGAGGATCTGCACGAAGCCGACGTAGAAGAAGATGCCTTCGAAGATCACGTAGAAGGCGATGAGGTCGCGCAGCAGGCGGCGGTCGGCTTCGGTGGTGCCGGTGTGGAAGGTCGGGTCGCTGAGCGACTGCGTGAAGGTCAGGCTCCAGGCGGCCTTGTCGTGGATGCTCGGCACTTCGCGGTACATGTTGAACACTTCCGCTTCGTCCAGCGCCAGCGATTCGATGCAGTACTGGTAGGCGTGCGTGTGCAGCGCTTCCTCGAAGGCCTGGCGCAGTAGGTACTGCCGGCATTCCGGATTGGTCAGGTGCCGGTAGACGGCGAGCACGAGGTTGTTGGCGACGAGGCTGTCGGCGGTGGAGAAGAAGCCGAGCGTGCGCTTGATGATCATGCGCTCGTCTTCGGTCAGGCCTTTCGGGTCCTGCCACAGCGCGATGTCGGCGGCCATCTGGATTTCCTGCGGCATCCAGTGGTTGTTGCAGGCGGCGAGGTACTTCTCCCAGGCCCATTTGTACTTGAAGGGGACGAGCTGGTTGAGGTCGGCGCGGCAGTTGATGATTTTCTTGTCGTCGACCTGGATGCGGCGCGCGCCCATCTGCAGGTCTTCGAGACCGGTGGCGCCGTACTCGACTTTCGCCTGCGGCGGCGTCAGACGGAATTCGTCGGGCGTGGGGATGCGCGGCACCGGCGCCGGTTCGGCGGCGGGCGCTCTCATGATGATCGGACTGCCCGGCGGCAGGCGCGCGGGTGGCGGCGGGAACGGCAGGGTCTTGGGCGAGGTGCTTGGTTCGTCGTCCCAGCTGAGCATGGCGGTGTTTTCCTTTTTTGTGTTCGGGAGAGGGATTTCCCCCACTCCCTAACCCTCTCCCGCGAGGGGAGAGGGGATTAGTCTCTACTGGCAGGCTTCGCAGCCGGGGTCGAGGATCGAGCAGACCTTGGCGCCGGAGACATCCGTCGCCGCCTTCACGGGCGGCGCGGCAGTGAGACTGCCGGCATCGGCGCCGCCACCCACCTTGTTGAGGCGGTTGTCGGTGATCGTCGTCTTCTCGGCGTGCGTGGCGCCCAGCGTGCGCAGGTAGTACGTGGTCTTGAGGCCGCTGGTCCAGGCGTGGCGGTAGAGCTCGTCGAGCTTCTTGCCGTTGGGCTGCGCCATGTACAGGTTCAGCGACTGTGACTGGTCGATCCACTTCTGACGGCGGCTGCCGGCATCCACTAACCGCTTGGCGTCGACTTCGAACGCGCACTTGTAGAGTGACTTGAGATCGTCCGGAATGCGGTCGATCTGCTGCACGCTGCCGTCGAAGTACTTGAGGTCGTGGACCATCACTTCGTCCCACAGGCCGCGCGTCTTCAGGTCGTTGGCGAGGTATTCGTTGACGACGGTGAATTCGCCGGACAGGTTGGACTTCACGTACAGGTTGCTGAACTGCGGTTCGATCGACTGCGCCACGCCGGTGATGTTGGCGATGGTGGCGGTCGGCGCGATGGCCATGCAGTTGCTGTTGCGGATGCCGACCGTGCCGATGCGCGCGCGCATCGCGTCCCAGTTGAAGCTGCCGCTGACACTGCTGTCTTGCGTCAGATACTGCTTGCCGCGCGCCTGCGCCAACAGGCGGATCGAGTCGATCGGCAGGATGCCCTGATCCCACAGCGAGCCCTTGAAGCTGGAGTAGGCGCCGCGCTCTTCGGCGAGATCGGTGCTGGCCTTGATCGCGTAGTAGCTGATGGCCTCCATCGACTCGTCGGCGAACTTGATGGCGGCGTCGGTTTCGTACGGCACGCGCAGCTTGTACAGCGCGTCCTGGAAACCCATCACGCCGAGGCCGACCGGGCGGTGGCGGAGATTGGAATTGCGCGCGGTGGCGACCGAGTAGTAGTTGTACTCGATGACGTTGTCGAGCATGCGCATCGCGGTGTTGATGGTCTTCTCGAGCTTTTGCAGATCGAGCTTGCCTTCAACGATGTGGCTGGCGAGGTTCACCGAGCCGAGGTTGCACACGGCGATTTCCTGGCCGGCCTTGGTGTTCAGCGTGATCTCAGTGCAGAGATTGGAGCTGTGCACCACGCCGACGTGCTGCTGCGGGCTGCGCAGATTGCAGGGGTCCTTGAAGGTGATCCAGGGATGGCCGGTCTCGAACAGCATCGAGAGCATCTTGCGCCACAGGTTCAGCGCCGGCATGCGCTTGAAGTTCTTAATGCGGCCCTGGTCGGCGAGCACTTCGTATTCGGCGTAGCGCTTGGCGAAAGCCTCACCGATCAGGTCGTGCAGATCGGGCGTTTCATCGGGCGAGAACAGCGTCCACTGGCCGTCTTCGATCACGCGCTGCATGAACAGGTCCGGCACCCAGTTGGCGGTATCCATGTCGTGGCAGCGGCGGCGGTCGTCGCCGGTGTTCTTGCGCAGTTCGAGGAATTCCTCGATGTCGCGATGCCAGGTTTCAAGATAGGCGCACAGCGCGCCCTTGCGCTTGCCGCCCTGATTGACCGCGACAGCGGTGTCGTTCGCCACTTTCAGGAATGGCACCACGCCGTTGCTCTTACCGTTGGTGCCCTTGATGTAGCCGCCCATGCCGCGCACCGGCGTCCAGTCGTTGCCGAGGCCGCCGGCGAATTTGGACAGCATGGCGTTGTCGTGCACTGCGCCGAAGATGCCGTGCAGATCGTCCGGTACCTGCGTCAGATAGCAGGACGACAGCTGCGGGCGCAGCGTGCCGGAGTTGAACAGCGTCGGCGTGCTCGACATGAAGTCGAAGCTCGACAGCAGCGTGTAGAACTCGATGGCGCGCGTCTCGCGGTCGATCTCGTTGATCGCCAGGCCCATCGCCACGCGCATGAAGAACGCCTGCGGCAGTTCGAAGCGCACCTTGTTGCTGTGGATAAAGTAGCGGTCGTACAGCGTCTGCAGGCCGAGATAGTCGAACTTCATGTCGCGCTCGGGCAGCAGCGCGGCGCCGAGCTTTTCCAGATCGAACAGGGCGAGCTTGGTGTCGAGCAGTTCCAGCTCGGCGGCCTTGTGGATGTATTCGCGGAAGTAGTCCGGATAGATGCGCTTCATCTCCGCGAAGGTCGGGCGCGATTCGGCGACGCCGAGGAACTTCAGCGCTTCGTGGCGCATGGAGTCGAGTAGCAGGCGCGCCGACACGTAGGTGTAATTCGGTTCCTTCTCGATGCGCGCGCGCGCGGCCAGCGTCAGCGCCTGCGACAGCTCGGCTTCGGAAATGCCGTCGTAGAGGTCGCGCAGCGCGGCGGTGACGACTTCTTCGCCATCGACGCCGGTCAGTCCGACGCAGGCCTCGGCGGCGAGGCGGTGCTGGCGCTCTTCATCGAGCGGCACCATGCGACCGTCATCGAGCTTGACGGTGATGATCTGCTTGGGCGGCGCCGTCTGCGTGGTTTTCTTGGCCGCGGCTTCGGCGGCGCGCTCGGACGAGCGGGCTTCGCGGTACAGCACGTAGGAACGCGCGACCTTGTGCTCGCCGGCGCGCATCAGCGCCAGCTCGACCTGATCCTGGATGTCTTCGATATGCAGCGTGCCGCCGCCGGACAGATGGCGGGTCAGGCCCTGAATGACCTGCTCGCTAAGGGCCTCGACCTTCTCGCGCACGCGCGTGCTGGCCGCCGCCGAGCCGCCTTCGACGGCCAGGAACGCCTTGGTCATGGCGATGGTGATCTTGCCGGGATCGAAATTGGTGAGCTTGCCGTTGCGGCGGATGACGCGGACGCCGCCGGGAGCGGTGGCGACCAGTTCGGCGGAGGTGTCGGCGGCCGTTACCGGCGCCTTGGCCCGAACGGGCTGAGGGATCAGGGTCTGAGTTTCCATAATGTATTTTTTCTCCCCGGGGGAATGGTGCGAAAAAAAGTGGGAGGTGCAACCGAGCTGTAACAATATATAGGGGTCTGAAGGAGCGTCAACCCCAACATGTATTGTTTTTTGGGTGAATCACCGGTGCATGGGCTGTGAGTAGCCTGTGCATAAAACGCCGAATTTCCATGTGATCAAGCACGTAACAAATTTATCCCCAGTCACTTACTACGATGGTCTAAATGACACGCGGTTTGTAAGGTGTGTAAGTGCAGCGGAAATTGCCGATGAGAAGAAAAAAACTACAACCTTTTCAGCGCATTATGCAGCGGAGGTGTTCCCGAGTCAGGACAATCGGAGGGATTGCTGCTCCGCATCCGTGGGGGGTGTCGGTATCTGCGTGTAGCAGCGGACCGCGTTGCGGCCCTGTGCTTTGGCCTGATAGAGCGCCTGATCGGCCGCGTTCAGCAGCGAGCGCAACGGGACCATCGAGTCCGGCGTGCAGGCGACGCCGAGACAAATGGTGACGTGGCCGAGCGGCGAGCGCGGATGCGGAATGGCCAGCGCTTCGACGCGGCCGCGCGCTTCTTCGGCGATGGCGATGGCGCTGTCGAGATCGCAGTCGTACAGCAGCAGCACGAATTCCTCACCGCCGGGCCGTGTGACCAGATCGAGCGGGCGGCGCGCGACGGTAAGCAGTGCCTCGGCGATCGTGCGCAGCGCGGTATCGCCGGCCATATGACCGAGTGAATCGTTGTAGAGCTTGAAGTAATCAACATCGGCGAACAGTGCGCTGACCGCTTTTCCCTCGCGGCGCGCGTGTCGCAGCATCTGCGGTCCCTGCTCGAACAGATGGCGGCGGTTACTGAGGCCGGTGAGATGATCGCGCAGCGAAATCTGCCGTACCTGCCGCTCTTTCAGCCAGGCGTAGCGCTCGGAGCGTTCCATCAGCAGGCAAGCGATCGAACACAGCAGGAAGTCCGCGCCGAGCACGAAAAAATTTTCCATCAACTCATGGCGGGGCAGATTGGCGCTGGCGATCACCGAGATATAGGCGGTGAATACGATGCCGGCCACAGGTATGGCGTGCCGCACCAGGCTGCCGGACAGCAACAGCAGGAAAGTCAGGTGCACGGCGAGCAGCGCGTACGGGAACGGAATGCCGTGGGCCTGCGCGACAGACATGATGTACACGTGCACACCACCGTCGAACGCCAGCACCGCCGGCGTGATCACATGCAACCAGCGCCGCCATTGCGGAACGAATTTGGCTACCGCAGGCGGAATGGCGTTGGGCAAACCAGCGACAATCAGGGCCAGCAGGTTCTGCAACGGGAACTGCAAGGTGATCCATTGCCATTCGGCGAGTAGCAACAGCACATAAAGCGCGGTGCCGATGCCGAATGTGAACTGGATCAGTTCCGCCTTGCGCTGATTGTGGTGGCGCAGATACTGACGTTCAAGCGCGCGCGGAAACCGCAGGCCTTTGCTAAACAGGCGCGGACGGCGCACAACATCCTTTGCGCCCGGGCGGGCGGCCTTGACGTCCATGGGTACGATAGTCCACCGGGCGGGAGAGAGGGGCCGGTTGCGCGAAAGTTTACCTAATCCTTTACGCGCCGCCGAGAGGCGGGGGCCTACGCTCGGACTTGAAAGCCTCCCCGCAAGACTGCACAGTGCCGCGCTATGCCCGCCGTTCTCGAAGTCCACAATCTGGTCAAGCAATTCCGCAGTGTCCGCGCCGTCGACGGCATCAGCTTCGATGTCGCCGAGGGCCACTGTTTCGGCCTGCTCGGCCCCAACGGGGCGGGCAAGAGCACGACGATCGAGATGCTCGAAGGCCTGTTGCCGCCGACCTCCGGCGACGTGCGCTTTCGCGGCGGACCGCTGGACAAGCACTATCGCGAGCGCGTCGGCATCCAGTTTCAGACCACGGCCCTGCAGGATTTCCTGACGGTGCGCGAGAATCTGCAGTTCTTCGGCGCGCTGTATCCGCGCGGCCGCGACCCCGCGCAGCTGATCACGGAGTGCCGGCTGGAGGAGTTTCTCGACCGCGATTCGCGCAAGCTGTCCGGCGGCCAGCGCCAGCGGCTGCTGCTGGCGCTGGCGCTCATCAACGATCCGGAACTGATCTTCCTCGACGAGCCCACCACCGGCCTCGATCCGCAGGCGCGCCGCAATTTCTGGGACTTGGTGCAGGACATCAAGCGCGCCGGCAAGACCATCGTGCTGACCACGCATTACATGGAAGAGGCTTATCTGCTCTGCGACGAGATCGCGATCATCGACCGCGGCCGCATCATCGCGCGCGGCAGCCCGGCTTCGCTGCTGGCTCAGCATTTCGATGATTCGGTGCTGGAACTACCGGCGGTGGAAATGGCGAAGGTCGGCGGCGCACTGCCGGCGAAGACGCGCGGCGATGTTGCCGAGGTGCACACCGCCGACATCAGCGCGACGATCGCGATGCTGCTGGCGGCGCAGGTATCGCTTACGCATCTGCGCATCCGCCCGCGCACGCTTGAGGACCTGTTCCTGGAGTTGACCGGCAAGGAGCTGCGGGCTTGAAACTCCCTGTGTTAACCGTTGAGAGGGTCGGCATGAGTTCATGCCCACGCCGACTCGCGTTGCTATGAGCGGCTTCTGGCGCCGCTTCCGCGCTGCGGCTTGGGCGCGTTCGCTGGAATTCATCCGCGATCGCTCGGCGATCGGCTGGAACCTGTTCTTTCCCGTGCTGCTTGTCGCCGGGCTCGCCTATGTGTTCTCCGGTCCGGCGCAGCCGCAGTTCAGTATTGCCGTGCTGGCGGCACCCGGTGTCGCGCTCGATGCGCGGTTGCATCCGTTCCTCGATACCCAGCAGATCCGCTTCTATAGAGAAGCCGATTTCGATCTGGCGATGACAAAGGTTTTGCGCCAGCGCATCGACATGCTGCTCGATCTGCGTGCACTGCCCGGACGCTACTACGTCAACGAGCAGTCACCGAAAGGCTATCTGCTGGAACGCCTGCTGCACGGCAGCGGTGGTCCGCCCCTGGAGCGCGTGACCACATCCGCCGCCGCCGCGCGCTACGTGGACTGGGTGGTGCCGGGCGTCCTCGGCGTCAATATGATGTTTTCATGCCTGTACGGGCTCGGCTATGTGATCGTCCGCTATCGCGTCAGCGGCTACCTCAAGCGCCTCAGCGCGACGCCGCTGCGCGCCGTCGAGTTCATTCTCGCGCAACTGGTGTCGCGGCTGGCGCTGGTGATGCTCACCACCATCGCCGTATTCGTGGGGACCGACCTGTTCCTGCATTTCCGCGTGGTCGGCTCCTGCTGGAACCTGCTGCTGGTAGCGGCGCTCGGCGCGTCGTCGATGATCGCGCTCGGCCTGGTGGTCGCCGCACGCGTCACCAGCGAAGAACTCGTGGGCGGAATCCTCAATATGCTGTCGTGGCCGATGATGGTGATCTGCGGTGTGTTCTTCCCGCTGGAAGGGGCGCCGGCGCCAATCCGCGTGTTTGCCGCGCTGATGCCGCTGACGCATATGATCGACGCGGCGCGCGCGATCATGCTCGATGGCGCCGGCTTTGTGCAGATCGCGCCCGACCTTGCCGCGCTGGCGGTCATGTCCGCTGTCTATCTGATGCTCGGCGCCACCCTTTTCCGCTGGAGGCGATAATCCTGGAAACAGCGGTTGGTCGCGCAAGCCGCTCGTGGATATCGGAGAACAATATGAATTCTGTAACATCAGTTTTTCGCCCGAACAGTGGGAAGCTGCTCGCGCTGATCGATCCCCAACCGCCGCTTCTGGGATAATTAATGTCCGCAGCACGCTATCAAGAACTGGATCACGGCATTACCTGCATCGATACTGATCAGGTGCGGCCCGGCATGAGCGGCTGCTATCTGCTGCGCGCGGGCGACGAGTACGCTTTCATCGAATGCGGCACCGCGCACTCGACACCGCTGCTGCTGGAGGTGTTGAAGAAAAAAGGCGTCGCCCTCGAACAAGTGCGCTACGTCATGCCGACGCACGTCCATCTCGACCACGCCTCGGGCGCAGGCGCTTTGATGCAAGCGCTGCCCAATGCTCAGCTCGTCGTGCATCCGCGCGGCGCGCGCCACATGATCGAACCCGCCAAGCTGATCGCCGGCGCGACCGCGGTCTACGGCGAGGAGAACATGCAGCGCATGTACGGCGCGATCGTGCCGGTGCCGGAAGCGCGCGTGATCGTCGCCGATGACGGTTTCCGTCTCGACTGGAACGGTCGCACGCTTGAGTTCATCGACGTGCCGGGCCATTGCCGCCATCACTATGCGGTGTGGGACGCGAACAGCCGCGGTTTCTTCACCGGCGATTCCTTCGGTCTTTCATATCGCGACTTCGATGGCCCCGGTGGTCCGTTTCTGTTCGCGACGTCCTCGCCGGTGCAATTCGAGCCCGAGGCGTGGATGGCGACGCTGGACCGCTTCCTGGCGCGCGCGCCGCAATGGATGTATCTCACGCACTACAGCCGCGTCGGTGACGTCGCGCGGCTGGCTGCCGAACTGCGCGCCGATCTCGACGCGCACCAGCGCATCGGCCAGGAACTGGCCGCGGTGCCGGATCGTCATGCGCGGCTGGTCGAGGCGCTCACGGCGCACGAACTGGCACGGCTGGCGGCGCTGCGCTGCCCCTTGCCGGCGGCGCGCGCGCGCGAGTTGCTGGAGTTCGATATGGAGCTGAACGCGCAAGGGTTGGAAATTTGGGTGGATCGCGCGCGAAAATCCTGACATTGTTACCGCATCAGCGACCGCCGAAGGCGAGGCTGGAGCGCCGGAGATTCCCATGAGTAACGAAGAACAGATTCACTACCGCGCCTGCAATCTCTGCGAGGCGATCTGCGGTCTCGAGATCAAAGTGCGCGATGGCGCCATCGTCGCCATCCGTGGCGACGAGGCGGATCCGTTCTCGCGCGGTCACATCTGCCCGAAAGCGGTGGCGCTCAAGGATCTGCACGAAGATCCAGACCGGCTGCGGCGGCCGGTGAAGCGTGTCGGTACGGAGTGGAAAGAGATCGGCTGGGACGAGGCTTTCGAGCTTGCCGCGGAGAAACTGGCGGCGATCAGCAGTGCGCATGGCGCCGATGCGGTGGCGATGTACCTCGGCAATCCCAGCGTTCACAACTACGGCGTGATGACGCACGCGCAGCGCGCGCTGGGCCTGATTCGCACGCACAACCGCTACTCCGCGACCTCCGTCGATCAGCTGCCGCATCAGTTGATGGCGTACTGGATGTACGGCCACCAGCTGCTGGTGCCGATCGCCGATATCGATCGCTGCGATTACTTTCTGGTGCTCGGTGCTAACCCGATGGCGTCCAACGGCAGCCTGATGACGGTGCCAAATTTTCCGAAACGCTTGAAGGCGCTACAGACGCGCGGCGGACGCATGGTGGTGATCGACCCGCGCCGTAGCGAGACCGCCGATGTCGCCGACGAACATCTGTTCGTGCGGCCGGGCACTGACGCTGCGTTCCTGATCGGCCTGTTAAAGACGATCTTCGAGGAGCGACTGGCCAAGCCCGGTCGGCTCGCCGACTTCAGCGACGGGCTCGACGAAGTCGCGCAGGCATTGCGCGGTTTCGACGTTGACGTACTCGCCGCGCAGTGCGGCATTGACGCTGCGACGATCCGCCGCATCGCGCGCGAGTTCGCGGCCGCGCCGCGCGCCGCCGTGTACGGTCGCATGGGTGTTTCCGTGCAACGCCGCGGCACGCTCTGCCAATGGCTGATCCAGATGCTGAATATCGCCACCGGCAATCTCGACCGCGAGGGCGGTGTACTGTTCACGCTGCCGGCGGTCGACACCATCGATTCGCCGGTTTCCAAACCCGGCCACTTCGGCAAGTGGAAAAGCCGCGTGCGTGGTCTGCCCGAATTCGGCGGCGAACTGCCGGTGGCGGCACTGGCGGAGGAGATCCTCACGCCCGGCGACGAGCAGGTGCGCGCGCTGATCACCATCGCCGGTAATCCGGTGTTGTCGACGCCCAACGGTACGCAGCTCGACCGCGCGCTGGCGAGTCTCGACTTCATGGTATCGGTCGATTTCTACATCAACGAAACGACTCGCCACGCGCATGTGATCCTGCCGCCGACCGCGGCGCTGGAGCACGATCATTACGATCTAATTTTCCATGTGTTCGCCGTGCATAACACTGCGCGCTACAACGCGCCGGTGTTCCCGAAACCCGCCGACGCGCGTGATGACTGGGAGATTTTCGAGACACTCGGTGCGCGGCTGGCGGCAAAGCTGGGCGCCAAGCGCGAGCCATATCCGAAGCCCGAGCAGATTATCGATATGGGTTTGAGCAGTGGTCCCTACAGCGCGCGGCGCGGCCATCCGCTGGCATTGAGCCTGGATGCGCTCAAGAAGCATCCGCACGGCGTCGATCTCGGGCCGCTGCAGCCGAGCCTGCCGAATCGTCTGCGGCACAAGGACAAGCGCATCCACTGTGCTCCGCCGCAACTGCTCGCGGAACTTGAAACCTATGCAGCGGAACTGCGTGCGCCGGCGCTGGCAAGCAGCGGCCTGCGGCTGATCGGGCGCCGCCACGTGCGCAGCAATAATTCCTGGATGCACAATTACACACGGCTGGTGAAAGGTCCGGCGCGCCATTGCCTGCTGATGAATCCGCATGATCTCGCCGCGCGCGGCCTGAAAAACGGCGCTAGAGTGTCGCTGCGTTCGCGCGCGGGCGCGGTCGTTGTCGAAGTCGAAGCCAGTGACGAGATGATGCCCGGCGTCGTCAGCCTGCCGCATGGCTGGGGCCACGAGCGTGCCGGTACACGTCTCCAGATTGCACGCGCGCATGCGGGCGCCAGTGTCAACGACGTCACCGACGATACCTGGCTCGATGCGCTGTCCGGCAACGCCGCACTCAATGGTGTCCCGGTGACGGTGGAAGCCGCTGCCGCGGAAGCCCGCTGAGATCTGGCGCGCCGAATCGATCGAGTGCCGCCGACACCGCATCGTGCCTTACGCCCCATCATCGGCGCGACCGCGGCGGCGCTGATGCTGGCGGGTTGTTCGTCGCTCGGCTACTACGCGCGGTTGGCCGGCGGTGAGTACAGCTTGTTATCGAAACGCGAGCCGATCGCGAAGCTGCTCGCCGATCCGGGCACCGCCGCCGCGCTGCGGCAGCGGTTGCAACTCGCGCTGGATGCACGCGTGTTCGCATCGGATGCGCTGGCGCTGCCGCGCAACGGCAGCTATACGCTGTATGCGAATCTGGAGCGACCCTATGCGGTGTGGAACGTGTTCGCCGCACCCGAGTTTTCGCTGAAGCCGCTCAAGCACTGTTTTCCGATCGCGGGCTGCGTTGCCTATCGTGGTTATTACAATCGCGATGACGCAGGCGAGGAAGTGACGCGGCTGCGCGCCTGCGGCTACGAGACCCATATCAGCGGCGTCGCTGCGTATTCCACACTGGGCTGGTTCGATGATCCGATCCTCAACACCATGCTGCGCTGGGACGATGATGAGCTCGACAGCACGATCTTCCACGAACTCGCGCATCAGCAGTTGTACGTGAAAGGCGATACCGCGTTCGACGAATCGTTCGCCACCTTTGTGCAGCGCGAAGGCTTGCGGCAGTGGCGCGCCGCACGCGGATTGCCGCCGGCGGCGGCGATAGAGACAACGCGCGACGATCAGTTCACGCAGCTGGTACTCGATACGCGCGAACGGCTCGATACTCTGTATGCGAGCGGCCTGGCACCCGAGCAAATGCGCGCGCGCAAGCAGGCGGAAATCGAACGCCTGCGCGCCGAATATAAACAATTGCGCGACACGCGGTGGCAGGGCTACAGCGGTTACGATGCGTGGATGAACGGCGACATCAACAACGCCAAGCTGGTGCCATTCGGCCTTTATCACCGCTGGGTGCCCGCGTTCGCGGCACTGTTCGCGCGCGAACACGGCGATTGGGCAGCGTTCTACGCGGCGGCGAAAAAAATCGGCGGCGAGGATGAGGAAGCGCGCACCGCCGCGCTCACGCAACTCGCGGCGCCTGCGTCGTGACCCGCATCTTTGTTTCCGCTGCGCTTGGCGAAGGCATCGAAATCGCACTGCCTGAGGAAGCGGTGCGCCACGTTTCGCAGGTGCTGCGCATGCGCGCCGGAGAACCACTGGTGCTGTTCAACGGTGAAGGCGGCGAATATGAGGCGACCATCGTCGATATCGCCAAGCGTGCGGTTCGGGTGCGTATCGATCGTTGCGTTGCGGCCGATCGCGAATCGCCGTTGCGCCTCATGCTCGCGCAATGCGTGTCCAAGGGCGAGCGCATGGACTACACGATCCAGAAAGCCGTCGAGTTGGGTGTGCACGCGATCGTGCCGCTATTGTCGGCGCGCAGTGTGGTCAAACTTGAAAGCGAGCGCTGGGAAAAGAAACTCGAGCACTGGCAGGGTGTCATAAGGAGTGCCTGCGAGCAGGCTGGACGTACGAGGATTCCGCGGCTGGACGCCGTCTGCCGGTTGGACCTATGGCTCGCAGCGGCGCCATCCGGTACCTGCCTGGTGCTCGCGCCGGGTGGTGCACGATCGCTGAAAGCGATGACGAAAAATATGGATGTCACCGTGCTGGCGGGTCCGGAGGGCGGCTTGAGCGCGGCGGAAGTGGAACGCGCAGTAGCGTCGGGCTTTATCACAGTTGGCTTGGGTCCGCGTATTCTGCGCACGGAAACCGCCGGTGTTGCCGCGCTGGCTGCTCTTCAGGCCCTTTGGGGCGATCTGGGATAATTGGGATAACGCCATGAGCAATACGCTGATCACCAACGCCACCATCGTCAACGAAGGGCGTCGCTTCGTCTCGGACGTGCTGATCCGCGGCGAACGCATCGACAAGATCGGGACCACGATCTCGGCGCTGGAAGGCGTCGAGATCGTCGATGCCAAAGGCCGCTTGCTGCTGCCGGGCCTGATCGACGACCAGGTGCATTTCCGCGAACCGGGACTGACCACGAAGGGTGATATCGAAACGGAATCGGCGGCGGCGGCGGCCGGCGGCATCACCAGTTTCATGGACATGCCGAATGTGATTCCGCAGACGGTCACGCGCGCGGCGCTGGCGGCGAAGTATCAGCTGGCACAGGGACGCGCGCATGCGAACTACGCGTTCTACTTCGGCGCCACCAACGACAACCTCGAAGAGATCGAAGCGCTGAAGCCGGGCGAAGCCTGTGCGCTGAAGATTTTCATGGGCGCTTCGACCGGCAACATGCTCGTCGATGATCCGGCCGTGCTCGAGCGCATTTTCGCGCGCAGCCCGGTACCGGTAGTCACGCACTGCGAGGACACGCCCATGATCAAGGCCAATGAGGATGCGGCGCGTGCGAAGTGGGGCGATGACGTGCCGTTCGCCGAGCACCCGCGCATCCGTTCGGCTGAAGCTTGCTACAAATCCACCGCGCTTGCGGTCGATCTGGCGAAGCGCCACGGCACGCGCCTGCATGTGCTGCATCTGACCACCGCACGCGAACTCGAATTCTTCCAGCCCGGTCCGGTCGAGAAGAAGAAGATCACCGTCGAGGCTTGCGTGCATCACTTGTATTTCGACGAATCGCGCTACGCTGATCTGGGCGCGAAACTCAAATGCAACCCGGCTGTGAAAACCGCCGCGGATCGCACTGCTCTGGTTGCCGCCTTGCGCGATGGCCGCATCGACATCATCGCCACGGACCACGCCCCGCATACGCGCGATGAGAAGGCGAATAAATACTTCAAGGCACCGTCCGGGTTGCCGCTAGTGCAGCATGCGTTGCTCGCATTGCTGGAGCTTGTGAAGCGCGGCGAACTCGATCTGGAGACGCTGGTGCAACGCGCCTGTCACGCGCCGGCGCTGCGTTTTGGTGTCGCCGACCGCGGCTTCGTGCGCGAGGGCGCATATGCGGATCTCGTGCTTGTCGATCTGGATGCGACGACGGAAGTGACGCCGCAATCGCTGCTCTACAAATGCGGTTGGTCGCCATTCGAAGGACATGTGTTTCCGGCGCGCATTTGCTCGACCTGGGTAAACGGGCATCTCGCCTGGGACGGCGAGAAAGTGCGCACTCCGCGCGGCGAACGGCTCAAGCTCCGCGCGCCGTAAGCGACGAGTGTGCGGCGGCTTCTGGAGCGCAATGGAATGAATCCGCGCTGCCCACGGTGCGAAGGTTCTGATCATTACCGCGCTTATCACGATGATGAGTGGGGGCGGTCGCGACACGGTGTCTGCGGAGCAGTGGGTGCGGGAGCGGGCGCAAGCGGCCCCACGGAGTGATTGCATGAAGCCACGTTGCCCATGGTGCGAGGGTTCTGATCTCTATCGCGCTTATCACGACGATGAGTGGGGCCGTCCCCTGCATGACGAGCGCCGTCTGTTCGAAATGCTGATTCTCGAAGGCGCGCAAGCGGGTTTGAGCTGGATCACGATTCTCAACAAGCGCGAAAACTATCGTCGCGCATTCGACGGCTTCGATCCGCAAAAGCTGGTGCGCTACATTGATGCGGATCGCGCGCGCCTGCTGGCAGATGCCGGTATCGTGCGCAACCGTCTCAAGATCGACGCCGCGATCACCAACGCCGCTGCCTATCTGAAGCTGCGCGATGCGGGCACGACGTTCGACGCGTGGCTGTGGAACTGGGTGGACGGCAAACCGATCCTGAATCGATGGCGTGCGATGAAGCAGGTGCCGGCTAAAACTGAGCTTTCCGACCGCATCAGCAAAGCGCTGTTGAAGCAGGGTTTCAAGTTTGTCGGCAGCACCATTGTCTACGCATACCTGCAGGCGGTCGGTGTGGTCAACGATCATCTGACGATCTGTCATCTGCATCCGGAGTATCGTTCATGAAAACGCTGACACTTGACGATCTCCACGCACTCGACCACCGCGCCGCTTCGCTGCCACGGCTGCGCACGCATTTCAATCTGCACGATCCCGAGCACGACCGCATCCAGCGTTTCGTAGTCCACATGCGGCGTGGTACTTATGTGCGGCCCCATCGCCACGCGCTCCAGCAGCGCTGGGAGTGCGTCGCCGTACTCGACGGCGCTGCCGATCTGCTGTTGTTCGACGACGCGGGTGTGCTGCTGACGCGCATGCGCGTGGGCGCGTTCGAGGGTGTCCGCATTGTCGAGATTCCGCCGGATGCGTGGCACAGCTATGTCGTCGTCAGCGAATCGGCGACATTCTTTGAGGTCAAGGAAGGGCCCTACGATGCGATACTCGACAAGCAGTTCGCGGGATGGGCGCCAGCGGAAGGTGATACCCGCGTGCCCATGGTCCTGGCATGGATGGCGGCGGTCGCGGCTGGCGCTCGACATTTTTGAGCTCCAGACCTCGCGGGGCGTATTTCTTGACCGCTGGTCACAGCCTTGAAATCCGATCAAAGTATGGTGGTTCACCACCGCCTGTCCGGTTTTGCCCGCGGCTTGCGTAATCATCGGGATGAACGGGAAAGTTTTTTTCGGGGAAGGGGCGGGAGAGTAATGGGGATTCACGAAAGTGCCGGCTTCGATGCCGAGCTGGATGGTTTTGACGCAATCGAAGCTGATCGGAAGCGCCGCGCGCGCGTATTCTCGGTTTTGATAGGCCTGCTGGCGGGGTTGCTGCTCGCGTCAGGGACCCTCGCTTGGCGTTGGCCGATGATCGGCAATCTGCCCTGGGTCATGGCGACCACCGATCTTCTGTTTCACACTAAGTTGCCGCGGGCGCAGGAGGGCAAGTACAGCATCGCGCTGGCGCATCTGGATGGAGATGCCAAGGACCATCGCGCCGAATCACTGTTGCGTAACGAGCTCGCCGCGTTTGGCGATATCGCGGTACTGCCGATTGACCGCAAAATCATTGACGACGAACGCGCCCAGCTTCGCACACAGAAGCTGGCAGACGCTGTTGGCGCCGACGCGCTGGTCTGGGGCTCTGTCGACACGAGGAAAGGCGGCGGCAACAGCGTTCACTTGCACTGGGCTCCGAATGCACGGCTCGCGCTGGCCAAAAGTAATTCCGCATGGGCTTCCGATGCCGACAACTTTTCGCTACCGCCAGTAGCCCTGGACGATCTCACCCCTGTATTCGATCTATTAGTGTTGACGCGGCATGCCGAGTCCCTGACGGGCCTCGCAGGACCAGAAATATCCGCGATGCTCGATTCGGGTATTCAGGCGGCGCGGCAGTGGCTGCAGGACGATTCCCGCCATCCGGATGCGATGGCACGTGCTTCTGTGCAGGCATTGCTCGCCGAAGCGCTGGTGATGTCCGCCGATCTGTCCGGTAACGATGCCGCGCTGGAAGAAAGCGCCGCCATCTATCGGGCGCTGCCTGATGCCGAGCTGCGTGCGCATTCTCCGATGGAGTGGGCGCGGGCGCAGAACAATCTCGGTTTCGCGCTCGCGCGTCTGGGCGAATATGAGATGGACACGCAGAAGATCGAAGCCTCGGTGTCTGCACTGCAGAACGCGTTGCAGGAACGGACTCCCGACAAGACGCCGCTCGACTGGGCCGCATCTCAGTACAACCTCGGCGTCGCTTTGACCATGCTCGGACAGCGCGACGCGGATGCGCGGAATCTGGAAGCTGCGGTGGCTGCGTTCCACGCCGCGCTGCAACAGTGGACGTCCGATGGCGCGCCTTTGAAGTGGGCGACGGCACAGAACAATCTGGGCATTGCGCTCGCGCTCCTACATGAGCGCAAACCCGGCGGTACCAGCCTGAGCGAAGCGGCTGCCGCATTTCAGGCCGCGCTGCACGTGTGGACGCTGGAAAACGAGCCGTTGTCCTGGGCGCTTGCGCAGAATCGGCTGGGCCTGGCGACGGACAAGCTCAGTGATCACGATTCCGCGCAGCAGGCACTGAATGAAGCGGTGTCGGCGTTGCGGGCGGCCCTGCAGGATCACACCCTCGATGCCCTGCCGCAGAAGAAGGCGATGATCCAGTACAACCTGGGTCTGGCGCTGGCGGCGCTGGGAGCGCACGACTCGGGTACGCAGCGCCTGGAAGCTGCAACGGACATGTTCCGCGCCGCGCAGCAGGGATGGACGCGCGATACGGCGCCTTATGCATGGGCGACGGCGCAGAACGATCTGGGCCTCGCATTGACCGTGCTGGCTGCGCATGGTGGTGGTGCGCAGCGGTATGACGAAGCGGCCGCCGCGTTCCGCGCCGCGCTGCAGGAGTGGACGCGCGAGCGGATTCCGTACCGTTGGGCGATGGCACAGAACAACCTGGGATTCGCGCTGCTGGGATCAAGTGCGCAGACAGCGGGTGCCGGTCAAGTGAATGCAGCGCTGGCCGCCTTCCGTGCCGCCTTGCAGGAATGGACGCGCGACAACGCGCTCGACGAATGGGCGGCGGCACAGAACAACCTGGGGCTGGCGCTAGAGCAGCTCGGCGGACTCGAAACCGGCACGCAACATTTGAGTCAGGCGGTTGCGGCCTATACGGTCGCCAAGACGGCCATGCAACCCGGTGACGATCCTTTCCTGTATTCCCGCATCACCGGCAATTTCGATCGCAGCCGGAACGAGCTTGAGCGGCGCCGCGCGTTAGCAACCGTTTCGGCGCGGTAATCTTTTACTGAGAAGATTCACTGCGAAGTATCGGTGGCGTTTTCCTGCATGCACTCGATGTATTGTTCGTTGAGCACGCCGCCCGAAAGCTTCATGCACGTCTCTTTGTCTTTTGGATCGATGCGCGGACTGTGTACCTTCGGCGGCCTGGGCAACGCGGGCAGCGCCGGTTTGGGGAGCGAATTCCACGCGTGCTCGACGCCTTGCGTGGTCTCGTTGAAACCGGCTTTGACGCCGGTATTGGTCAGGAGCAGCCAGGCTCCGAACAGCAGCGCACCGAAAACCACGCTGGCGCAGTAAAAGCCCAGTCCGAATCTGAATCCGATCGCCCACCAGTTCACGGATGAGCGGAAATTGATCTCGCGGTCTTCAAGCCCCATTTTCGTCCCCGTCAGTCAATGTCAGTCCGCGCGCCGCCAGCGCGTGCCCTGCGCCGAGTCTTCAATCAGCACCCCTTCGGCTTTCAGCTCATCGCGGATGCGATCGGCCTCCGCGAAGTTCTTGGCCTTCTTGGCGGTCGCGCGCTGTGCGATCAGCGTTTCGATATCGGCGGCGTTGAGGCTGTCATCGGCGGTCGCGGTTGCGAACCATGTTGCCGGGTCCTGTTGCAGCAAGCCGAGCAGCAGTCCCGCGTCCAGCAGCTGCGCCTTGAACCGGGCTTGATCGACGGCGTCGGTGGCTTTGTTCAGTTCGCGCACCAGCTCGAATAGTTCGGCAAGCGCCGCGGGCGTGTTGAGATCATCTTCGAGCGCGGCGACGAAACTTTCCGGCGCTCGAACGCCTGATGCGGGCGCCACGTGAGCGGTGTCGCGCAGCGCGCCGTAGAAGCGATCGAGTTTGCGGCGGGCGTCGGCAATTGCCCCGTCGTTCCAGTCGAGCGGCTGCCGATAGTGCGCGGTGAGCAATGCCAGTCGCAGGGCTTCGCCCGGCGCGTGCTTGAGGATTTCCCGGATCAGCAACACGTTGCCGATCGATTTCGACATCTTCTCGCTGTTCATCGTCAGGAAGCCGTTGTGGATCCAGACGCGTGCGAAGATTTTGCCGCCGTGCGCGCAGGTGCTTTGCGCGCGCTCGTTTTCGTGGTGCGGAAAAATCAGGTCGTGGCCGCCGCCGTGAATGTCGATGGTTTCGCCGAGCAGTGCTTCCGCCATCGCCGAGCATTCGATATGCCAGCCGGGACGGCCGCGTCCCCAGGGCGATTCCCAGCCCGGCAGTTCCGGCGTCGAAGGCTTCCACAGCACGAAATCACCGGGATCTTTCTTGTATGGTGCGACTTCGACGCGTGCGCCGGCCAACAATTCACGCCGATCGCGTTTCGAAAGTTGGCCATACTCCGGATAACTGGCGACGTTGAACAGTACGTGCCCCTCGGCCGCGTAGGCGTAATCGCCGGCGATAAGTCGTTCGATCATCGCGATGATCTGCGCGAGGTGGTCGGTAACGCGTGGTTCGAAATCCGGCGGTGCGATGCCGAGCGCTGCCAGATCCTCATGGTAGGCCGTGGCGTAGCGGCTGGTGATGACGCCGATCGGCACGCCTTCCTTTGCCGCCGCGGCGTTGATCTTGTCATCGATGTCGGTGATGTTGCGGACGTAGTCGACGCGCGGATAGCGCCGGCGCAGGACCCGCGCAAGCACGTCAAACACAACCGACGGCCGCGCGTTGCCGATGTGCGCATAGTTGTAGACAGTCGGGCCGCACAGATACATCGTGACGCGCCGCGGGTCGAGCGGCGCGAACGGTTCCTTGACGCCGCTCAGGGTGTTATGGAGTTGCATAGCCAGACAAATGCGGGGACGGCGCAAGGATAGCTGCCCGGCCGGCAAAAGTCGCCGGATCAGCTTCTCTCAGGATCTACTCGCAGACCCCAAGTCTTCCGTCGTCGCGCCGCTGACTTCCGTGCGTTCGGCGGCCGGCGGGCGGCGCTTCAGATCGAGCACATGGAAGCCGTGCACGCCGCGTGCGCGATCTTCAAAGAAGAATTTGAGGCCATGATGCACGGTTGGAAACGCAATATCGCCCCACGGCATATCCTCTTCGCGCATCAGAATCGTTTCCGAGCTTTCCGTGGTCGGCCCGTGATGCGGCGTTTTCATGCGGCCGCGATGGATCATGTAAATCTGGCTGACGTAGGGGACGTTGATGACAACGAACAGGTCGCCGATCTCGACCTCCGCCTGCGCCTCCTCCAGCGTCTCGCGCGCGGCGCCTTCGCCGCTGGTTTCGCCGAGTTCGAGAAAACCGGCCGGAAACGTCCACAATCCCAGTCGGGGCTCGATCGCGCGGCGGCACATCAGGATGCGGCCATCCTCCCATTCCGGTACGCAACCGACGATGATTTTGGGATTTTGATAATGCACGGCGCCGCAGCTCGCGCACACGTGGCGCGGCAAATGGTCGCCATCAGGAACCCTGAAATCGACGGCGTGGCCACAGGCGCTGCAATATTTCATCGGCGACGTAAGGCGTATATGGATCGGAACGGGATTGGGATCGGTGCCGGAATGGATCGATTCGACACGCGGCCTCTACCGCGGTGATCAGCGTAGCAGACTCGAGGTCCGTTGTTGGGCCGTGTCCACCGGGGAGCTTGCGACCGGTTCCTGTTTCAAAACCCGAGTTTGAGCTGGTGTGGTGAATGGATGCCTTTGATGCGGCATAACGCCACCTGCACGACCAGCGCATCGACACTGGCGCGATGACGCTGTCCGTTCAACTCTTTGCGTACGGCCTCGCGTGTCGGATGCCAGGCGGCGACTTCGTCTTCTGCGAGCAGCGCGCGGGTCGAATCGAGACGGAACGTGGGCGTACGGCCGGCCGCATCGTAGAGCTGATGCAGCCATGCCAGGTCATAGCTCCACGCATCCGAGTACAAGGTGCGTCCGCGCAGCTCGTCATCGAGCCGCGCGCAGACTTCCGCCGGGCGCAGCCCGAGCGCGAACAGCTGCTCGCGGGTGACGCCATGCACCGCGGCGGCCTTCTCGCACCAGTAGGTCCATTGCGGCGGCGGTTTGATCAGCGTGCAGTAGCGCCGACCGTCGTCGAGCACAAAGCCGACTTCGATCGGATAGCCGCGCGCGCCGAAGCCGGATGCTTCGAAATCGATGATTGAGGGTGCTTCCACGTAAGGAGTTTCCAAACCCAATATTTCTTCTAATTTGATGCAGATGCGAAGCTGTCCGTTCTACGCACCATGCGCAAAGCACGAGTCATGCCGGGTGGAGCGAACTCCAGCAGTTAACCCCATCTTTGCTGGTTAATCCAGTCACATTTACGACAGCGTGCAGGGTCAGGATTATGCCCGCAAGGCATGACCGCCAACAGAATCTACGCTATGTACGATCAACGTTATTGTCAACGGGTTTTTTGCAGTCGTTGTGACGCGGCCGGTGTTGAACTGAAAGTTCTGGACTTTCGCGACCCTTGCTGGTCCGGTCAACTCTTTTATCCTCCCGCGCAATTTAGCCCGCGGTTTCGCGGCAACCTCCCAAGCCGCCACCGAGTAAAATTCGATGCAAATATTGCTCGTCAGGCTCTTGAAAAAGGTGGATCAATGCCAAAATGGCTGAATGCAGGGTGTTAAGAGCACAATGGCTCATATAGGGACCGAATCCGGGTCCGGGAGAATGCGGGAAGAGAACTATGGCCTATAACGTCGAGATCCAGGACGCGTCACGGCTTATTCGCATCGTTCACACTGGGTCTGTGTTAATAGAGGAGTTCGGCGAGGCCCGGCAATACGCCGTGGATCTCATGGAAACTCTTGGTTATTCGCGCCTGCTAGTGGATGTGCGGCAGACGGACTACAGGACGACAATGGTTGAACAGTACGAGTTCGCGCAGGAAAACAAAGAAATGTTTCCGCCGGATGCGAGAGTCGCGGTGATCCTGCGTCCTGAGGCGTTGACCGACGGACGTTTTCATGAGGATGTCGCGCTGGAGCACGGTCTTCAGTTTCGGGTGTTCATGGATCCGCTCACCGCTGAAGATTGGCTCAAGGCCAAGCCTTAAAACCGGACCTTAAGCCGGACTGAAGGTCAAAAAAAACCGCAGCCGAAGCTGCGGTTTTCCTGAAACGTCGAAGCGGTTCGGCGTCAGAGCGGACGGATCTGCGTCGCCTGCATGCCTTTCTGACCACGTGCCGGCTTGTACTCGACGCGCTGACCTTCCTTCAGAGTCTTGAAACCCGTGCCCTGGATTTCCTTGAAGTGGGCGAAAAGATCTTCACCACCGTTCGACGGAGTGATGAAGCCGAAGCCCTTGGCGTCGTTGAACCATTTCACGGTGCCGGTTGCTGTTTCTGACATTGCTGCTTTCCTCTACAAAAATGATGGATTGGGTGCAGGTACTTGTTTCCACCTGCGGGATGCAAGCGATCAAGATGGTAGCAGGAGAAAACGTGGAACCGTGAAGATTTTTGAATACGGTGAGACGTGAACTGCTGAAAACGAGCTTGAAACGACTGCGGGCAGAACTCTACAGACTTTTATTCACAGTGTCGAATAGGCACCGTATGGCCGGTGCAAGCCGTGCGATATGCGGATTCCTGAAAGCACGCTACGCTGTCTCCCGGCAGTGCAATTCCCGATGACGCAGTCACAATCGCGGGCAGATCCGCTTTTCTTATGACGCAGTTAGCGGACAGTATCGATCAAGCGGCAGCTGCGACGAGTGCTGGGCGTGTGCCCATCACGGAGCACGGCCTGCGCCGGCAATTATTGGTTCTGTTTGCGAAGGCCACGATCCCGGCGAGCCTGGGAACAATTCTGTTGTGTTTTTTCGGACTCGAATTCACTGCACGGCAATGGCTCAGGTTGCTGGCTTTCATCCCGCCGGCAGTGGCGCTGTACGCGATTCCCGAACTGTTACTGATCAACCGTCTCTACCGTCCGCTCGGCGCGGTGCTAAAGACGCTCGATGCCCGGCTCATGCCCGCTCGCGAGGCGCTGTCGCAGGCGCTGGTGCGCGCGCTCAACTTCCCGTACTACTCGTTCCTGCGCATCACGCTCGTGCGTGGTCCCGGCGGCGCGCTCGCCGCGCTGCTGTCGCTGATCGCAACGAACCGCTGGATGGCGGGCGGTTTCGAGCCGTGGCAGATGGTCATGTTTCCGGCGCTGGTTCTGCTGTTCGCGTGTCCGGCTTATGCGGTCATCGAATATTTCATCTGGTCGCGCGCGCTGGAGCCGACGGTGGAATATCTGTGGCATCACTGTCCGGAGTTGGAAAAGTCGGATCAGCGCAGACTCATCGCGGTGCGGTTGAAGAGCAAGCTGCTCTACTTGTGCATCTTCATCACCGCGTTGCCGCTGCTGTTCGTGGCGTTCATCGTCATGTTCAAGGTCAATGTGCTGCTGCGCAGTCTGGGGGTGACGCCCGATTTCCAGATGATGTGGCCGCTGTGGGGTTGGATGCTCGGTGCGCTGACGGTGTGCATCGGCGGTGCGCTGGCCACCTCCATTCTTACCGCGCAGGAGGTCTCACGCTCCGCATCGCGGTTGATCGCCGGCATGGGGGAAGTGGAGCGCGGCAATCTCGATATCGACCTGAAGATTCTCGGCACCGACGAATACGCGGATCTCACGCGCGGCTTCAACCTGATGACCGACGGCCTGCGCGAGGAGGTGCGTATCCTCGACAGTGTGCAAGACCTCGCCGGCGAATTGCAGCTCGATGTGCTGCTCGATCGCATCATGAACATTGCCGCCGATCTGCTCGACGCCGAGCGCAGCACTTTGTTCATGCATGACGCGAACAGTGACGAACTGTGGTCGCATGTCGGGCTGGGTATTGCCGCGCAGGAGATCCGCATTCCTGCGACGGCGGGCATCGCCGGCTCGGTATTCACGTCTGGTCGCGCCGAGAACATCGCGAATCCCTATGCCGATCCGCGCTTCAATCCCGAAGTCGATCTGCGCACCGGCTTCCGCACGCGGTCGATCCTGTGCATGCCGATCGTGAACAAGAACGGCGAGTGCATCGGCGTCACGCAGGTGCTCAACAAGCGCGACGGCGCCTTCACCATCCGCGACGAGCAGCGGCTACGCGCGTTCACCGCGCAGATCACGGTAGCTCTGGAAAACGCGAAACTGTTCCGCGAAGTCGTATCCGTCAAAAACTACAATGAGAACATTCTCGCCAGCAGCACCAACGGCGTCATCACGCTCGACAACGAGCGGCGCATCATCACCGCGAACGGAGCGGCATTGCGTATGCTCGGACGCGACGGACCGCAGGTGCTGCGGAAATTCGCCGCCGACGTTTTCGTGGATGCGAACGCTTGGGTGCTCGGCAGCGTCGATAAAGTGATGAACAGCGGGCAACAGGATTTCGCGGCCGATGCCACCTTGACGAAGAGCGACAATGCGCTGGTGTCGGTGAACCTCACTGCGACACCGCTAAGCAATGCCGGTGGTGAGTCGCTGGGCCTGATCCTGGGCTTTGAGGATCAGACGCGCGAGAAGCGAGTGCGCAGCACGATGGCCCGCTACATGAGCAAGGAAGTCGCCGATCAGTTGCTGGAACAGGGCGACGCCGCGCTCGGCGGCCGCTTGCAGCGCACCTCGATCCTGTTCTCCGACGTGCGCGATTTCACCACGATCGCGGAAGCGCTCGGCGCGCGCGAGACCGTGGCACTACTCAACGAATACTTCGAGGAGATGGTTGAGGCGGTGTTCGACTACGGCGGTATTCTCGATAAATACATTGGCGACGCCATGATGGCGCTGTTCGGCGTGCCGTTCGAAACCTCGCGCGATGCCGACAACGCGGTTGCGGTGGCGAATGCCATGCTGCGTCGCCTGGCGCGACTCAACCGCCACCGCGGCGACAACGGCCGTGCGCCGATCGATATCGGCATCGGCATTGCCACCGGCGATGTTATCGTCGGCAACATCGGTTCGCCGCGGCGCATGGAATACACCGTCATCGGCGATTCCGTGAATCTGGCGTCGCGTCTTGAGAGCGCGACCAAAGCCTACAAGGTGAAAGTGTTGCTCGCCGAAACCACTATCGCCGCGCTGACCGCGCCCGTGCAGATGCGCGAAATCGACCGCCTGCGGGTCAAAGGCAAAGATGTGCCGGTGACAGTGTTTGAAGCACTTGGGCACTACGACGAAACCGATTTTCCGAACATGGACGACTGCATCGCCAGCTATGCCGTTGGACTCGCTTACTACAAGGCCCGCGACTGGAACGATGCTCGCGCTGCTTTCGCCGAAGCGCTGGCGCTGAACCCGAAAGACGAGCCCTCGCGCGTCTACTTCGAGCGTTGCCAGCACTACGCCAGTAAGCCGCCGCCGGACGACTGGGATGGCGTGTGGACGCTCAAGGAGAAATGATGCTGCCGCCCGATTGCAGGCGGACGCACCCATGTTTTCCGAAGAGGCTGGAGCACTGACATGAGCAAGATCATCAATCTCAACAAGGTCCGCAAGCGCAAGGCTCGCGAGACTGCCGACAAGCAGGCGGCCGAGAATCGCGTGCGTCACGGCCGCACCAAAGAAGAGAAGCAGCGCGACCGCGCCGAGGCCGAAGAGGCGAAACGCCGAATGGATCAGGTCAAACGGGACATTGATCCGGGCTCGGATCCAAGTAAGCGTTAACAGGCCCTAGCCCGCATATCTCACAGGGCCGCCGGAGAATCCCGTGCTTCTTACCTTACCCGTTGTGTTTTTATGGACGATCGCCACGAACAGCGTGTCGGAAGATTCTCCGGCTGGATTGGCGCTGGCCTGCCTGCGGGGCATTGGGCTTGAACCTCACTCAACCGATGGAACTACCATCGGTTTCGCTCCGGTCCGGCGCCCACCGCCTCCTCGGCAACGACCATCACTCAATCCCCCTGTGAGATATGCGGGCTAGGGACTGTCGCCCTAGATCACCCGCTTGCTTTGCGGTGAGAGTTCATGGCCTTGAGTCGCGCGGACACTTCAGCGGTGGAAAGCAATGTATCCGCTTCCCCAGGCAGCCTGCGCTGCCAGTTCGGGTGCTGGTCGATGGTGCCGGGAATGTTCGGTTGTTCGATAAGCGCGAGCGCGTCTTCCACCGGCAGCAGCGCGAGTGGCGACGGCGTGCGTGCAATAAAAGCGGCAGCGGCATCGGCGACGGGACTGGTGCTGTCGATTGCCGGCGTTTCGCCTTGCGCTACGCCGGCATAGCAGAACGCGCTCCATAACTTGTCGCGATCCTCGGCGCGCGCGACATTTTCACGCGCTTCATCGGTGTGCGGGCCGAACAGGTCGAGCCGCTGGCGCCATTCGATGTCACGACCGCGCCACCAGCCGGCGATGGTTGGCAGATCGTGCGTGGTCGTCATCGCTACCGCCTCGGCGGGCCAGCGCGCCGGCTCCACGAACAGACCCCAGTCGCGCTCGAACCAGAGCACGCGCATGCCGAGAATGCCGGCGCCCGCCAGGCGCTCGCGGAAGCCTTCCGGCACCGTGCCCATGTCCTCGCCGATGATGACGGCGCGATGCCGCCACGATTCCAGTGCGATGAGCTTGAAGAGGTCATCGATCGGATAATGCAGATACGCGCCTTCGGTCGCTTTGGCGCCGTCCGGCACCAGCCACAGACGGCCGAGGCCGAGCACATGGTCGATGCGCAGGCCGCCGACATTGCGCAATTGCGCACGCAGCATTTCGAGGAACGGCGCATAGCCGTGCAGATGGAGTGCGCGTGGTGAGAACGCGGTGAGGCCCCAGTTCTGACCGACGGCGTTGATGTAGTCGGGTGGTGCGCCGACGCTGACGCCGATCAGCATGTCATGGTGCCGGCTCCAGCCATGACTGCCACCGCCATCGGTACCGACTGCGAGGTCGCCGATCAGTCCGATCGCCATGCCGGCACTGCGTGCAGTGTCTTGCGCGGAACGCAGGCCGCGATCGGCGAGCCACTGCAGGAAGCTGTGAAAGCGAATTTCCTCCGCATGGTCCTCAGCGAACGCGGCGACTTTGGCGCTGCCGCTGTCGCGATACGCCGCTGGCCAATCGCGCCAGTTCCAGCGCGGCTTTTTGCCGGAGAAAAAATGCGCATGCAACGCTTCGAAGCGTGCGTGATCGCGCAAGGCGTCGCCGGCTTCGTCGCGGTAGCGCTGGAAATCCTGGCGCAAGGAATCCGGTGCAGCGGTGAATCGGTCATGCAAGGTGCGCAGAATGCGCAGCCGCGCGCGTGCCGCCGCCGGCCAGTTCACCAGCGGCAGTGTTTCCAGCGCGGCGAGCTCATCGGCGAGGCCGGTATCGGCGATCGCTTCGCGCACCGCCGCCGGGCCGAACGCAGTCGCCGGATCGGCGTGCAAGGCATTGACGAACAGGCGGCTCGACGGCGAATAGGGACTAAAACGTTCGACATCGGCAGCAAACAGCGCGTGCATCGGGCTCACTGCGACGGCGTCGGCGCCGTGCGCGGCGGCGGCACGTGCGAATTGCCTGAGGCCGGTGAAATCACCGATGCCACCGTCGCCTTTGCGGCGCAGCGCGTAGAGCTGCGCAGTGAGGCCCCACAGCTTGCGTGCGCCGGCGACGTCGGCAACACCGAAGCAACGCCGCGGCGCCACGGCGAGTGTGAAAGTGCTGTCGCCAATTTCGACACGGTGATAGCCCGATGCCGCGACGGCTGCCAGCACGAATTGTCCGTTCGCATCGCGCGTCGCCACGCCGTCGTTATGAGATCCTTCCTCGAATGCGATGCGATAGGGCGTCGTATCGCCGTTCGCAACGCGGCCGCCGACACGCACGGGCTCGCCGACGCCGACGACGATCAGCGGCGGCGGTCGCGCGCCGTCGTTTTCGGCGTGCAAGCGCGCGAGGCTTTCATTTACCTGTGCCGGTGTTTCGCAGGGAATTTCGAGCGCAATGAGAATCGCACGCACGGTTGCTGTGCTCACCTCGTGATGCTCGCCGCGATAATCGATCCAGCGTGTTGCCAGACCAGCGGCGTCGGCGAGCTGTTGCAGTGCAGCCTCGATCATCTTGTTTCCTCGCCCGGTCCCAGCGAAACGGGGGCTGGCTCCGCGCTGATTTCCGTGATGTGCGCTCCGAGCACGACGGCGCCGTGGGCAGCAACACGCATGTTGCCGGCGACCGAGTGTTCGGCCGAATCCGGATCCGCGCTGCTGATACGCAACCACCAGTCGAGCGCCGGAGCCGGCAGCGTGAAATCCATGTCTGCAGTGGCTGCGTTGACCAGCAACATCAGCACGCGCGTCACACCGTCGGTGTCGCGTCCGGCCGTGCGCACGGCGAAGGCGCGGCGTTCGGCGTTCTGCCAGGCTTCCGGTGTCATCGGTTCACCGCGCTCGTCGAACCAGGCGATGTCGGCGACGCCGTCGAGGGGATGCTCGCGCCCATGCGGAAAGCGTGCGCCGCAAGCAGTGACGAACTCCTTGCGGATGGCGATCAGGTGGGCGACGAAGTCGAAGAGTTGTCGCGTTGACGGTTGCGCCGCTACCGTCCAGTCGATCCACGAAATCTCGTTGTCCTGGCAATAGGCATTGTTGTTGCCCTGCTGTGTACGGCTGAACTCGTCGCCAGCAGTCAGCATCGGCGTGCCGTGGGCGAGCAATAACGTGGTCAGCAGCGAACGTTTGGCGCGCTCGCGCCGTTCGACAATCGCGATGTCCTGCGTCGGTCCTTCGTGGCCACAGTTGGCGCTGAGATTGTTGTCGCTGCCGTCGCGGTTGTCCTCGCCGTTGGACTCGTTGTGCTTGTGTTCGTAGCTGACGAGATCGTGCAGCGTGAAGCCGTCGTGCGCGGTGATGAAGTTGAGCGAGGTCCACGGCCGGCGGCCGCGCTGGTCAAACAGCTCGCTGGAACCGGCCAGGCGCGCGGCGAGTGCGCCGCAGCAGCCGGGATCTCCGCGCCAGAAGCGGCGCGCGTCGTCGCGGAAGCGATCGTTCCACTCGGCGAGGCCAGGGGGATGATTGCCGAGCTGGTAGCCGCCGAAGCCGAGATCCCACGGCTCCATGATCAGCTTCAGCCGCGACAGCACCGGATCCTGGCGCAGTGCGGTGAAAAAGCCGGCGCTGGGATCGAAACCTTGCGCGGTGCGGCCGAGTGTGGTGCTGAGATCGAAGCGGAAGCCATCGATGTGATATGACGTTGCCCAGTGACGCAGCGAATCCATCACCATCTGGGTGACGCGCGGATGCGCCAGGTTCAGCGTGTTGCCGCAGCCGGTGTCGTTGATCGAGCGGCGTTCGTCGCCAGGCACGAGGCGGTAATAGCTGGCGTTGTCGAGCCCGCGCAGCGACAGCGTCGGGCCGAGTTCGCCGCCTTCGCAGGTGTGGTTGTAGACCACGTCGAGAACGACTTCGATGTCGGCTTCGTGCAGGCGCCGCACCGCGGCGCGGACATCGTCGGCGCCGCCGTCGGCGAGGTAGCGCGGTTCCGGTGCGAAGAAGGCGAGCGTGTTATAGCCCCAGTAGTTGCGCAGTCCTTTCTCGACCAGAAAGCGATCGTCGATGAACGCGTGTATCGGCAGCAGCTCCAGTGTGGTCACGCCGAGCTTGACGAGATGATCGGCCAGACGCGGATCGCCAAGTGCGGCGAAAGTACCGCGCACGCGGCGCGGCAGATCGTCGCGGCGCATGGTGAGCCCGCGCAGATGCGCTTCGTAGAGCACGGTTTCGGTCCACGGCACTTGCGGGCGGCGATCGTGACCCCAGTGGAAGTGGTCGGTGGTGACGACCGCCTTCGGCATCGCCGATGCGCTGTCGCGGCGGTCGAACGAAAGATCCGCGCGCGACGACTGCGCGCGATAGCCGAACAGCGTGTCGGACCACACCAGTTCACCGGCGATGCCGCGCGCGTAGGGATCGAGCAGCAGCTTGTGCGAATTGAAGCGGTGACCCTTGACCGGATCGTAAGGACCGTGCGCGCGGAAGCCGTAGAGCAGTCCCGGCCGTGCTTCCGGCAGATAGCCGTGCCAGATTTCGTCGGTCCACTCCGGCAACGTGTAGCGTGCGACTTCGTGGCGTCCGGACGCATCGAACACGCATAGCTCAATCTTTTCCGCGTGCGCCGAAAACACCGCGAAATTGACACCGAGCCCATCCCAATGTGCGCCGAGTGGATACGGCGCTCCGGACAGCAGGCGGTCGGCGGGTTTAGGCATATTTCGTTTCCCTCGACGGGGAAGGGCATGCTTTGACGGCGCGAGATGCTCTTACTCCGATGGCCTCCTGGAGAGAGCGGGAAATTCCAAAAGATGTTCTATATATGCTCATCGTGCCGTAACAGAACTGTGCCCAGTGGCGGCAGCGTCAGTTCGAGCGACGCCGGCTGGCCGTGACTGCCGATATTGCGCGCAACAACCGCGCCGACATTGCCGACGTTGCTGCCGCCGTAGTATTTCGCGTCGGTGTTCAACAGTTCTCTCCAGGTACCGACGGCCGGCACCCCGACGCGATAGCCGTAATGCGGCAGCGGCGTCATGTTCGTCACGGTGAGCAGCGGCGCGCCATCGTAGCCGCGACGCAACCAGGCGAACACGCAGTTGGCCTTGTCCTCGACGACCACCCAATGGAAGCCACCGCTTTCGCAGTCGCGCTGGTGCAGCGCCGGCTCACCGATGTAGAGGCGATTGAGATCGCGCACCAGACGCCGCACGCCACCATGCAGCGGATCACTGAGCAGATGCCAGTCGAGCGCGGTGTCGTGATTCCATTCGCGCTCCTGGGCGAACTCGCCGCCCATAAACAGCAGCTTCTTGCCGGGATAGCTCCACATCAGTCCGAAATACGCGCGCAGATTGGCGAAGCGCTGCCAACGATCGCCCGTCATCTTGCGGATCAGCGAGCCCTTGCCGTGCACCATTTCGTCATGCGACAGCGGCAACAGGAAGCGTTCGGAGAACGCATAGACCAGTCCGAAAGTAATATCGTTGTGATGCCAGCTGCGGTGGATCGGATCGCGCGCCATATACTGCAGCGTGTCGTGCATCCAGCCCATGTTCCACTTGTAAGAGAAGCCGAGCCCGCCGTCATGCACGGGATGTGATACGCCCACCCAGTCGGTGGATTCCTCGGCGATGACCAGCGCGCCGGGACAACGTTCGGCGACTGCTTCGTTGAGGTTGCGGATGAAGGCGACAGCTTCCAGATTCTCGCGGCCGCCATAGCGGTTCGGCACCCATTCGCCGGCCTTGCGGCTGTAGTCGCGGTAGAGCATCGACGCGACCGCGTCCACGCGCAGTCCGTCGATGTGGTAGCGCTCCAGCCAGTGCAGCGCGCTGGCGATCAGAAAGCCGGATACCTCGTGGCGTCCGAAGTTGTAGATCGCGGTATTCCAGTCCTGGTGAAATCCTTCGCGCGGGTCCGCATGTTCATACAGCGCGGAGCCGTCGAAGCGCGCGAGACCGTGCGCATCGGTTGGAAAGTGCGCCGGTACCCAGTCGAGAATCACTCCGATGCCGGCAATGTGGCAGGCGTTGACGAAATGCGCGAAACCTTCCGGCGGTCCGTAGCGCGCGGTCGGCGTGTAGAGGCCGAGCGGCTGGTATCCCCAAGAACCGCCGAACGGATGCTCCATGATCGGCAGCAGCTCGATGTGCGTGAAACCCATGTCGACGACGTAGGGAATCAATTGCGCCGCGAGTTCGTCCCAGTTCAGAGAACGCGATTGGTCGTGCTCGTGACGCCGCCAGGAGCCGGCGTGCACTTCGTAGATCGACAGCGGTTTGTGTGGTCTTTGCTGTTCGTAGCGGGACGCCATCCACGTCGCGTCACTCCATTGGAATTCGGTGATCGCAGGGACCACCGATGCCGTACCCGGCGGCGGTTCCGAGGCGAGTCCGACGGGATCGGCTTTCAGAGGTAGCATCCCATGCGCGCCGAGAATCTCGTATTTGTAATACTCGCCGGACAGCAGTCGCGGCACGAACAATTCCCAGATGCCGGATTCGCGCCGCAGCCGCATCGCGTGGCGGCGGCCGTCCCAGCCGTTGAACGCGCCGACCACTGATACGCGCCGGGCATTCGGCGCCCACACCGCGAAACGCACGCCGGGCACGTCGCGAATCGTCATCGGCTGCGCGCCGAGACAGCGGCCGAGATCGCGATGACGCCCTTCAGCGAACAGGTGCATGTCGAGTTCGCCGAGCAGTAACCCGAATGAATACGGGTCTTCGGTTTCCTGCACGCTTCCGGGCCAGTGGATGCGCAGCAGGTAACTGGTATCGCGTGGAATGCGGCCGGCGAACAAGCCCGGCGTCTGGATCGTTCGCAGCTCGGCAAGCACGCTGCCGTCGGCAGCAATTGCTTCGACGCGCCCTGCCAGCGGCAGGAGCGCGCGCACGATCGTATCGTCGCCGTCGGCATGCGGACCAAGCAGCGCAAATGGATCGCCCGCCAGACCGCTCGCGAGCGCCTTGGCGTCGGCCGGATCGAGCAATAGTTTCGGGTCGGGCGGTGGAGTCGTCATTTCATGTGATTCTTTGCGCTGATGGTGTATCGCAAAGCGCACGATACAGCTCCATGTAAAGTCGTGCCGACGCGTGCCAGGAGAAATCGCGCTTCATGCCGGCGCGTCGCAGCGTTGCACGGGTCTTGCCATTCGCGAATAATTCGAGCGCTCGTCGCACTCCATACAAGAGGCCGCTCGCGTCGGCATGTTCAAAGTGAACGCCGGTGGCGCTGCCGGCGGCGAGCGTCTCCGGCGTCGCGTCCGTGACGGTGTCGGCGAGTCCGCCGGTGCGGCGCACGACCGGAATCGCGCCGTAGCGCTGCGCGTACATCTGGTTCAGACCGCAGGGCTCGAAGCGCGAAGGCATCAGCAACAGGTCGGCCGCGGCATACAGGCGGTGCGCAAGTTCCTCGTCGTAGCCGGCACGGATCGCGATGCGGTCCGGAGCGGTGCGCGCCCAACCGGCGAGCGCGCTTTGCAGATCGTGATCGCCGGCGCCGAGAACGATGATCTGCAAGGGCAGATCGAGCAAACCCGCACCGGCGGCGACGATCAGGTCCGCGCCCTTCTGGTCGGTGAGACGGCCGATGAAGACCGCGAGTGGATCGTTGCTCGTGCCCAGTCCGGATTCTTTCTGCACGGCGCGTTTGTTGGCGATCTTGCCGGATGCCGCGTCGCGGATGCGGTAGCGCGTGTCGAGCAAGGGATCGGTTGCCGGATTCCAGATCACGTCGTCAATGCCGTTGACGATGCCGTGCAGACGCGATGCGCGCACGCGCAGCAGGCCGTCGAGCGTCTGGCCGAACTCTGACGTGCGGATTTCGCGGGCATATGTTGGGCTGACGGTGGTAATGGCATCGGCGTAGTTGATGCCGGCTTTCATGAACGACAGCCTGCCCCAATATTCGACACCATCGACATGCCACCATTTGTCCGGCAGGCGCAGGGCCGCGAAAGCCTCGCGTCCGAATACGCCTTGATACGCGAGGTTGTGGATGGTGAATACGATTCGTGGCCGCTGGGTCATTTCCGCGATCCGCGGTGCCGCCAGTGCGGTCTGCCAGTCATGCAGATTGACGATGTCGGGGCGCCAGCCGCCGGCACCGCCGGCGAGTCTGGCGATGGCTTCACTGAAGCAGCCGAAGCGCCAGGCGTTGTCGGTAAAGTCATGACCGGCGGCGTCGCGATAGGGATCGCCGGCGCGCGCGTATAGCGGTGCGTGATCGACCAACCATACCGCACAGTCGTTGCCGGGCAGCATGCCTTCCAGAATCTCAAAGCGCTGGCCGAGCACATCGAGAGCGATCAGCGTGCGCAAGTTGCGCAGTTTTTCGCGTGTGCCGCGATAGGCCGGTATGCAAATGCGCACGTCGGCGCCGAGCTTTTGCAGTGCCGGGGGTAGCGCACCGGCAACGTCGCCCAGCCCGCCGGTTTTTGCGAACGGAACACATTCAGCAGCGGCGTGCAGGATTTTCATTCGGATTTCCCAGGAAGCGCAGCCAGATTCCGCGCAGCACGGAGGCGCATGCTCGAAGCGCCAACTTTATTCGAGCATTTCCGAGGTAACCAGTGTGACCCCGCTCTGGCTGACGTGATACAGCCTGCGGTCCTGCTCTGGATTTTCTCCGATCACGGTCCCATCGGGAATGGTGCAGCCCTCGTCGATGACGGCGCGATGGATGCGGCAGTTGCGGCCAACCCGCACGCCGGGCAGAAGCAGCGAATCCTCCACGACGCTGTGCGCGTCGACACGCGCATTGATGAACAGCACCGAGCGGCGCACCGACGCGCCGGAGACGATGCAGCCGCCGCTGACGACCGAATCCACCGCCAAGCCGCGTTGATCCGGATCATCGAACACGAACTTCGCCGGCGGCACCTGTTCCTGATGCGACCAGATTGGCCAATCGTCATCGTAAAGGTTCAATTCCGGTACGACGCCGGTGAGTTCGAGGTTTCCGCGCCAATAGGCGTCAACGGTGCCGACGTCACGCCAGTAGCCCTGCTTTTCAGGTTCGTACAGATCGCGAAACGGATATGCGAACACTTTACCGGTCTGAATTGCCGATGGAATGAT
Organism: uncultured Salinisphaerales bacterium; assembly: GCA_964581385.1. Classification (GTDB taxonomy): domain Bacteria; phylum Pseudomonadota; class Gammaproteobacteria; order Nevskiales; family Nevskiaceae; genus CAZOOK01. The sequence continues at coordinate 132,164 of CAZOOK010000013.1, forward strand.
GTCCTTACCGAAATCGTGACTGGAGCTCTCGAGACGGGCATCGCGCAGCAGCCAGTCCAGCAGGAAACGCGCGTCGAAAACATAAATGCCCATGCTGGCCAGCGCGACATCCGTCCTGCCGGGCATTGGCTTCGGTTGCTTCGGCTTTTCGTCGAAGCCCAGAATGCGTGTGCTTACATCGACCTGCATGACGCCGAACTCGGTTGCTTCCGAGCAGGGCACTTCGATGCAGCCGACCGTGAGCTGTGCTTCGTTCTCGACGTGATGCGCGAGCATCTTTCCATAGTCCATCTTGTAGATATGGTCGCCCGCCAGCACCAGCACGTAGGCCGGCTGATGCGTGCGGATGAAATCGATGTTCTGGAATACCGCATCGGCGGTGCCGGCGTACCAGGACGGGTTTTCGGTGCGCTGTTCCGCGGGCAGCAATTCCACGAATTCGCCGAACTGGCCGCGCAGGAAGCCCCAGCCCAGCTGCAGGTGCCGGATCAGCGAGCGGCTCTTGTATTGCGTGAGCACGCCAACCCGGCGGATGCCGCTATTGATGCAGTTTGATAGCGTGAAGTCGATGATGCGGAACTTGCCGCCGAATGGGACCGCCGGCTTGGCCCGGTTGGTAGTCAATTGCATCAGGCGCGAACCTCGGCCGCCGGCCATGACCAGCGCGAGCGTTTCGCGCGTCAGGCGGCTGACGAAGCGCGGATCGGTGGGTGTCTGCATGCATAATCCTCTGAGCGCTGGTTCCGGTCTTGTGCAATTTCGGAAGGGGATTAATTTTGACTGGGACTGCCTGTGCGTCTTCCAGCGTGCCGCAAAGATTGCGCCCGTAACGCGCTTTCGTTCGGATGGTATATGCAGACCGTCTGCTAGTTCTTGTGCAAAACCACCGCATACACAATGCGATACGCAATGCATATGCCAAAGGGACACAGGCGGGCTCGGATCGGACCGGGAAATAGGCGTGGCGTTTGTGCGGTCTTGGCAGCGGAAAGGATGTCTGTGCCGCGGGACCGTCCAAGCAAGATGCGATAGCGCAGGTCAAGTCCGTACAAATTCTGCCGATATGATCCACGCGATGAACCGCGATATGGATATGACGTGCCCAACGCAGAAATAAAGCTATGCACGTAAAACTGGCCTCTTCCGACTCTATCCGCATCAAACAGCCGCTGCTTTGGGATGTTTACAGCGAGCAGGGCCAACTGCTGTTTAAAAGGGGCGCGGTACTGCACGATCAGCGGCACATCGACATGCTCATAGGACGCGGTGCCTACGTCGAGCACGAAGCTCATGGTAGTGATAGCCATCAGCCCAGGACGAAGGCAGATCTGTCCGGAAAGAACAGCTCAAAGCCGGACACTCTGTTCGAGCTGTGGGACGACATTCATCAGCGGCTCGGTGCTCTGCTGCGCCGGCACGACGGCGATCCACAGTTCCTGGAAAAGCTGGCCAGAATCGCAACCGATCTGATTGCTCTGGTCGACAAGAACATCGACGCGGCGATCTTCTCGATCATGCGGATCGACATGACCAACTACGCGATCGCGCATACGCTTCAGGTCGCCACTTGCTGTGAAATTTACGGACGTTTCGTACATTGGGAAGTGCCGGAGCGTACCAGCCTCGTCAACGCTGCGCTGACGATGAATCTTGCGATGCTGGAATTGCAGCTGACCTTGAGCAAACAGGCCACGCCACCGACGCCGGAACAGCGCGAACTGATCCTTTCTCATCCCACCCGCACGCGCGATCGACTGACGAGCGTAGGTGTGACTGATCAGGTCTGGTTGCGTGCCGTGGCTGAACATCACGAAACCGCCGACGGTAACGGGTACCCGCTTAATCTTAGCGAAGTGTCACCGATGGCCGAGGTATTGAACATGGCCGATCGCTATTGCGCGCTGATGGGCAAGCGCTGCGAGCGCGATGCCAAGGCGCCCAACATCGCTGCGCGCGAACTCTACCTGACCACTTCGGGAGAGCGGCAGGCGGTCATCGCGCGGATCATCAAAGGGTTCGGTTTGTTCCCGCCCGGTCATTTCGTGCGCCTGGTCAACGGCGAAATCGCCATCGTTACGCATCGCGGCGAGCACGCCAGCAGACCGCGCATCGCCACCGTGATCACTGCGCAAGGCACCAAACTCCTCGATCCGATTCGGCGCGACTCCGCCAAACCCGAGTTTGCGATCACCGACATTGTGCCGTCAGACGAGTGTGCGATACAGGCTGATCCGACGAAGCTGTTCGCATACTAATAGGTCTGGCCCCAAACACGCATCCACGACAGGCAGCATGCCGTATTAGGATTTGTCCGTGAGTGCCGCCGAAGACTTCCTCGCCATGATCTCGCGCCGCAATTTCTTTGTCGCCGCAGCCAGTGCATTGCTTGCGGGCTGCTCGCCGCTGCGGCTGCTCAACGCTTCCGCTGCCGACGATTCATTTACGCTGCGCGAAGGATTGAGCTATGGACCGCTGCCGCGCCACCGTTTCGATCTGTTCGTGCCGCGATCCTCGGTGGCCGGCCCGGTGCCAATCGCGGGTTGGCCTGTCGCGGTGTTCTTTTATGGTGGTTCGTGGAATCGCGGTGCGCGTGCGGACTATCGCTTTGTCGGCGAGGCACTTGCCTCGCGTGGCATCCTTACGGCGATTGCCGATTACCGGCTATATCCGGAAGTACGTTATCCGGATTTTCTGCACGACTGCGCCCGGATTACCGCACTGACGCTGCATGAAGCCGGCAGCTGGGGCGGCGATCCTGCCCGTGTGCATGTGATGGGGCACAGCGCGGGCGCTTACAACGCGGCGATGCTGGCGCTCGACGAGCGTTGGCTGACTAGCGAAGGTGCATCGCCGCGCAGCCTCGCCGGCTGGGTGGGATTGGCCGGTCCTTACGATTTTCTGCCGATCAGTAATTCTGAAGTGCAACCGGTATTCCACTACCCGGATTCACCGCCGGATTCGCAGCCGCTCATGCATGTCCACAAGGGTTCACCGCGCGCCTTTCTCGGTGCCGCGCGCAGTGATTCGCTGGTCGATCCGCAGCGCAATACCGTCGCGCTGGCTGCTCAGTTGCATGCGGAGGGTGTGCCGGTGGAAGTGAAGCTCTACGGACGTGTCGATCACGCTGCGCTGATCGCTACGCTGGCACGACCGCTGCGCTGGCTCGCACCGGTACTCGACGATGTGAGCGGCTTTATGCTTGGTGTGGAAAGAATCTGAGACATTATCCGCAGCCGGTTACACTTCGGGGGATACTGAACATCCCTCGGATCCACACGATTGCCGTGACAGAAGCGAATACACACCGATCGCCGACACAGGCGGTACTGCGGGTCAACGCTCTGCACAAGCAATTCGGCGACATTGTCGCGGTCG
>CAZOOK010000014.1:0-134539 GCA_964581385.1 uncultured Salinisphaerales bacterium
GAGCGACGCTGTACGTATACCAGCAGGGGCAGAGTCGATCCAACAGTTTGGTGACATCTACGTTGACGACCAACTGGACGACGGTGCGCACACTGTTCCAGGAGAACGGTGATAACGGCAATGAAGTCGCATATGTCAGCAACGTGATTGAGCCATCACTGCTGACTTTGAGCAGTCAGGATGAGACCACACGAAACGTATACGACGCGGCGGGGCGTGTGGCGTACGCGATTGATGCGATGGGTTATGTGACGGGCTATCAGTACGACCAGGACGGCCGGGTCACGCAGACGACGAAGTACGCGATGCAGGTCAATGTGAGCACCGCGGCGTCGATGTCGCAATCTGCGCTGCTGACAGCACTGAATAGCACTGGCTTTACAGATACATTCAATGGTACCTGGCCGGGGTCTTATCAGCTCACCGGAACGGGCATCACACAAGATACGGCTAACAACCGGCTGGTTCTGAGCTGTCCGACTAGCAACGGTAGCACCGGGTATAGCGCACTGGTCAGCTCACGGCAGTACGCGATTACGGCGTCGACGCCTGAGGTGTTCCAGACGACCTTCACGCCGACGACGACCACGGGCGAGTTTTACGTGGGTGTGAACGGGGCCAGTGGCGTTGGGGCGATGCTGGCGCATTTCAAAAATGGTCAGCTGTACGCGTATACCGGCAGCGGCGACGGGACCCCATTGGTGAATGGCAACTACACCGCAGGGGTCGCGTACGTGGTGGAAGTGGACGTTACCAGCACCGGTTCGACGCTCTACGTGTATTCGCAATTCCAGACGCGATCGACTGGCTGGAGCTATTCGAGCGCTTACAACTGGACGACCGCACGCACCTTCATGCAGGCCAATGGTAATTCGAATGCGGTGGCCTACGTCAGCAATCTGATTGAAGCTCCGCTCCTGGTCCGCAGTAGCACGCAAGATGAAACGACACGCGACTTCTACGACGCCGGCGGGCGAATGATTGAAGAGGATTCGCCGCAGGTTGCGATCTTCTCCATTGGCACGACGGCGGGCGTGCCTTCAGGGGGCGGTACCGTTGCGACGGCACCCATCGTGACCAAGATCGTTTACGACGCCAACGGCAATGTCACCGAGCGTATCGAAAATGCGACGGCTGCGGGCGGCACTCCCAGCCGCGTCACTAGTTATAGATATGATGCGCTGGGGCGTCAGATCCGCACGATCAACGCCGACACCTATACTTCGGGCAGCACTACTTACGGTAGCGGGGTCGGCGTCTACAATGGAACTGCGGACTCCAATACTGCCAGTTACAACTACGGCAGCAATCTGGATTTAACCAACAACACCAATCCGACGAGTCTTCTTTCAAGTACCCGCACCAACTTTGAAACGACCCAGTCGCTGAAATCCGACACGATCTACGACGGCCAGGGCAATGCCATCGTCGGCCGCGATGCCGCCGGCAATTACAGTTATAAAATCTACGACGCGCTCGGGCGCGTGTCTTATGAAATCGACGCGGATCGCCAAGTTACGCAATATGGTTACGACGCATTTGGTAACCAGACCGTCCTGACGCACTACTCGCTGAAGCTTAATACGACTGACAGCACGACCGGCGTCGCCGGAACCCTGCCCAGCCTCGAATCGACGCTATCGGGATACCTGAACGGTGGCGCGACGCTCGGCTCGGCCACGGTCGTCAGTGCTGCGATGACGGCGCAGGCCAAGGCCGCGGCTCTGGCCAAACTACTTGTCAGCGACACCAGCTCTCGTGCGATCAATACAATGTATGACCAGATCAACCGCAAGACGCAGGTCAAACAGCCCGCTGTCAACTATTTTTACACCAACGGCACCAATAACTACGGCGTTAGCGCAGTTGCGGTCAACCCTGAAACCGACTATCAGTACGACGCGTTTGGTGATGTGATTCTGCAGAAGTCCCTGCAATATCGGACGAACGCAACCGACCCGAACACGGGAGCGTGGGTCACCAGCTACTTCGGATACGACGCGGTCGGTCACCAGACCGACCAGATCGATCCCATGGGTTATTACACCCAGAATACCTATGATGCTTTCGGTCGTCTGATCCAGAACTACGAATACGCGGCGGCCACGTCAGCTCCGACGGTTCTAACCGCCGGTGATTGGAACTTCACGGCGCCGACGCCGATTTCGCCGAGCGCAAGCGGCCCTTCAACGAACAATCCCATAGGCTACGACCGCATCACGCAATACGGTTACGACGCGCTGGATCGCCAGATCAGTGTCACGCGCGTCAACACACAGTACAGCACGGCCAGCAATCCGACCGGTGTCGTCGTTGGCAATACGACCACCACCAAGACCTATGACGCTGTCGGCAACGTCATCGCCACCACGGATGAGGAGGGCAATGTCACGCGCATGTATTACGACGCGCTGGGGCGACTGACCGCCACCGCAACGCCAACACGTACAGTGCAGGCAGCGAACGCCACCGTCAGTCTTCGGTCGACAAATTTCTCATATTCGCTGTCGACTAATGGTTCTGGACAAACTTCTCTCAACGCGAGCTGGAATTCATTATCCCGGTGGGGTACCGGAGATGTGCTTCTTACGATAAGCGTGAGCGGACCAGTCAATTACACATTCGATCTGACGGCTGCGCAGGGAGACTCGGGCGTATCCAACGTGACACCTATTGGCACCAACATTACTGTCACACGCATTACGGTGCAGAAATGGCTCAATAGTACGTCCAGCTTCGTAACCCTTTACGACACAGGTACCGTCGGTTCGGGATTGCCCAGCAGTAATGGTTGGGGTATGACGGAAATTGGCGACATTCCGTCAAACGCATCATCGGTTCAGCTTCAGTATACGAATTCGACTACTGGAGCAACTGGTACGCTTGCCTTTGCAGCCAAAGGTGGTGGTTTCTGGCAGGCTGCAGTTCCGAACTCGACGCAGATGCCCGCCGGCAGCTACAGTTTCCAAATTACCGCGAAGGACTCTGGCGGCAACGTCATTAATCTGAATCAGCTTGGCGTCGGCCGCACAGGCGCACTCCAAGGCACAATGACAGTTAGCCGCCCCAACGGGCAGACCGTTAACTTCCAGTCCGTCACCGACACGGCCAGCACCGTGACTCCGTTTACGACGATGGGTTACGACGCACTCGGCAATATGGTTTCCGAAAGCCATTGGGCTAATGGCGTGGGCTATGCCGGCACGACCGGCTGGTGGGGTGTCACGGCTGATGCCGCCAACGACCAGATTACTTATCAGCGCTTTGACATCCTTGGTCACGTTCTGGAAACGGTCGACGCGAACGGAAACTCCGAATTCAAATCATATGACGCATTCGGACATGTCGACCGCGTCTGGAGTATGCAAACTGATAATTCGGTTCAGATTATTATCAATAATGGCAGTTTCGGGTCATACAGAACGCAGAAGATAACTACCTACGCTTATGACGCAGTTGGTCAGCAGACAGCAACCACATACGTTCGTCGTAACCCAGGCGATGCAGCAAGTACATATACGCTTGATCGTTTTACTTCCACCTATAACGCTTTTGGCGAAGCAATTCTCAGCTATGTCAACGGTCTACAATATCAATACGCCAACTATGATTCCAACGGCCGTGTCTGGCAGGGTAGCGATAAAAACGGAATATCGAATCTGTATGGATATGATTTGCTCGGCAATCAAACGGTACAGGTCGTTGAACCCAGCGCGATACCCGTATCCTCTCTTCCGACAACCAATCCGCTTGCGGTAACCGGTCGACTCACGGAATCTGTTCGTGACAAACTGGGGCGGGTTGTTGAGCAGCTGCAGCCCAAGTTTACGACTGATTCCATCATCACCGGAAGCAGCGTCAGCACGACTGCCGCTGCCTATGGTGGCTATGGGGTGGTAGAGGGAGTTAACGCAACGGGAATACTCCAGTTCAAGCTCGATCAAGGGAATAGTTTTTTGCCGCCGACGTTTTACTTCAGGTCTGTTGGGGGCACCACATTCAATCAGTTTTCTCCCACGCACACTCCGGGCACCAATATCTGGACGTATGCTACGCCCGCTACCGGCCAATACGAATATAATGTGGTCCTGACCGACGGGCAGACGTTTGTCACCTATACTTACTATGGCACCTTCACGGTCGCGTCCACCAATGGCCCAGTCACTTACGGAACGACATCCACTGCCATCCAGGCGCTGACACAGCAGGTCATCACGCCGACGGTTTATCAGACCTTTGATCGTTGGGGTAATGCACTCACCGTCACCGATCCACGCTCCGCAAGTCAGGGGACGCGATACTCATACAACGATCGCAATCAGGTTATTAGTAAGGGTCCTCTGGAAAGCTATTACGCTTATGATTCGATCAATACCTCACAGTTGGTCAATCCGAGCTATAGCTACTACGACGATCGTGGCGAACAGATCGCGTCGAAGGATGCGTATAGCAATGTCAGCAAGCGTGTCTATGACGCCGATGGAGAGCTAATTCAGGAAATCGATGCGCTGAATCAGCCGAAGTTACATGTTTACGATGCGCTGGGGCAGGAGATACAAACTGAAGATGCCAGCGGCAATGCCACGATCAATGGCTATGATCGTCTGAATCACCTCACGATCAGCTATTCGCAAAGCTATTTGTGGTTCCAAAATCTGCAGAATTATTCGTATCGGTATGATGAGTCCGGCAATCAGACGCTGGCGAGCGACGGGCAGTTTACGTATCTAGGGAGAGCCGAAGCCACGCGCTACCGCTACGATACGCGCGGCAATATCCTTATGGAGTTGAGCCCGCTATCCATGGTATCTGTCAATGGCGGACAGGATCTCACCAGTCAATTCCGGAAATATTACTCATATGACGCTCAAGGCAATAGGACGACACAGAACAATAATGATGGCCACTATGAGGGCTGGGGTTACGATCTATATGGCAGAGTGCTCACGCACTTCGATTTCAGTGGGACGTCATACACTTATCACTACACTGCGTATGGCCAACTTTCGACCCTGACAAGCGGTGCGCATCCTCAATACGGAACAGCAACGGCGTACAGCCAGAATCTGGGCTATACCTACTATGACAACGGTTTATTGCGCGTCATAACGGATTACGGGAACGATACCGATACCTATTACGAATACGATGCAGCCGGTAACAAGCTGCACGAGGAATTCACATACTTCCAGTATAACGGCAGCACGTTCAGCTCAATCGGGACCGTCCAGCAGAACGATTGGGAAACATATGACACCCAGGGATTGCAGACCTCCGTCCGCGATAACCAGAGCTACATCCGCTATACCTACGACGCCAACGGTAATCGTCGTGAGGTCAAATCCTGGTTTGAGCTGACGCCGTTCGGTTCTGTAACAAGTCCGGATGGGCTCTATGCCTACGACGCCAATAACCGGATGACGATTGAGTACGGACAGTTTGTCAATGGCGGAATTTTTGCGACCACCTCGCAAGGCGCTGCCATCTCATACGACGCCGTCGGCAATCGAACGCTTCAGATGAAGTATGAAATTGTATCTGGCAGCAATAGCGCATGGATTACACGGTCGTACTTATATGATCCGACGGCACGCCTGCTGAGCTCGACCTACCACAATGGGGGCCAGATCGCGTTTCCGGTTATCGGTGCTCAGGATACGTCCAGAACCTATGACAATGCCGGTCGGGTAATCGACTATGCAACCTATGATGGGACCGTCCCGCTCGTTAGCTTCGGCAGCGTAGGCGGAGTCACTACTTGGGCTAGTGCAAGTCACAAGCTTTCCGATCAGACAACAGCCTATAACTTAAACGGCTGGACGCTTGAGCAGAGGACTTATGATGGCAATGGAGCCCTGCAGTATGCGATCGCATACGCGCCTAACGACGGCGGCGGCAAGTGGATTACTGGCGATCCCACACCCGGACCTAACACGAACGGCTGGTACGATGGTGTCGGTAACGTAAGCCGGTATGAATATCACCAGGGTTCGTCGTATAACTCCTATACCTACTACTATTCTCTTTACGATAGCTACCAGGTATCCGAAATTGATGCCACCAGCTCGGACGGAGGCTCGGGTAGCACAAAGGAAAGCTACGATGGCAACGGAATCCTGTATTTGACGTCCGATACCTGGAACCCGACGCTGAAGATGCGTTACTTCCTCAGTAATGCACAAGGCCAGACACTGGAGCGTTCCGACACGGATAACAACAATAACGTTACGAGTACGTATTATTTCTATGCGAACGGAAAACAGATTGCCAGTGCCGGTGGCGGCGCCGCGCCGTCCGTTGAAGATTATTACTACACTCCAATATCAAGCGAATACCCGCAGACATCGCCGTCGCAGTATGTTGTACAAAGCTCGGACTTGACTGCAGGACTGGAGGGCATTGCGAGCCAGGCTTATGGCGATGCGAGCCTTTGGTACCTCATCGCGGATGCGAATGGCGTGAGCGACGGCGAGCTCAAGGCAGGCATGCTGCTGACGATTCCGAACAAGGTTACCAATCTCCATAACAACGCCAGCACCTTTAAGCCATATAACGCCAGTGAAATCGTTGGAAACACAACCCCGACGATTAAGCCGCCACCGCCTTCGAGCAATCATAGTGGAGGCATAGGTGCGATTATCGCGGAGGTTGTTGTAATTGTTGTCACTGCGATCGTTACCTATTTCACGGCAGGTGCCACATCAGATCTTCTTGTAGAAGAATTTAGCTACTTCGGTGAGAGCATGGCGGCGGAAGCGGCTATAGGTGCTGCTGCCACGGTCGCGGGCGCTGCCGTGGGGGCTGCGATTGGAAGTGTCGCCGGCCAGCTTACGGGCATGGCGCTTGGCGTACAGAAGGATTTTTCGTGGTCTCGAGTCGGCACGGCCGCCATTGACGGCGCGGTGACTGCCGGCTTCGGTGGTGGTTCGACAGGCAACATCTTTGAAGATGTGGGCCTCGCAGTGGCGAAAAGTGCTCTGACGCAAGGCGTCAACATGGCTATTGGGCAGCAGAAGAGCTTTTCCTGGGCAGGTGTGGCGTCATCGGCAGTGTCAGCCGGTTTGCAGTTTGCGGAGACCGGCGGTTCAGCGACCGCTCAACCAGGATTCGCATTACAAACCGCGAATGGCTTTGTCGCTGGCAGCATAAACATGGCGCTGTCAAATCACGGCCACATTGAATTTGCCTCTGTTGCCGCCGACGCTTTTGCCAATGCGCTGGGGAACGCCATTGTTGGCCAGATACAGTTCAATGGAGCAGTGAAGAATCTGAGTTCTGGGGCGAAGGAGGCCTACGACAATCGCGTCGCGATGGGCGACTCCCCATCTGATGCGCTGCGCTATGCGCAGGAGTTCCAGAGCGTCGAGGCGCCGATTTCAGGACCGACACTTTCGGATGCGCCGAGTGTGGCGCCGCCAACGGCGGATGATTTGGCGCTGCCGGATGATGCGCTGCCGTCGACACCGGACCTTAATATTGCGCAGGGACCCACATCCTCGGACCTTATCGAGCGTCAAAAGGAATTGGACGCTTGGGCGCAGATGCGTTCTGTGCAGGATAGTGGGGGGGATTTTGTTTCAAAGGGCGCTGTAAAGCAGGATTTTTCTATTCTATCTGACCCAACAAACGCTAAGGCATTTGTCGATAATCAATATGAACCGATACTGACGGATCTGGTAAATAATTTTAAAGAGAGGTTTTCGCTTACCGTCGAGGTTACTGGTGCCTATGGAATGGGAGGAAGGGCTACCGATAAATATTCGCCGAGTGAAGGGCTGTCAACAGAGCTTGGTCTTGCAGAAGGAAATGGAGTCGACGCAGCAGCGACTGCTAATTTTGACATAATAAAAGGCGGGCCTATTACGGAAAACGCTCCAGTATTCAGTAAGTTTTCTGTCATGGGCGGCGAAGGAGTCGGAGGTGGAATCAGCCTTACATTTTTGGACGGAAATTTGTACACGGTAACGTTATCTGCAGGATTGGTTGAAGGAGCCTCAATCACAAATACGCTTGGACATAGTTTTCCAATAAATGGATTTAGTAAAAAATCAGGTGAATAATTAGAAAAAAAGATGAAATGAGAATTTATGGCATATATTGTAAACATAATTATTATGTTGGACTTCTTTTTAATATTTATATTAGTGTTATTTTACTTTCACTACATAAATAAAATGTTTGGTATTTTGGAGATAACATATCCAGAAATATGGAAACGTCTTGGAGAGCCGCGTTTTTTTTCGAGCTCGTTGAGAACGTCGCAGAACGTTGTTCTCTTTTTATTAAAAAGAGACTATATGTTCTTGGACAATTATGAACTGGTGAGTGCGGCTCGCAAGGCAAGAATACTGCTACTTTATTCTGGAGTTTCGATGCTGCTGCTGTGGGGTTTCTCGGCGTTCGCAGCGGTAATGTCGTAAGCTTCCCGTCAGGCGGAAAAACGAAAAAGGAAAAACGAAAAAGGGGACAGATTTATTTAAATCCCATCCTCTGCTGCAATTTCGCGGCTGCTGCATAGAGAACATAAGAAGGGAAAATGCCACGCATCGGCCGGATGGTCTTGGCAGATTATCCACATCATGTTGTTCAACGGGGGCACAACCGCCAAGTAGTGTTTGCGGCGGTGGCGGACTTTGAGCGCTATCTCAATGATCTTGAGAAAAAGGGGACAGATTTATTTTAACCCCGATCTTTGCTAGAGTTTTCGGGGTGCGAAGAGAACACAAAAGGGAAAATGCCACGCATCGGCCGTATTGTCCTCGCAGATTATCCGCATCAAGTCGTTCAGCGGGGCCACAACCGCCAAGTAGTGTTTGCGGCGGTGGCGGACTTTGAGCGCTATCTCAATGATCTTGCGGAGCTTAAGCAAGCGTTTGGGATCAAGGTGTATGCGTACTGCTTGATGCCCAATCACGTTCACCTCCTGGTGGGACCGCGTGATACAGCCTCGGCACTCGGTTTATTCATGAAGGCTTTGGCTGGCAGAGCGACGCGGTACCGTAACAAGATTGAGGGACGTTCGGGTACGCTGTGGGAAAGTCGTTATAAGTCCAGTCTGGTACAGAAAGAGACGTATTTGCTGGCGTGCTGCCGATATATTGAACTCAACCCAGTGCGGGCACGGATGGTGAGCGCATGCGAAGACTATCCGTGGTCGAGTGCGCGGGAACGACTTGGCTTGGCGGAGGCTGGTCTTCTGGACTGGGCGCCTTCGTATCGGGTACTAGGGGACATAGAGATGGAGCGCCGGCGGCGTTGGAGGGAGTTTCTCCGTGAGTCGATTCCCGACGGCGAGTGGACGCTGATCCGCGACGCACTGCAGCGAGGGCAGCTGACCGGCACGGCCCGGTTCGTCGATGAGATCGAGCGCATTGCGGGGCAGCGAATCGAGCTTCGGTCGCGAGGGAGACCGCGAAAGCCGCAAGATGCGGGGACGTAACTGGACATAAAATAAATACGTCTCTTTTGCTTTTCTTCCCGTCCCAATCTTCTTCGTTCGTATCGGAATCGAGAGTAACAATGACGCGAGATGTTGATGTGCCCGCCAGCGGTAATGTGGCACGGTCGGGCAGGTTGCACCCCATTGTTTTTGTTGGCCTGTGCTTGCTGGTGGTTGCAGTTATGCTCGCCACAAAAGGCCGCCGTCATGTCGACCTTCCCGCGCTGCTGCAATTGCATAGCGATCCATGGGCCAAGCTCGGCGCGCAATGGAGTTTCCTATATGGGTCTCCGTTAAATCCCCTCATCGGATACGCCCTGGGTATTAAAAGTGTCGCAGCGATCCGCGCTTTTTATACGGACTTGGCGATCGGTGCCTGGATGATTGTTCCGCTGGTTTATTACATTCGGAATCCGATCCAGGGCAGAACCGCCCTCTACCTTTACTGTTTGACCCCAATTTCTTTCGTATTGATTTCATGGCTCGGCAAGAGCGACTCTTTGCTGCTGGCTAGCTATGCCATCGTGTTCTTTTCACGCCGCCCCGCTATTTATGCGCTGGGAATTTGTCTTTCAGTATTGGCCCATAAGGAGCAGGGCCTCATTATCGTTGCTTTGCACCTGCTGCTTCAGCGCAAGTACAACGTGATGATGATCACGGCAGCGGCGACTGGGGTCGTCGCAGGATTGATTATGCACACGTGGTATCAACATTATCTGCCGATTGTGCCGGCCACGCGCATGGATTTCTTCCTGTCGACAAATGCCCGAGCCATAAAACTAAACAGCGTGGAAATACCGATCGAAGCATTTTCGGTTTTCGGCGCCTTCTGGTTGCCACTCTGGCGCCATGCCATCGCCATATCCGGAGTGCGTCGTTACAAATTGCTGATCGCCTGCGTCGTAGCGGTTTTTTTGCCCTTTGCGACCTACGACTACACTAGGGTCGCGGCGATGCTCGCATTACCCGTTTATTTTCATGTCATCGAATTCTGGGTCGTCGATGAGAATGCCAGCGCAGCAGAGGCATGCGGACTTAAAGCAGGGATGCTGGCACCGTTGCTATTGATTGCCTTCATGGCGGCTATGAATTGCCAAGCCGATGGCTTCCTGAACAAATGTGACTGCTATCTGCATGACTAACAAAGATCATTAGAGGGCACATAGCGCTGCCATGTCCGTCGGCTTCGGCTCATGCTGGGCTGTTCAGCGGGTAAGCAACTACGAGCCCGGCAGCGTCGTCGAGCGCTCGGTTTGACACGGAACAGTATCAGCCCGCAGGACCCGCAAGGGATGCTACTCGTTCAGCAATCCACGCCCTGCTGGGTGCGACGCTCATCTTCCAACATCCATTGCGGTACTTCGTAGCCGCGACGGCCTAGATGCGCGCATTCCAAGTGATATTTGCCGTCCGTGCCAAGGAACGAACCGGCAAAGTGATACTTGCCGTCTTCGCCGAGGAAGCAGCCGCGGGGATGATATTTCCCATCGCGTCCGAGGAACGCGCCGGGCGGATGGTATCGGCCATCGTCGCCGAGAAACGAATAAAGCGGATGATATTCGCCGTTGTCGAACAGGACATCGCCCTTACTGTGGTACTTGCCATCGGTGCCGAGGAAGGCGCCGGGCGGGTAATATCTGGAATCGGTGCCTTGAAAGTAGCCTTTCGGATAGTAATGTCCGTCATCGCCGAGAACTGATCCGGTAGGACGGAATTCTCCGTCCACGCGTCGTAACCTCTTGCTAACATACATACTCGTTTCTCGTTCATCGGGATGGCTGGTGGTTTAACGCAGCGCGGAGACAAAAGCGGTAACCCAGGCTACATTATGCGCCCAAAAAGATTCCCCGGCCGTTTATGGTGCTGTGCGGCAGACTTCAAAGTGGGATGAATCGGAGTTTTGGGCGTTTGGGCTTGATTTTGATTTGGTGGTACAGGTCTATATACTCTCTTACCGTGCTCTTGCGGCGTTTCACAGAGTTCTCGCCGATGGCACGTATCACGATCAACGATTGTCTCGACCACATCCCCAACCATTTCGACTTGACCCTGGTCGCTGCCAAGCGCGCCCGCCAGCTCGCTCGCGGTGCGGAGGCCAAGCTGCCTTGGGGCACGCATAAATCCACGGTTCTTTCTCTCAAGGAAATTGCTGCCGGGTTCGTCACCACAGCAGTGCTCACAGAAGTTGATTTGCCGGCCATCATGCCGCCGAAAATGGATCTGTCGACTCTGGATCCAATCTACGAGATCTGAGTCTCGCGAAGCTTGTGCACAGATTCCTCTGCTCCTATAAGGGATGCGGCGGTAAGCAATAAGTAACGATTGGGAAGAGACACGGCTCTCCGCCTGGGCGCCCTCCCGTCGCAGCAATCAAGCATTTTGACGACAGTCGCCACGCCCGCGCTTCCGGGAGGCGGGTAGAATTGTCACGGAAATTGCGGTGCAATCAAAATTAGGGGCATGCCCGCTGATCTAGCGGCATATTCGACTGAGCGGGACTGACGGATGACGATACTCGTAACCGGCGGCGCTGGTTTCATAGGCGGCAACTTTGTTCTCGACTGGGTGGCGGCGACCGGTGAAACGGTGGTCAACCTGGACGCGCTGACCTATGCCGGCAATCTGGAGACGCTGGCCTCGCTTGATGGCGATCCGCGCCATGTTTTCGCGCATGGCGATATCCGCGACCGCGATCTGGTCGATCGCCTGCTCGCCGCGCACAAGCCGCGCGCAATCGTGCATTTCGCGGCCGAGAGCCATGTGGATCGTTCGATCCATGGTCCGGCGGAATTCATGCGTACCAATATCGACGGCACATTTACTCTGCTCGAGGCGGCGCGGGCGTATTGGGGCGGACTTGCCGGGGCGGCGAAAACCGCTTTCCGCTTTCATCACGTGAGCACGGACGAAGTCTACGGTTCACTGGCGCCACAGGATCCGCCGTTCGCGGAAACGCATGCGTGCGAGCCGAATAGTCCGTATTCCGCCAGCAAAGCCGCTTCGGACCATCTCGTGCGCGCCTGGCACCACACGTATGGACTGCCGGTGCTGACCACCAATTGCTCGAACAACTACGGCCCGTATCACTTTCCGGAAAAATTGATTCCGCTGATGATCGTCAATGCGCTGGCGGGCAAGCCATTGCCGGTGTATGGCGATGGGCTCAACGTTCGCGACTGGCTGTACGTGAAGGATCACTGCGCCGCGATCCGCGAAGTGCTCGCGCGTGGCCGCGTCGGCGAGACCTACAACATCGGCGGCTGGAACGAGAAAGCGAACATCGAGATCGTCAAGACGGTCTGCGCGCTGCTCGACGAGCTGAAACCCGATGCGGCGGGCAGCTACAGCCGGTTGATCACCTACGTTAAAGACCGCCCCGGCCACGACCGCCGCTACGCGATCGATGCGCGCAAGCTGGAGCGCGAACTGGGCTGGCGGCCGGCGGAGACCTTCGAGAGCGGGATTCGCAAAACCGTAAGCTGGTATCTGGATAATCCCGAGTGGGTGGCGCACGTGCAGAGTGGCGCTTACCGCGATTGGGTCGCGAAAAATTATTCTGAACGGGTGGGGAAAGCATGAAGATTCTGTTGCTCGGCAAGGACGGCCAAGTCGGCTGGTCACTGCAGCGCGCCCTGGCGCCGCTCGGCAGCCTGCAGATGCTGGATGTTGGTGACTGCGACTTCGCCAATTCCGACCAGCTTCGGGCCGTGCTGACGGCGGCGAAGGCCGATGTCATCGTGAATGCCGCCGCCTATACCGCGGTCGATAAAGCCGAGAGCGACGCCGCCGTCGCACAGCTGATCAACGGCACGGCGCCGGGTGTGATGGCCGAGGTTGCCGCTCGCCAGGGTTCACTGTTGATCCACTATTCCACGGATTATGTGTTCGATGGTTCCAAGGTCGGCGCTTATCTGGAAACCGATACGCCGGCGCCGCTGAATGTGTACGGCGCGTCCAAGCTGGCTGGCGAGAACGTAATCCGGGACAGCGGCTGCCGACATCTGACGTTCCGCACCAGCTGGGTGTTCTCCGTGCACGGCGCGAATTTCATCAAGACCATGCTGCGGCTGGGCCGCGAGCGTGACGGTCTCAATGTCATCGACGATCAGATCGGCGCGCCGACTTCGGCGGATTTGATCGCGGATGTGACCGCGCTGTGCCTGCACGCGTGGATGGCACAGTCGGAAAAGCAAGCGGCCCTCTCCGGCCTTTATCATCTCGTGGCAGCGGGTGAGACGAGCTGGCACGGTTTCGCAACGCACGTCATCGAATTCGCGCGCGCACGCGGCGTGCCGATCAAGGTGGCGCCGGATGCGATCAAGCCGATTCCGACGTCCGCGTATCCGGTGGCCGCGAAACGGCCGCTCAATTCGCGCCTGGATACGTCGAAACTCCAGTCCGTGTTCAAACTGTCGATGCCAGACTGGAAGACGCACGCGTCGCGCACGCTTTTGGAAATGCTGAGGAATCCCGCATGAGCTCCCGCAAGGGCATTGTTCTCGCCGGTGGTTCCGGCACGCGCCTGTATCCGGCGACGTTGTCGGTGTCGAAGCAGCTGCTGCCGATTTATGACAAGCCGATGATTTACTATCCGCTGTCGACCTTGATGCTGGCCGGCATACGCGACGTTCTCATCATCTCCACGCCGCAAGACACGCCGCGCTTCGCGCAGCTGCTCGGCGACGGCTCGCAGTGGGGCATGAATTTCTCCTACGTCGTGCAACCCAGTCCGGACGGTCTGGCGCAGGCCTTCATTCTCGGCGCAGATTTTGTGGGCAACAGCCCGTCGGCGCTGGTTCTGGGCGACAACGTTTTTTACGGACACGACTTCGCGACGCCGCTGAATCAGGCCAGCGCGCGCACGAGTGGCGCCACCGTGTTCGCGTACGCGGTGACCGATCCCGAGCGCTACGGCGTGGTGGAATTCGATGCGCGCGGCAAGGCGCTGTCCATCGAGGAAAAGCCACGGGTTCCGAAGTCGCGCTATGCGATCACTGGACTATATTTCTACGACGAGGAAGTCGTCGATATTGCGCGCTCGATCAAACCGTCCGCCCGTGGCGAACTGGAGATCACCGACGTCAATCGTGCTTATCTTGAGCGCGGTGCTCTGTCAGTCGAGATCATGGGGCGCGGCTATGCCTGGCTCGATACCGGTACGCACGATTCGTTGATCGAAGCCGGACAATTCATCGCGACCATCGAAAAGCGGCAGGGGCTCAAGGTCGCGTGTCCGGAGGAAATTGCCTGGCGCAAGGGCTGGATCGACTCTGCTGCGCTGGAGCGCCTCGGTCATCAGACCGCCAAAAGCGGGTATGGTCAGTATCTGCTCGGATTGCTCACCGGAACTGTTTTCTGACCAACGCGAGATTGGAGAACCCGCGATGAATGTTTCACCGACCGTCATTCCCGATGTAATCATCATCGAGCCACGTGTCTTCGGCGACGCGCGCGGTTTCTTCTACGAAAGCTTCAACCAGAAGCGCTTCGATGAGGCGGTCGGCCGCGAGGTCCGTTTCGTGCAAGACAATCATTCGCGCTCGACTCGCGGTGTGCTGCGCGGACTTCACTACCAGATCCAGCACCCGCAGGGAAAACTCGTACGGGTGGTTGCGGGCGAAGTGTTCGACGTGGCCGTCGATCTGCGCCGGAATTCACCGACCTTCGGCCGCTGGGTCGGGGAAATCCTGTCCGCGGAGAACAAGCGCCAGCTATGGGTTCCTGAAGGTTTTGCGCACGGCTTCGTGGTGCTGTCGGATTCGGCCGAATTTCTCTACAAGACGACGGATTATTGGTTTCCCGAACACGAACGCTGCATTCGCTGGAACGATACGGTGCTCGCCATCGACTGGCGCTTTCCGGGCACGCCGATGGTTTCGGAAAAGGACGCGCGCGGCGCTGATTTTCGGGCCGCGGAAGTGTTTGAATCCTGAGCTTGCCCGCGAACGGATCGGTTCGCGCGAGCCGCCCGGTGCGAGCGCTAAAAGGACATCGGATTTCTGTAAACTGTGCGGCGCACGAACGAACCAGAAGGGCATCATGATCGGATACGTAACACTCGGAACTCGCGATCTGGCGCGCGCCAAGCGCTTTTACGATGCTCTGCTCGGCGAGTTGGATGCCAACAGAACCATGGAAACCGAGCGTTTCGCGATGTGGTCGACGGGATCGATTGGGCTGGGCGTGGCGCTGCCTTTCGACGGCAAACCCGCCACGGTCGGCAACGGCGTGATGATCGCGCTCTCGGTTAAGGACAAAGCCAAGGTCGATATGCTCCACAAAAAAGCGATTGAGCTGGGCGGTAGCGATGAGGGCGCGCCGGGACCTCGTGGTCAAGGTTTCTACGCAGCGTATTTTCGCGATCTCGATGGTAACAAGCTGAATTGTTTCTGCGCCGGCTGAGCGGCCGGTGGATTACGGACTTTCCGGAGAGCGGTCATGAAGACTTTCAAATGGATGGGCATGTGGTGTGCGTTCCTGACGGGCATCGCGGTATGGAGCGTCGCCATTGGTGCTACGCAGGACGTTACCAATACCCGGCTCTACGTGCTGGACTGCGGTCATGCCGGCTTCAAGGACATGGGCATGTTCTCGGACACCGGCGAATATGATGGCAGGCCGGGTGCGGTTGCCGATCCATGCTTCCTGATCCGGCATCCCAAGGGGACGCTGCTGTGGGATACCGGCCTCGGCGACAAGCTTGCGGAGACCAAGGGCGGCTCCGATCATGACGGTGTTCACACACAGCTCGATGTGTCGCTGCTCGATCAGCTCAAGAGCCTTGGCTTGGCGCCGGCGGATATCACCTACGTTGCTTTTTCGCATTTCCATTTCGACCACACCGGCAACGCGAACGAATTTCCCGCCTCGACGTGGATTCTTAACAAGACCGAGCTGGAGTGGGCGCTGTCCACGCCGACGCCATTCGGCGTCGATCCAACGACGTTCAGCGCGTACAAGACCGTCAAGACGCAGATGATCGATAACGATTACGACGTATTCGGCGACGGCAGCGTGCGCATTCTGAAAGCGCCGGGCCATACGCCCGGACATCAGGCACTGATGCTAAAACTGCATAAGGCCGGCACCGTGATCCTGTCCGGCGATCTGTATCACCTGGTGGATAACCGCACGTTCAAGCGCGTGCCAGGATTCAACTTCAGCCGCGCCGACACGCTGGCCTCGATTGATCGTATCGAGAGGCTGGCGAAAAACACGCATGCACGCCTGATCGTCCAACACGATCCCGGCGAGTTCAAATCGCTGCCGAAAAGCCCTGCTTATTTGGATTGATAGCGACGCATTGTGGGCGGGCTATGTGCCGAATCAGGTACGTCGCCCTGCCAATGTGATGGTCTGTGGTTAGAATAGCGCGCCCATTTTTTCCGCATCGCGCTCACTCCATGTTCAGGCCCCTGTATTTTGCGCTGCTGTTTGCAACTTTTGCGTTCTCCACCTCGGTTCTTGCCGATGGCGCCCAGGACGCGATCAAGCGTTTCGCCGGCGGGGTAAAAACCTTCGAGGCTCACTTCGAGCAAGTGCAGACCGACGAACATGGTCAGGTCAATACGCGCAGCAGTGGACATTTCTGGCTGTCGCGACCCGGCCGTTTCCGCTGGGTCTACGAGCAGCCGTACCAGCAGATTACCGTCTGTGACGGCGACAAGCTCTGGGCTTACGATCCCGATCTGGAACAGGTCACTGTGCGCAAGGCGCGGCTCGCGCTGCCCGGAACGCCCGCGGCACTGCTGTCGCAGAAGACCGCGCTGTCCGATGAATTCAAAGTGCAGGACGCCGGCACCGAAAGCAGCGGCCGGCGCGTGCGGTTGATTCCCAAATCCGCCGACAGCGATTTCAAGTCGATCGAACTCGTGCTCGGTAAGGACGGCGCGCCGCAACAGATGAAATTCGCCGACCAGATCGGCGGTCACTCGGATATCACTTTTACCGAAGTGCATGCGAATGCGGCGATCGCGGACGATAAGTTCCTGTTCTCGCCACCCAAAGGTGTCGAAGTGGTCGACGGTGATTCCGACGCATCGAAGCCGGGTAACTGAAGCGAGCCTGATTGCGGCGCAGGCGACGGTTCACATGACGCGCTACAGTCACGACATGAACGCTCCCGTCGCTGCGGTGTCATGACCGCCAGCCGTCCCGTCGCGCCGCTTGCCGAACGCATGCGGCCGCGCATGCTCGACGAAGTGCTCGGGCAGGATCATTTGCTGGGCGAGAACGGACCGTTGCGCATCGCGCTCGAATCCGGACGCATTCCGTCAATGGTGTTCTGGGGTCCGCCGGGTGTCGGCAAAACCACGCTGGCCCGCCTCGTCGCAACGCATACGGACGCGCAGTTCATCACGCTGTCTGCGGTCATGGCCGGCGTCAAGGATATCCGCGAGTCGATGGCGAAGGCGCAGATGGCGCTGGCCGCGAAGCCGCCGCAGCGCACAGTCTTGTTCATCGATGAAATCCACCGTTTCAACAAGAGCCAGCAGGATGCGCTGCTGCCGTTCGTTGAGGACGGCACCGTCGTACTGATTGGCGCGACCACGGAAAATCCCAGTTTCGAACTGAACGGCGCGCTGTTGTCGCGGCTGCGTGTATTCGTATTGCGTCCGCTGGACGAGGCCGCGATCCGTGCTTTGCTGGTGCGCGCGCTGACGGACACGGAGCGCGGACTTGGTGAATCTGCCGAAGCGATACCGGCGTCGTGGCTGGATCGCATCCCCGAGGCCGCCGACGGCGACGCGCGGCGCGCGCTGATCCTGCTCGAAACCGCTGTCGAACTGTCGCGCGCGGCCGGCGAGAAGAACGATGCTCTGCTGGAAAAGCTCATCGGCCGTGGTCTGCGTCGCTTCGACAAGCAGGGCGAAAATTTCTACGACCAGATTTCGGCGCTGCACAAATCGGTGCGTGGCAGCGATCCGGATGCTGCACTGTATTGGTTCGCGCGCATGCTCGATGGCGGCGTCGATCCGGTTTATGTCGCGCGTCGCGTGGTGCGCATGAGCATAGAAGATATCGGTCTTGCCGATCCGCGCGCGCAGCGTCTGTGCCTGGATGCCTGGGACACTTATGAACGTCTGGGCAGTCCGGAAGGTGAGCTCGCGATCGCAACGGCGATCGTGTATCTCGCCGTTGCGCCGAAGAGCAATGCCGTTTATCGCGCTTACAGTGCCGCGCGCGCCGCGGTCGAACAACATGGTTCCCTGGAAGTGCCGTTGCCAATCCGCAACGCGCCGACGAAGCTGATGCAGGAGCTGGGTTACGGCAAGAATTATCGCTACGACCATGACGAAGCCGGCGCGCATGCCGCCGGCCAGCAGTTCCTACCCGACGCGCTCGTCGGCACCGAGTTCTACACGCCGACGCAGCGCGGACTCGAAATCAGGATCGCGGAAAAACTCGCGCAGCTCCGCCAGACGAATCGCCGCTCAAGCTGACACAAAATTTGCGTACGCTTATTGCCGCACACACCAGCCGCCGCTAAGCTCAGTGTGCAAGGAAGCAAGCACCATTGTTGTTCGCATGGCGTTCGATGCAGATGCCGTGCGATGCACTTCGCGAAGGGGACGCGCACAAGGGCGCACGTAATGAAAAAGGATCTCGAACAGTGAAAGACGTGCGCGGGAAGGTCGCGTTCATCACCGGCGGTGCGGGTGGTATCGGGATGGGCATGGCGCACGCGTTCGTCGCTGCCGGCATGAAGGTCATCGTCGCCGACATCGACGACGAAGCACTCGCCCGCATCACCACCGAATTTACCGATCCCGGCACCTGCGTACTCCCGATCCGACTCGATGTCACCGATCGCTATGCCTGGGAGATCGTCGTCGCGCGTGCCGAAGCTGCGCTCGGACCGGTGCAGGTGCTGTGCTGCAATGCCGGTGTCAGCGGCAGCCAGGTGCGTTTGGAGGACGCGTCCATTGGTTCGTGGCAGTGGGCGTTCGACGTCAACGTCAATGGCACCCTCTATGCGCTCCGCAATTTTCTTCCGCGCATGCGCGCCAGCGGCGAGGAGGGACATGTCGTCATCACTTCATCGATGCTCGGTGTGAGTGCGCGCGCGAATTTCGGCACGTATTCTGCGACCAAGCACGCACTCGTCGGCATCGCCGAAACTCTGCGCGACGAGCTCGCTGGCAGTCGCATTGGGGTGTCGGTGCTATGTCCCGGTAACGTCCGCACGCAGCTCGCCGAAAATTCCATGCGCCTCGGACGCGCGGTCGGTGTGCGTGTCGATATCAGTCCGGAAGGCGCGGAGCAAAATCGTTTCGGCATCGATCCACGCGGGGTCGGCAACCAGGTCATCGATGGCATCCTCAGCGATCGCTTCTGGCTGTTGACGCATGGCGACACCCGTGCACAGGTCGACGCGCGCTTCGAAGGTATCCTCGATGCGTTGGATAACGTTGCCCAAGCCGTGCATGAGGACCAAAGCGGGGATCTTGCCGACGCTTGATTGCGGAAGCACGGGTGTGCCCGCTAAGCTTGTACGGTATTCGGGAGATGGCATCCTCCCCGAACCGCCCTGAATGGGGCTGATGATGCCTACCCACCGCGTTGCGGAGAGTAGGCTCGTCGCCTGTCCGAATGGACCTCCACTGCGCTGCTCCGCTTTCGCACCGAGGAGGATCATGAACATCTACGCATTCGCGGCCGTCGGCTTTGGCGCCGCCACCGGCGCTTGGTTGCGCTGGTTTCTGGGTCTGCATCTGAACCCTGTATTTCCCACTGTGCCGCTGGGTACGCTTGCTGCGAACCTTATCGGCGGCTATCTGATGGGCATCACGATGGGTGTCATCGCGCACTATGAATCGCTGCCGCCGGAAATCCGTCTGCTGTTGACCACCGGTTTCCTCGGCGGATTGACTACCTTCTCGACGTTCTCCGCCGAAACCGTCACCCTGTTCACGCGCGGCCAGTATGGCTGGGCGGCCGGAACGATCACCGCGCACGTTGCCGGTTCACTGGCGATGACCGGACTCGGCATCGTTACGTTGAACTGGATCAAATCGTGAGGGTACCGCCATGAGCGAAGACATTGCGCAGCCGACGAAATCCGGTATTTACCTGAAATTTTACGTACCCGAGGGCCGCCGTCATCACGGCACGCTGGTCTACGAATGGCTGCTCGAAAAAGCCAAATCCATCGACATCCACGGCGGCTCCGTATTTCGCGCCATCGCCGGCTTCGGCCGCCACGGCGTGTTGCACGAGCAGCACTTTTTTGAGCTGGCCGGTGATTTGCCGATCGAGGTCGTATTCGTGCTCGGC
Source organism: uncultured Salinisphaerales bacterium (assembly GCA_964581385.1). GTDB lineage: Bacteria > Pseudomonadota > Gammaproteobacteria > Nevskiales > Nevskiaceae > CAZOOK01. The sequence goes on from CAZOOK010000014.1 coordinate 20,717, forward strand.
GAGGCGAAAATGCAGGAACTGCTTCGTGTCGTGGGCGATGCCGGCCTTTCGTTGTTCTATGTGCGCATGCCGGCCGAGTTCGGGTTTACGGGTAACGGCGGTTAGAAGCCGTAGCGGCAATCGTGTGCACGCGGTTCGGTGCCGGTCTGTCGCCGCCGTTACAATGCGCTGCTTAGTCCGATCAGGTCCGTCCGCCCATGCTCGACCCCAAACTGCTGCGCGCAGACGCGCAGGCCATTGCCCGCCAGCTTGCCCGCCGTGGCTACGAATTCGACCTTGCGCGTTTTCAGCAGCTCGAAGCGCAGCGCAAACAGCTGCAAACCGAAACCGAGAAGTTGCAAGCCGAGCGCAATGCCGGATCGAAGCGCATCGGTCAAGCCAAAGCCAAGGGTGAGGATGCCTCGCCGATCCTGGCCGACATGGATCGCATCAAGAGCGGGCTGGCGACGAACGAGCAAGCGTTGAGCGCATTGCAAGCAGAGTTCGACGACTTCCTCGCGCGTGTGCCGAATGTGCCGCATGCGAGCGTGCCGGATGGCAGGGACGAGAACGACAACGTCGAGCTGCGACGCTGGGGCAAGCCGCGCGCAGCGGAAGGCGCGAAGGATCACGCCGATCTCGGCGAAGCGCTGGGGCTGATGGATTTCGCAGCGGCGGCCAAGGTTACCGGTGCGCGCTTCACGGTCCTGCGTGGCGGGCTTGCGCGCATGCACCGCGCGCTAATTCAGCTCATGCTCGATACCCACACGCTGGAGCATGGATATCAGGAGTTGTACGTTCCCTACATCGTCAATGCGGCGAGCCTGCGTGGCACCGGGCAGCTGCCGAAGTTCGCGGAGGATTTGTTCCGGCTCGAAGGTGAGCAGAACTGGCATTTGATTCCGACCGCTGAAGTGCCGGTGACGAATCTACTGCGCGACGAAATCACCGACGCCTCCGCGCTGCCGAAGAAGTGGGTCTGTCACACGCCGTGCTTCCGCTCCGAGGCGGGCTCGGCCGGCAAGGACACCAAGGGCATGATTCGCCAGCATCAGTTCGAGAAGGTGGAGCTGGTGATGGCGACGCTGCCGGAAAATTCCGCAGCGGCTCACGAAGAACTCACTTCGCACGCGGAAGCGATTCTGAAGAAACTGGACCTGCCGTATCGCACCATCGTGTTGTGTACCGGCGACATGGGTTTCTCTGCGGCCAAGACCTACGACATCGAAGTATGGCTGCCGAGCCAGAACCGCTACCGCGAGATCAGCTCCTGCTCGAACTTCGAGGATTTCCAGGCGCGGCGCATGCTCGCGCGCTATCGCCATCCGGAGACGAAGAAGCCGGAGTTGCTGCACACGCTGAATGGTTCCGGTCTCGCCGTCGGCCGTACACTCGTCGCGATCATCGAGAATTACCAGAATCCGGACGGCAGCATCGCGGTTCCCGCCGCGTTGCGTGGCTTTCTCGGCGGTATTGAACGCATCGGCTAGTTATTGCTGCCGGATTTCGATTGCTGATTCCGCAGTTGCCGTTCTGCATAGGAGCGCGCGATGTCCGAAGCCAGTCCGTTCTATACCGCCGATCACGAAGCGTTCCGCCAGCAGGTGCGGCGCTTCGTCGATAAGGAAGTGACGCCGAACATCGACGCGTGGGAAGCGGCCGGTGAGCTGCCGCGCGAACTGCATCGCAAGGCGGCGCAGGCGGGCATTCTCCAGATCGGTTTTCCGGAAGCCTACGGCGGCGTCGAGGTTCCGGACGAGTTCTATGCGATCGTACTGACCGAGGAACTCGCGCGCGCCGGCAGCGGCGGACTCATCGCCAGCCTGATGAGCCACGGCATCGGCAGTCCGCCGGTGATGCACGTCGGCACATCGCAACAGAAGGAGCGCTTTCTGACGCCGGTGCTGGCGGGCGAGAAGATCGCGGCGCTCGCCATCACCGAGCCGGGCGGTGGCTCGGATGTTGCCAATTTACGCACGAGCGCGCGACGCGACGGCGACGACTACATCGTCAACGGCAGCAAAACCTTCATCACCTCCGGCATGCGTGCGGACTTCATCACCACCGCGGTACGCACCGGCGGCGATGGCATGGCCGGCATTTCGCTGGTGGTCATTGAAGGCGATACGCCGGGCTTGACGCGCTCGCCGCTGCAGAAAATGGGCTGGTGGTGTTCCGATACCGCCACGCTTTACTTCGACAACTGCCGCGTGCCAATCGCCAACCGTCTCGGTCCTGAGAATCAGGGCTTCATGGCGATCATGCTCAACTTCAACAGCGAGCGCATCATGCTCGCCGCGCAGGCTTACGGCCTAGCGAAGGTGTGCTACGAGGAATCGCTGACCTACGCGCGTGAGCGCCAGACCTTCGGCAAGCCTCTGATCCGCAACCAAGTCATTCGTCACAAACTGATCGACATGAAAACCCGCATCGATGCGATCAAGGCGCATCTTGATGTACTGGCATGGCGGGTCAGCCGCAAGCAGATGCCGATTGCGGAAGTGTGCATGCTCAAAATTCACGCAACCACCGCGCTGGAGTGGATCGCCAACGAAGCGATGCAGATTTTCGGCGGTGCCGGCTATCTGCGCGGCAGCAAGGTCGAACGCATTTACCGCGAAACCAAGGTGCTGACTATCGGCGGCGGCTCGCTCGAAATCATGAAGGACTTGGCTGCGCGGCAACTTGGATTTTGAAGATTCAAAGCGTCGATGCGCTGACACCGTAGGCGATGGCGGGCATCGCCAACCGGCCCTTGCTGAGCGCCAGCGTGGTCGCTGCGGTGCGCGTTTCCACACCGAGCTTCATGAAGATGTGCTCCATGTGCTTATTGATCGTGCGCCGGCTGCTGTTGAGGATTTGTGCGATCTCTGGATTGGTCTTGCCGATAGCCACCCAGTACAACACTTCGCCCTCGCGCGCGGTGAGCTGCAGCGAGCGCATCAATGCTTCGGGTTCGGGCACCGGTTCGTGGCGCCGCACCAGAAGTAGCGTCGTCGCCGGATCGTCGCTGCGCAACTGACTGAAGATCAAGCGTCGACCATTCGCCGTCAGGGTGACGGATGACTCCGGCGGCGATGAGGGCTGCAACCAGCGGCGCACCGGCGCGGGCAGATATCCGTCGGGCTCCAGTACTGGCGCCAACCAGCGCTGTGCCAGCGGCGTCGCCCATACCAGGCGCGAGCCGGCATCGACGGAGACGATTGCATCACCGGCTGCATCGGCCGCTTGCTGGGTTTCCGCCATGCGCCGGCGATTGCGCAAATGCACTTCGATACGAGCGAGCACTTCGGCCGGCTGCACCGGTTTGGTGACGTAATCGGCGCCACCCGTGCGAAAGCCGCGCAGGATGTCCTCGGTGTTGGTCAGCCCGGTCATGAACACCACCGGAATCTCGCGCGTGACGAAGTCCTCCTTCAGCCGGCGGCAGGTCTCGAAACCGTCGAGGCCCGGCATCAGCGCATCCAGCAGAATCAGGTCGGGCGGCACGCAACGCGCGCTATCGAGCGCCAGTGCACCGCTGGTCGCCACCCGCACGGTGTAGCCGTCGCCGTGCAGCGCGCAGTGCAGCAGGGCAAGATTGTCGGGCTGATCGTCGACGATCAGCACCGCTTCGGATTCACGTTTTGCGTTCGACATTGCAGGTCACCTCATCGAGAACACGCAAGAAGTCGGCCAGACGAAAGCCGCTCGCGTGACTACGCAGCGGGGCCGTAAACGCATCGAAGCGCGCATCGGTGCGGTCGATTTCGTCGAGCTTTTCGAGAATGCCGTGGATATGTCCGAGCCGGCCACGCTCGCGCAGTTCGCGCAATTGCGGTTCGGGTGGCAGCGGCAGATGCAATGCTGCTGCGCCGGATGCAGTGTTGCTATTGTCCTCCTTGTGCGTGCCGTGATCGATTTGCGCGCCAGCGTGCCGATCGATCCAGCTCAGATCGAGCCGCTCGCCGATACGAACCAAGACTTCGCGGACGTCGGCCGGTTTGACCAAAAAATTCGCCGCGCCGATGCCAAGCGCCTCGCCGCGGCCTTTCTCCGCCGCATCGGCTGAGATGACGATGATGGGCGTATCCGAAATCCGATTCTCGCGCAGCAGGCGCGCGGTTTCCCAACCGTCGATGCCAGGCATACCGATGTCCAGCAGGATCAGATCGGGATTGAAGGTGGGTGCCATGCGCAGCGCTTCGAGACCCGAAGCGGCTTCGATCACCTCGAAGCCCAGAGGCGCGAGAACATTGACCAGAAACTGGCGATCCACCTGTTCGTTGTCGACCACCAGAATGCGCCGGCGGCGTCCGGCGTAGCCTTTCACATCAAGCACGGGTGCCTCTGCAAGTAATTGTGGATTGCGCACTTCGGGCAGGAACAGCCGCACGCGGAATACACTGCCGGCGCCCAACTGACTTTCCGCCGCCAGCTCGCCGCCCATCAACTCGGTCAACATCTTCGCGATGCTGAGTCCGAGTCCGGTGCCGGCAGCAGTGGCATTGCCGCCGCGTTCGAACGGCTGGAACACGCGCTGCAGATCGTCGGCAGACAGACCGATGCCGGAATCGCGAACCTCGAATTCCGCCATCTCGCGTCGATATCGGACGTGCAGCGTGACATGACCGCGGTCGGTGAATTTGATCGCGTTGCCGAGCAGATTGATCAGGATCTGTCCAAGCCGCTTGCGATCGGCGCGCACCGCCGGCGGCAACCGGGCGTCGGCCTCGTAGAGGAAGCGGATGCCCTTGGCGCGCGCTTGCTGCCGCAGCATGCCGACCAGTTGCGAAATGAATTCCGGAAAGCGCACTTCGCTGGTTTCCAGCTTGAGCTTGCCGGATTCGATGCTGGCGATGTCCAGCAGCCCATCGATCAGCGAAACGAGGTGTTCTCCACTGCGACTGATCACCAGTGAAGCGGCCTGACGCTCGGCGGCGGGCGAGTCGTTCCGTTCCAGAATCTGCGCGTAGCCGAGGATGCTGTGCAACGGTGTGCGCAGTTCGTGGCTGACGCTGGTGATGTAGCGGCTCTTGGCCTGATTGGCGCGTTCGGCGGCGCGCTTGGCGTTCTGCAGTTCGATATCAGTCTTGCGATGGGCGTCGATTTCCTGCATCAGCAGATGCGTCTGCCGGTTCGATTCTTCCTGCGCGACGCGGCGACTTTCGGCGGTCAGCACCAGCCACCAGCAGGCGACGCCGCTGGTGAGCAGGAAGGCGACGAAGGTCTTCAGCGACATGCTGCCGAGCAGAGCGAGCATGTCAGTGGACAGAACGCCGCTGCCGGTCGTTTCCTGGGCGTAGATCAGCGCGAGAATCGCGGCCTGGATGCCGCCGATCAGAATCACCAGCATCAAATAGTGTCCGACGCGCGTATTGATGTGCGTGGAAAATGGCCGCGGCAGTAGCCAGCGCACGATCGCCGCAAGCTGGCTGCTGAGATTGGCGCCGGGTTTGCAGAGATCGTGGCAGCGCGCGTCGAGCGAACAGCACAGTGAGCAGATCGGTCCGCGATAGGCGGGACACAGTGCCATGTCCTCGCCCTCGTAAGATTTCTCGCAGACGCAGCAGATCCGCGATTTGCGCGCAGTGGCGGCGGGCGACGTACGCGCGATGTAGTAACGGCCGCCGGTCGCCCAGGCGATCAGCGGCGCGCAAACCAGCGCGACGAGCAGCGCGATGAATGCGGAAAACGCCTGCGCCAGCGGTCCCATCAGACCGAAGAAGGCGAGGATGGAAACGATGGAGGCGATCAGCATTGCGCCGACGCCGACCGGATTGACGTCGTACAGATGGGCGCGCTTGAACTCGATGCCCGGCGGGCTCAGGCCAAGCGGCTTGTTGATGACCAGGTCGGCAACCAGCGCGCCGACCCAGCTGATGGCGACGTTGGAATATAACCCCAGCACTTGTTCGAGCAGATGGAATACGTCGAGGACCATCAGTGCCAGCGCGATCAGCACGTTGAACAGCAGCCAGACCACGCGACCGGGATGGCTGTGTGTCAGCCGCGCGAAAAAATTCGACCAGGCGAGCGAGCCGGCGTAGGCGTTGGTGACGTTGATCTTGATCTGCGACAGCACCACGAACAGTCCGGTCGCGGCCAGCGCCAGCCACGTATTGTCGAACACGTAGCTGAAGCCGACGCGGTACATCTCGGTGGGCTGCAGCGCTCGGTACGGTGAAATCTCATGCTGGATGGCGACGAAGGCGAGCAGAGCGCCGCCGAGCATCTTCAGACCGCCGAGTCCGATCCAGCCGGGACCGGCGAGCAGCACGCCGGCTGCCCAGCGCCGTCGGTTGCGCGCGGTGCGCTCGGGCATGAAGCGCAGGAAATCGATCTGCTCGCCAATCTGCGCCACCATCGACAGCGGCACGCTGGAAGCGGCGCCGAACAGCAGCAGATTGAAACCGCCGCCCTGGCCACTGAGCCCGGCGAAGCTCGGCAACTGGCGCAGCATCTGCGGTTCGCGATAGATCACGAAGGCGAACGGCAGCAGCATCAGCAGCAGCCACAGCGGCTGTGTCCACGCTTGGAGGCGGCTGATCAGCGTGATGCCGTGCATGACCACCGGGATGATGATCAATGAACTGAACAAATATCCCCACAGCAGCGGCAGCCCGAAGCAGAGCTTCAGCGCCTGCGCCATGATCGTCGCTTCCAGTGCGAAGAAAATGAAGGTGAATGAGGCGTAGATCAGCGAGGTGATGGTCGAGCCGATGTAGCCGAAGCCGGCGCCGCGCGTCAGCAAATCCATGTCCACGCCGTATTTCGACGCATACCAGCCGATCGGCAGTCCGGTGAGGAAGATCACGATGCTGACCGCGACGATCGCCCAGAACGCGTTGATGAAGCCGCAGCTGACCATGATCGAGCCACCGATCGCTTCCAGCGCGAGAAAGGAAATGGCGCCGAACGCGGTGTTGGCGACGCGGAATTCCGACCATTTGCGCGACGAGCGCGCGGTGAAGCGCAGCGCGTAGTCCTCGATCGTCTCGTCGGCAACCCAGGTGTTGTAGTCACGGCGGATTTTCATGATCCGCTGCGGCGGTTCGCCGATGGCAGCGCCGTTCTGGATATTCAGGTTGGCCCCTGGATTCGACACACTGGCCTCGTGACGGGTCTGGCGGCGCGCGACATCGCCCATCTCCGTCCGTGGCCGCCTTGCTTACGTGGCGCAAGAACCGCGCCCAATCACAGCGCGCGCCGGCCGATGCGCATACGGCATCTTCCGTATCGACATCCCGATATACCACCGCCAGCTCCACTGCGATGCGGTTTCCGTTATGCCACCACTCCTGCGTCATTGTGCGTAGGCAAGCCGCCGTAGGGACGTTGGCGTATTTGCTAGCCGTCGGTGAACTCCTAGCCTCGCTTCAACGCATCCGCCAATGCCGCACCGGCGGCGGAGCCAGACCCAGTTCCAGGAGACGCCATGAATCCGCAGGATTTCGACGAAAGCCGCCGCCGCCTCATCAAACTATTCGGGCAAACCGCTGCTGCGGGTGCGCTGCTCGGCAGCGGCCTGCCTGTCTTCGGCAGCGCCAAGCCGGCGACCGCCGCGATTAATACCACCGGACTTGCGGTGACCGATACCACGGTCAAGGTCGGCATCCTGCACTCGATCACCGGCACTATGTCGATCAGCGAGACCGGCTCGGTGGAAGCCGAGAAGCTGGCCATCGATCAGATCAACGCCGGTGGCGGCATCCTCGGTCGCAAGATCGAATTCATCCAGGAGGACGGCGCCAGCGATTGGCCGACCTTCGCTGAGAAAGCGAAGAAACTGCTGGTCCAGGACAAGGTGGCGTCGGTGTTCGGTTGCTGGACATCGGCCTCGCGCAAGGCGGTGTTGCCGGTATTTGAGCAGTACAACGGTATGCTCTATTACCCGACGTTCTACGAGGGATTGGAACAGTCGAAGAACGTTATCTATACCGGTCAGGAAGCGACGCAGCAGATCCTAGCCGGGCTCGACTGGGTGATCAAGGAAAAGGGCGCGAAGACTTTTTACCTGCTCGGCTCCGATTACATCTGGCCGCGCACTTCGAACAAGATTGCGCGCAAACACATCGTCGATCATCGCGGTCTGCAAGTGGTCGGCGAAGATTACTTCCCGCTCGGCAGCACGCAGTTCAACTCGGTCATCAACAAGATCAAGCTGAAGAAGCCGGATGTGATCTACGCGATCATCGTCGGCGGTAGCAACGTCGCGTTCTACAAACAGCTCAAGGCCGCCGGCATCGACATGACCAAGGGCCAGACGCTGATGACGATCTCGGTCACCGAGGACGAGATCCACGGCATCGGCGGCGAGAACATCGTCGGCGCGTATGCCTGCATGAAGTACTTCCAGTCGCTCGACAATCCGAACAACAAGGCTTTCGTACCGGCGTTCAAGAAGATGTGGGGCGATGATGCGGTGATCGGTGATGTCACCCAGGCTGCTTATCTGGGGCCGTGGCTGTGGAAGCTCACCGCGGAGAAGGCTGGCAGTTTCGATATCGACAAGATCGCGGCCGCTTCGCCTGGTGTGGAGTTCAAGGGCGCACCGGAAGGTTACGTCCGCATCCACGAGAATCATCATCTGTGGAGCAAGACTCGTGTCGGCCGTGCGCGTGCCGATGGCCAGTACGACTTGATCTACGAGACGGCGGATCTGGTCGAGCCGAATCCATTCCCGAAGGGCTACCAGTAAGCGCGGCCTGGCGCGACGGAGAACGACCGTGGGCGGCTACAGCCTGACCGAGCTTGGCTCGATATTCACCATGCAGGCCTTTGCCGGCCTGATTCTGTTCTCGGTGTTTCTGCTGATGGCGCTGGGGTTGGCAATCATCTTCGGCCAGATGGGCGTCATCAATATGGCGCACGGCGAATTCATGATCCTTGGCGCTTACGTCACCTTCCTGTGCTCGCATGTCTTCAGCCACTGGCTGCCATGGGCGTATCCGGGTTACTTCTTCGTCGCGATGCTGCTGGCCTTCGTCGCTTCGGGTGCACTGGGGCTATTAGTGGAGTGGGCGATCGTGCGCCATCTCTATCATCGTCCGCTCGATACGCTACTGGCGACCTGGGGTCTGAGCCTGATTCTGCAACAGATCTATCGCTCGGTATTTGGAGCGCGCGAAGTCGGAGTGGAACTGCCGCAGTGGATGATGGGCTCCTGGTCACTGTCGGACACCATCCAGGTGCAGATCAACGGTTTGTTCGTGGTGGCGTTGACGATCCTGATTACGCTGGGCGTATTTCTGATCCTGTTCCGCTCACGCTGGGGATTGCAGGTGCGCGCGGTAACGGTCAATCGCACGATGAGCGGCGCGGTCGGTATCAATACGCGACGTATCGATGCGCTGACCTTCGCGTTTGGCTGCGGCATCGCCGGCATCGCCGGCGCCGCATTTACCATGATCGGGTCCACGGGCCCCACCGCCGGCCAGCTCTACATCGTGGATACCTTTCTGGTGGTCGTCTTCGGTGGCGCGCAAAGCCTGCTCGGCACCATTGCTTCGGCGTTCACCATCTCACAGGCGCAATCGACGCTCGAATTCTTCACCAGCGGCTCCATCGCCAAGGTGATCACGCTGTTGGTGGTGATCGGAATCCTGATGCTGCGGCCACAGGGACTGTTCGTTCTCAAGGTACGCAAATGACATTTGTCCGATAAGTGCCATGTCCAATACCTTCGGCTCCCGACAAAGCGAACGGCTTGCATATCTACTGCTGGCTCTGCTGTTGGTCGTAATCCTGCCGCTGGTCCTGAATAACTTCCGCTTGAACCTGGTCGGAAAATATCTCTCCTTCGGTTTTGCCGCGTTGGGGCTGGTACTGTGTTGGGGCTATGCCGGCACGCTCAGTTTGGGGCAGGGGCTGTTCTTCGGTCTCGGCGGTTACATCATGGCGATGTTCCTCAAGCTCGAAGCTTCCGATCCGGTCAGCACCAAGATTCAGAGCACGCCCGGCATTCCGGATTTCATGGACTGGAATCAGATTACCTCGCTGCCGTGGTTCTGGAAGCCGTTCTATTCGCTACCGTTCACGCTGGTTGCGCTGATCACAGTGCCGGCTCTATTCGCATTCGTCGTCGGTGCGGCGATGTTCAAGCGCCGTGTCGGCGGTGTCTATTTTGCGATCATTACGCAAGCGCTCGCCTCTGTGGCGACCATCCTCATCATCGGGCAGCAGGGATACACCGGTGGTGTCAACGGCATCACCGATCTGCGCACGCTGCTCGGCTGGGATATCCGCACCGATCACGCCAAGGTCGTGCTCTACTTCGTCGGCGTGGGTCTGCTATTCGCCTGCATGCTACTGGCACGGGCGACCTTGCGTACCAAGTTCGGGCGCATCCTCGTGGCCATTCGCGACAAGGAGGAACGCGTGCGCTTCTCCGGCTACGACGTCGCCAACTTCAAAATCTTCGTGTTCTGCGTCGCCGCCGCGTTTTCCGCGATCGGCGGTGCCATGTTCACGCTGCAAGTGGGATTCATGTCGCCGTCGATCATCGGCATCGTGCCGTCGATCGAGATGGTGATCTTCTGTGCACTCGGCGGGCGGCTGTCACTGTTCGGCGCGGTACTCGGTGCGCTCGTCGTCAACGCCGCCAAGACCGCATTCTCCGAAGCGTTTCCACAATTGTGGCTGTTCGCGATGGGCGGATTGTTCGTCGCCGTCGTGCTGTTCTTTCCGAACGGATTGGCCGGTCTGGTCAGTGATCACATCCAGCCATGGTTTGAGCGGCGTCGCACCCCGCCGCGTACGCCACAGCCGCCGGTGGCAATCGCCACCGCAACGGAATAGGGCACCCGGACATGGCCAGCGAAACCGATTTTCTGTTAGCACTCGAAGGCGTCACGGTGTCTTTCGACGGCTTCAAGGCGGTCGACGATCTCAGCCTCTACATCAGTAAGGACGAACTGCGCGTGATCATCGGCCCGAACGGCGCGGGCAAGACCACGGTGCTCGATCTGATCTGCGGACGCACCAAGGTCAGCGACGGCTCGATTCGTTTCCAGAACAAGGAAATTACCACGATGCGGGAGCACGAGATCGTGCGTCTCGGTATCGGTCGCAAGTTTCAGACGCCATCGATCTACGAGGATCTGACCGTCTTCGAGAATCTGGAAATCTCGTTTCCGCGCGGCCGCGGCGTGTTCGGCGCGCTGGCATTCCGCCGTTCGCCCGACGTGCTGAACCGCATCGCCGAAATCGCCGAGACGATCTTTCTCAAGGATCATCTGCATCAGCGCGCGGAAACGTTGAGCCATGGCCAGAAGCAGTGGCTGGAGATCGGCATGTTGCTGATCCAGGACCCGGAACTGCTGATGCTCGACGAGCCCGTTGCCGGCATGAGCGTCGCCGAACGCGCCAAGACCGCCGAGTTGCTGAACCGCATCACGCAGGGACGCGCGGTGATCGTCATCGAGCACGACATGAAATTCGTCGAGAGCATCGCGCACCGCGTCACCGTCCTGCACCAGGGCAAAGTGCTCGCCGAGGGGCGCATGGCGGTGGTGCAGGAAGATCCGCGCGTCAAAGAAGTCTACCTGGGCCACTGAGGAAATCCGCCGATGCTCGACGTCAACGAATTGCGCGTCTGCTACGGCCAGAGCGAAGTGCTGCACGGCCTCGATTTCAGCGTCAAGCGCGGCGAGATCGTCGCCGTCGTGGGTCGCAATGGGATGGGCAAATCAACGCTGATGAAATCGCTGATCGGCGTGCTGCCGACCGCTGGCGGACACATCAAAATCGCTGATCAGGACGTGACCAGATTGCCGAGCCATGCACGCGTGCAGCGGGGTGTGGCCTACGTGCCGCAGGGTCGCCAGATCTTCGGCACCATGACGGTCCGCGAAAACATAGAGACCGGCCTCGTCGTCACCGGCAAGAAAGAGATTCCTGGCGAGCTGTACCAGATCTTTCCGATCCTCAAGGAATTCGACAAGCGGCGCGGCGGCAATTTGTCCGGCGGCCAGCAGCAGCAGCTCGCGATCGCGCGCGCGCTTGCCAGCGATCCGAAAGTGCTGTTGCTCGACGAGCCGACCGAGGGCATCCAGCCATCGATCATCAAGGACATCGCACGCACGCTCAAACAGATCCGCGACATGCGCGACCTGTGCATTGTCGTCTGCGAACAGGTGTTGAGCTTCGTACTCGACGTCGCCGATCGCATCCTCGTCATCGAGAACGGACGCATCGTGCATGAGAACGCACGGGCCGAAGTCGACGAAGCGGCCATTTCTAAATTCCTGGCGGTTTGAGCGCGTCCTTCATGAACCGCCCTGTCATCCATCCGCAAGCACAACGCAGGAGCTAGCCATGCCGAAGAAGATCATCGAAATCGATCTGTCCACGTCGCCGTACAAGAACGACATGATCCATAACCGCTGGCATCCGGACGTGCCAATGGTGGCCTGGGTGAAACCTGGCGAGGATTTTGTCGTCGAAACCTATGACTGGACCGGTGGCCAGATCAAGAACGACGAAAACGCGGGCGACATCCGCGACGTCGATCTCAGCCAGGTGCACTTTCTCAGCGGGCCGATCGGCGTCGAGGGGGCGGAGCCGGGGGATTTGCTCGTTGTCGATCTGCTCGACATCGGTGCACTACCGGAGAGCTTGTGGGGATTCAACGCGTTCTTTTCGAAGAAGAACGGCGGCGGATTTCTTACCGACTATTTTCCACTTGCGCAGAAATCGATTTGGGACATTTCCGGCATGTTCACGCACTCGCGCCACGTGCCGGGCGTCAGCTTCGCCGGCCTGATCCATCCCGGCCTGATCGGTTGTCTGCCGGACAAACCACTGCTCGATAAATGGAACGCGCGCGAAACGGCGATCATTGCGACCAATCCCGAGCGCGTACCGCCGCTGGCGAACGCACCGTACGCGCCGACCGCGCACATGGGCCGCCTCAAAGGCGACGCGCGTGATAAGGCTGCCAGCGAAGGCGCACGCACCGTGCCGCCGCGTGAACACGGCGGCAACTGCGACATCAAGGACCTGTCGCGCGGTTCCAAGATTTATTTCCCGGTCTATGTGAAGGGCGGCGGCCTGTCGATGGGCGATCTCCACTTCTCTCAGGGCGACGGCGAAATCACCTTCTGTGGCGCGATCGAAATGGCCGGCTGGGTGCATCTCAAAGTCAGTCTCATCAAGGGCGGCGTCGCTAAGTACGGCATCAAGAATCCGATCTTCCGACCCAGCCCGATCACGCCGAATTACAAGGACTATCTGATCTTTGAAGGCATCTCCGTCGACGACGCCGGCAAGCAGCACTACCTGGACGTACACGTCGCCTATCAGCAGGCTTGCCTCAACGCAATCTCGTATTTGACCAAGTTCGGCTACTCGCGCGCGCAGGCCTACTCCATTCTTGGCACCGCGCCGGTACAGGGCCACATCAGCGGCATCGTCGATATCCCGAACGCCTGCGCCACGCTATACCTGCCGACCGAAATCTTCGAATTCGACATCATGCCCAATGCTGCCGGACCGACCAAATACCTTAAGGGCGACATCGACATTCCACTGGCTCAGGACCGCTGAGGCTACGTTATGCCCGTCTACGAATATGAATGCGAAACCTGTGGCTGCTTCGACGACGTACGCACCGTTGCCGAACGCGATACACCTGCTACATGTCCGGAATGCGAGGGACTGGCGGCGCGCGTGTTGTTCAGCGCGCCGCGTTTTTCCACAGTGTCTTCGGCCGTGCGGCAAGCGCACGCGACCAATGAGCGCAGCGCCCACCAGCCGCGCAGCACGCGCGACGCTGATGCCGGCACGTCTGCTTCGGCGCGACGTCACGGCAACGGCTGCGCTTGCTGCGTGCCAAGGCGCAGCGGTAAGCAACAGAATGCCGACACTTCGAAGAGCTTTCCCAGTCGGCGCCCGTGGATGATTTCGCACTGAGTCGTGCCGTTCTCTGCGGATTTTTCCGCACGGCACAGGTTTTTAAAATTCCCTCTTCCCCTTGGCGAAAGGGTTATCGCCAAGTGATGAGGCTGGGCTTCGCTACGCGTCAGTCCAGCCTATATGAGCTACATGATGGGCTCTTTCCGATGGGCGGTAAGCTGAAGAGGTTTGCGTATATATCTCTTAAGCGTATCGGGAGCGAACAGACCTCTATGCAGTGTTCGGGCCTCAAACCAAACGCATGCTATCCCAAGCCCGCCAGCTTCTTCGACGGTCATTTGAACTCCACCAGACTTCAGTTGCACTACGTCTCCAACTGAAAATGATTCGGCCATTAATTTACTCTCAGTAGTTATTTCAGTTCGGCAAGTACGGCCGGTAAGTCACGAAGGAAACTAGTCACATCATCACGAGTGAACAGATCGAAGTCGCCATGCGCCGCATGGTTGCGAATGCCTGCCCATACTCGCATTTGTTTTGCTCTTAGTGGCGTAATGGCATCCGCTCTGGCAGCGTCATCAATTAGCGCATTTATGGCTTTTCGCTCGCCGGTCTTAGGTTTATGGATATCAATTCCGAGCAACGCGCACTTAGCACGCAACGCCCGTTCCAGAGTTGCGCCTGCGATTACAGCGGCCGCGATATGCGAGCGATCGGCGCCGGCGTGATCGTTTAGGACGGCCTCAGCCAGCTCTATGTCATCTGCTGATATCACTTCACGAGCTGTGGTGAAGATTGATTCCAGCAACCCTCGCTCCATGGCATTCCGCAGGCCCGATAGGAAGCCAATGTAATGGGGGACTTGAGAGGTTTGAGCATGGCTAATTCCCTCAAGATCTTTGCGCAACGGATGGCTGATCGGCACGGTCGCTGCAACTACCGCAGTAGCGTGTGCTTTCCACATCGCGAATGGTTCTGATGCGAACTGCTGGGCCTTCATTGGATCCAATGGTAAATTCCTGGCCGCCTCTATGACGTGGTCAATTTCGGCAAGCATTTGTTCTTTGACGTTAGCCACGTATTTCTCCGGTATCTCAATGGCGATCTGCGCGTGACAGATATACTTCGATGTCACTTGAACTGACCCCCAACGGTGCAGCGCGCCCCGGATGAAGAGTATCCATCTGCGAGCGGATCATCTCCACAACGACCACTCGATCTTCGGCAGGTATTGATTCCGGCAATGGAGCATTGCGATCGGTTGCGCCGAGTATGATTTCCTTGAGACGCTCTCGCACGAAACCTTGATACCGGATTTCCACCGCCATTTGCTGTCCGGATTTGGGTTTGTACTGAGTACTGGTTCGGTACGCGTCGGCGCTTGCTGGGTAGGCATTGATATAGGTTTTTGCGATTGGATTGCCGTTGCCGAGTTCGTAGTAGGCCAGCAGCCCGCGTGTGTACGCTTCTTTATCCACCGTGATGAAGGATAACGGCGCCAGCGAGGCTTGCAGCAGCGGGAGATTGGCGATGACGCGGCCGGTGCGCTTGTTGCAGTCGGCGAACGCTTGTACGTAGGCCACGCCGGTCATCAGCATCAATGACTGGTTGAACGGTTCCGGTTCTTCGCTCACGGCGGTGAGCATCGCATCCACAGATTCCCTGATCTGGAATTCGTTATCCAATGGGTGATAGCTAGACTGCGTGATCGCTACCGCGCGCCGACGGATGCGTCCGGAGTCCGCCGGATCGTCGAGCAGGCCATCGGAGAGCAGCGCATGCAGGTCGCGCAAAGTAATCCAGTTGATCGCCGCCGTGGTGATGTTGTCGAGCAGGTAGCGGATCGCGTCACGGTGATTCAGGATCATCTTCGCTTCGTGAGCGGTTTTGCCCTGGGCGACCTGACCGTATTTGATCAAGGCTTCGGTCTGGAGCAGATCGTAGGTATTTCCTTCGAGATTGGATGAGGCGTACGAAAGCTCGATCAGCAGGCGCTCACGCACTCCGCGTGCAATGTCTTCAGCGGTTGCGCCATGTGCGCCAGCCGATCGGGTCAAGGTTTCAAGCTGTGGCCGGGTAAATTTGGGCAGATCGCGAGATCCGCGTTCCCGTATGTACGGCGTCGGTGGGCGCTGCGCCGCGGGAATCCGCAGATAGGCATCCAGATCGCCGCGCAGATAGCGGGTGCCGGCGCCTTGGCCGGTACGGATCAGTTCTCCCTTTTCGACCAAAGCGGTCAGCCGGCGCGAAAGCGTCTGACGCGGTATTTTGTTGCCGGCCAGAGGCGGAACGTCGCCCGCGCCCTTGTTGGGGTGTTTGGCGAAGTAGCTGAGGATGTGCCGGTCGATCTCGGACATGAGTCAATTCAAAAAATAAAAATCTTTATAAACCAATTACATGACTGCCTTCTGGTGAGGCAATGCGGGTTTGGTGAGGCAATTCGTGAGGCAAGCGTGTGCTATCGCGAGATAGCATGTCAAGGCAGTATTGGAATCGGATGAGCCGTCGGGTCGGACGGCTATCGTGCCGCATCACATCTTCACGAAATAAGGAACCGCGCTCAGCACCACGCCGATCACAACCAGCAGGATGGTATTCGACACGAAGTAAGGAAATACCATCAACACAATCCCGCAGACCAGCGGAACGATCGCAGACTGCTTCTTTCCGTAAATGAAATAGCCGAGCCCGATCGAGCTGAACAGCAATCCCCACAGAAGTGATGCGAGGTCAAACATCGGAGACGGCGCGCGCTTCCGCTCGCCGCCGGTGTTTCACTGCACCGCTGACATGAGCGCCGACTGCACCAGATGCAGCGCCGGCTGCGGATAGATGCCAAGGAACAGCATCAGTCCGATCAGCAGGACCACCATGACGCCGCCTGCCTGTTGTCCCCAGTGCAGAGGTGCATTGTAGCGACGCATGCCCGGGGAGATGAGGAACATGGTCACCATCACGCGCAGGTAATAGTAGAGACCGATCGCGCTGCCGACGATGAGGGCTCCCATCGACCACCATAGATGCGCACTGACGCCGACGGCGACGATGTAGAACTTGCCGATGAACCCTGCCGTGAGCGGAATACCGGCGAGCGACAGCATCGCCACCGTCATCACCGCCGTCAGATACGGGTTGCGCCAGAACATGCCGCGATAGTCGTAGAGCGCGTCGGCATCTTTTTCCTGGTACGGACTCGACATCAGTACGACGACGCCGAAGGCGGCAAGCGTGGTGATGACATAGGTCAGCAGGTAGACGCCGACGGCTTCGATCGCGAGACCGTTGCTGGCGACGACGGCGATCAGGATGTAGCCGAAGTGCGCGATGGAGGAATAGCCGAGTAGGCGCTTGAGATTGCTCTGCGTCAGCGCGAGCAAGTTCCCGAACAGAATCGACGCGATCGCCACCGCCGCCAGCACACCGGGCACGACGCCCTGATGCATTGCCGGTGCGGTGCTGTAGATGCGCAGCAGCACAGCGAACACGGCGGTCTTGCTGGCAGTGGCGAGGAAGGCGCCGACCGGTGCTGGCGCGCCCTGATAGACGTCCGGCGTCCAGAGGTGGAACGGCACCACGGAGAGCTTGAAGCCGAGCCCTGCGAATATGAGCGCGACACCGGCGAGCACCAACGGGCTGGCGACGCCTTCGCCGGCCAGCGACGCGCCAAGGCCGTCGAACGACAACGTACCGGCCTGCGCATATAACAGTGCCATACCGAACAGCAGCAGCGACGATGCGGCGGCCGACAGCACAAGGTACTTGATGCCGGCTTCCAGCGAATGACGCTCGCGGAACGCGTAAGCGATCATGCCGTAGATCGGCACCGACAGCAGTTCCAGCCCGATGAACAGCGAGGCCAGATGCCGGCTGCATGCGAGTACCACGCCGCCGGTCGCGGCCAGCGTCAGCAGCAGATACAACTCCTCGCGGTTGCCGGGAAAGCCTTCCATGTAGGCATGCGATAGCGTCGCACAGGCCAGCGTGGTGGCGACAATCAGCGCCATGTAGAACAGCGAATAGCCATCCACGATCAGCAGCGGCGTGACCTTGATCGGATAGAGCCCTTTCCAGGCAAGCCAGGCAATGGACAGCAGCGCCACGTTCAAGCCGACAACCGTCAGCGTCGCATTCCAGAAGTGATTGCGCTTTACCGCGATGGCGAGCATCACGAGGATCGCAGTGCCGCCGGTGAGAAGTAGCGGCAGCAGCGCAAGGAGCTGGTCGGAGGTCAGCGTCATGGCGGCGGTTTCACGGGGAAACGGAGAGGGCGGCGCTACTCGCCGGCAGATAGGCGTGATGAACGTTCGCCATCGCCGCCGCGGAGGTGTTCAACACCGTCTGCGGATGCAGGCCGAGGAACAGCAGGATCAGGATCAGGCTCAGCATCAGCATGATTTCACGGCCGGATAGATCCTCCATCTTTTCCGTCGTTTTCAGCGGACCGTAAAACGCGCGCTGCATCATGATCAGCGCATACACGGCGGCGAGGATGAGGCCAGAGGCGCCGAGGATCGCGATCGTCGGATTGACCTGGAAGGTGCCGAGCAGAATCAGGAATTCGCCGACGAAATTACCCAGGCCGGGCAGGCCCAGCGAGGCGGCGGCGAAGAACAGCGCGATCGGCGGCAGAAAGCGGAAGCGCGTCCACAATCCACCCATTTCCCGCAAGTCACGTGTGTGCAGGCGCTCGTAGATTTCGCCGCAGAGAATGAACAGTGCGCCAGCGGAAATGCCGTGAGCGAGCATCTGCACGACAACGCCTTGCAGTGCCAGCGCGTTGCCGGAGTAGATGCCGATCAGCACGAAACCCATGTGCGATACGCTGGTGTAGGCGACGAGACGCTTGATGTCGTTCTGCACGAAGGCCATCAGCGCGCCGTAGATGATGCCGATGACGCCGAGCCACATTGCGATCGGCGCGAAGTCGTGCGAGGCATGCGGAAATAGCGGCAACGCGAAGCGCAGGTAACCGTAGGCGGCGGTTTTTAGCAGGACACCAGCAAGATCCACCGAGCCTGCGGTCGGCGCCTGCGAGTGCGCATCCGGCAGCCAGGAGTGCAGCGGCACAATCGGTAGCTTGACCGCGAAGGCGACGAAGAAGCCGAGCATGATGAAGTATTCGACATTCGCGCTCATCTGCGTGCCGAGCAGCTGCGTGTAATCGAAGGTGATCTGGTTGGTGACGTGGTAGTGAACAATGACCAGACCGAGAATCGATAACAGCATCAGCAGGCCACTGGCCTGCGTGAACAGGAAGAATTTGGTCGCGGCGTAGATGCGGCCCTTGCCGTCGGGTGCGTTGTGGCCCCACAGCGCGATCAGGAAGTACATCGGCACCAGCATCATTTCCCAGAAAAAGAAAAACAGGAAAAGATCCAGCGATAGGAACACACCGATGACACCGCCGAGGTTCCAGAGCAGATTGAGATGAAAGAAGCCGACGTGGCGCTGGATTTCGCGCCATGAGCAGGCGACCGCAAGCATGCCGAGCAGTCCGGTGAGCATCACCATCAACAGCGACAGACCGTCGAGCCCAAGATGCACGCTGATGCCGAAGCGCGGAATCCATGCCGCATGGAATTCCAACTGCCACTGTTGCGTCCCGCCGCCAACCGCGCTCGCCAGCGTGTAAGGCCCCTGGGTCCACAGCACGATGCCGATGCCGAGCTCAAGTGCCATGGTCAGCAGCGCGACCCAGCGCGGCGTGCCGAGGCCGAAGCGTTCGCCTTGCCAGCACAGAAAGCCGCCGACGATCGGAATCAGGATCAGCGCGGGCAGAATGAGGGAGTCCGTCATCGTCGTTATACCAGGACGAGTGCCGCAAGCAGGAGAACCGCGCCGCCGGCGATGGTCGCCGCATACCAGCGTACGCGGCCGTTTTCGGTGACGCTCAGCGCGTCATGGCCGAATTTGGTGAGCCGTGGGATGAGGCCGATCGCCTGGTCGAAGCCGTCGCGGCGGTTGAAGTTGACGATCGCCAAGTACGGTTTCACGAACAGCAGATCGTAAAGCGCATCGAAGCCGAAGGCGTTGAGCCAGAGGCCGGTGAGCGCACGCCCCATGCCACTCTTCGCGACCGCGGTAACGAAGCGGCGTTCGCCTAGATACAGCAGCGCGGCGACGCCGATGCCGGCGATCGCAATGGCGCCCGAAGCCCATTCCAGCTTGTCCTTGAGTTCGCCGCCGGCTTCACCCGGATCAGCCGGCAGTACACCGGCCAGCGGCGGATGAATCAGCGCGCCGACCAGTGTGGAAAGCACCAGCAGCACGCTGAGCGGCAGCCAGTACGGCGTGCTGTGGCCGGCATGCGCATGAATCTTTTCTTCGCCATGGAAGACGATGAAGATCAGACGGAACGTGTAGACCGATGTCAGGAACGCGCCGAACAAGCCGGCGGCGAGAAAGCCCATATGGTTCGCCGCCAACTCGTCCCACAGAATTTCGTCCTTGCTATAGAAGCCCGCCGTGAGCACCGGCAGTGCCGCGAGTGCCGCGCCGCCGATGAGAAAGCATGCGTATTCGAGCTTCAGCGTTTTGCGCAGGCCGCCCATCTTGAAAATGTCCTGCTCGTGATGCGTGCCGATGATGACCGCACCCGCGGTGAGGAACAGCAGCGCCTTGAAGAACGCGTGCGTCATCAGATGGAAGATCGCCGCATGCCACGCGCCGGCGCCGAGCGCGAGGAACATATAGCCGATCTGGCTCATCGTCGAATAGGCAAGAACGCGTTTGATGTCGGTTTGCACCAGCGCACAGAAGCCGGCGATCAGCAGCGTCGCCGCACCGACGATGCCGACCCATTCGAGGCTCAGCGGTGCCAGCTCGAACAGCGTGTGCGTACGCGCTATCAGATAGACGCCGGCGGTGACCATGGTGGCGGCGTGAATCAGTGCGGACACTGGCGTCGGGCCAGCCATCGCGTCCGGCAGCCAGGTCTGCAGCGGCAGCTGCGCTGATTTGCCGACTGCGCCGCCGAGCAGCAGCAGCGTGGTGATCGTCGCCGTCCGCGAGCCGACTGCCCACAGCTGCGGTGCGCGATCCAGCAATTCGTGGATGTTGAGCGTGCCGAAGTCGCGATACAGCATGAACAGTGCGACCGCCATGAAAGTGTCGCCGACGCGCGTGACGACGAAGGCCTTGCGCGCGGCATAGCCGTTGGCCGGTTCCTTGTAATAGAAGCCGATCAGCAGATAGCTGCACAGACCGACGCCTTCCCAGCCGAAGTACAGGAACAGCAGGTTGTCGCCGAGCACCAAGAACAGCATGCTCGCGATGAACAGGTTCATGTAGGCGAAGAAGCGCTCGTAGCCGTCTTCGCCGCGCATGTACCACGATGCGAACAGATGAATCAGGAAGCCGACGCCGGTGACGACGCCGAGCATGGTCAGCGACAGCCCGTCGAGACGCAGTGCGAATGCCGGTGCGAAATCGCCGACCTGCATCCAGGTCCACAGCATTTGCGTGTAAGCGCCGCCGGGCGGCGGATGGTGGAAGAAATCCCAGCCGGCATAGGCGGCGGTGAGCGCGGACAGGCCGATCGAACCGACACCGATCGCCGCCGCGACGTTTTCGGAAACGCGGTCGCGAGCGAAAGCGAGCAGCAGGAAGCCGCTGAGCGGGAACAGGAAGGTGAGGAAAAGAAGATCCATCAGCGTTCTCTCATCCTTTCATGTCGCTGGCAACGTCGATATCGAGCGTGTGGAAGCGCCGGTAAAGCTGGAATACGAGCGCCAGTCCGACGCTCGCCTCCGATGCCGCCAGACTCAACACCAGAATGAACATGATCTGCCCGTCCGGCTGTGCCCAGCGGCTGCCGGCGACAATGAATGCCAGCGCGGCGGAGTTCATCATCACTTCGATGCACATCAGCACGAACAGGATATTGCGGCGCACGAGCAGGCCGATCAGTCCCAGTGCAAACAGCACCGCGGCGACCGCCAGCCCGTGTTCCATCGGTATTCCGGTCATTCCCGTCCCATCGACTCGTCAAGCGGCGCAAGCGCCATGCGATTCCGCGCGCGGCCGATTAACCGGCGCGTCCCAGAACATCAATTCACTCTTTCTCGTCGTGACGACCGAGGTGATAAGCCGCGACCAGTGCCGCCAGCAGCAGCATCGACGCCAGTTCCACCGCCAGCAGATAAGGTCCATACAGCGCGATGCCGACCTGTTTGGCATCGACCGTGATCTGGCCGGCCGGATGCAGGCCGCTGCCGGCTAGTGCGTAGCATAGTTCTCCCAGCAGCAGCAGCGACAGCAGCGCAGGTACGAACCACACGCCCGGCCGCAGCCATTTTTTCTCCTGCTCGACCACGGCCGAGCCGAGATTCAGCATCATCACTACAAATACGAACAGCACCATGATCGCGCCCGCGTAGACGATCAGCTCAAGAATGCCGGCGAACGGTGCGCCGAGCGTGAAGAAAATCATCGAGACGGCGAGCAGCGATACGATCAGGCTCAGCAGCGCATGCACCGGATTGGTTCCGGTGATTACGCGCACCGTCGCTATCACCGCGACAGCGGAGGACAGATAAAAAGCGATTGCGGCAGGTTGCATGTGCGCGTTTCCCTTACGGCAGCAACGATTTGACGTCGATCGGCGCCGCCTCGTTCTGCGCCGCGCCCTTCGGCTTACCCGCGATCGCCAGACCGGCGACGCGGTAGAAATTGTAATCGTGATACTTGCCGGTGCCGGCGATCAGCAGGTCTTCCTTTTCGTAAACGAGATTCTGGCGGTTGTATTCGCCCATCTCAAAATCCGGCGTGAGCTGGATCGCGTTGGTCGGGCAGGCTTCCTCGCAGAGGCCGCAGAAAATGCAGCGCGAAAAATTGATGCGGAAGAATTCAGGATACCAGCGGCCGTCGTCGGTCTCCGCTTTCTGCAACGAGATGCAGCCGACCGGGCAGGCCGCCGCGCACAAATTGCAGGCGACGCAGCGTTCTTCGCCGTCGGGATCGCGCGTCAGCACGATGCGGCCGCGATAGCGCGGCGGCAGATAAACTTTTTGTTCCGGATACTGGATCGTGTCGCGCTTGCGGAACGTGTGCATGAACACGATCCACATGCTGCGCAGGTTGCTCCAGATTCCAACGAGTACGCCGAGTACGCCTTTCATGGGATTCCTCAACCGGCGACCTGCGGTGCGCTGGAGTGCATCAGCACCACGGCACCGGTAGCGATGAGATTGATCAGCGTCAGCGGCAGACAGACTTTCCAGCCGGCGGACATCAGATGGTCGTAGCGTGGCCGTGGCAGCGCGCCACGCAACAGGATGAACAGCACGATGAAGAAGCTGGTTTTCAGCGCGAACCAGACGAACGGCGGCAGCCACGGACCGAGCCAGCCACCAAAGAACAGTGTCGTCAGCAGCGCCGAAACCAGCACCACAGCCACGTATTCGCCGACGAAGAACATGCCGAACTTCATGCCCGAATATTCGGTGTGATAGCCAGCGGCGAGTTCCTGTTCCGCCTCAGGCAGGTCGAAGGGGCTGCGGTGCGCCACCGCCACGCCCGCGAGCGCGAAGGTGATGAACCCCAGAAACTGCGGAATCACGAACCAGCAATCCTTCTGCGCGGCGACGATGTCGCGCAGGTTGAACGATCCGGCGATGGCGACCACACCCATCAGTGAAATACCCATGAACACTTCGTAAGTCAGCGTCTGCGCGGTCGAGCGCAGCGCGCCGAGCAGCGCATATTTGCTGTTGCTCGACCAGCCCGCGAACATCACGGCGTAGACCGCGAGTCCGGCGATGGCAAGGAAAAACAGAACGCCGATATTGATATCCGCGACGCCCCAAGCCGGAGTCATCGGCACGATCGCAAATGCGATCAGGAACGCGCTCATCGCGATTGCCGGCGCGATCCAGAAGATCAGTGTGTCCACGAACGGCGGACTCCAATCTTCCTTGAAGAAAATTTTTGCCATATCCGCGACCACCTGAAACAGGCCGAACGGACCGACGCGGTTCGGCCCCCAACGGTCCTGCCAGATGCCCAGCAGGCGCCGTTCCACCCAGATCAGCATCGCCGCCGTCAGCACGGTCCCGATAAGGATCGCGATGGCTTTAAGCGCCCCGATGATGATGGCGATCACAGCCGGTGTGAGCCAGCTCATGCAGCGTCCCCTTTCGACACGCTGGCCCAGGTATCCGCCGCGACGATTGGCGTGCCTGCGAGGCCGGCAGGCACACCAATCGTGCCGCGCGGCAAAGCGTCGCTGAGCTTCGCAACGAGGCGCACGCTGCCATCGCCGAGCGTGACTTTCACTGCCGATCCTTCGCTGATGCCAAGTGCCGCCGCATCGGCCGTTGCCAGCGCCACGTAGGACGCAGGAATGCGCGAGGCCACTGGCGCGGCCAGCGCGGACAGTTCATCGCTGCCAAAGATGTGATGCAGTGGCAGCACGCGCCAGCTTCCCGAACGCGGTGTGAACGCAGCGGGCACGTTGCCGAAATAACCACCCGGATTACGCCCGGACGGTTCGACCAGACATACGCCCGGATCGCCCGCGCGCAGATGGCCGCCGACCTCATCCTGAAATTTGTTCCACGACTGCGGCGAATTCCAGCCCGGCGACCACGCGAACGAAATCAGCGGCGACGGCTCGGCCGGACCGGAATAGCCTTCCATCGAGAATGCCAGCGCGGTATCGATATCCTGCGACGCGCGCGGTTCGTGCACCGAAAGATTCGCGCGCATCGCGGTGCGGCCGCTATAGCGGTGCGGCTGGCGGGCCATCTTGCGGCCCTGCATGCGGAACGACGCGCTTGGCGCTGCTTCGCGGATGCGCGCCAGCGCCGGTATGGCGGTGGCGCAGTGGTCGGTGACTTCGTCGAGCTGCGTCCACGACGCGGTCCGCTGGCCAAGCACCGCGCAATGCACCGCGTGCAGCCAGCGCCAAGTTTCACGGATCTGGCAGCTCGGATCGGAGTAGACCGGGTCATAGACTTGGAAGTATCGCTGCGCGCGACCCTCGTTGCTGACTAGCGTGCCGTCGCCTTCGGCGAAGCTTGCCGCTGGCAGCAGCAGCGTGGCTTTGTCGGTGGTGCGCGTGCGCTGGTGATCGACGATGACGACGGTTTTTGTCGCCGCGAATGCGGCGTCGACGAGCGCGGCATCGGCGCGGCGATAGAGATCATTTTCTATGACAACGACCGCGTCGGCCTTGCCGTCACGCAGCGCTTCCAGCGTCGGTTCCAGCGCGTCGCCGCCGAACAGGCCGAGGCCGAGACTGTTCGCTTCTGGCACGGACAGGCTGATGGCAACATCGGTCTTGCCGTGTGCATACAGTGCCCAGGCAACGTTCGCTGCCGCGCGGATCACGGCTTCGGATGCGGCACCGGTGCCAGAGACGATCAGCGGCTTGTCGGCGGCGAGTAGCGCACCGGCGATTTTCTTCGCGAGCGCCACGCTTTCAGCGGCGAGACCTTCAACCGCCGGTGCCGTCGGATCGATCGCGTGCGCGACCGCATGGCCGAGGCGGGCGAGATCTTCGGGTGCCGCGCGATAAGTCGTGGCGGCGATGTCGTCGAGACGCGTCGCATCGACCGCGGCGACGAAGACCGGGCTCAGATCGCGCTGGCCGATGTTCTGGATCGCTTCGGCCTGCCACATCGCCACGTAGCGATGCGCGGCTTGTTTGCGCGCTTCATTCTTCGTCGCCTGACGCAGCGCCAGCGCGATCCGCGGCGCGGTCTGCGTAACGTCCTCGCCGAGCACGAACACGGCGTCGGCATCCTCGATCTCACGCAGTGACGGGGTGCGCACCGGACCGCGATTCAGCACATCGAGCACGAGGCGGATGCGCGCCAGTTCGGCTGCAGCGATGCCGGTGCTGAAATTGTCTGCACCGACCAATTCGCGCAGCGCGTAATTGGCTTCCAGGCTCGCGCGCGGCGAACCAATGCCGATGATGCGTTTGGCATGGCGCAAATTTTCGCCAGCACCGGCCAGCGCGTTTTCGACGGTGACCACAGTCAAGGTGCCGCCCTTTGCCGCCAGTGGCTGGCGCGGACGATCCTTGCGATTGACGTAGCCGTAACCGAAGCGGCCACGGTCGCACAGGAAGTAGTGGTTGACCGCGCCGTTGTAACGGTTCTCGATGCGGCGCAGTTCGCCGTAGCGTTCGCCGGGGCTGGTGTTGCAGCCGACGGCGCACTGCTGGCAGATGCTCGGTGCGAACTGCATGTCCCACTTGCGGTTATAGCGTTCAGAGTGGGTCTTGTCGGTGAACACGCCGGTCGGGCAGACCTCGACGAGGTTGCCGGAGAATTCGCTTTCGAGTGTGCCGTCGCTGACGCGACCGAAATAAACGTTGTCATGCACGCCGTAGACGCCGAGATCGGCGCCGCCCGCATAGTCTTTGTAATAACGCACGCAGCGGTAACAGGCGATGCAGCGGTTCATCTCGTGGCCGATGAACGGCCCCAATTCCTGGTTGAGATGCGTGCGCTTGGTGAAGCGATAGCGGCGGCTGGCGTGGCCGGTCATCACCGTCATGTCCTGCAGGTGACAGTGGCCGCCTTCTTCGCAGACCGGGCAATCGTGCGGGTGATTGGTCATCAACCATTCGACGACGCTGGCGCGGAACGCTTTTGCCTCGTCGTCGGCGATCGAGACGAAGATGCCATCGGTTGACGGCGTCATGCATGACATCACCAGACGCCCCATCTTGTCGTTGGCGTCGCGATACTGCTTGACCGCGCACTGGCGGCAGGCGCCGACGCTACCGAGCGCCGGATGCCAGCAGAAATAAGGGATGTCGAGGCCCAGCGACAGGCACGCGTGCAGCAGATTGTCGGAGCCGTCGACTTCGTACTGTTTGCCGTCTACGTGGATGATGGCCACGGTTAGTTTCCAGTGATCGAGTTCATGCCGCCACCTGGGGTGCCGACTTCGCGATGCCCGCTTCGAATTCGCTGCGGAAATATTTTAGTGCCGACTGCAGTGGTTCCATCGCACCGGGCGCGTGTGCGCAGTAAGTTTTGCCGGGGCCAAGGAAGCGCGTCATCTGTTCGAGCTGCTCGATGTCGCCTGTGCAGCCGTTGCCAGCTTCCAAGGCGCATAGCAGCTTGTACGTCCACGGCAACCCGTCGCGGCACGGTGTGCACCAGCCGCATGATTCGCGCGCGAAAAAGTCTTCGAGATTGCGCACCACCGAAATGATGTTCTGTTTGTCATCGACGACCGTCAGCAGACCGGTGCCCATGCGCGAACCCGCTTTGGCGATCGTGTCGTAGTCCATCGCCAGATCGAGATGCGAGGGCATCAGGAAATCGGTGGAGGCGCCACCCGGCAGCCAGCATTTCAGATTCAGGCCGTCCTTCATGCCGCCGCCGCGCTCCTCGAGAATTTCGCGCGCGGTTGTGCCCATCGGCAGTTCCCACACGCCGGTGCGCTTGGCGCGGCCCGAGATGCCGTAGAGCTTGGTGCCCGCATCCTTGCTCTTGCCTTGCGACAGTCCCAGGAACCACTCCGCGCCGCGCGTCAGGATGTGCGGCAGATTGCACAGCGTCTCGACGTTGTTGACGACGGTCGGTTTACCCCAGAGGCCGGCGATCTGCGGGAACGGCGGCTTGCTGCGCGGATTCGCGCGGCGGCCTTCCAGCGAGTTGATCAGCGCGGTTTCCTCGCCGCAGATGTAGCGTCCGGCGCCGGTGTGAACGAACACGTCATAGTTCCAGCCGCTGCCGAGAATATTCTTGCCGAGATAGCCGGCCGCGCGCGCTTCGGCCAGTGCTTTGTTCAGGCGTTCGGCGGCGAGGATGTATTCGCCGCGCAGGAAGATATAGCCGCGATTGGCCTGGATCGCATAGCCACCGACGATCATCGATTCGATCATCTGATGCGGAACGCCCTCCATCAACAGGCGGTCCTTGAACGTGCCGGGCTCCATTTCGTCGGCGTTGCAGACGAGGTACTTGTTCTTTGGCGCATCGGCGCCCATCGGTACCAAACCCCACTTCACACCGGTCGGGAAGCCGGCGCCGCCGCGTCCGCGCAGGTTTGATTCCTTGACGGTTTTGGTGACGTCTGCGGGCGTCAGGTCCTTGAGTGCCTTACGTACGGCGGCATAGCCGTCCTGCGCTTCATAGCTCTTGAGATCGAGCGGCTGCGCGAGGTTGATACGGTAAGTGAGTGGCTGCTTGTCGCCGGTCAGCGTGGGCGCGCTCATCGATATTGCTCCAGCAGTTTCCCGACTTGATCAGGCGCGACGTCGAAGTGCGTGTCATCGTCAATCATCAGTACTGGGCCCTTGTCGCAGGCACCGAGGCAGCAGATCGGCAGCAGCGTGAAGCGGCCGTCCTTGGTGGTTTCGCCGAGGCCGACGCCAAGCGTCTTCGAGAAAGCGGCCTTGACCTCGTCGTAGCCGGTTAGGAAGCAGGAGATACTGTCGCAGACTTTGATCACGTGCCGGCCGACCGGACGGCGGAAGATCAGGTTGTAGAACGTGGCAACGCCTTCGACGTCGGTGGCGGGAATCCCGAGCACCTTGCCGATCTCCGCGATCGCGCCGTCAGGTACCCAGCCGTAATTTTTCTGCACGATCTTCAGCGCTTCGATCACGGCGGCGCGCGCGTCTTCGTAGTGCGTCATTTCGTGCTCGATCGCGTGCCGTTCCTCGTCGGACAGGGCGAATGGCGCGATCTTCTGCAGATCGGCGAGTTTGATGATTGTCTGGTTAGCGGTCGACATCGGCCATCACAAAATCGATGCTGGCGAGGTAAGCGATCAGGTCCGGAACCATCGAGCCTTTGATCACCGACGGAATTTGTTGCAGGTGCGGAAAACTGGGCGTACGGATGCGCGTGCGATAGCTCATCGTGCTGCCGTCGGACACGCAGTAATAACTGTTGATGCCCTTAGTCGCTTCGATGAGCTGGCTCGATTCGCCGGGCGGAATCACCGGTCCCCACGATACTTGCAGGAAGTGCGTGATCAGCGTCTCGATGTGTTGCAGCGTGCGTTCCTTCGGCGGCGGACAGGTCAACGGGTGATCGGCTTTGTACGGGCCGGCCGGCATGTTGTTCAGGCACTGCGTGATGATGCGGACGCTCTGCCGCATTTCCTCGATGCGCACGAGGGCGCGATCGTAGGCATCGCCATTGTTGGCCAGAGGTACTTCGAAATCGAAGTTCTCGAAGCCAGAATACGGCCGCGCTTTGCGTAGATCGTAATTAACGCCAGTGGCGCGTAATCCGGGACCGGTGACGCCCCACTCCAGTGCCTGTTTGGAGTTGTACTGCGCGACACCGATCGTGCGCGAGCGCAGGATGCTGTTCTTGATCGCGGCTTGGACGTACTCGTCGAGCCGCTTCGGCATCCACTCGACGAATTCGCGGACGAGCTTATCCCAGCCCTGCGGCAGATCGTGCGCGACACCGCCGATGCGGTACCACGCCGGATGCATGCGGAAGCCAGTGACCGCCTCGATGACGTCGTAGGCCTTCATGCGGTCGGTGAACATGAAGAAAATCGGCGTCATGCCGCCGACGTCCTGGATATAGGTACCGAGGAACAGCAAGTGCGAGGTGATACGGAAGAATTCCGACATCATCACGCGGATGACTTTGACGCGGTCGGGTACTTCAATGCCGGCCAGCTTTTCGACGGTGAGAACGTACGGCAGGTTGTTCATCACGCCGCCGAGGTAGTCGATGCGGTCGGTGTACGGAATATAGGTGTGCCACGACTGCCGCTCCGCCATTTTCTCGGCGCCGCGATGGTGATAGCCGATGTCTGGTACGCAGTCGACGATCTCTTCGCCGTCGAGCTGCAGCACGATGCGGAACGCACCGTGCGCGGACGGATGGTTCGGGCCAAGGTTGAGGAACATGAAGTCCTCGTCCTTGGTGCCGCGCTGCATTCCCCACTCCTCGGGCACGAATTTCAATGCTTCCTGTTCGGCGTCCTGTTTGGCGGCGTCGAGCATGAACGGATCGAATTCAGTCGCACGCGCCGGATAATCCTTGCGCAACGGGTGACCTTGCCAGGTACGCGGCAACAGGATGCGGTACAGGTGTGGGTGGCCGTCGAAAACGACGCCGAACATGTCCCAGACTTCACGTTCGTACCAGCTTGCATTCGGCCAGATGCCGATCGTGGTCGGCAGGTGCAGGTCATCGGCGCTCAGCGCCACCTTGATACGGATATCGCTGTTCCGCTCGATCGACAGCAGGTGATAGAACACCGTGAAATCGGATTTCGGCTGACCGTCGCGGCGCGTGCGCAGGCGTTCGTCGATCGCGGAGAGATCAAGCAGCATGACGTACGGTTTCGTCGCGCCGCGCAGGAAGCGCAGTATGTCGAGCAATTTGTCGCGCGGTACCCACAGCGTGGGCACCGCATCCTTCGTCGCCTGGAAGACGAAGGTGGCGGCGCCGAAGCGCGTATGCAGTTCGCGAACGACCTCGTGCTCGATGCCGGGCACGATGGGGGGAGTCGGTGCGTCGTCAGCCATACTAGGCGTTTTCCGTCTGCGTTCGGCTCAAATCAAATAGTATCCGGAGAGCGCAATGTCGTCGCGCTCATTCGTTCGGCGCGCTTGAGGTCGCGCTGCGCCGGCAGGTTGGCACGGTAGACGCCCTGATCGCCGACGACCCATGACAGCGGCCGGCGCTCCTTGCCGATCGATTCCTGCAACAGCATCAAGCCTTGCAGAAAGGCTTCCGGGCGCGGCGGACAGCCCGGGATGTAAACGTCGACCGGCAGGAATTTATCCACGCCCTGCACGACCGAGTAGATATCGTACATGCCGCCGGAATTGGCGCAGGCGCCCATCGAGATCACCCATTTGGGTTCCAACATCTGCTCATACAGACGCTGCACGACGGGTGCCATCTTGATGAAGCAGGTGCCGGCGACGACCATGAAGTCCGCCTGCCGTGGCGACGCACGGATGACTTCGGCGCCGAAGCGCGCAACGTCATGCGGTGAAGTGAACGCAGTCGCCATCTCGACGTAGCAGCAGGAAAGACCGAAGTTGTATGGCCATAACGAATTCTTGCGGCCCCAGTTGACAGCTCCGTGCACCACTTCCTCCAGCTTGCCCATGAAGATATTACGGTGGACGTGTTCTTCGAGCGGATCTTTCACCGTCTCCCGCTTCTGCATCGGGTAGCGATGCCCTGGTGTATCGGGGTCGATGCGCGTCAGCGTGTATTCCATGGATGATCTCAGTGTTCGTCCCGTTTGTGCTGCTCGCGACGGCGGCGGCGCCCGTCCGGCGCCCATTCGAGCGCGCCGATGCGCGCCAGATATACGAGACCGGCAAGCAGAATCAGAATGAATATCGTCGCCTCGATGAAACCGGCCCAGCCCGCTTCGCGGACGGAAACGGCCCAAGCGTAGAGAAACAGTGCTTCGACGTCGAAAATCACGAAAAACATCGCGACCAGATAAAACTTGGCCGAGAAGCGCAGGCGCGCACCGCCGGCCGAGACGACGCCGGACTCGAACGGTTCGTTCTTGGCGCGGCCCCAGTCGCGGCCGCCGAGCAGCCATGAGGCGACGAGCATGAAGGCGCATAACCCGGCGACGCCGATCAGGTAGATCGCGAAGGACCAGTTGTGTGCAATGTTTTCGATGGTCGGCGACACGCTGGCGACTCCCGAATACGAGATGGGGCGAGGTGACGGTGCGCCTACGAGCATAACCTGCGCGGTGCCGACGCCGTTGCCGTATCAACGCGTGCAAATGATACGCCATGCAAGCCGAATAGGGGCAGCCCCGGCGGATCATTTATGCCGCGAGCGATGCGCAAATCCTCGATATGGCCGGAAGTGCGCGGCGCGAAATTGCGCCGGCACGCTGTCGGTGGCGCGCCGTTTGGTCTATCGTGCGCCGCCGTTCCCGCGAGTTTTCCCATGTCCTCCTATCCTGTATTGAAGCTGAAAGCCAAGGAAGAACGGCGCCTGCGCGCCGGTCACCTATGGATTTACTCGAATGAAGTTGATACGGCGCGGACGCCGCTGTCGGCCTTTCCGGTCGGCGCGCTCTGCCGAGTCGAGGACGCGCGCGGACAGCCGCTCGGGGTCGGCTACGTCAATCCGCATGCTTTGCTGTGCGCGCGTCTACTGACCGGCAGCGGTGATGCGCTGATCGACGCGGACTGGTTTGCGCGCCGTATCGATACCGCGTTGCAGCTGCGCCAGCGTCTTTACTCGGAACCCTTCTATCGCCTGATTTACGGCGAAGCGGACGGCGTGCCGGGGCTGGTTGTGGATCGCTATGGCGACGTCGTCGTCGCGCAATTCGCGACCGCTGGCATCGACGCGCAGCGCGACACCATCCTCGAGGCCCTGCGGCGCGTGCTGAAGCCGCGCGGCATCTGGCTCGCCAACGATACGTCGGCGCGCGAACTGGAGAGCCTGCCGCTAGTGACCGAGGCCATTGGCGATGTGCCGGAGACGGTCGAAATCAGCGAGGGCGGGGTGCGTTTTGCCGTGCCGGTTCGCGGCGGACAGAAAACCGGTTGGTTCTTCGATCAGCGTGACAACCGCGACCGCCTTGCGCGCTACGCGCATGGTGCGCGCGTGCTCGACGTGTTCAGCTACGTCGGCGCCTGGGCACTGCGCGCGCACGGTTTCGGTGCGAGTGCGGTTGCCTGCATCGACAGTTCCGCGCCGGCGCTTGAAGCGGCGGCGGCCAATGCCCGTCTCAACGACGCCGCGCTGGAAGGACTGCGCGGCGAGGCGCTCGACGTCCTGAAGCAGTTGCATGCGGATGGCCGTCGTTTCGATCTCGTCATCGTCGATCCGCCGGCGCTGATCAAGCGCAAGAAGGATCACGAGGCTGGGTTGAGTCACTATGGCCGGCTCAATCGCGCCGCACTTAATTTGCTGGTGCCGGGCGGATTCCTGGTTTCGTGTTCGTGCTCCTATCATCTCGATGCGGCGGAGCTGCAGCGGGTGCTGCTGCGCGAGTCACGCGCGGCGGGTAAGCGCTTGCAGATCGTGGAGCAAGGCGGGCAGGGGCCGGATCACCCGGTGCATCCGGCAATACCCGAGACGCGCTATCTGAAGGCGTTCTATTGCGCGATGGCAGCAGAGTCCTGATCCCCCCGTTTTGCCGCACGCTTCGGACGATGTGAGTGCGTAAGCAGGTTGGGCAGCCGCACCGGACTATTCCGCCGGGGCGTTTCAGCGGGCGTTCATATTTCCCCTGAAAAACTGTGATCGAGCGAGGTTCGATCGCAAGGACGCGGTGGTACAAATCCCCCGTGGCAAAGTAAACAGCACGCGATGATATCCCTCGTTCCGCTCATCACGATCGTTGTCGATCGGACGGGCGTCGGACAACACAACAAGAGGGGTAGTAAATGAATATTCGAACGGTGGGTGCCGCTGTTTGCGGCTTAGTTTTTTGCGCGACCAACGCTTTCGCCCAGTCCGGGGAAAGTTCCACGACATTGAATGAGTCGATTCCTGCAAATGTGTCCAGCCAGACCGCAGGCTGGCGCTACACCCTGCGACCGATTCCGGGTGTTACCAGTTTCGAAACGATTGAATATATCGATGGCGAGGATCGCAGCGTTCTCTATCTGACGCCGGTCACGCCGAAATTTTCCTCGCCCCCGGCGATCGTGTTGCTTCTGTATCGTGGCGGCACGCCTGAGACGATGGCCAATCTTTCGGAGATCGGAAATCTGGTTGCCGAATATGGTGTGTGGGTGATCCTTCCCGAACCGGATACGGGCGGCTGGAACGTCAATCCCTACACGCAGGATCGAAGAACGAATGACGTCACATTTCTGAATATGGTGATCGATGACTCGATCGCCGGCTACAACCTCAATCCGCACAAGATTTATATGTCGGGCTATTCGGACGGCGCTTTTATGGCCGCTCTGTATGCCTGTGAACAGCCCGGAAAGATTGCCGCGGCCGGACTGATCGACAGCGAGATGGTGAATCAAACTGCTCCCACCTGTCCGACACAGCCACCGCTGCCAGTCGTGATGTTCGACGGCACGGACGACAAGCGCGTTGTCTACGACGGCGAGTATGGCCAGATGTCGGTGCCGGACAGCATTGCTTTCTGGGCGCAACGAAACCTTTGCGGCGCGACGCCCATCATCGCCAATCTGCCGGATAAGGATCCGTCGGACGGCACCACGGTACAACTTGCGACGTATGCGCAATGCAGTGCCGGTGCGCTCGCCGAGCTTTACACGATCAACGGTGGTGGCCATACCTGGCCAGGCACTTCGGTCGTGACTTATGGGTTGGGCAATACGACACAGGACATCAACGCCACCGAGATTCTTTGGAGCTTCTTCAAGAACTACTCGCGCTGAAGCCTGGCCACGCAGCGATATGTGTGGTGAGTGTGGCGCGGCGGGCTCCGTCGCGTCACACTCGTTGCTGGACCAATGGAGTTTCAATTGTGGAATCCGGCAACAAAACCGAACAGCAACCCGAATCACTGAACTGCGAAACCGACCAGGGATTTGCGCAGTGGATGGCGACCTGCAATGGCTCGCTCGCCATCTCCACCTATCAGGCGGGCTTTCTGTTCATGGTTGGCTGGAATGGAAGGCAGGTATCGTTCCTGCCGCGCCGTTTTGCGCGACCGATGGGGCTCGATGTGCAAGGCGATCGCATGGCATTAGCGACGCAAAACGGTATCTGGCTGTTCGGCGACGCGAAAGCGCTCGCGTATCACTATCGCGAACCGGGGCGTTACGACTCGCTGTTCCTGCCGCGTGCGACGTTTTATATGCCGGAACTGCAATTGCACGATGTGTCGTTTGCCGGCGACGAGGTCTGGTTCGTCAATACGCGCATGTCGTGCCTGGCGACGTTGAGTACGCTGCACACTTTCGAACCGCGCTGGCGGCCCGATTTCATTTCCGAGCTGGTGCCGGAAGACCGCTGCCATCTCAATGGACTGGCGATGCGTGGCGGCAAGCCAGCGTTCGTGACGGCGTTGGCGAAAACCGACATCGTCGGCGGCTGGCGCGAACACCGTGCGACCGGCGGCGTGGTCATTGATGTCGACAGCAATGAAATTGTCATTGGCGGCTTAGCCATGCCGCATTCGCCGCGCTGGCATCAGGGCAGTCTGTGGGTGCTGCATGCCGGTGCGGGTGAATTGCTGAAGGTCGGCCGCGACGGCAAATACGATGTCGTCTGCGCGCTGCCCGGTTACCTGCGCGGCCTTTGTTTCGCTGGCGACTATGCCCTGGTGGCGCTGAGCAAGATCCGCGAGACGAACATCTTCGGCGGAATGCCCGTGCAGAGCCGCTATCCCGAACTATTGTGCGGCGTGGCCGTCGTGGATCTGCGTTCCGGCCGGCAGGTCGGCATGTTGCGGTTTGTCGCTGGCTGCTCCGAGCTTTACGACTTGCGTTTCATCCCGGGCGTGCGTCGACCCAATGTGCTCAATCTCGAAAAAGAAGACGCGTCGCAGGCGATCTTCCTCGAAGAGTGCGGTTACTGGCTGCGGCCCGAATTCGAAATCAAGAGCACGAACAGCCCGTCACGCCTGGGATGATCACCCAAGTCCGACAGGCCGCCAAGTCGGGTACCGGCTAAAATGTGCTGATGTCCGCTTCCACTCAATTCCTCGCCCGGGTCATTGTCTCGGCGCTGCTGATCGCTGCTGCGGCGGCGATAGCCCGGCGCAGCACGCTCGCTGGCGCCCTGCTGGTGTCGTTGCCGCTGACTTCGCTGCTGACTTTGATCTGGGTCTGGCTGGACACCCATGACAAGGAGCGGGTGGCGGCACTCGCCACCGATATCCTATGGCTGGTGGTGCCGTCGCTGCTGCTGTTCGTGCTGCTGCCGATCCTGCTGCGCGCGGGTTGGGGATTCTGGCAGAGTCTGATGATGTCCTGTGTCGCCACAGCGGCGGCTTATGCCGGCGCGACGGCGTTGCTGCGCGGACTGCGGCTCACATCCTGATCCGAATAAACCAATACTCATGCTCGTTCATCCCGATATCGATCCGGTGGCTGTCCGCCTTGGCCCGTTGAAAGTCCACTGGTACGGACTGATGTATCTGCTCGGTTTCTGGGGCTGCTGGTGGCTCGCTGTCGTGCGCGGCCGCAAGACGCATGTGAACTGGTCGCAGGATCAGGTCTCCGACATCCTGTTCTATATCGTCATGGGTGTCATCCTTGGGGGCCGCCTCGGCTACATCCTGTTCTACGCCTACACGCCGCAGGGGCAGTGGCTGGAAGCGCTCGATCCGATGACGGTGCTCAAGGTGTGGGACGGTGGTATGTCGTTCCACGGCGGCCTGCTCGGGGTTACTGCCGCAATGTTCATATACGCCTGGCAGCGCCGGCTGAACGTGTTCGATGTCGCCGACTTCGTCGCCGTGGTCGTGCCGTTCGGACTGCTGGCCGGGCGCATCGGCAATTTCATCAACGGCGAGCTGTGGGGCGCACCCACCCGTATGCCCTGGGGCGTGGTGTTCCAGCGCGCGGGCGACAATATGCCGCGCCATCCGAGCCAGCTCTACGAAGCAGCATTGGAGGGCGTGGTGATGCTATCGGTACTATGGTGGTTCGGTTCGCGGCCGCGGCCGCGCATGGCGATCTGCGGACTATTCCTGGTGATGTATTCAAGCTTCCGCTGGCTGATTGAATTCGTGCGGTTGCCGGACGCTCAGTTCGGTTATCTGGCCTGGGGTTGGTTGACAATGGGGCAGGTGCTGAGCATTCCAATGTTCCTGGTCGGCGCCGCGTTTCTCGGACTCGCTTACCGCCGCGGCATGCAGCCGGAGGTCTGACTTATGAAGCAGTATCTGGACCTCATGCGTTACGTGCTCGAAACGGGCGCGGCAAAATCGGATCGCACCGGCACCGGCACGCTTTCAGTGTTCGGACATCAGATGCGCTTCGATCTCGCCGCCGGTTTTCCGGTGGTCACCACCAAGAAACTGCACCTGAAATCGATCATCGTCGAGCTGTTGTGGTTTCTGCGTGGCGATACCAACGTAAAGTTTCTGCGCGAGCATGGCGTCACGATCTGGGATGAGTGGGCCAATGCCGACGGCGAACTCGGTCCTGTCTATGGCAGGCAATGGCGTGCATGGCCGGCACCGGACGGGCGGCACATCGATCAGATCAAAATCCTGCTTGACCAGCTGCGGACGACGCCGGATTCGCGCCGCTTGATCGTTTCTGCGTGGAACGTCGGCGAAATCGACAAAATGGCGCTCGCGCCCTGTCATGCACTGTTCCAGTTTTATGTTGCCGACGGCAAGCTGTCCTGCCAGCTTTATCAGCGCAGCGCGGATATTTTTCTCGGTGTCCCATTCAATATCGCCAGCTACGCGTTGCTGACGCTGATGATCGCGCAGGTGGCTGGATTCATGCCCGGCGAATTCGTCTGGACCGGCGGCGATTGTCACCTATACTCCAACCATCTGGAGCAATCCCGGTTGCAGCTGACGCGTGCACCGCGCGTGTTGCCGACGATGACGCTGAATCCGCAGGTGAAGGATCTGTTCGCGTTTCGCTACGAGGATTTCGTATTGAGCAACTACGATCCCCATCCGCACATCAAGGCGCCTGTCGCAGTGTGAGAGCTTCGCTTGCGGTGATATTCGGCGCCGCGTTGCTGGTGGGGTGCATGGG
The DNA here is from genome assembly GCA_964581385.1 of uncultured Salinisphaerales bacterium. Taxonomy (GTDB): domain Bacteria; phylum Pseudomonadota; class Gammaproteobacteria; order Nevskiales; family Nevskiaceae; genus CAZOOK01. Next base: position 58,128 of record CAZOOK010000014.1, read on the forward strand.
GCCGCCGTATCCGGAGGGTTCGATCGAACAGCTCTTTCCGCAACCGCCACGTCCGGCCGATCACTACTACATGGTCGGTGACCGCCGCATCCATTACGTCGAGATGACGGGCGCAGCGCCAGCCCGCATCATTTTCATCCATGGTTCGCCTGGCGACTGGAAGGCCTGGGCCGGCTATCTTGACGATTCGACGTTGCGTGGCCGTGCGACACTGATTGCCGTCGATCGTCCGGGTTTCGGTGATTCGCAACCTGGACGCGTGGTACCGGATTTGCGCGAACAGGCCCGTTTGCTGGAGCCGTTGTTACGCGACGATCGCGTGCCAACTGTCGTGGTCGGACATTCGCTCGGTGGACCCATCGCTGCGGAATTGGCGATGGACTATCCGGCGGAAGTATCCGCCGCCGTGCTGATCGCGCCGTCGATCGATCCGCACACCGAACAGCCGCGCTGGTACAACCGGGCGATGACCTGGTGGCTGGTACGCCAGTTGCTGCCTGCTGAATTCGAGTGGTCCAACAACGAAATCATGCCGCTGGCACAGGAACTGGCGGCAATGGAGGAGAGATGGCAGAGCCTGACGATACCCGTCATTGTCATCCAGGGTGCCAGAGATGAACTGGTCGATCCGCGCACTGCGGATTTCGCCCAGAAAGTATTACCGGCATCGAGCCGCGTGCTTCTCGTGCCGGATCAGGGACATTTCGTGCTGTGGGAGAAACCCGCGATCGTTGTCGATGCCATTGTTGATGTCTTGCAAAAGGCGCAGGCTGCGCGCGCCCACTCGGATCGGAGTGCGTCCTGAAAAATCGCTGCCGAGCTTTTTTGTGCGCTGCGACTGCTGTAGCTTTTCATTCTTGAACCGATAACAAGAGCATGGACCGCGCAAGTCCTCACGTGATTGTTCTGATCGCTGCCCTTGCCGACAACGGAGTGATTGGCCGCGACGGCGCGTTGCCCTGGCGGCTGCCCGAAGATCTGAAGCGATTCCGCCGCCTGACCATGGGCCAAACCCTGCTGATGGGCCGCAAGACCTTCGCGTCGCTCGGCAAGCCGCTCGATGGGCGCGACAACTGGGTGCTGACGCGCGATTCTTCATTTACGCCGGCGGGCGCGCGAGTGTTCCACAGTCTGAATGCCGCACTGGAAGCGGCGCCCACAACCCTCTACGTCATCGGCGGCGCTGATCTTTACGCGCAGACACTCGCGATCGCGCATCGGCTCGAGCTGACGCGGGTGCACGCAGCCGTCGATGGCGATGCGCATTTCCCAGCCTTCGATATGAAGGAGTGGCGTGAAATTCAGCATGAAGATCATCCCGCCGACGCGCGGCACGCGTTGCCTTTCAGTTTTGTGACACTGGAACGGCGATGAACGCCTTTCGCTGGCTGTCGGCAATGCTGTTGTGCATCGCCGGTGCCGCGTTCGCGCAACAGGAAGCATCGCTGCCACCGGTGATCCGCGAAATCGCCTTTGAAGGTAATGAGACCACCAAACCTAAGGTGATGTTGCGGGAGATCTTCATCGCCGTCGGTGGCCTGGCCGATCCGGAGCGTATCGAACGCAGTCGCCAGGCGATTCTCGATCTTCGCCTTTTCCGCTCTGTAGATGTGCGTCAGGAGCCAGTCGCGGATGGCGTGCGCGTGATTTTCGTCGTGCGCGAAAAATGGTACCTGCTGCCGCTGCCTCGTATTGGCTACGACAGCGATCGACATCTGTCCTATGGTGGCCAAGTGCTCTGGAGCAATATTGGCGGTCTCAACCAGACCGCCAAGATCAATCTGGTCCGCAGCGGCTCCGGCGCGAATGCCGAACGGAGCATATCCGGAAGCTACGATATTCCGTTCCTCGACGAATCAGCGTGGGCAATGAATCTTTCGGGTGGGCGCAGCAGCGGGCCGCAGACCTACCCGGTTACCTATGACGAAAATACCGACAACGCACAGATAATCATGAGTAAGAGTTTGTCCACTCCGCCCTCAAGCCAGGGCTGGCGCGCCGGCGGTGGCATTCTGTGGCAGAACGAAACCGCCACCGGTACTGATGCTCCCGAATCCAACGGGCACGCGACCGCGCTGGTCGGTGTGGCGAATTATCGCGATCTGCGTTACCTCATCTATAGCGAAGTCGGTACCACTTTCGATTTTCGTACTGAGATTGCGAGTCGCGAAGTGCTTTCGGACTACAGCTATGAACTGCTGACCGCAGATTGGCGCCGTTATACGCATATCGGCGAGACACCACATCAGTCGCTGAATTTCGCGATCAGCGGCGGCACGCGTTTCGAGGGCCCAAACCACGGTTCTGCTTTCGCGCTCGGCGGGCGCAGCACGCTGCGGGCCTACTCGAGCGATTTTCTCGAAGGCAACGCCTATTACCGCTTCGCCGTCGAATACCTGCACCCGCTCGGCTGGGACTGGTTGCGCGGATTGGTGGTGCTGGAGGCTGCTAACACGATGGACCGCGCCGACGATATCGACTTCAGGCGTGTGCGCACGAGTCTGGGACTGGGTTTACGTCTGCGGGTGACCTGGCTGGTCAACTTCGAAATCGAAGGGGGAGCGGCGATACCGCTTGACCATCGAGGTGAGCCGAGATTTTTTGGCGGCAAAAATTAGCGACAAACTCCAGTCGGCAGTCGTCGTGGGGTGCAATTCATGTCAAATATCGGCGCCAATTGAGCTATTTCTGTATCTCCTGCACCGAATTTCATGACTGGCAGTGCAGTACCTCAGTTTCCTATCTGCAATCGGCTCTATTTCCGATTGACCAGATCTGATGGATCGATCTACAACAAGCCGCAGCGTACGAAATAAATAAATTTTCTTCGATCGCCGTACGTCGCGAGGTGTGTTTCATAGGGTCGAGGGGATGCCGGATATTTTGATATTTCGGCGGTGAAATAGCGAATTACGAAAAAAATCAATACTTGAGGAGAGTCCCGTGAACGACGATACCGAAGTCTCAACTGAGCGCGCGCTTGGGGTTTCAAGACGCGATTTTCTTGCAGGCGTAGCTGGAGCTGCTGCACTCACACTTGCTCCCGGTGAGCGGGTGTATGCAGGCATCTTTTCGACAATCCCAAAGCCACCGAACTTTCCCTCATCGATTTCGTTATATCAGCAGACATTTACCGATTGGGCACAGGAGATCAGCGTGTCCAAGGTATGGACCTGCTCTCCTGCAACGTCCGCAGATGTGGTGACTCTGGCCAACTGGGCCCATACCAATGGCTGGCGCCTGCGGCCGCTGGGAACCGGGCACGGCTTCGCGCCATTCATTCTTCCGCGCGGCTCCAACGGCGCGAAATTCCTGCTCGTCAACACCCGTGATTTCCTGACCGGTATCACGGTCAACGCGAGCCAATCGACGGTTACGTGTCAGGCCGGCGCCTATATCCAGGATATCTGCACGGCCTGCGAGCCCCACAATATGGGTTTCCTGCACACCACGGCGCCAGGCGATGTCACGATCGCGGGCGGCTTGGCGATGGACGTGCACGGAGCTTCCCTGCCGGCCCAAGGGCAGGCGCTGGCACCTGGCCATTCTTATGGCACGTTCAGCAATCTGGTCCTGTCGCTGACGGCGGTGGTGTGGAACACGGCGAGCAACGCATATGTGCTCAAGACCTTCCAGCGCAGCGATCCGGCGATCGGACCGCTGCTTACCAGTCTGTCGCGTTCTTTCATTGCCGACGTGACGCTGCAGATGGGGCCGACCGTGATGCTGCGGTGCCTGAGCCGCGTCGACATTTCCCCGCCGACGCTGTTCGCGCCTCCGAGCAGCGCGGATTCGAATTCCTATGCTGCGCTGTCGAACCAAGGCACGCTCGATGTGCTTTGGGAACCGTTCGTGCGGGACAGCCTCTGGATCAAAATCTATTCACAGGCCCCCGTCAAACCCGCGAGTTCGCGCGCAGTAACCGGGCCGTACAACTATCCAGGTACGGAAATGACGCTGGCGAAGTCGAACACGATCGCGGCCGGGCTTCGGACGCTCCAGAAGACCGTGAAGACCTATAACACGCAATCGGCCCAAACCATCACGAAGCTGATGACGCCGACCGCCGGCGATACTGATACGCAGGTCTACGATCTCTGGGGCCCGGTCTATTGCACGACGCTCTACGTTGTACCGGACACCTTGCGCCTGACCGTCGGTGCCTGGGGTGTGTTGCTCTCTCGCAGCAACCTGCAGCGCGCGCTGAGCGAGTTTTACATCTACTTGACGACCACGCTGGACGCCCTGGCGGCGAAAGGCAAATATCCGTATACCGGGCCGGTGGAGATCCGCGCCATCGGGCTCGATCACGCGAGTGACGTGGTGGTACCCAACGCGGTGGAACCCTATCTGTCGGCGGCGCGGCCGGTGCCGGATCACCCCGAATACGACACGCTGCTGTGGTTCGCCATCAACAGCAACGTGGACCAGCCCGGCGCTGCGAGCTTCTACTACAACCTCGAACAGTGGTTCCTGTCGAACTACGGCTCGTATGCCATCGTGCGTCCGGAGTGGACCAAGACCTATGCGTATACGTCAAATGGCGCCAACGGTGGCGGTTGGACCAACACTTCGCTGCTTACCCAGACTTACCCCAATACGTTCCGCAACCACAGCTATCCCGCCGGTACCAACTGGGATGCCGCAGTGGCCAAACTGAACAGCTATGACCCGAACCGCGTCTTCACCGGTACGTTCCTGGATACCTTGATGCCATCATAGTTTTTAGTTTTGCGAACACCGATCCGCTGCTGGTCGGCTATAAGCGGAAGGCGTCCGAAAGGGCGCCTTTTTTGGGGTGCGGATCATCTCTATGCGATTTGGTCTTAGCTCTGCAGACATTGACCTGTTGCAGGACGCGCTGGTCTGCTCGCCATGTACAGGATTCGTCTCGCTTGGTTCGCCGCCTAACTAACTAAGAGTGCAACTCAGCGCGCGCAGCTGACCGATCAACCCGGCAATCCACTATCTCTGCATCAATGCAGTACTCCCGCAAACGCGAGGCTTTCGCGGCGCAGATCGTCGAGCAATTCCGGCAGGACATGTTCGACCGCAACCGCGATTTCGCGCCAACGCGCGCCGGCGTCGAGCAGGGGCTGCGGCTGGCGCAGCCGGGCGGCAGTGCGGTGAAGGGCTCGGTCGATACCCGTTTCGGTGTGGTAAGACAGCAGAAGCTCGGACAGTCGCCATTTACTTGGCGGCGGCGCATCGAGCTTTTGAAACCAGCTTGCCGCTTCGGCCACTTCATCTGCCGCGCGGCGTGCGAATCCGGCCAACGGTTCGTCGCCGCCGAAACGCTGCCATCCCCGTGCAAGCGCATGGTCGCAAACCAGATCGAGGACGATGCCGGCATAGCGGCGTGTGCCGGCGGGAAAACGTTCGCGAAGGGCGACGATGCTGGGATGGCGATCGGTAACAGCGTCGACGCGTCGATGCAGCCGGATCGAACTTCCGAGGGCTTGTGGGAGATCGCGATCCTCAAGGCGGCCACGTACCCAATCACCCAGAATCGCGCCGGCCAGCGGCAGGCGGGTTGCGTCAGTGAGCCAGAGATGGGCGAGATAGTTCATTAAATCGTCAAACGACGCAGAGCGATCACGGCGCTTCAGGCACAGGTCCATTCGAAGTGGCCAATGGCGGGTGATGCCAGCTCGATATGATCGCCAGGCTGCAGCGGCCCCACGCCTTTCGGGGTGCCGGTGAAGATTACGTCTCCCAGCCGCAGCGCCCACGTCTGGCTGAGGATATGGATTTGCCGCGCGATCGGAAAAATCATGTCGGCCGTGTGTCCGTGCTGACGCAGCGTGCGGTTGACATGGCAGGTGAACTCGATTGCCTGTAAATCCTGATTGTCGTGAAGAGTCCATGCACCGAGCGGCGCCGCGCCATCGAACGCTTTCGCCAATTCCCAGGGAGCGCCCTTTTTCTTCAGGTCGTTCTGCATGTCGCGCAAAGTCAGATCCAGGCCCAGTGTGATCGCATCAACACAGCCAAGCGCGCGATCCAGCGGAATGTTGCGCCCGCCACTTTTCAATCGAACGACCAGCTCCGCTTCGTGATGCACCGCGCCCCTATTGCGCGGCAGCGGAATCTGCTCCCCAAGGGAGATTAGTGCCGAGACCGGCTTCATAAAGACGACGCAGGACGCGTCGGGTTCGTTCGATTCGTTCCCGAGTTCGGCGATATGTTCGGCGTAGTTGCGGCCGATGCAGAAGATACGATGGATTTGCACAGTTGCTCCAAAGCAAAACGGCTGCCGTAGCAGCCGTTATACATCATGTTTGTTCGCTCAGATCCGCTCCTCGATGCCGAACGCCGCAAAGCCCTTGCTCTTGAAGTTCTCACGGAACATGTCGCGCAGTTTGACTGCTTGCGCGTCGTAGGCCGCCTTGTCAGCCCAGGTGTTGCGGGGATTCAGCATTTCCGTGGGCACGCCGGCGACAGCCTTCGGCATGCGCAGCTTGAAGACGGGATGCAATTCCGTTTCGATGTTGTCGAGCTGCCCGTTGAGTGCGGCATTGAGCAGTGCACGCGTGATCTTGATCGGGAAGCGTTTGCCGGTACCGGAGGCGCCGCCGGTCCAGCCGGTGTTGAGCAGGATGCAGCGCGATTTGTGACGCTCCATTTTGGCAGCCAGCAACTTAGCGTAGACATTCGGTTTGTGCGCCATGAACGGACCACCGAAGCAGGCAGAAAACGTCGGCGTCGGTTCGGTGACTCCCACTTCGGTGCCGGCCACGCGCGCGGTGAAGCCGGAAACGAAGTGGTACATCACGTCCTTGGAATCGAGCAGCGCGATCGGCGGCAATACGCCGAATGCATCGGCGGTCAGCAGCACGATGGTTTGCGGGTGCGGGCCGCGACCGTCGGGCATGATGTTTGGATTCGACGTCAGCGGGTAGCTGAGGCGCATGTTTTCGGCGATTGAGTCGTCATTGAGATTCAACTCGTCCGGGTGGCATTGGTCGATGGTTTTGCCAGGCACCGGTGGCACGTTCTCGGCAATCGACCCGGATTTGGACAGCGCGGCGGCAATGATCGGCTCGGCTTGTTTGTCGAGGTTGATCAACTTGGCGTAGCAGCCGTCCTCAAGATTGCAGAGGCCGTTGTCGGACCAGATGGTCTCGTCATCGCCGATCAGGCGGCGCGTAGCATCAGCGGACAGAGTGGTCTTGCCGGTGCCCGACAGGCCGAACAAGATCGCTGCGTCGCCGTTCGGGCCGACGTTGGCCGAGCAATGCATCGACAGGCGATTTTCCAGCGGCAGCAGGAAATTGCCGACGGTGAAGATGGTTTTCTTGACGACACCGCAGTAGTCGGCGCGGCCGGCGACGAGGCAGATCTTGTTGCGCGTGTCAATGATGATTGCAGCTTCGGAACGCGAGCCGTCGCGTTCCGGTACGCACACGAAGCTCGGCGCGTTGATCATAGTCCAGCGACGCGCTTCAACATCCTTCACGTTCTTGAGATCCTTCGGAAACATGTTGTGCGCAAACATCGCGTGTGTCGCATATTCGCCGACGAAGCGATACGGGACCGCAAAATCCGGATCAGAACCCATGAACACGTCTTTGACGTAGAGCGTTGCCTTCTTTGCATTGAGGTGCGCGACGACGCGCTTAAGCAGGCCTTGATATTTGTCCGGATCATAGGGATTCAGGTCGGCCTTGAACCAGATCTGCTCGGCGACTTCTGGCCATTTCACAGCGTAAGTGTCTTTGGTGCGGCGGCCGGTGCAGTCTGGATCGGTGTAATAAACCAGCGGGCCGTTCACTCCCAGCTTGGTCGGAAATGCTTTCTGCGCGTCGCTGGGCCCGTCGCGCCTGACGCGACCGCGATCATTGCGGATCGCTTCGGAAAATAGCTCTTCTTTCGTCAAGTTGTACTTGTAGGTGACATCTTTCAGGCCAAGCAGTTTTACGAGGTCGGACCGAAAATCCGGGTTGGAACCTTTTTGGTCATCCATAGTGTCTGGGTCTGCGATAAGGGGGGAGGCGCGGCCTAGAAGTTCGCGTAACGCATAATGTTACTCGATAAGACACCGCATTTTCCGGGATTGCTGCGTCGCATCTGTCGATAAAACGATGGATACGTTGACGAAGCAAGGTCTTACACCATACGGGAGCGAATCCATGGCGCCTCTGCCATGGTGGACAATCTGGGTACGGCGACCATAAAAAAGGCGGCGCATCGCGCCGCCTGGATGTGTGTAAAAGAAACTCAGAGTGCCATATCGGCCGGCAATTTGAAGCCGGCGACCGACTCACGCAGCTTGTCCGAGAGCGTGTTGAGCTCGCCGACCGCCAGTGAGGTGCGTTCGGCGGAGCCCGAAGTCTGCACCGCGATTTCGCGAATACCCTGCATGGTGCCGGCAATCTTGGTGGCTTCTCCGGACTGGCCGCGTGCGGCGCCGGCGATTTCCTGGATGAGCTTCGCCAGTTCCTGCGAAGTCGATTCGATCTGCGTCAGCGCCTGGCCCGCTTCTTCGGCTGATTTCGCGCCAGCAACCACGTTCGCGGTCGAGCGCTCCATCGAGATGATGGCCTCGTTGGTATCCGCCTGAATGGTCTTGACGAGGTTTTCGATCTGCCGCGTCGCGGAAGTCGCACGTTCGGCAAGGCGCTGGACTTCGTCGGCGACGACCGCGAAGCCGCGGCCCGCTTCACCGGCCATGGCCGCCTGAATCGATGCGTTCAAGGCCAGCGTATTGGTCTGTTCGGCGATGTCATTGATGAGTTCGGTGATGTTGCCGATTTCCTGCGAGGACTCGCCGAGACGCTTGATGCGTTTCGCAGTGTCCTGGATCTGTTCGCGCAGTGACGCCATATTCTGAATCGTACGGCCCACGGTGCCGGCGCCATCGTGAGCGACCAGCACCGAAGTCTGTGCCTGGTTGGCGAGGCGTTCCGCGCGTCCGGATACTTCCTGCAGCGAGTGACTGGTGGCGCTGATGGAATTCGTCACCGCGCCGATGTCCTTGGCCTGCCGTTCCGAAGCTTCATTCATCTGCCGCGCGATGTTCTGCGTACTGGCGGCGGCCGCGACAACTTCGGCGGAAGTGTCGTTGATCGTGCCGACCAGCGTACGCAGCGTCTGCACCGTGTAATTCAACGAGTCAGCGATAGCGCCGGTGAAATCCTGGGTGACGGTGACGTCCACGGTCAGGTCGCCGTTCGCAAGGTTGGTGATTTCGTCGAGCAGGTTGAGAATGGCCTGCTGGCGTTCCGCTTCGCGTGATTCGGAATCGCTCTGATGGCGGCGGAAGCTCATCAGGTTGACCGCGCCGAAGCCACCAAGCGCGCCCAAGGCCACGAGCAGCATCAGACCGCTGAGGTAAGGTAGGAACTTAACGCCGGAGGTATTGTTGTCCAGTCCCTGTTCCAGCGAATTGGCGGCGGCGAGCACGTTGGTGCTCTGACCCTGCAGCAAAGCCGAAGATACCTGGAGGCTATCCACGGCCCCCGCATCGGAGACGATGGCTGCCGCTGCCTGTCCGACCGGAGCAAATTCACCCGCCGCGCTTTTTACCAGCGGGGCGATGCTGCTTTCCGACGACAACGTCTGAGTATTGCTGTTGAAGGATTTCAGCTCGCTATCGAGCTGTTCGGCGAAGCGCTTGGCGTCGCGGCCATCGGAAATGACCCGGTTCGCCGCGGTTTGCAGACGCTCGAGATGGACAACCTGCGCCGCGACCAGAATGATTTCGCTTGACGGCGTGCCGTGCTCGATGAGCTTCTCCGCGATCTGGTCATAAATCGCTGAAACCTTCGGAGCGCCGTCCTTGATGACAGCGATGTTGTTGACGGTGCGATTGAACGCATCTTGATGGGCGAGCACGTCGTCGATCGACTTCTTCATCGCTTTCCATGCGGTTTCGACGGCGGCGCCTTCGTCGGTCACCGACGAGGGTAGCGGCTTGATGCCGGCCGCCGGATCGCCATTGCGGAGACTGGCGACGTAATCGTTGAAGTTGGCTTCGTAGCCAGAAAGGCCGTGGAAGTCGGGAGCGCCGCCATGCGCCGCCGCGCCGCCGCTGCGGGCGACATTGCCGACTTCGGATGCCAGTTGCTTGGCCAGATCCACCCACGTCCGGCTGCTGCTTTCCCTGGCTTGTAGAAAGTACAGAGTCAACAGGCCAAACGCCAATGCGCCGGCCGCGACAACCAGCAGAAAGTACTGGCGCAGGAACCCTGTTGGACGCTTGCTCGCTTGCTCAGCCATCCCGTTTCACTCCCCCGTGTCTGTCAGGCCTGCGGATTTCCCAAGACACTATTGATCTTGGCAATCAGCTCCCTCTCCTTCACCGGCTTCACCACGTACTCCTTGGCTCCCTGCCGCAAAGCCCACAGGCGGTCCGTTTCCTGATTCTTGCTGCTGACGACGACGATTGGAATACTCGCCGTCTGCGGATCGCGCGACAGCGTGCGCGTCGCCTGAAATCCATTGATGCCGGGCATCACCACGTCCATAACGACACAGTCTGGACGTTCCAGCCGGATCATGTCGATCGCATCCTGGCCGGAAGTTGCCTGCAACACCTGATAGCCCGCACGCTGCAGTATCTGCCGCAGATGTTCAACATCCGTCGGCGAATCGTCAACCACCATTACGCGCGCCATTTATCTCTCTCCTCCGGCGGACGCTTGTCGAAGCGTCGTTATCATCGAAGTATAAACAAGCCTGGGCTTATTCGTGAGACCGCCCTGCTTTTCGCGAATCACAGTGGCCGCCCGCCGACAAAAGCCTGTGTTGCGCGGCCCACGAAATCCTGGCCCCTAAACGGCGAATTGTGACCGGCGCTGCGCCAGACGGTCGCATCGAGCCGCCAGCACGCCGCCGCATTCACCAGCACAAAATCGCCAGGTGCGCCCTGCGTCAGCCCGGCCGAACTCTGCAATCCCAGAATGCCAGCCGGCGCCGTTGTAAGGCGCTGCGTAGCTATTATCGGCAGCAATCCGATTTCATGAACCAGCCGTAAAGTCAGCGGCAGCAGCGTATCCATACCCGCGATACCCGCTTCAGTCAACGGGAACGGATTGGTCTTGGCGTCCACCTCGTGCGGCTGGTGGTCCGAGCAGATCGCGTCGATGGTGCCGTCGCGCACACCGTCGCGCAACGCTGTCCGGTCGGATTCGCTGCGCAGCGGTGGGATCACGTGGCAGATGGCGTTGAAGTCAGCAATCGCGGCATCCGTCAGAAATAGCTGGTGCGCGGCGACATCCGCGGTCACCGGCAACCGTTGCGCTTTTGCCGCGGCGATAAGTTCGACCGCCTTGGCGCTGCTCAGACGGCCGAAGTGCACACGTGCACCGGTGTCCTCGATCAGCGATAACCAGGCACGGATCGCGGCGACTTCTGCGGCAACCGGAATCGCCGGCAGTCCCAACCGCGTGGCCAGCGCGCCTTCATGTGCGCATCCATCTGCCGCGAGCGCCGCGTCCAGCGGCACCACATGAACCGTGAGGCCGAGACCGGCCGCGTATTCCAGCGCACGGCGCGCGATACGCATATCAGCCAGCGGCGCAAGGCCCTGACTGACGCCGACGCAGCCGGCGTCGCGCAGCGCGCTCATCTCGGCGAGCACTTCGCCGGCCAGGCCCTGCGTCAGCGCACCTAGTGTCACTACGCGCACGCCGGTGCCGCAGAACGCAACGGCGCCACGAATGCGGTCGAGCACCGAGGGATGATCGATAACTGGCCGCGTGTCCGGCGGTATACACAGCGTGGTGATGCCGGCAGCGGCGGCGGCCAGCGTTTCCGAGCGAATCGTCGCCTTGTGCGTCGCTCCGGGTTCGCGCAGGCGTGCACACAGATCGACCACGCCGGGGATCAGCCACTGTCCGTGGGCATCGATCGTCTGCTCGAAGGCTTCCGCCGGCCGTTTTGTACCGCGATAGGCGACACGGCCGTCGCGGACGCCGAGGTAGCCCTCGGCGTCGAAACCATCGGCCGGATCGATGATGCGCGCCTGCGCGACCAGCAGACTGGTCGCCGCGGATGTGGCGGATTGCGTGGTCCGCGACGCGATCGTCATTTACGCGTCCCCGTTGCATCGCGGGCGGTTTCCGCGTCCCGGCTGAGAATCATGCCCATCACGGCCATGCGCACGGCGATGCCGTGGCGCACTTGTTCGAGGATCACGGAGCGCTCGTCATAAGCCAGTTCGCCCGCAATTTCGACGCCGCGGTTGATCGGGCCCGGATGCATGATGATCGCGTCCGGTTTGAGCCTTTCCAGCCGTGCGCGCGTCAGGCCGTAGTCCCGGTGGAATTCGCCGGGCGAGGGTAGGAAAGCGCCGCTCATGCGTTCCTTCTGCAGGCGCAGCAGCATGACCACATCGACGCCGTCGAGACCGGTATCGAGATCGCAATACGGTTGCGCGCCGAGGGTTTCGATACCCGCCGGAATCAGCGTGCGCGGCGCAATCACGCGGATTTCGCGCGCACCGAGGATGCGCAGCGCGTGAATATCCGAGCGCGCGACGCGTGAGTGCAGCACGTCGCCGACGATGGCGACCGTCAGTTTAGAAAAATCCGGCCGGTGGCGGCGGATCGTGAACATGTCCAGCAGACCTTGTGTCGGATGGGCATGGCGGCCGTCGCCGGCGTTGAGGATGGCGACATTCGGTTCGACATGGCTGGCGAAGAAATGCGCGGCGCCGCTGGCTTCATGGCGGATTACGAACAGGTCCACCTGCATCGCTTCGAGCGTTTTCAGCGTGTCGAGCAGGGTTTCACCTTTGGAAGTGGAACTAGCGGCGACCTGGATGTTCAGCACGTCGGCGGATAGACGTTTAGCAGCCAGTTCGAATGTGGTGCGCGTGCGCGTCGAAGGCTCGAAAAACAGATTAACGACGGTTTTGCCGTGCAGCAGCGGTACTTTTTTGCGACTGTCGTCGTCGCCGGCGAATTCCTCAGCGCGATCGAGGATTTCAAGCAGCAGCGCGCGGGGCAGGCCGTCAAGTGTCAACAGGTGGCGCAACCGGCCGTGCGCATCGAGTTGCAGATCGGCGCTCATGTCGGCACTGCCGCAGTGTCGGTGGCGAGCCATTGTTCGAGGATCAGTCGTGCGGCCACGCCATCGCGGTCGCCACTGCGGACGCGCCGTTTCATGCGGCCGTCCGCGCGCGCGTTGCGCAGCTCGTCGTCGGCGGCGCGCGACGACAGTCGTTCGTCGCACAGATGGACGGGCAGCTGATAGCGCGTGTGGATCTGGGTCGCGAAAGCCCGGGCCTGCGCCGTGATCGACTGATCATTGCCCTGCAGATCCAGCGGCAATCCGACCACGCAGGCCTTCGGGCCCCATTCACGCAGCAGTTTTTCGACCGCGTTCCAGTCCGGTTCGCGGTTGTTGACGATCGCTGGTAGTGGTCGCGCACGGCCGGTCAGGCGATCACCGACAGCCACGCCGATGCGGCGCGCACCGAAATCGAAACCGAGGAAGATATGTCCGTTCTGGGCTTCGCTCATGCGTGCCCGGCAACGCTGGCGAGATAACCGACGTCGACGCCGAGCAGACGGGTGGCAGCGCGCCAGCGGTCGCTGGCGGTCACTTGGAAGAGGATGCCGCTGTCCACCGGTGTGTTCAGCCACGAGTTGCGCATGACTTCCTGATCGAGCTGACCGGCACCCCAGCCGGCATAGCCGAGCGCGACGAAGTACTGTGCCGGGCCTTCGCCACGGCCAATCGCCGCCAGCACATCGCGTGATGTCGTGATGTAGAGATCGTCACCGATCGGCATCGTCGAATCCCAGTTGGCCGGAGCGGTATGTACGACGAAACCGCGCTCCGGCTGTACCGGGCCACCCCAGTACACCTGCGGATCTTCGCGCAGCTGGTCACGCGGCAGTCCCATCTGTTCGAGCATATCGCGCAGGCGCAAGGTCATCGGTCGATTGATGATCAGGCCGAGCGCACCCTTGTCGGAGTGCTCGCACATCAGGGTAACGGTGTGACCGAAGTTCTCGTCATCGAGACTGGGCATCGCGATCAGGAACTGGTTGGGGAAGTAGCCGCTGTCGGGGGGCGGGCGTTCGCCGGACAGACCCAGATGCAGGGAAGCGGCTTCGGGAGAAACCGGATCGCGCGGGTCGCCGGCGCTGGTACGGGAGAGTCGGGCAGCCATGTGCTAGGGCCTGTTCACAATGATCCGATCGCTGCGCCGGTCCTGGAGAGGGCGCAGTGCAAGGAATGAGCGACGCCGTGTACTGAAGTACATCAGGAGCGAGTGACGCGGCAATGCGCCCTCTCCAGGACCGGCCCTTCGGGTTGTCGCCAAAAATGCCACCATGCCGCGTTGCTCCTCGCTCATGTACCTCGGTACACCACGCTCGTCGCGCCTTGCCTGACGGCATTTTTGGCGACAACGCAGCGATCGGATCATTGTGAACAGGCCCTAAGTATTCCGTCTGCCTGCCGGGAACACAAGGCTCTGTTTTTTCATGCGTGGTTACTCCAGTTACGTTTCCTGGCTAGGTTTCACTGTCGGGCTTTTGGCCAGGGCCAATTCCGCAAGAACGCGTTGTGTGGCGATGCCGGTGGCGATGCCGAAAATCAGCGACGCCAGCAACAGTGGCGGCAGCAACCGCGCCAGCCCTGGATGCGGGATGAGCAGCCAGCGCGCAAGCGCGAACTGGCCGCAGATATGCGCCTGCGCCGCCAGTGTCGACAAGCCCACGGGCGAGAGTGTCCAGCGCTTATCAATGTGCGCGCCAATGCGGTTATAGCTGGCGCCGAGCGCGAGGGCGGCTAGCGCGGCGCCGGCACCGGCGCATGCCAGCCAGAATCCGGGCGCCAGAAAACTGCCGGTGACCAGACTGCCGACGACTATGCGCAGCAGCGTCACTGCTGTTGCAGCGCGCCAGCCATGACGCAGCAGCACGATGAGTGTGACGACATTGGCGAGCCCCGGTTTGACGCCCGGCAGCGGGCTGGGGAAGCCGGATTCGATGACGTTGATCGCAACCGCCAGCGCGGCGTAGCCGGCGATGAGGCGATCCTGCGGGGTGACGGTGGGCATTGCTCGCGAGCCGCCGTCAATGGCTGATCGCGTCGACGGCGGCGGCTCGTGTCCCGACCAGTCGGATCGATACCCCGTTCGGTACGCAGGCGGCGGTGTCACCGCTGTGTTCCAGCCAGCCGGCATGCAGGCAAACCTTGTTAGGGCAGGGACTGGCGACGAAGCGCACCCGCCCCGATTCGATGCGCAACTGGGAGTCGCCCAGCCGACCGTGCACCGCGATGTCACGATCCTCATCGAGCGGATAGCGTCCGACGAGCGCGTTGCCCGCGCGTATCTCGACCCATCCGGCTGCCTGTGAGGACCAGGTCAGCGCGAAAGCGCCGCCGATGGCGGCTGCGCAAAGCGCAATAGCCAGCAGGTCGGCGCGCGTCACGGCACGATTTTGGCGGTGATACCGGGTGTCAATTGCAGTCGCCGCGCGAGTGTAGCGGTCGCCGTGACTTGACCTTGGGCGTCGACGGTGACCACTTGATCCAGTCCGAGCCGCCGCGCCAGTTCGCGCCAGTGTTCGGGGCCGGCGACGAACAGTGCGGCGCCGCCGGCATCGGCGAGCGTGGCGTCGGCGTGGACCACCGTTACCGATTCGAAACCGCGCGCCGGAACCCCGGTTTCGGGATCGAGAATGTGGCAATAGCGCTGGCCCTGATATTCAAAATAGCGCTCGTAATCGCCATGGGTGTTGACCGCTTCGTCGCCGACGTCGAGCGTGGCGAGAAAGCGCTGGCCGAGCTCCGCGCGCGGATGCCGGATGGCAATGCGCCAGGCGCGTTCGCCGCGCCGGCCGCGCGCGGCGAGATTGCCGCCGGCATCGACGATGGCGTCCGTAAAACCATCCACACGCAGGCGGGACAGAGCTTCATCTACCGCGGCGCCCTTGGCGATCGCGCCGAAATCCCAGGTGACGCCGATCGCGGCGCCGTAGCGATCGCTTTCGTCATAGGGCGCGGCCGCGTGTAACGCCGCCAGTGCCGAATCAATGTTCGCGCGGTCGGGCGGCGCGGTCGGCAGGCGCGCAGTGTCGTCGAAGCCCCACAGTCGCACCAGCGTGCCGATGCGCGGCTCGAACCGGCCGCCGCTGAGTTCGCGAATCTGCCATGCGCGCGCGAACAGGGCTCGCATGGGTGATGGAATCACAATGCTCTTGCCAGCGGCCAGGGTCTGATTGAGCGTCGCCAGCGTGCCGTCACCCCAGGGATTCCAGCTGCGGTCGAAGTCGTGGAAGAAAGCTTCGACAGCGGTGGCGGCTTTCGCGGCCGCCGGGCGGTCTTTCGGGGTTGCCAGATGAATCGACACGCTGACCTGCGTGCCCATCGCCAGAAATTCCTGTCGCAGCAGCAGCGGATCGGCTTCATCTGCCGGATGACGGTGTGTGGGTCGCAATCCCAGCCACAGCACCAATGCCGCGAACAGCAGCGCGGCGGCGATGCGGCGCAGCGTCAAGCGGCTGCCGCCAGCCGCCGCTCGATGGCGGCGATCGCCAGACCGCCGATGTCGGTGCCGAAGGCGGCGTCGATTTCGCGCGCGCAGGTGGGGCTGGTGACGTTGATTTCGGTCAAATAGTCGCCGATCACATCGAGTCCGACGAACAGCAGTCCACGCGCGCGCAAGTCGGGACCGACCTGCTCCGCGATCCAGCGGTCGCGTTCGGTCAAGGGTCGCGGTTCGCCGCGCCCGCCGGCGGCAAGATTGCCGCGCGTCTCGCCATCCTTCGGAATGCGCGCGAGGCAGTAAGGAACCGGCTCGCCGTCGACCATGAGAATGCGTTTGTCGCCGTCCTTGATCGCCGGCAAATATTTCTGCGCCACAATGGTGCGCGCGCCGTTGCTGGTCAGCTGTTCGATGATCGCGCCGAGGTTGCGGCCGGTCGGATCGACGTGAAAGATGCCCATGCCACCCATGCCATCGACTGGCTTGTAGATCACGTCACCGTGCTCGGCGTGGAAAGCGCGCAACGTCGTTTCGTCGCGCGAAAACAGCGTGGGCGGCGTGCACTGTGGAAATTTGGCGATGAAGAACTTCTCGTTGCAGTCGCGCAGCGCGTTCGGCTTATTGACGACGAGGCAGCCGGCGTCCTCGGCACGCTCGAGGGTATAGGTCGCGGTGATGTATTCCAGATCGAACGGCGGATCCTTGCGCATCAGGATGACCGGCAGCTCGCCGAGTCGCACGGTTCGCGCATCGCCGAAATCGAACCAGTGCTTCTTGTCGTCATGAACGGTCACTTCCCGCGCGCAACCCCAGGCGACGCCGTCGCGCAGCCATAGGTCCGTCGCCTCGAAATACAGCAGCGACCAGCCGCAGCGCTGCGCCGCCAGCATCAGCGCCAGCGTCGTGTCTTTGTACGGTTTGATGGACCCGATTGGGTCCATAACAATGCCGAGTGTCTTCATCTGGAATTTTCGCCGTCAGGCCGGCAGGAGCGCCGGCTGGGCACGGTTCTCGACGGCGTGTTTCTGCTCGCGTGCTGCTGCTACCAGCGCCAGGCGCGCAACGACTCCATACGCGTAGAAACGATTGGGACGTTCATCCGGCGCCTTGGAACAATCGGGATGGCTGCACGGTTCGGCGAACGCAATCTGGCGGAACTGCGCGCCGGGAGCGTTGAGGTTTTCCTGATTGGAACGGCCACCGTGTACGCGGTAGAAACCGCCAACGACAAAGTGGTCGATCATGTAAACGACGGGTTCGGCGGTGGCTTGTTCCTCGCCCCAGCGCTCGAACGTGTAAACCCCCTCCTGAATGATGGCACCAGTGACCTCGTTGCCTTCCTTACTCGATGCCATCTTCTTGCGCGTGTCGCGATTGAGGTTGCGGATGTCATCCACGCTGCGCACCGTCATCACGCCCATGCCGTAGGTGCCGGCGTCGGCCTTGACGATGACAAAGGGTTCTTCGCGCACGCCGTATTCCTTGTACTTTTCGCGCAAATCCTCGAGCAGCAGCTCGACGTTGGCGGCAAGGCATTCCTCGCCTTCGCGCTTCAGGAAGTTGATCTTGCCGCAATTGCGGAACAGGGGATCCACCCACCACGGATCGATGCCCAGCAGCTTGCCGAACTCGGCGGCCACCTCGCGGTAAAAGCCGAAATGCTGCGATTTCAGGCGTTCGCTCCAGCCCAGCCCGAGCGGCGGCAACACCGGCTGCCGCAGGTTTTCGAGAATCGGCGGGCGTCCGGCCGACAAATCATTGTTGAGCAAGACCACGCAGGGTTTGAAGCCGTCGAGGTGGACGCGATCGCCCTCGCGCTGGATGGGTTCCAGCCGCAGTTCCCGGCCCGAAGCGAGTTTCACTGTTTCCGGCGCTGTCAGGTCGGCGCGCAACGAACCGAGCCGCACCCGGTAGCCAGCCTTCTGCACCAGCGCTTGCAAGGTCGCCACGTTTTCAAGATACGGCGCGTTGCGCGTATGGTTTTCGGGCACCAAAAGTATGTCACAGGCCGAAGGCATCACGCGCTCCAGCGCGGACTGGAGCGCATGGACACAGAGGCTGTCGAACGCCGGATTCAGGTTATTGAAGCCGCCGGGGAACAGGTTGGTATCGACCGGCGCCAGCTTGAAACCGGCATTGCGCAGATCGACCGAGCCGTAGAATGGGGCCGGCGCCAACCGCCATTGGCTGCGGAACCAGGCTTCGATATCGACCGCGCGCTCCAGCAGCAGCGATTCGAAACGCAGCAGCGGGGCCGTCGCGGCGGTGGTCAGATTGGGCACGGTGTCGTACATTTTGAGTTCACCGATTAAAGGGCGCCATAGATTAGCCGAAAGCCTACCGAGAATCGGCTCACGTGTGCGGGCTTCACTGATTGTGTTAAAACATGACTTTAGAGTCGCCTGCTTGAAGAAATTTTTGCGGCCAGCCGAACGGCTTCCTAAGGGGAGAGAATAGTGTCTACGACAGCCACGGAGGAGAACGCCGGCGTCAAAGTGATGGTCATTGACGACAGTCAGACCATCCGGCGAACGGCGGAATCACTGCTGACTAAAGAAGGCTTTGCAGTAGTCACGGCCGCCGACGGGTTCGAAGCCCTCGCCAAGGTCGCGGATTACCAGCCGGACATCATTTTCATCGACATCATGATGCCGCGGCTCGACGGCTATCAGGCTTGCGCACTGATCAAAAGCAATCAGCGCTACCGGCAGACGCCGGTGGTCATGCTTTCTTCCAAGGATGGTTTGTTCGACCGCGCGCGAGGCCGCATCGTCGGCTCCGATGAGTATCTGACCAAGCCGTTCACGCGCGACGAACTGCTTGGAGCGGTGAGAGCGCACGTCAAGAAGGCAATCAGCTGAGGGCTGGCTCATGTCCGTTGATCTCGCGGCGCTGCGCGATTCACCGTATGACGCACTTGCCGAACTCGAAGCACGTGTGCGCGATGCGCGCGTCGATATCGTTGCCGGCCAGTCGGCGGTATGGATTGGCCTGGGTTTCCGTATTCGTGACACTTGGTGCGTAGTGCCGCGTGAAGATGTGCGGGAAGTCATTACTCCGCCGCGCCTGACACGCGTGCCTGGCTCGAAGACCTGGCTGCTCGGCGTGGCCAATGTGCGTGGCAGCCTGCTGCCGGTTACCGATCTCGGGGAAGTGCTCGGCATGCCGCACGGGATACCGATACGCCAGAGCCGCGTGCTCGTATTCAATTCCGAACGTGTCCCGGCTGGGTTTATGGTTGATGAAGTGGTCGGTTACCGACAGTTTTTACCGTCGGATCAGCGGCATGAATTCATATCGGAGGCGCCGAATCTGGCGCCCTATCTGCTTGGCGCATTTGCGCGCGATGGCCGCCTGTGGCTGGTGGTCTCGTTGCACAAGCTCGCGGCCGCGCCGGCTTTCATTAGCGCAGGGTGAACGGGAGGCGGAGCGCATCCATGGGAGCATCGCATCCGCATGTAGCCAACGGCCTGCACTGGCTGCGGCCTGAACTCGAACAGAGTCTGGCGCGCGCGCGCACGGGCCTCGAACAATACCTGGAAGCGCCCGGCGACAAGCAGCCGCTGCGCAACGCCCGCGACGAGCTGCACTTAGTGCGCGGCGCGGTGGCCATGATCGACTGCTTCGGCGCGCAGGTACTGACCGATCAGATGATGCAGTTGCTGAGCGGAATCATCGACGATCGGGTGACGCGGTCCGATGACGCGTTCGCCGCGCTGTCCGGCGCGACGCTGCTACTTTCGGATTACATCGACATGCTCGCTCTTGGTGGCGAGGATCGCGCTCTGGCGCTGCAGCCGATGATCAATGAACTGCGGCTCGCGAGCGGCCAACCGGTGATTCCGGAGGCCGATCTGTTTGCTTTGCAAATGCAGGCGCTCGCGGCAGCCGGCGCAGTTCCGGTCGCTGTGACCGCCACCACAGAGGATACGACCGCTGGCAAGGAAGCCGCGAAACGTGAGCTTTCGGCATTCCAGGTTCGCTTCCTGCAATGGTTCAAGGGTCAGAGCACGGTTGCGGCAGTGCAGCAGATCGCGGAAAGCACTTCGCGTCTGGCTGACGAAAGCGTGACGCCGGCGTTGCACGAGTTGTGGGCCGCTGCGGCCGCGCTGGCCGAGTCGATGCCGACGGAAATGCTGGACTCTCTGGACGTCAAGCGTCTCTACGGGCGCGTCGGTACGCTACTGAAAGTGGCGGCGGAAAGCGGCGAAGCCGCCGCGGTCGCGCAGCTTGCGGGAATCACATATACCTTGCTGTTCCATCTCGGCAGATGCCCGATCCTGAGTCCGCGCGGACAGGTTCTCGCCGGGCAGTTGCGTCTTGCCGAATACTTGCCGTCGGCTGCTGCGCTTGAAGAAATCCGCGGGCGCCTGCGTGGGCCGAACACGGCGATTCTGGATCGCGTTTTCGAGGAAATCCGGCACGACTTTACCCAGATCAAGGACAGCATCGATCTTGCGGTGCGCACCGGCGGCCGCGCGCAGACCAGCATGACCGCAATCGGCGAGCGCATGCAGCGCCTCGCCAATACGATCGGTATGCTCGGCCTGCAAGTGCCGCGGCAGGTGCTGACCAATCAGGTACGGGCGATGGAAACGCTCGATTCCAATACAGGATCCGCGGCGTGGATCGATCTGGCGACCGTGATCCTGCGTGTCGAGCACAGCCTCGAAGAAGCACTGTTCCGCAGTCACGGAGCGGGTGGCCAAGCGGAACGTAGCTATGCGGAGATCGAAAAAGAGATTCCGCTCGCCCAGGATTTGCGCGAGAGCGTGCGCGCCCTGCTGCGTGAATCGTTCGTGGACATGGCATTGCTGAAGAGCGCGATCGATAACTACATCAAAGCCGGGGACATGAGCACCCTGGTGGAAGTTGCGCCGCTGTTGCGTGAAGTGGGCTCAGGTCTGGCGATTCTCGAGCGCGCGCGTGCGGCTAGTCTGGTCGGACAAATCGAAACTTACGTCCGCGGTGGCGCGATCGAAGCATTCCAGGGCAATCACGCCGAGGCAGAGCGGTTTGCCGATGTGATCGCAAGCGTGGAAGTTTATTTCGAGGCGCTGCGCGACGATTTACCAGAGACCGATGCCATCCTTGACCGGATCGAGAACTTCATTGGTT
This sequence comes from uncultured Salinisphaerales bacterium, assembly GCA_964581385.1. Classification (GTDB taxonomy): domain Bacteria; phylum Pseudomonadota; class Gammaproteobacteria; order Nevskiales; family Nevskiaceae; genus CAZOOK01. The sequence goes on from CAZOOK010000014.1 coordinate 79,696, forward strand.
GTCTGGAACTACGTGCGCCAGACCGCGTCGAAGCAGAACTTGAAGCTCAGGAAATCCAGGAAGCCCGCGAAAGTCAGGCGGCCCTCGACGCGGCTGCCACCGCGGACGGTTCAGCAGAGTCCGCCGAGAGCCCCGCTGCGCGGGCTCCGGCCGAGCCGGCTGCGGCGGCATCGACGGAATCCGCTATCGATCCGGAAATCCGCGACATCTTCATCGAAGAGGCGGGCGAAGTCCTAGGCGATCTGCAGAGTCGTTTGCCGGAGTACCTGAGCACCCCGGGTGACATGTCGTCGCTGCGCGAGATCCGCCGTGCGTTCCACACGCTCAAGGGCAGCGGTCGCATGGTCGGGGCGACCGGTATCGGCGAGTTGTGTTGGTCCGTCGAGAGCATGCTCAACAAGTGCCTCGAGGGCGCGTTGGCGGTTCGCCAGCCGGTCCTTGAAGGCTTGCAGGAAGCGGTCGCGTTACTGCCGCGCCTCATCGAAGAATTTCGCGAGGGCACCACGACGGCGTTGCCGCCAGAGGCGACTGCGCTGGTGCACCGCGTCGAAGCCGTTGGGCGCAATGCGGTCGATGTCGACATGCTCGCCGTGTTCCGCGAGGACACGCGTGAACGCCTCGCTTCGATCGGGCGCTGGCTCGAGGCACAGAATCCGCAGCAGGCACGGTTCCCCGTAGCCGGCGAATTGGTGCGCGCGTTCCATACGTTGCGAGGGGCGGCCGCGATCGTTGATGCCGCGGCGGTCGCGGCAGTGTCAGGGGCGATCGAAGGCTATCTCAACGCGCTGCTGCAGGCCGAACAGCCACTGCCGCTCGATGCGCTGGCGCTGCTCGCCGATGTAGTCATCACTCTACGCAGCTGGGTTGATACCTTCTCTACGCCGGACGCAGTGCGTACCGACATTGCACCATGGTTGCAGCGTGTTGACAGCCTGCAGGCGCGTATTGGCAGTGTCGCGGGCACTCGACAGTCGGCGGTCGAAACCTACACTTTTGAAGCGCTCGATGAAGTCGAGCGTGTCGAAAAGCTGGTCACGCAATGGGCTGCTCGGCGTGGGGCGCGTCCGGCTGACATCGGCGGCGCACTCGACGCGCTCGCGGTTTCAGCGGCACGCACCGGTGATAGCGCTACGGCGCGCATTGCGTTGGCACTGTCGCAGCGGACCGCGAGTCCGCCAACCGAGCCGGACGATGCCTACTTCGATCTCGCGCGCAGAGTTGTCGAGAGCCTTTACCAGTTCCTCGATTCGTACCGTGCGGGAACGCCGATTTCACCGGAGGCCACACTTTCCGACATTATGATGTTGCCGGTGGCGCCGGCACCCAGCGCGGATGAGGAATTGCTGCAGATATTCCGCGAGGAAGCGAATGACCTCCTCGGCGAGATCGATCAGGCGTTCGCTGGCTGGCGTGAGGCGCCGGCCAACGTCGGTGCCGCCGATACCGTGCGGCGTGTGCTGCACACCATGAAGGGCAGCGCTCGCATGGCGGGTGCGCTCTCAGTCGGCGAAGTTAGTCAGCGGCTCGAGCAACTGGTGAAGAGTTTGCGGCAGGAGGCCGGTTTTGGCGAGGGCATGCGCGTGCTCGAAATCGGGCTGAGCGCCCTGCGCGGAATGATCGGTGAACTTGATCGCGGAATCATGCCCGACGCCTCAGCTGCGCTTGCGGCCATCGACGCGGCGAGCGCGCGGATCACTGCAGACGCTCCGGCGCTATCCGCGCCCGTGCCGCCGCCGGAACAAATCATCGAGCCGATCGGGCAACCTGAGCCGACGCCCGTTGAATCTTCCTTCATCGAACCGATCGCGTCGGAGTTTGCGAGCGAATCATTCCCTATTGACGCCGCGATGTCAGAACCGGAGCCGCCGTTATCGGTATCCGCGCCGGAAACACTCGAATTTAGCGCGGCTGAGGTGCAGTGGAACGTTGAAATTCCGCCGCCCGTGTCCGTTGAAACGCCGATTGAGCTTTCGCTCGATGCGCTGCCACCCAGCGAGATGGAAGCGATAGCGATGGCCCTCGCCGAAATCTCACTTTCGGCGAGCGAGCCCCCATCTTCGCCGTACACGCCGATCGAAGACGTATTCGCGGACGTATTCGCGCCGGCCGGTTTGGCGGAGGAGCCGGCTGTGCCGCCGCCGGCGGAGATCGTTACTCCGGTCCCGCCTCCCGAGGCTGAACCGTTTAGCACTGAAACCATCGCTGAGCCCGGTTTTGAATACGGTGAGGGCTTGGACGTCATTCCGCCCGCTATCTCCGAGCTGGATCTCACGACTCCCGTCGAGCCTCTAGCTAGCGATATGCTCGCAGAACCCGAGATCGAGGCGCCGTCTGCGGATGTCGATACGCAGCCTAAATCTGCGCCGGCGCCTGTGCAGGCCGTGCCGATCGAGGATGAACTGGTCGCGATTTTCGCGGCGGAAGCCGCGGAATTGCTCGAGGTGCTCGAAGCTTCGGTCGACGCATGGGCGAGCACGGATGATGGCAGCGCCTACGCAGACATCCAGCGTACGCTGCATACGCTGAAAGGCGGAGCACGCATGGCCGGCATCAATGTCATGGGCGAAGCCGCCCATGACATGGAAACGCACGTCAACGCCATTGTCGAGCGTGGCGAATATCCGAGTCCGGACATTTTCCGGGGCTTGCGTTCGGAAGTGGAGCAGATGCAGGCGATGCATGATCGTCTCATGCGCGGCGAGCCCGTCGCCGCGTCCGCATCCGCCGCGCCGGCGCACGAGCGCATCGCGCCGCCAGCAGAAGCCGCGTACGCACCGGCCGAGCAGTCCGAGCAGGCATGGGGTACTCCTGCCGAAACCAGGGCTGCACCGCGCGAGATTCCGGCGTTTTCCGAAGCCGAGTCCGAGCTGCTGTGGAATCCGCAGTTATTCTGGAAGCCGGACGAAGAGCTTGGCGGCGGGCTGGCGCGGCGCGAAATGGCGCGCGTGCCGGTGGAGACGCTCGACTCGATGTTGAATCAGGCCGGCGAGATCAGCATTTATCGCTCGCGTCTGGAGCAGCAGAACGCAGCGCTGCGTGCGCAGATCAACGAAATGTCGCATACGGTCGTGCGTATCCGCGAACAGCTGCGACAAATGGATATCGAGACTGACGCGCAGATCGCCGCGCGCGGTCTCACCGCCTCCGCCGCCACCAGTGCCGATCGCTATGCGCAGGATTTCGATCCGCTCGAAATGGATCGCTACTCGCGCATGCAGGAATTGTCTCGCGCGCTGGCGGAATCGATCAGCGACCTTGCATCGTTGCGCGAATCGATGGATGACGTCGTTGCCGATGCCGATGCTTTGTTGCAGCAGCAGGGCCGTATTGGCTCCCAGGTCCAGCAAGGTCTGATGGGCACGCTGATGGTGCCATTTTCCAGACAGGCGCCGCGTTTGCAGCGCGTGGTGCGGCAGACGGCGGCGGAGAATCGCAAGCACGCCGACATCGTGTTCGAGGGTGGCGAAGCGGAACTTGATCGCAACGTGCTGGAACGCATGACCGCACCGCTGGAGCATTTGCTGCGCAACTCGGTGGTGCATGGCATCGAGAGTCCGGAAGTGCGCGCCGAGCGCGGCAAGCCGGTAGCCGGCGAGATCCGCGTCGAACTCAAGCGCGAAGGTACCCAGCTGCTCGTTGAAGTATCCGACGACGGTGCCGGTCTCGATTACGGTGCAATCCGCACCAAGGCGATCGAACGCGGCCTGATGCCTCACGATGCGCCACTATCTGACGCCGACGTGGCGCGGTTCATTTTCGAGCCCGGTTTCTCGACTGCGCGCGAACTGACGCAGGACGCCGGACGCGGCATTGGCATGGACGTGGTCGCCTCCGAAGTGAAGCAGCTTAGCGGCACGATGGAGCTGGCCTCGGAACCTGAACGCGGCACGCGCTTCCTGATCCGTCTGCCGTTAACGCTGGCCGTGAGCCAGGCGCTGCTGGTCGGCGTCGGTCCCGAAGTCTATGCGCTGCCACTGCCGACAATCGAAGGTATCGCGCGCGTGCCGCGCGCCGAGACCGACGCGCTGCTGGCCGAAAATGCACCGCCATTCCTGTATGGCGGACAGTCGTATTCGATGCTGTATCTCGGCGACCTCATCGACCACTCGCGACAGTTCGCGGCGGACGTGCGCAACTTCACCGTAATTCTGATGCGTGTCAGCGAAGGTCTCGGTGCCGGTGAGCGCCGCGTCGCCGTGGTCATCGATCAGCTGATCGGCAATCGTGAAGTGGTATCCAAGGCCGTCGGTCCGCAGCTCAGCTCGGTGCCGGGCGTAGCCGGCGCAACGATCTTGCCGGATGGCCGCGTCGTATTCATTCTCGACGTGCCAGCGTTGGTATCCGAGCGCGCCCGTCGCGCATTGCTCGCGGAAGCCGCGGCCGTTGCCGCAGCCGTAGTGGTGCCGACGCAGACTGCGGCCGATATACGCGACATGATCATGGTCGTCGATGACTCGGTGACCATGCGCCGCGTTGCCGAGCGTCTGCTTGAACGCAACGGTTACCGCGTCGTCACCGCCAAGGATGGTCTCGACGCGATGGCGTTGCTGCAAACCGAATTGCCGACAGTCATCCTGCTCGACATCGAAATGCCGCGCGCCGACGGTTTCGAAGTGGCGACGTTCGTGCGCAATACGCCCCGGCTGCGCGATGTGCCGATCATCATGATCACATCGCGCTCCGGCGAAAAGCATCGTGAGCGCGCTCGCAGCCTCGGCGTCAACCGCTATCTGATCAAGCCGTATCAGGAAGATCAGCTGCTGGCTGAGGTGAAGGCGATGCGAGCCGGAGTCCAATAAATGAGCGCGACCATCGAAAGGCCCGATCAGATCTATGCGGCGTTGGCTGCCATTTCCGGCGATATCCTGCTGCTGCCGAATCTGGCGGTCGCGGAAGTGCTGCCGCGCGAGCCGCTGGAAACGTTCGACAACGCTCCGGACTGGTTCGCCGGCATGTTGATGTGGCACGGACGCCGCGTTCCCATCATCAGCTTCGAAAAACTCAACGGCAATCTCGCGTCGCTGCAGCCTAACCGGCGCGCGCGCATGCTGGTCGTTTACGCTACCGGCAACCGCATCCAATCGGGCATGTTCGGGATGCTGACTGAGGGTTATCCGCATCTGGTTACGCTAAATCGCAACGCCGTGCGCCCTGAACCATTGCGCGGAAGCGACAGGCCCGAGCTGGTCGCGGCGCGCGCGCGAGTAGCCAGTCAGGTGCCGGCGATTCCAAATTTCGAATGTATTGAAGCGGAAGTCGCGACAGTAATGCAGCGACTGAACTGAACGCGTCGCGCCTTCGCGGCGCGCGCGTTATGCGCTTTGGTCTCTTGTTGGATCGGGCCTTCCAGCGCCGACGCAGGGCAGCATCGCCCGAAGCCGTAGCAGATCATTCCACGTCTCACAGGCTGCTGGTATCGCGCTTTCGTGCGCGTCAAAATGCTTGATGACTCGATATCCGCACCGAATGGAAATGCACAGGCTCAGCGGTTTGGATGCCATCTTCCTGAACATGGAGACCGACGCGGCGCCGACCCATGTCGCCGGGTTGTTGATTCTGGATCCAAGAGGCGCACCAGCATTTGGCTTCGAAGCGGTCCGTGAGACGATTCTGCGACGCCTGCATTTGATTCCCGCCTTTCGGCGCCGGCTGGTGGTGCCGCCGCTGAATCTGATCCGTCCGTACTGGGTCGATGATCCGGATTTTTCGATCATGCGTCACGTGCGGCGCACCGTCGTTGCCCAACCGGGATCGGACCACGAACTCGCCGAACTGGTTGCGCGGTTGATCGAGAAGCGTTTGGATCGCAGTCGGCCGTTGTGGCAGGTGCATTACATTGAAGGGTTGGCAAAGGGTTACGTCGCCTGCCTTGCCAAGGTACATCACGCCTGCATCGACGGCGTATCCGGAGCGGAGCTGCTCGCCAAGGTTCTCGACCTGACCCCGAACGCCGTCGATCCACCGCCTCCGGCACGCAGTTGGATGCCGGAGCAGATCCCATCTTCGCTTGCCCTTGGTCTGGCGACGGTGCAGAGCTTGATTGCGGCGCCCCGCGAGCTGTCTCAGCTGCTCCGCGAGACGCGGCGTACGCTGCTTTCGCGCAAGGCGCAGATCGCGGCCGGGACGATCGAAAGCAGGACGTCGGTCGCTGACGGCACCGGCATGCGCGAGATCACTCCGCGTATGCGTTTCAATACCACGATCACCGCCGACCGGGTGTATTCGTTTGGATCACTGCCGCTGGAAGCCATCAAGAGGGTCAAGAACGCCTTCCGGGTTAGCGTCAACGATGTCATCGTGACGATCTGCTCGGAGGCTCTGCGGCGCTATCTCAAATACCATCGGGACCTGCCGGATCTACCGTTGATCGCCGCAGTGCCTGTTTCCATTCGTAAAAAAAGCGAATATGGTGAAGGCGGAAATCGTCTGATCTTGGTGCGTGTGAATCTCGGCACCAATATCATCGACCCCGTGGAAAGGATGCGTGCGATCAGCCGTCGCATGGGACGTGTCAAACAAATGCGCCAGGAACTGCCGACCAACCTCATGATGAGATGGATGAACACCCCGGCACCGGCGTTGTTTCACCACGCGGCCCGGCTCTACGAATCACTAAACATCCAGGACTACTTCAGTCCCCCGTTCAACCTCATCATTTCCAACGTAACCGGTCCGCGCCGGCCGCTCTACTTCGCCGGTGCGAAAGTTGTGGGATTTCACCCTGTAAGCATCGCTTATCACGGCGTTGCGTTTAATATCACGCTGTTCGCTTATTGCGACCAGCTGGACATCGGTTTGACCGCTCATCGGCAGACGATGCCGGATATCGACCGGTTTTTACGTTATATGCAGAGAGGATTGAGCGATCTTGAACGGCGTGCGGCCGGCGTTGGCCGCGAGCAGGAGGAGGCACTTGTGCCTGATTAAAGCTTGGGGAGAATGTTGATCCATGTCGACACAGCAACCGAGCAGCAATAGCAGCGTAGCAGCGGGTATCGATGAACTCGATCTTCTCGTTGCGGATTTATATCGCCTGGCAACTGAACGCGATATCGAGGAATTCCGCGCCCAGGCATTGAGCCGCTTGCAGCGCACGTTCGCGCTCGATGCCGTCGCGTGGTGGTGGCGCGGTGTCCGCGGTGGCACGGGCGAACTGACCCAGATGCCGCGCGTATTCCTGAGCCCCGAGGAATTGCACGCCGCGGTCGCAAATTTCCCGCTCCAGACGTGCGTCGCGCAGGCCGATGCCCGACTCGGCGGCTGGCTGTTTCAGGTACAGCATCTGAACGGGCGCTTGGTGAGTACCCTGCTGCTGCGTTTTCCGCAAGGCGCCCAACTGCCCGAAAGCACATCGCTGCGGCGGCTGTGCTTGCACCTCGTGGAGGCGGCAGGCATCGCATTGGGTTTCGATATTCGCCGCGACGAATGGCTTGATTCCATGGGTCGGTCCAGCCGCGGCTCGGCTGCACTGGTCGATGCCGACGGTACGATCTTCTCGGCGAGCAAGCGTTTCTTCGAGCTTCTCGGCGGTGCCGGACGGCGCACCGACGCACTACCGTTTCCATTGCCCGAGGTGATTCTGTCCGGCGTCGAGCGGAGTTTCCGGCGTGGCGATTTCCATTGCCGAGTGTCGCGCATCGGTCAACTTTATCTGCTGCACGCGCGCAAACCGCTGGCGCTGGACGCGTTGTCGCCGCGCGAGCAGGAAATTGCGCGGGCACTTGGCAATGGCAAGACTTTCAAGTCAGTTGCCCGCCAGTACGGCATTGCTGTTTCCACGGTGGCCAATCACGCCTCGCGTATTTACCGCAAGCTAGCCATCTATCGACGTGAGGAATTGATCGCGCTGCTGCGGACGCCGCAGAGTCAAACCGGTACTGCTGCCTTGCCGGTGGAACCGACGCCGCGGCTCAAGCAGCGCGCCTGACGCTGACCGGCCCGCTATTGCGCGGGGCTCCTCAACTCGGAGTGGAAGCTACCGTTGGCTTCGTCGAAGCGGCGTCGAATATCTTTTCGGCGTTGGCAGCAATGAAGCCGCGGAAAATCAGCGGGCGGCCGTCCTGAGTCCATAGCGGCGCGCCATCCGTATCCCGCTGTTGATTGCGTTCGATGATTTCGACGAACTGTCTTTCCGTTGCCGCCGTTCCGACGGAGCCGTCGGCTTCACGCACGGGCGTAGCCATGGTCGCCGCCATAGTGGCCGTCTGGCGTAGTGCGTCATCGTACGTGCCCTGAATCTGTGGCAGCATGCGGAAACCCTGCGCGCGCATCGCATCCGTCATTTCTTCAATGCCGGAAAAACCCGCGGCGCGCACGTCGATAGTGATGTGATTGAGGTCTGGTCCGAGCGCGAGCGCGCTGGCGGCTTCGCCGGATATCGCTGCCACCGCGTCCAGCGTCGCGCGTTTAAGCGGAGGCCCGGGCCGCGCCATGAGACGATCGACGAGGTGTCTCACGAAACGCTCTGCGTCATCAGCGGCGAGTCCACCTTCACGTTCCGCGCGACCGATGAGTTCCAGCAGCGGTGCGTGATCGACTGCCGCAGCCTGTTCGCGACAGTCTTCCCGGATCAGATCAGCAACCGTCTCCGGAAATGCCGTCAGATCAATCTGACTGACGAAGATCTTGAACTGGTCGGCGCGCTCGCCGATGACTTGCAGATCGAACGAAATCAGCTTTTTCGTCGGAAACCAGTAATTCGATTCGCGGCGCAGGCCGAGCACACGGGCGGCGCGCGCCAATAATCCGCATAGGCCAGCGTCGGCGGTGCGGATGGCGCCGTGGTCGTTGAGAAATGTGCCACCGCGATCGGCAACGAATTTTCGCAGGGATACGAAATCGGGCACGTTGGCTGCGAATTTCGTCGTTGCCTCCGCGACAAACAGGTTTCTCAGTTCAGTGGGATTCAATGGCTGGCTGTACGTCATCGGCTTCCAGGCGGGTATAAGCTCTGAAACGACCGGTAATTCCGGAATCGGTATAAATAAACCAATCGGCATCGCTGCCGGCAAGCTTTAACGTATTACACGAAGACAAGGAACAAGCTGGCCACCCTCGTGAGGGAAAGTGGCGTGTAGTCGGCGGGATGAGAATACCAGCTACAACCCGGAATGGCCTGAAGAGCACTTACCTGTGCCGAATGCCGCGGTGTGCGCCGTTGATTCAGATCAATGAAGCAGGAGAATAAAAAACAGAACCTAATCGTTAATAGCCGGAACAAACGAGTAGGAGCTATTCGATAATTTTGCGGATACATGCTTCAGAGAGACGCTGGTAAGGAAAAGCAACAAATGACGCGATCGCAGATTTCTAAATTCGCAAGCCGGGCTGTAATCCTGTTGTTCGTGATTCCGGCGGGCGGATTCGCCGATGACGCTGCGAAACCCGGTGATCACACGGTGGCGCAGGTGTGCTCGGTGTGCCATGACGCAGGGCTGATGGGTGCTCCGCAGATCGGCGATTCATCCGCGTGGTCCAGACGCTTGAAAACAGCGGGCTCCGTCGACGGACTCGTTGAATCAGCTACGCGCGGCAAGGGCAACATGCCTGCTCGTGGCGGTGAGTCGAATCTTAGTGAAGCGGATCTCAAGGCAGCGGTTCAGTACATGCTGAGCAAGAGTGGCGTCGGCGGCTGAGCGCCGCTTTAGAACGCTTTTCAATCACAGAGCAAAGGAGAGCTACGGTCGTGATAACACGAAATGTGGTGCTGCGCGCGATTGGTCCACTGTTATTGCTGTGCGGGATGCTGCCGTTGACGGCGTCCGCGTTGCCGAGCTTCGCGTCGCAGACGGGTGCGCCATGCGCCACCTGCCATACGCTTGCTTTCGGACCGGGACTGACACCGTACGGCATGCAGTTCAAGCTCAACGGCTATGTCTGGGGCAACAAAGAATCCGCCGGCCTGCCGGTTGACGCCATGGTGCTGGCTTCGTATACCAACACGCGCTCCGGCGTGGACGGCGGTGCCGCCCCGCATTTCAGTTCCAATGACAATCTGGCCGTCGATCAAACCAGCTTGTTTTACGGCGGACGAGTCTACGGAAAAATGGGAGCGTTCTTTCAGGCAACTTACGATGGCGTTGCCCAGCGCGTCGCCTGGGACAACCTGGATATTCGCGTGGCGGACAAGGTCGCGATCGGTTCAGGCAATTTGGTTTATGGCGTGTCGCTGAACAACAGTCCGACGGTGCAGGATCTGTGGAATTCCACACCGGCCTGGGGCTATCCGTATCAAGGTTCGCCGTTGGCACCCGGTCCGGCTGCCGCGCCCTTGATCGCCGACAGCCTCGCGCAGAATGTGCTCGGACTCACCGCCTACGGCATGCTCAACGATATGTTTTATCTGGAAGGGGGACTCTACCGGATGCTGTCTCCGCACTGGCAGAGCGCGCTCGGTCTCGGTTCCGATTCCGCGAATCTGCTGAAAGGATATGCACCTTATTGGCGTGCGGCATTGCAGCACAAATTCGGTGCGCACTATGCTTCGGTCGGCACATTCGGGCTGATTGCGCAGCTCAAGCCCGGTGGCGACGGTAGTGCCGGCACGGATCGTTACACCGATATCGGCTATGACGCGACTTATCAGTTCAACAACGGTGGCCCGCACAGCTTCAACCTCAACCTCACTTACATCCATGAGTTGCAGAAGCTGCCCGCCAGTTTCGCGATGGGTGATACTGCGTTGGCGTCCAATCAGCTCAACACCCTGAACCTCAACGGCAGTTATATTTACAAGCAAACCGTATCGTTCAGCGGTGGACCGTTCCTGATTCACGGCGGCGCCGACACCACGCTGTATGCGCCGGACGCGCTCGAGGGCAGCGCCAACGGCAGCCCGAATTCGCGGGGCTACAACACCGAACTTGACTATATCCCGTTCGGCAAGATGGGCTCGGTCTGGGCACCGTACCTCAACGTCAAACTGGGCTTGCAGTACATCTACTACACGCAATTCAACGGCGGCGCGGCGAACTACGGCGATATCGCGAGCGGACGTTCGGCGCACGACAACAACACGACTTACGTCTTCGTCTGGTTCGCGATCTGATCCGATCGCTCCAATACAGTTCCGGCGCCGGACTCGTTCGCGGGTTCGGCGCTTTTCTTTGCGGATCAATGCTTACTGGATTTCGACAGGTTGCTAGACGCCCGCTCCGGTAAAATCCCCGGATGAGAAGTGATTCCACCGAAGAACGCCTGGCGGACTGGTTCAAGCCGGGCGTCGAACCCAGCGATGTTTCCGAACTGACTTTGCTGACGCAGTCGCGTCCGGCAATTCAGGCGTTGATCGCGTTGTTTACCGGCACAGAGGCGGCGGTGCTGATCCGGCTGCTGGTGCTACGTGATGTGGTCGGACGCGGCGGCGAACCGTTTTTCACGGCCGCCGAGTTGCGCTCCCGTTTTCCGTATTTCGACGAAGCCAAGCTCGAAAATCTGATCGGGCGCCTGCGCGTGCACGGTTTGCTGGCTTGGGATGGCGATAACCTGCGTTATAGCGTCAGTCCGCTGGGTCGCATGATGGTGGCGGCGCTGGCGGCGCTGCTGCGCTTCGGTGACGAAGGCGACGAGGTCGGTTATCTCGCTGCGCAACTGGCGGCGAGCGGGGCGCTCGGCACCGTGACGCCGGACGAATTGCAGCATCTGCTGGCGCGTCTGGTTGAGCTTAAGGACGAATTCGAGCGCGCGATTCTGTCCGGTTCCGAAGCGCGCATTCGCGAAGCCGGACGCAAACTGGACGCGGTGTGGCGCTGGGTCGACAAGGGCACGGATATCCTGCGCACGATCACTGCCGACGAATCGCTATCCGGCGAAGCGCACCGACTCGCGCAGCGCATCGGTCAAGTACAGAGTGAACTATTGCGCATGAGCGGCGCATTCCAGCGCGCGCTGAACCAGCTCGAAAGCCAGAAGGTGCATCTCGGCGCGACGGGTTTGTCATCAGCGGACGTCGGCGCTTGGTTGCGCGGACGCAGTGCCGCGCAGCTGGCGACGCTGCTCGACGGCGCGGTGTCGCCGGTGCCGGATTTCGCGTTCGCGCTCGGCGACATTGCGCTCGACATTGCGGAATACGAGTTAGTGGACAAGCTGCGCCCCGAGCGCCTGAACGTGCCGTTGCCGCCATCGAGCGATGCGCCGCGTTCCGCCGGCGCGGAGATCGTGCCGCCGGACTACGGACAGCTCGAAACCTGGCGCAACGATCTGCGTGTCGCGCCGGCCGGCTGGCCGCTGGCCGATGCAGTACCGCTGCGTGATTACGAACTGTCCAGCTATCGAATGTCCCTTCTGGCTTTGCTTGGTGATCGCGAATCGACGTCGCTCGATGGTCCGGTGGCCGAGCTGGCGCGATTAAAACGCAAGCTGGCGTGGACCGGCGCGGTGATTCCCGTTGGCCGCCACGGCGTGGCCGAAATCAGCGAAGGATTTCTTGAGGAGCCTCCGAGTGGAAGCTGAATTACAAATTCTGGTCGCGCGCCTGTCCGCGCAGCGTTGGTTGCCGCGGCGCGATACATTGGTCAAGCGCGCGCTGACCGACGAACTGTTCCGCAATGGTCTCAACGAGCGGCTCGCCGCCTGTGGGCTGGAACTGGTCGAGCATCCGTACGCGGATCATGTTGCGCTGCGCATCCGTCGTGAGTTGGAGCAGTCGGTATTCGGCGGCGCCGATATGTGGCTCAGCAACAACCTCGACCTGAAACGCGATCAGATGGCATTGCTGGTGGTGCTATGGGCGATGCTGGTATTGCCGAAGCGGCAACGGCAGATCGAGCGCCGCAACACCCGCGTGGTTGAACGGCAGAACGAAATGTTCGCTATCGAAAAGCCGGTGCCGAGCGCGGCCGAGCTGAACATCAGCCTCGCCGAGGCAACGCTGGTCGCTGATTTCGGCGAACGGCTCGGCGGCAAGACGCGCATCGGCATCGCGCTCGGTTTGCTGTCGCGTCTGGGCTTTATTGAGCGCCGCGACGGCCGCGTTTACGAAGGGCCATTGCTCGATCTCGTGCTCGACTACAACCGCATGGCGCGGCGCGTGCTCGACGGCACGCTCGCCGATCTGTTCGGCACGCATTTGGAAAGCGTGATCGACGATGAGCCCAGCGCGCCCGCTATCGACGCACCTGCCGATGTCGCCGCCGCTACGTTTGACGAAACCCAAACCGACACCGACACAAATACCGACGCCGATGTTCAGCTTTCATAAACTCGAAGTGGTCCATTGGGACTGGTGGGAGCGCTTCACGCTGCCGCTGGATGCGCCGATCGTCACCGTCATCGGACCCAACGGCTCTGGCAAGACCACACTGCTCGACGGGCTGCGCACGCTACTGGCGATCCCGTGCTCGCAGGGACGCGACTACAAACGCTATGTGCGCCGCGCGGATCGTCCATACGCGTGGCTGCGCGCGACGGTCAGCAATCCGCGCCGTCCCAATGGGCAGCTCGCGTTCTGGCCGGTCAGCGATCCGGTGGTGACGCTGATCTGCCGCATCCGCAAGAAGGGTGGTGACTGGGAGCGCAGCTACGGCATCGGCCGCGGCGACGTGACAATTGAGGAAGCGGAAGACGCCAATCTGGTTACCTGGCTCGGGGTGCGCCAGTACGAGGCGCAGCTCGATGGCGCTGGTCTCACGCGCGCGATCAAGCGCGTGCTCGCACTTGATCAGGGCCACACCGACAAGCTCTGCGAATATTCCGGACGCCAGTTATTGGAACTGGTGTTCGATGTGTTCGGCGATCAGGAAGTGCTCGACAACTACCGCGCCGCGCGCCAGGAGCAGGCCAATTGCGAGCGCGAACTCGAAGAGCTGAACTCGCAGCTTGCGCGTTTGCATACGCAGCTGCAGGCGGCCGAGAGCGATGTGAATTCGTACAACGACTATCAACGTCTGATTGCCGAGCTCGGTGATCTGCACGGGCAGTGGCTGCCGCGCCTGCAGCTTGCCGAGTTGGCCGACAGCTTGCGCGGCGGCCGCGCACAATTGGCCGGTCGCCGTCACGAGCGTGCGGGTCTGGCGGCGCAGTCCGCCGAGGCCGAAGCGGCGAGTGCGCAACTCGCGGCGCGACTCGTCGAGTGCGAGCAAAACGAAGTCGCAACGAAAATCGCGCTCGATGGACTGCATGCCGAGGAGCGCCGTTTCGCCAAGGAAATGAGTCGCTGGGAGACGCTGAACGAACAGCGCAAGCGCCTGGTCGAGCGCGTCGCGCGCCAGGCCGAAGGTTTGGATATCGATGCCGCCAGTCGCGAACAGGAAAAGCTCGCACGGCGCCGTTACGGACTCGAAGAGCAGATATCGCGACTCGCCGACGAAGCGCGCGAACTCGATCTGCGCATTTCCGCGTTGGAGAGCGGCCGTCGTCCGGAGCCTGCGGAAGTCATTGCATTCCGCTCGGAGCTCGAACGCGCCGGCGTGCGTCACCGCATGCTCGCCGACATCGTCGAGATCACCGACGATCACTGGCAAGGCGCGGTCGAAGCCGTGCTCGCCGGCGTACGGCAACTGGTGTTGCTGGAAGATCCGCGCGATCGTGCGCGCGCCTGGGCGCTCGGCGAACAGCTGCGTTTCCGCCATTACATCGTGCCGGATCGCCAGCCGGTGCTTTTGGCTGCGCGTGGTTCGCTGCTCGAATGTGTGCGCTTCACCGCCGATCCACCCGCGTGGCTGAGCAAGCTGCTCGACGGTATCCGTCGCGTTGAAAACGCGGAAGAAGGTGCGCGTCTGTCGGAAGGGCAGGCGTGGATCACGCCGCGCGGCTATCAGCGTGAGCGTCGCGGCGGGCGCGACATCAGCGTCGCGGATTTTTATTTCGGCCGCAGTGCGCTGGCACAGGCGCGCGCACGGCGCGCGCAGCTCGACGATGAGCGCGAAGGTCTGCGCGAGGCACTGCGCAACGTCAACGAAAAATTGTCTGCCGCGCAGGCGGTGCTTGCGGGCGTCGATGCGGCGCGCGAGTTGAGCGCGCGCGAGCCGGAATTCGCGCAGGCCGAGGCAGAAGCGGCGCGGCTCGCGGCCGAGGCGGCGCAGCTCGGCACGCGGCGCAGCGACGCCGCGCGAGCCTATCACGCGGCAATCGAGCAGACGCGGGCGGTCGCAGTCGAACAGGGTCGTGCCGAGGATCGTCTGCGTGGCGCGCGTCGCCAGCTCGATCAGCTCGACGAAGGCTTGCGCGCCACCCGCCGCGCGCACGTCGAACAGAGTCTCGAGTGGCGTCGCCTGCGCGTTGGCAAACCGCTGGCGTGGCGCGGCGCGGCGGCACTTGCGGAAGCACGCGCGCGTTTCGATACTGTCAAAGCAGTCGAGCACGAAATCGAACGCCAGGAGCGGCGACGCAGCGAAAGCAGATATGTCACCGATGCGGGCTGCGTGGCGGTGCGCGACAAGCTGTCCGCCGATCACAATCTGCTGGCGGATCGCATCGGCGCGCAGCGTCTGCATCTGGAGCGGGCCGGCTCGAGCACGGAGCGCGCGCGCGGCCAGTACATCAACGTGCTGCGCGGTACGCTGCGCCGGTACGGGAACAACCTGCGCAAACTCGGCGCGCTGGCTGGAATCGATGTCGAGGTCGAACCACCGCAGCTCGCCAACGATGACATGGCGCTGTCGCAGGCGTCGCTGCTGGTGCAATTCAACTTCGATCAGAAGGGCATGATTGGCCTCAATGACGGCGAGGCTTCGGGTGGCCAGCAGGTGATGAAGTCAATGATCCTGCTGATCGGTCTGATGATGGAAGACGACCAGGGCGGCGGCTTCGTGTTCATCGACGAACCGTTCGCGCATCTCGACATTTTCAACATCGACAAGGTTGGTGCGTTCCTGCAGGCGACCAAGGCGCAGTACATCGTCACCACGCCAAATACGCATAACGTCAATGTGTTCAAGCCATCGGAACTGACGCTGATGACGCAAAAACGCCGGCCGGGTTCGACATTCGCGCCACCTGTCGCGTTTCTGCGGCGCGACAAGCCTGCCAGCAAGGTTGCGTAAATCATCCGGAACCTGGCGCAGCCGGCTGCGCCAGGTTCCGGTCAGATCGCGAGATTCAGCGCTTCTTCGCCGTGATCTTCTTGTTCCATTCCTCGACGCGCCCGGCATGGGTCGCGAGCAGGTCGTCGATCGGATCGAGGATATCGATGCCGGTGATTTTGTCGCCGCCACGGACTTCAGTGGTGACGTCGAGACCCGCCGTCACTTCGCCGAAAATCGTATGGTGGTCGTTGAGGTGCGGCGTCGGACCGTAGGTGATGAAGAACTGGCTGCCGTTGGTGCGCGGACCGGCGTTGGCCATCGCCAGCAAGCCCGCGCGCGTGAAGCGCAGATCCGGTCGGAATTCGTCTTCGAAGTTGTAGCCGGGGCCGCCCGAACCGGAGCCGGTCGGGTCACCGCCCTGCATCATGAAACCGGCGATGACGCGATGAAAAGTCACCCCATCGTAGAACTTGCTCGCTGCGAGATTAAGGAAGCTCGCCGCCGTCACCGGTGTTTTCGAGGCGAAGATCGTCAGTGCGATGTCGCCCTTGCTGGTCTTCATGACGATGCGGATATCGCTACGGGCTTTGGTGTCGGATTCGGACATGGGTGTCGGTCGGCTGGAAGGCGCGCGTGCGCGGGGCTGCAATTTTACGGGGAAAAATGGAATCAGTGAGGCGGGTGGACGGCACAACTGCTACCGCCGTCAGCTGTCCGCCGCATGGTTTTCCCGGTCCGCCCTCATAAACCGCTAAAATCCGCCTCTTATTCCCGGTATATCAAAGATGACCGCCGTAGCCGATGAAACCGCACGCCGCCGCACGTTTGCGATCATTTCGCATCCGGACGCGGGCAAGACCACGCTTACCGAGAAACTGCTGCTGTTCGGCGGCGCGATTCAGCTTGCCGGCACTGTGAAAGGTCGTAAGGCGACGCGGCACGCGACATCGGACTGGATGGCGCTGGAGCAGCAACGCGGAATCTCGATCACGACATCGGTGATGCAGTTCCCATATCGCGAACGCATCGTCAATCTGCTCGATACACCAGGCCACGAGGATTTTTCCGAGGACACCTATCGCACCCTGACGGCAGTCGATTCGGCGCTGATGGTGATCGACGCGGCGAAGGGTGTGGAACCGCGCACGATCAAGTTGATGGAGGTATGCCGGTTGCGCGACACGCCGATCATCACCTTCGTCAACAAACTCGATCGCGAAAGCCGGCCGCCGCTGGATCTGCTCGACGAAATCGAGAAAGTGCTGAAGCTGCAATGTACGCCGGTGACGTGGCCGCTCGGCATGGGCCGTGAGTTCAAGGGTGTGTATCACCTGATTGAGGATCGGTTCTACCTGTATTCCGGCGACAAGCATCGCGTGTCGGAGATTGAGATCATCGATGGTTTGCACTCGCCCGGTCTCGAAGAGCGCTTCGGGGCGGTGTACAAAACGCTGCTTGATGAAATCGAGCTGGTGCAAATGGCCGGCACCGTGTTCGACCTCGATGCTTATCGCGCGGCGCTGCAGACGCCGGTGTTTTTCGGCTCGGCGATCAACAATTTCGGGGTGCGCGAGTTGCTGAACGGTTTCGTCGATTGGGCGCCGCCACCGCAGCCGCGCGACGCGGTATTCGCCGACGGCGATGCACACGCGGTGCCGACGGCGGACGAAAAATTCTCGGGCTTCGTGTTCAAGATCCAGGCGAACATGGACCCGAAGCATCGCGATCGCGTTGCCTTCCTGCGCGTCTGCTCCGGTGTATACCGCAAGGGCATGAACCTGCACAGCGTGCGCCTCGGCGGCATCGTGCGCGTGTCGAATGCGCTGACGTTCATGGCCGCTGATCGCGAGGCGGTCGAAGCGGCGTATCCAGGCGATATCATTGGCTTGCACAATCACGGCACGATCGCCATCGGCGATTCGTTTACCGAAGGTGAGGATTTCCGTTTTTCCGGCATTCCGAATTTCGCGCCCGAATTGTTCCGTCGCGTGGTTTTGAAGGATCCGCTGAAATCCAAGCAGCTGAACAAGGGACTCGATCAGCTCTGCGAAGAAGGAGCGACGCAGGTCTATCGTCCATTAACCAACAACGACATTATTCTTGGCGCCGTCGGCGTGCTGCAATTCGACGTCGTGCAGTACCGCCTGCGCGACGAATACAGCGTTGAATCGGTATTCGAGCCTGTGCAGGTGCATACCGCGCGCTGGGTCGCCTGCGACGACGCAAAAAAGCTGAAGGATTTCCGCGACAAGAACGAACCGCGGCTCGCACTCGACCACTTCGGCGCCCTTGTTTATCTGGCGTCCAGCAACGTCAATTTGCAGATGGCGATGGAACGTGCGCCGGACGTGCGTTTTCTCGATACGCGCGAGCAGGATGGTTTGCGCGCTGCAGCATGACTTTGCCGACGCGAACGCGATTTTCAGCTTGATTTTGTGGTCGAACCGCCATACAGCCTCCATTCATTTTGCAGTGCTAATCTGCGCCCACTCGTTCCCAGGGGAGAAAACCCGATGTTGAAAAGATCCATGGTGCTTGCGGCTGTTACTGTTCTTACTGCGTGTGGTCCCTCACAGCCGCCGCAGAACGCAAGTGCGACGGACCCAAATGCCGCGCCGCCGCCGGTCGCAGCTGCGCCGGCTCCCGTGCCACAGGCCGCTGCTCCGACGCCACCTCCGCCTCAGCCGCAGGCTGAGCGTGAGGAGGTAAAGCCGGTGCATCATCATCATGTGCAAGCGGCGGCTCCGGTGCAGGAGCAGCCTGTGGTGCAACAGCAACAACAGGTCGCGCCACCACCGGTGTGTCAGGATTGTGGTGTGATCGCGTCAGTTCAATCAGCGCGCCAGACGGGCGAAGCGGGCATGGTTGGCACCCTCGGTGGCGCGGCTGCTGGTGGTTTGGCCGGCAACCAATTCGGGAAAGGCAAGGGCAAAATCGGGATGACCGTGCTGGGTGTGCTTGGCGGCGCCTTGGCCGGCCGCGAGGTCGAAAGCCAGGTCAAAGCCAAGACGGTTTACAACGTAACCGTGAACATGGACGATGGTTCGCAGCGCGTCATCACCGTCGATTCGCTGAACGGTCTTGGTAACGGCTCGAAGGTTCGTGTGACCGGCAACAGTCTGCAGTACAACGGCGGCTGATTCCTCGCGTCGCAGCACGACGACGAAGCACGAAGGCCCGGAGCATTGCTCCGGGCCTTTTTCATTTGGGAGGCCGTTTCGGCTCGATGACGTTGACGACCGCGGCGGCCAGCTGAAACGGCCGCGAGCCGAGGAGCGACGCCAGTCGTGGCGGTAGTTGATCGCGCGCGAGCCGCAGCAGCGACAGCTGCGCAAAGCCGGGTTGTCCACCACCCGTTTCGCCGACCCAGGATTCCATGATCGGAGCGCTGCCATCGGTACGCGGAACAATCCCCAACCGCGCGAGGCGTTCCGGCGCCGGTAGTAATGCCGCCGCGCCGCCATCAAGTGGCTCAGTTGATATCTGTACCTCGAACCAGGTATTGATTTCGTGCTCCAGCAAGGGTGCTGCGAGTGCTCTTGCCAGTGGACGCTGCAAGGCATTGCCGAGGGTGCGGCCGATGCCGCGCGCCAGTGCGCGTGCGATGCTGCCCCGCGGTGGGCTGGCTGCAGTGGCAGTGATCGCAGCATTGCCGAGGCTCGTGCGAAGATGGGCGCGCAGACGCATGCGCGCGCCGTCGGCTTCGGTTTTCTCGGCGATTTCGACGCTGATCTGGAGCAGTGGCGATCCCGCCGCCGGTCCCGGCAGTTCGGCCTGGAATGCCATCCGCTGCTCGGCATTGACCGCAGGCCGTGCGGAAGTGGGAGGTCGGCGCGTTATGCGCAGCAGGGCCATCGGCACATGTTCCGGAGAGGAATCACGATGGAATCTTATCGCTTTATCGTCAGCGGGCGCGTGCAGGGTGTCGGTTTTCGTGCCGCGACGCGGCGCAAGGCATTGATTTTAGGGCTGCGCGGCTGGGTGCGTAACCGCGACGATGGTGCTGTGGAGGGCGTTGTCGTCGGGGTTACCGCGGAATCGCTGCGCGAATTCAAACTGTGGCTGAGCAACGGGCCGCCGGCGTCGCATGTCCTGGGAGTCGAGTGGGTCGCCGCCGCGCTCGAATCCCACGATACCTTCGTCATACGCCGCTGACCTAGTCAGCGAAGCATCAGCGCGTCCGACAAAAAGCGCGTCTGACGACGGCCGGTGAAGTGCTCTGCGCAGCGGTGCCTGGAGCGACGACGCGATAGCGCAGCATCATCTCGTGATCTTCGTGATCGAGCATGTGGCAATGCCAGATATAGCCCTGGATGGGAGTACCGTCCGGCGCGAATCCATAACTCGCATCGGGATCAAAACCTAGCTGGGCGGCCGTGGGAAAGCGCACCAGGATACGGGTGACCGAGTTGGGCGGGCACAGCACCACATCCTTGAAGCCGACCTCCCAGTCCCCGGGCCCACTCAAGCTGCGTCCGACAATGAATGGATCTACGGGCGGCGCGTACCTAATACCCTCGACGGGTATGGGGTTCGTCATCTTGTACATTCTTACATTGATGTCTTCACGATTAATGATGCGGAACTGGACGAGGTGAAGATGCATCGTGTGCGGGATACTCGTGGTATTGACTAGGTCCCATTCCTCGACCGTGCCTTGCACCGGCATCTCGATGTCATCGTCGGTGAAATCAAGATTGTTCAGTGACATCTCGATGAAGGGGAGTTCCTTCACGCTGATTTGCAACATTGTTACGGTACGCACATTGTCGGGCGCTGGAAGCGCAGGCAGTTTGGCTGGCTGATTCCTACCGCCGCGGAGCGTCGCGGGGACCGAACCTACGAAACCTGCTGATTGGCCGACAGTGAATTGCATGAAGTTGGGAATTTTGCTCATCCCCAATGCGCGGGCTAAGCCGGGTATCTGCTGATCATTGAGCAGTTGGATCTTGGCGCCGGGCTGCATGCTGGAGAAGTCGACAAGCAGGTCATAACGCTCACCGGCGCCAACCGGCAAGTGAGTGAGGGCCACGGGCGCGTCGAGCAGGCCGCCATCGCTGCCGATCACCCAGAAGGTCATCTTGTTGGAGAAATAGAGGCCGTAGCTGGTTTCGGTCGATGCGTTGAGCATTCTGAAGCGGTAGAGCCCGCGCGATACATTGAGGTTGGGCCATGCCTTGCCGTTGACCGACATGACATCGCCGAGAAACGCGGGCAGCATTACATCTTCCTGCAACAGGTGCGACATATACGCACGGAGCTCGCCGTTAGATTCCAGCAGGCACTCCTTGAAAATGAGTGGAATCTCGTAATCACCTGAAGGAAGTCCGAGCGGATTGGAGGCAAGCCCGGTGTCCCAGGCATCGCGGATCAGATATAAGCCCGCCAGCCCCGCGTATACATTGAGTTGGGTGATGCCCATCGCATGATCGTGATAGAACAGCGAGGTCGCCGCCATGTCGTGGTTGAATTGGTAATCACGTTGGGTGCCAGGCAGGAATGTTGCCCAAGGATGACCGTCGTAAAGAGGCTGGTTCGGTGCGCCGTGCAGATGTACGGAGGTGCGCGGACTAGTGGCATCAGTCGGTAATACGCCATAGGTCTTCGGATTGATTTCCGCCGCGAAAATATGCGTTCCGAGATTGTTTGCGAACGTGGTCGTGACCCGCTGGCCGGATTGCGCCTCGATGGTCGGTCCAAAATGTGTCAGTCCGCCGTAGCCCCAGGACGAAGCCGCCGCGAGATCGCGGTGAAAGCTGTGCATCGCGGGTGCCATGGCGACGGTGCCGCCTGCGGGGACGACCGGCGGTATCGGCAGAGCGTCGACATACGGCGTCAGGGTTGGCGACGGCTTCACAATGGCCTGGGGTGAGTTCTGGAGAGCTTGCTTTCCCGGTGCCGACAGTTTGCCGGTGCCGGCGAGGGCGACGCCGGGCAATATTCCAGAGAGTGAACCTGCGAATCCCAGCTGCAGCAATTCTCGTCGAGTCAGCTTTTCAGCCACGGTCATAATCCCCTAAATGGTTTTTTGAAAAAGTTTGTGGAGCAATGGAGAAAGCGGCTTTTCGGCGTTGGCTGAATTCCAGCATCAGCTACGCGGCGTCCGGCCGGATTAGTGGCAATCCGGCGGCGCATTTTTAAAGGGAAGCCGATCGATCGATGCGGCGTTATTTCGTTTGAATATTGATTCCCGCAGACTTGGGAAGAGAGCCGCAATGGCCTCCGCGCAGATTGTCCAGGAAAGCCGATATCACCCGCTTTGAAATTCTCTGGGTGCGCCACGAGAAGCCAAGGCCTGCGAAATTGATGTGCGTGGCGCGGTCGATGACCCCGAGCGCTTTGTTGCCGGCGGGCATGTCCGAGAATGGAATGGTGCGTGACTTCCAGTCCCCTTCCAGCGCGTTGTCGCGCGTTCCCGTCAGAATCAAAACCGGCTTGTGGATTTCGCTCCAGGCTTTCGGCGGGAAAATGGATCCTGGGCCTTGCGGCGACATTGCAACGTAGGCGTCGAACCGATCCTGTCCAGTGAGGCCGAGCCGGTTTTTCGCCCCGGCTTCCAGCATCACTGTGGCTGCACCCATCGAATGTCCCAGCAGCGCCGTGAAGGGTGGCTTGCAAAGATGGCTGGCCCAACGGAGCGTCGCTGCGATGTCCTCGAAGCGCTTTTCGTAGGCTTCGGATGAAGTGGTCAGTTCCAGATAACCATCGCGAAATCCCGAAGCGAGGATCTTTGGATGCAGCGCTGCCGGTCCGCTTTCCAGATGGCCGATGATGATGGCGGTCCAACCATTCTTGTGCAGGCCCTTGGCAAGATACCGCAGATTCTTTTCGGTGCCACCGGCGCCAGGTGAAAGGATCGCGAGCGGTGCACAAGGCATCGTTCCGGCATCGAAAACGGTCACTGGAACTTGTACGCCATCCTGTCGTGGCACCGTGAGCTGCTGAGCGCTTGCCATCGAGATCGGTCTCACCCAGAAAAGCCACGCGCTGGTGGCGACAGCTCAGTAACGCATGACCGTGAATTAAGTTCACACCGGCCCTACGACTTACGCACCACGGCAAAGCGTCGGCTGGCGCCGTCGACGACAGAGGAAGCAGCTCACCGGTGAGCAGATTGCAGATAAATTCGGACGCAAAGCCTCTCAATGCGCCGGCCGTAACGCCCGCCGCTTCCGATAGCCACGGTTCCACCGTTTCGATCTTCAACCCTTGCTCCCCGACGCACCCGATGTGAACGGTATCGCGTGCTTCCCATTGCGTACCTTCTTTTAACTTGTTGTGCCGACTATCTTGTTATTCGTGATCTCGCACTCATAACGCAGCAACTGATGCGGTTTTACTTTTTTTAAGGTTAGCATTGTTCACTGCAACAACAAGAATAAACAAAAATACACGGGGCATGGGTTAGGGGATATCGGCAGCAGTTTGACAATCGTGGCGCTTTTTTAACAGAAGCCAAGATCCAAAGTGACAGATTCAGTAATTTTGTAATAGCGGGCAATTAAAATTGATCGCAGTGAGAATGCGTGCCATTGCTAGCAGCGTTGTCGGCGTAAGCGATTTTCCGGTGGTAAGAAAGCCGACCGAGATGTCTCGCCGTGGATCCGCCCAGCACAGGGTGGTCATAAAGCCGAGGTGTCCGAACGCGCCCGGGCAGTCGGGTCCATAAAGCCCGAACGGCCATTCGCCGAGGACCATGCCGGCGCTGAAACGCAACGGCAGAAAAAAAGATCGATCGATCGTGAAGCCGTCGTAGGGACGGATCGCTTCGGCGACGGTGTCCGCTTTGAAGAGGCGGCGGCCGTCGAGTTCGCCGCTGTTCAGCATCATCTGAAAGAAGCGGCACATCTCATCGGCAGTGGCGTACATGTTGCCGGATGGGATGATCGACGATAGAAAAGCATCGGTGTTGGAGATTTCGACGACCCGCTCGAATGGGACGCCGAGAATGCGCTTGCTGATGACATTAAAAGGAAACGGTGTCAGCGGGCCGGTGTGGTAGTTGGTTGCAGTCGCAGCACGACGCGCCTTGCTCAGTCCGTAAGTGAGGTGGTGTGCGCCGAGCGGTGCCGCGATCCACTTCTTCAACAATTGCGGCAGGCTGTCGCCGCTGACACGACGCGCGACCTCGCCGAGGATGAAGCCGCCGTTGATCGCGTGGTACGCCTGCAGGGTGTCGCGCCGGTAAACCGGCCGTGCTTCGCACAACATCTGCAGGATGCCGTCCCAGTCGTAAAGCATGCGAACGTCCACGTCGGGGATTGCGATCTGCGGGATGCCGGCGCGATGCGTGAGCAGATGGCGCAGCGTGGTATCACCCTTGCCGTGCGCGCCGTACTCGGGAATGTAGTGAGTGACGTGGTCGTCGAGCCGCAGTTTCCTTAGTTCGGCCAGCTTGTGAATCAGCATGGCGGTGACGGCCTTGGAAGCCGAGAACAGGCAGATCGGCGTGTCCGGCGTGGCCAGTACTTTTTCCTGCCCGCGCTCGCCTGGGCCGTTGCCGCGCGCGTGGCCGATCGCGCGCCGCATGACGATGCGTCCGTGTCTTCGCAGCACGAGCATGATCGCCGGCTGCAGGCCGGTACGGTAATAGGATTCGATGGCGGACCAGATTTTCCCGACGCCTGTCTGTGTCATGCCGACATCACGCGGGTCGCACTCCTGATCGGAGTCACGCGTGATGATTGGCGCTAGCTCTTTCGGTACAGCGACCAGATTTGAATCTGCGCCAAACATTTCAACCTCCAGTGGATTCCGGAATCCGGCTATGTGCGCAAAGCGTTCCGGTGTTCGTGCCAAAGGAGATTCTGCAATTCTCCTTTGTGGCCCGCCACTGCTCAGAAAGCGTTATCGCGTGAGCGGATGATCGCGCAGAAACGCGAACATATCCTGTGTGTATCGGAACGGCCAGGTCGCATGGTTGGCCAGGCCTGCCGTATAGCCTTCGGTGGCGCCGGGTGCACAGGAGGCGTCGCAGGCGTTGACTACTTTGCCGGTCTTGCGGTTGACGATCACGGAGCGCTGGGTAATTTGTGGAAACGTCGACGCCAGTTCCGAGAAGAACTGGGTTCCAGTCTGGCATGTGCCGCTGATATCGCAGGAATTATGCAGATCGTAGACTGGCGTGGCCTGAGTCGCGAACGGTGTCTGCCAGCACGAATCGTTGATATCGCTGAACGGCGCCGGAGCGGAATAGACGGCTGCCGCCGCGATACCCGGTGTGTTTAGCGCATAGAGCAGCGCGAACGATGCGCCATTGGACCAACCGGACATATAGACGCGCTGCGAATCGATGTTGCCTTCCGATTTGGCGGTCTCGATAAAGTGGTCGACGGCAGCGGCATCAACATTGAGCGCGCCGGAACGGCGGTCCAGATTGCGGTACCAGTTATCCCAGCCAAATCCTTTTTTGTCGGGGGGCAGATAGACATGCTCGATGTTCCTGCCCTCCGGCAGCAATAGCACGAAGCCGGGCCGGAGCGGATCGCCGCTGAGGTCGGCCTTGCGCATTTGTTCGAGGATGTTGGTGTAAAGCACGCCATCGATAGGTATCTGCGATGGATGCAGCCAGACCAGCAATGGCAGCGGCTTTTGCGGGCTCGCTTGCGGCGGTGTAATAAGGCAGGCGTTGCGCGAGTTGCCGTCGGGATCTTTCCAGTACTGTCTTTCGCCGCCGAGAATCGCGCAGGAATTCAAATATCCCAGCCATGCGTCGGCAGCCAGCGGTGTCTGTGCTTCCGGTGCATCGCCATAAGGCGCGGCACAGCTCTGACTGTTTTGCGCACCGGGTCCCGTGGACGCTCGCGCAGCCTGCGTAACGTCGGCGATTGCCAGGGGCTCTGCGAAGGAGATGTCGCAACAGGCAAGCAGGCAGGCGCAAGCGATGAGAAAGCCACTGAGAGAGCGATTATTTTTCACGCCGAATCCCTCCGAACGGTCAGAGCTAAGAACTGCTCCACCGCGGCTTATCGACCGGCGTGTCTATTTCATAAGCGCTACTACGATTTCCGTTGCGATTTCCGTGCGCGTGATTTGCGAAATTATTGCGCCAGCGGATGCTCGCGCAGGAAGGTGAACATTTCGTTTGTGTATTTGAAGGGCCAAGTCAAATGGTTGGCCACGCCCCACCTATTGCCGCCGGTAGTGCCGGGTCCGCAGGCTGCGTTGCAGGCGTTGACTACTTTGCCGGTCAGCCGATTGACGATGACCGTGCTTTGCGGGATTTGTGGAAATGTCGTGCCCAAGGTGGCCATGAACTGGGTTCCGGTCTGGCAGAAGCCACTGATGTCGCACGAACTATAGAGGTCGTAAACCGGTGTGGCTTGCGTGGCGAACGGAGTCTGCCAGCACGGGTCGTTGACGTCGCTGAATGGCGCCGGCGCCGAATACACTGCCGCTGACGCAATGCCTGCGGTGTTGAGCGCGTAGAGCACAGCGAACGCGCCGCCGTTCGACCAGCCGGACATATAAACGCGCTGTGGATCGATGTTGCCCTGTGCCTTGGCGACCCCGATGAAGTGATCGATGGTCGCGGCATCCACGTTCAAGTCGCTGGTGTTGCGGTCGAGGTTGCGATACCAGTGATCCCAGCCAAAGCCGCGCTGGTCCGGAAAGAAATACTGGTGCGCGATGTTGCGGCCGGTCGGCAGTAGCAGTACGAAGCCGGGCCGGTTGGGATCGCCGGTAAGATCGGCCTTCTTCATTTGCGGAAGGATGTTGGTATAGAGGATTGAGTCGATCGGGGTCTGCGACGGATGCAGCCATACCACCAGCGGCAGTGGTGTTTGTGCGCTGGCCTGCGGTGGCGTAATCAGGCAGGCATTGCGCGGTGTGCCGTTTGCATCCTGCCAAGTCTGTTTCTTGCCGCCGAGAACTATGCATGAATCCAGATATCCCAGCCATCCGTCCGGAGACAGCGGTGTCAATGGCTCCGGATCATCCCCATAAGGCACATGGCAGTTGATGCTGTCCTGCGAGCCCGGCCCGAGGGTGGCTTCTGCAGCCTGAAAGACATCCGAAGTCGGGAGCTGCTGCGAAAGAGCGCTACCGCTACCGGTAAGCAGTCCGGCGCCTGCGATGAAAGCACCACCAAGAGCACGAATTCTCACGCTCATCTCTCCCCGTATGCATCCGCACCGTGGACGCCCAGCTTTTAATTTGTGATCTGCCTATATCACTAGAATGCGGATGTGCAGATGCACATTCAATCCTGATCGCGTGCGCACCGTTTTGGTACGCTCAAGGACAAGCATTAAAGTGAATTGGACAGGCCTGCATTTTGGATATCGGCCGGTGCGTCCATTTCTTGAGGCCCTACTGAACGAGTGGATGTTCGCGCAGAAAGGTGAACATGTCCTGCGTATAGCGGAATGGCCACACGGAGTGATTGGCGGTGCCGGTGGAAGCGGCATTGGAGGAGCCTGGTCCGCAGGAGGCGTCGCAGGCGCTGACTACCTTGCCATTCTTGCGATTGACGATCACCGACTTCTGCGGAATCTGTGGAAAGGTGGCTCCGAGTTCCGCAAAGAACTGGGTTCCGGTCTGGCAGATGCCGTCGATGTCGCACGAGCTGTGCAGGTCGTAGACCGGCGTCGCCTGGGTCGCGAATGGTGTTTGCCAGCAGGGATCGTTGAAATCACTGAACGGCGCTGGCGCGGAATACACCGCAGCCGCGGCGATGCCTGGGGTGTTCAGCGCGTACAGGAGCGCGAAGGACGCTCCATTCGACCAGCCGGACATATAGACGCGCTGGGTGTCGACGTTGCCTTTGGCTTCCGCGACCTGGATAAATTGGTCGATGGCCGCGGCATCGAGATTGAGTGAGTCGGAATTGCGGTCCAGATTGCGGTACCAGTTGTCCCAGCCGTATCCGGTCAGCAACGGGAATCCGTAAAAGTGTTCGGTATCGCGGCCCTCTGGCAGCAGCAGGATGAAACCCGGGCGCTCTGGATCGCCGGTCAGATCCGCTTTTTTCCGCAGTGGAAGGATATTCGTTCCAAGCACGCTATCGATCGGGATTCCGGAGGGGTGGAGCCAAACCAGCAGCGGCAGCGGCTTTTGCGGACTCGCATTCGGTGGTGTGATCAGACAGGCGTTGCGCCAGAACTTATTGCGGTCCTGCCACCACAGCCTTTCACCGCCGAGAATCCAGCACGAATTTTGGTACCCGAACCACTGGTCCGGCGATAGTGGGGTGAGCGGCCGTGGCGTGTCGCCATAGGGCGTCTGGCAATCGGTACTATCCTGCGCGCCGGGACCGAGTGTTGCGGTCGCTGCTTGCGTCACGTCGCTGACGGGCAACGGCTGCGATAACGCCATTCCGCCACTTGCGAGCAAGCCGATGCCCACAATCAAGACCCCGATACGCGCGTAAATCATACTCTGCTCCCCACCCGCACTTGGAGCGCAAGCGCTCTATTTGTTGTCTGTATGCTGCTATGAACAGCATGTGGATACGCGGGTGCACAGTCAACGGCGGATCAGAGTTTGTCGTCCAATACTTTGGTCTCTGCGACCAAAGTATTGGACGACACATCCGGCTTCGTCTCCGTGTGCATTTCACAGCGCGGGTTGCGCCGATACTGGATAATTCGGCGCTCCATATCCGAAAGATTTTCTCCGATGCAGTTCGAAGTGCTTGCCGCGGAAGGCGCGGCGCGGCGTGGTCGCCTGACTTTCGCGCGCGGTGTCATCGATACGCCGCAATTCATGCCGGTCGGAACTTACGGCACGGTGAAGGCAATGACGCCGGAAGAACTTCGCGAAGCGGGCGCGCAAGTTATTCTCGGCAACACTTTCCACTTGTGGCTGCGGCCGGGTCACGAGACTGTACGCGCGCTTGGCGGTCTGCACCGCTTCACACATTGGGAAGGGCCGATTCTCACGGATTCCGGCGGCTTCCAGGTATGGAGCCTCGCCGATCTGCGCAAACTCAGCGAGGACGGCGTGCGCTTCGCATCGCCGATCAATGGCGACCGCGTGTTTCTGTCCCCGGAAATTTCGGTGGAAATACAACTCGCGCTCGGCAGCGACATCATCATGCAGTTCGATGAGTGCACGCCGTATCCGGCGACTGAGCATGAAGCGGCCGAATCGATGCGGCTTTCCGCACGATGGGCAGCACGCTGCAAGGCGGCGCATGGGCAAGCGTCGCAGAACGACAAGGGTGTTCTGTTCGGCATCGTGCAAGGTGGCATGCATGCGCATTTGCGCGAGGAATCGCTGGCGCGGCTGACGGAAATCGGCTTCGATGGCTATGCGCTCGGCGGCCTGTCAGTCGGCGAGCCGGAGAACGAACGGTTACATGTGCTCGACGCGATTGCCGGCCGCATGCCGGATCGTGCGCCGCGCTATCTGATGGGTGTTGGTACACCGCACGATCTGGTGCAGGCGGTTTTGCGTGGGATCGATTTGTTCGACTGCGTGATGCCGACCCGCAACGCGCGCAATGGGCACTTGTTTACCAGCGAGGGCGTGATCCGAATCCGCAACGGCCGCCATCGCAGCGACGGCGCGCCGCTCGATCCGGCATGCAGCTGCTACACCTGCCGGAATTATTCACGCGCGTATCTGCATCATCTCGACAAATGCAAAGAGATTCTCGGTGCGCGGCTGAACACCATCCACAATCTTTGGTATTACCTGGGTTTGATGCGCCGCATGCGCGAGGCGCTGGCGGCTGGAACATTCATGCACTTCGCCAGCGGTTTTCTCGCCGGGCCGGAAGGGGCGGCGAGAGTTGACGGAGAGATTCAGGCGGGCGGTGTGTGATCCGCGACCCGGCGCCGGCTGCGCGTGCTGGGCTGTTTTTCCCGCCGGTTTTTCGCTTGGTCCACTTGCGCCTTCATGCGCAAGTAGTCGCCCAGAGTGCCATCGAAGAGCTTTCCGGAATCAATCAGAACGTGTCCTGCCGGAGTCAGGCTGACCCCACCGCCGGGTGTTGTGACAACGCGAGTCAGAAGCCCTTTTTCAAGCAGCGGCAAAATTGCTTCGGCGAGATCGCTGCGGCGCAGGCTGGTGCTTTTCCAGGCGATTTGGAGCTGATCCATGGAGACGATATCGTTGGCCTTCAGCGATCGCTTCGCCAGAAGTTCCAGCAGCGCTACCTCTTTGAATTTCTGAGTAATTACCATTATAAGCCCCCCATAAGCGGAAGCCGCCCTATCGATTTCTGGGCGCTTCTCAATCCATTTATCGGCCGACGAATGGATGACTTGAGGCATGCTTAGGTAATGCGTTGCCGTAGCGGTTTATCAGGGTAGAAAGTGACGCGGAGGTCCCGTGCGATTGCGATTCGGGTATGAACTTATGAATAACGTACGCCGGGTCGTCGTGGCCAGACGGATACGCTATTCGGCTCCGTTCGGACGGATGAATGGCGGTGGCGTCAGATCAAGCCCGTCCTGGGCCTGTCACTGATGACAGGCCCAGGATCTGGAATACGAGACAGGACGGGTTGCAGCGAAGATTCAGCCCAGCAGCGGCGCCAAATCCTTTTCGATACCTGCCGGAGTATCGGTCGGCGCGTAGCGCTTGACCACCTCGCCGGACTTGTTGACGAGGAACTTAGTGAAGTTCCACTTGATCGACTCGGTACCGAGAATGCCTTTTTCTTCCTTCTTGATGTACTTGTAAAGCGGGTGCGCGTTGTCGCCGTTGACCGCGATCTTGGCGAACATCGGGAAACTCACTTCGTACTTCAGCGAGCAGAAATTCTTGATCTCGTTTTCGTCGCCCGGTTCCTGATGACCAAATTGGTCACAGGGAAAGCCGAGGATCACCAGGCCCTTGTCCTTATATTTGCGATATAGCTCTTCCAGCCCCTTGTACTGGGGCGTGAAGCCGCACTTGGATGCGACGTTGACGATCAGTAGCACCTTGCCTTTGTAGGCGTCGAGCTTCTGTGTCTGGTTATCGATAGACTTCGCTTCAAAATCGTAGACGCTGGTCATTAGGAATTCCAAGGTTGAGGGTGGCTTTTTCTGTTCTTCCGTGCGCATGCCGGCAAATCAGAAGCTGGCGGGATTGATCTTCATCAAATCGGCGGCGGAGACGCGCACGTTCGCACACAGCGAATGCACCTGCGGCAGCATGCGCGTCGCGAAGAACTGTGCGGTCGCGGATTTCATGGCGCGGAATCCGGCATCGGGATGATTCGCTGCTGCCTTGACCATGCGTAGCCAGTTGTAGCCGAGGTAGGTCAGCTCGAATGCGCGCAGGTAATCGCAGCAGCCGAACGCCGCGTCTTGCGGTGCAGTTTTGAACGTTTGTTGCAGCCACTGCGTGGTCTGTTCAAGTTCACCGACCGCGCGTTGCAGTGGCAGCGCAATGTAGCCGAACGGCGAATCGGTGGAGTTTTCGGCGCGTAGCTTGGCGAAGAAACGGCGCGGGAGGCGGCCGTCGTCCATCATCAGTTTGCGGCGCACCAGATCCATTGCCTGGATGCCATTGGTGCCTTCGTAGAGACAGAGAATCTTCGAATCGCGAACGATCTGCTCGATGCCGTGATCACGGATGAAGCCGTGGCCGCCGTAGACCTGTACGGCCAGGCTACCCAGGTCGAACGCAGAATCCGTGCACAGTGCCTTGACCAGCGGTGTGTTCAGATCGGCCCAGTCATTCGCTTCCTGGCGCACGGCCGGATCCGGATGACTGTGCGCGATATCGACATACATCGCCGTTTCGTAGGCGAGCACGCGCGCGCCTTCGGTGATCGATTTCATCTGTAGCAGCATGCGGCGCACGTCGGGGTGATGGATGATGGTGTCGCCGCCGTCGAACGCTTTGCCCTGCTTGCGCTCTTGCGCGTAGCGGATCGCATTCTGCGTTGCCAGTTCGCATTGGCCGAGGCCCTGCATGCCAACCAGAATGCGGGCCAGATTCATCATCACGAACATGTTCTGGATGCCGGTGTTCGGTGCGCCGATCATCCAGCCCTTGGCACCTTCGAACTGCATCTGGCAGGTGCAGGAGCCGTGGATGCCCATTTTGTGTTCGATGCCGACGCAGCGCAGCTTGTTGCGCTCGCCAATCACGCCGCCGGCCTTGACTAGGTACTTCGGTACAACGAATGTCGACAGGCCTTTGATGCCCGGCGGCGCATCCGGCAGGCGCGCGAGCACGAAGTGAATGATGTTGTCCGCCATCGTGTGCTCACCGGAGGTGATGAAAATCTTGCCACCCTCAATGGCGAAGCTGCCGTCGGCCTGCGGCACCGCCTTGGTCTTCACCGCGGCCAGATCGGAACCGGCCTGCGGTTCGGTGATGCACATGGTGCCGGTCCATTCGCCGGTCGCGAGTTTCGGCAGATAAGTGTTCTTCTGCTCGGCATCGCCACAGGCAAGTATTGCTTCGAAGCAGCCGGCGGTGAGACCCGGATACAGCGCGAAGGCGACGTTGCCGGAACACAGTAGTTCGTCGACCACCTTGGCCAGCGTGTAGGGCAGCCCCTGTCCGCCGAATTCCTGCGGTGCCGACAGACTGACCCAGCCCGACTGCCAGTACAGCTTGTAGGCCTCGGCCATGCCGGCTGGCACGGTGACTTCGCCGGCGTTCCAACGGCAGCCCTGGGCATCAGCGGTGGCGTTGAGCGGTGCGATTTTCTCTTCGATCAGCTTCGCCGCTTCCTCGATCAGGCCGTTCAAAGTGTCCGGCGTGGCCTCGGCATAGCCGGGCAGGCTCGCCAGGCGGCCCACATCGAGGACGTCGTTGAGGACGAACTGAATTTCGCGCAACGGCGCGACATAACTGGCCATGAATTGCTCCGGAACGATGAAAAATGCGCTGCGTCGACGCTGCGCGCGGTCGATCAAAATAGTATCAGGGAAAACCCGGTTTCAGGTGCGGAACGGCTGACCGACGGACACCGCTTCCGGCCCGCTGAACTCCATCTGCATCTTTCGCGCCGACACGGTGAATAGAGGTTTTTTCGGCAGACCCAGCGCGCGCAATTCCAGCGCCAGCGGATGGCTGTCGCCGATCTCCGGAACCGCACCGCCGAGCCGAAACGTCACCCCATCTGCATTGCTGACGCCATAAGTTTTCCACGCCTTGCCACTGCGGATCGCTAGCGACGGCAGCCGCTGATCGCGGATCGCGCCCTTGCCGTCAGCGGCGGCCCGGATGCGGTAGACGAGCTGTCCGTCGTCGCTGAAGCAGCCTGAGGCAGCCCGTTCGCCGAATTCAATTTCCATCCCTGTGACCCATTTCGGGAAGCCCCAGATGTAGCGTCCGGCGTGGGTGGTCAAGGGCTGATTCACCGGCATCCGGTAAATAAAGTTGCCAATGCTCCCTCGTGCCATGCCGATCATTGGGCCAATCAGAGGCAGGATCTTTTGGCCGGGCGTCAATACCGGGAAAATAATGGCGCCTTCGTTGTAATCGCCGAGGTCATTCTGCCGGTAATCGACGGCCAGCAGTTGCAGGAGCGCTTTGCCCGGCCACAGCGTCAGCGGCCGGAAACCGCTGCCACGGATCATCGTGGCCGCATGATCCGCATTGACTATGAACGTATTGAGCAGCATGGACGCCGCGCCGACGCGCACCGGAAACCCGATTTCGCGGCCCGCGATCAGATAGCGATCAGCGGCCAGGCGGCTGCAAACCGCATCGGTCGTTTCGAGCTGATCGCCATTGGGCACGGCGGATTCATCGAACAGCACACCGGTTTCGCGCATGAATCGTATCCCCTGTTGTAATTCCGTCTGGATCTTTAAAATTTTCCTGATGGTCGAGCACGTTTCGCGAAGGCCTACGGCAGGAGCCGGATTGCCGGGCTTCCCTCATCGCGTTCATGCGTCTCCGACCTCACAAAGCCCTTCGATGATAACGGGACCGTTATTTTGCCGGGATAATCAGGGAGTTTTTGCCGGGCGGGACCGGTTGGCGCCCAAAACGGCGCAGAAAAATCCCTGCGGCAGCGTGTGGCATAATCGCGCGCTCCAAAATACCAAGTGGTACGCGCCGTGTTCGACTGGTTCATTTCCTCCGCTTATGCGCAGCAGGCTGCGGGCGTTCCCAATTCCCCGGCCAATCTGCTGATGACCTGGCTGCCGCTGCTGCTGATCCCGGTGTTTTATTTCCTGCTGATCCGGCCACAGCAGAAGCGTGCCAAGGAGCAGCGCGACATGCTGACCAAGCTGGCCAAGGGCGATGAAGTCGTCATCAACGGGGGGCTGGCCGGACGCGTCGCGCATATCGGCGAGGCGTACCTGACACTGGAAGTCGCCGACAAGGTCGAGGTCAAAGTCCAGAAGAACGCGGTTTCCAGCGTGCTGCCCAAGGGCTCCCTGAAGAACCTCTGATCGGCGCCCGTTCATCCACCCGGCCTCTCAACACACAAGAAGATCAAGGCGATGAATCGCTATCCGCTCTGGAAGACGGTCGTGCTGCTCGTGGCGACGCTGCTCGGCGCGTTCTACGCGCTACCCAACCTGTTTGGCGAAGATCCGGCCGTGCAGATCAGCTCGGCGTCCGGCGATCCGCTGCCGGCGGATTTCAGTGACCAGGTTTCCAGAGTCCTCAGCACTGCGCAGATCACACCGCGCGCGTCGGCGGCGCAGGACAAGGAATGGATGGTGCGCCTGTCGAGCGAAGAGGCGCAGCTGAAGGCCGCCGATGCGCTCAAGCAGACACTGGGCAGCGGCTACATCGTCGCCCTGAATCTGGCGTCGAAAACACCGCGCTGGCTTGCTGCGATGGGTGCCAAGCCGATGGCGCTGGGCCTGGATTTGCGCGGCGGCGTGCACTTCCTGCTCGAAGTCGATATCGACGACGTGCGCAAGTCCACCATGCAGCGTTATCTCAACGATATCCCCGTGCTACTGCGCAAGGCCGATATCCATTATTCAGGTCGCCGCATCGACGGCGATGCCGTGGTGCTCGAATTCACCGAAGCGGGCAAGCTCCAACAGGCCCGCGACGCGATCGCCAAGGACTATCACGAACTGGTGCTGACCGACGTCTCCGGCGCAGCGACACCGACGCTACGCATCACGCTATCCGATGTCGAAGCCAAGCATTCGGTCGATAATGCCGTCCAGCAAAACCTGATCACGCTGCGCAACCGCGTCAACCAACTCGGCGTCGCAGAGCCGGTGGTGCAGCGCCTCGGCGCCGACCGTATTCTGGTCGAACTGCCGGGTGTGCAGGACACCGCGCGCGTTAAGGATCTGCTCGGCGCGACGGCGACCCTGGAATATCGCGCGGTCGACGATTCCAACGACGCCGCCGCGGCGATTTCCACCGGCGTGCCGCCGCTCGGTGATGAACTGTTCTACACCCGCAACGGCCACCATCCGGTGCTGCTGAAGAAAGAAATCATCGCCAGCGGTCCGGAACTAGTCGACGCAACGTCTACGATCGACGAGAACGGCCAGCCCGCCGTCTCCGTTACGCTCGATGCGGGCGGCGCCAAGCGCATGTTCGAGTTCACCTCGAAGAACGTCGCCAAGCCGATGGCGGTGCTCTACAAGGAAGTGCAGATCACCACCAACTACAACGCCGAAGGCGTGGCGCTGCGCGAGCGCCATGACATCCAGGAAATCATTTCGGTGGCATCGGTGCGCGAACCGTTCGGCAAGCGCTTCCAGACCACCGGCTTGAGCAGCAAGGAGGCGCACGATCTGTCGCTGCTGCTGAAAGCCGGCGCGCTGGCAGCGCCGATCGAAATCATCGAGGAGCGCACCGTCGGCCCCAGCCTCGGCGCCGACAACATCCGCAAAGGATTCTCCGCGGCGGTGCTGGGCCTTGGTCTCGTCGTGCTGTTCATGTCTTTCTACTATCGCGTGTTCGGCCTGTTCGCGGTCGCAGCATTGTTGCTGAATCTGGTGCTCGTCATCGCCGAGCTGTCGCTGATCCAGGCGACGCTGACCATGCCCGGTATCGCGGGTATCGTGCTGACGATGGGTATCGCGGTCGATGCCAACGTCTTGATCTACGAGCGCATCCGTGAGGAACTGCGCAACGGCAACTCGCCGCAGGCATCGATCCTTGCCGGCTACGACCGCGCGTTCCTGACCATCGCCGACGCCAACGTCACCGTATTGATCGGCGCCATCGTGCTGTTCTTCCTCGGCTCGGGTCCGGTCAAGGGCTTCGCCATCACGCTGGGGTTCGGCATTGTCACCTCACAATTCACCGCCATCGTCGGCACGCGTTCGCTGGCGCACGCGGTGTTCGGCAACAAGCGGTTGAAAGACCTGCCGATCTGGTAAAGGACATCCATCATGCGCATTTTCTCGAATGTCCCGAAAATCGATTTCATGGCCCAGCGCCGGACGGGATTGGTGCTGTCGTCCGTGCTCAGCATCGTCTCGATCCTGCTGATCGTATTTCACGGACTCAACTTCGGCATCGACTTCACCGGCGGCGTCATCGTCGAAGTCGCGTATCCGCAGAGCGTGCAGCTCGACACCGTGCGCGGTGCGCTGAAAGGGGCTGGCTACGACAACGCCATCCTCCAGTACTTCGGAACGACGTCCGACGTGCTGATCCGCCTGCCGCCGGCTAAGGGGTCGAGCACCGCTGAAAGCAGCTCGAAAATCATGGCCGCGCTCGGTGCCGAGCAGGGCTGCAAGCCCGCCGATCGTGCCAGCAAGACCTGCGTGACGCGCATCGACTTCGTCGGCCCGCAGGTCGGTGAGGAGCTGACCGTCAACGGCACGCTGGCGATGCTGGCCGCGTTCGCGATGATCGCGATGTACATCGCGTTCCGCTTCGAGTGGAAGTTCTCCGCCGGCGCGATCGCCGCGCTCGTCCATGACGCGCTGATGGTCGTCGGCTTCCTATCGGCGACGCAAGTCGAGTTCGACCTGACCACGCTGGCCGCCATCCTGGCGCTGATCGGCTACTCCAACAACGAAACCATCGTCATCTTCGACCGCGTGCGTGAGAACCTCATCACCCTGCGCAAGGCGACCATCTTCGAAGTCGTAAACCTGTCAGTGAACCAGACGCTGTTGCGCTCGGTCATCACCCACTTGACGACGCTGCTGGTGTGTACCGCGCTCTTGACGCTTGGCGGCCCCAGCGTGCACAGCTTCGCAATCGCGATGATCGTCGGCGTCGTCGTTGCGACTTATTCGTCGATCTACATCTCCACCGGTCTGGCCGTCGCGCTCGGCATCTCGCGCGAAGACCTGCTGCCGCCTAAAGATGACGGTACGCACATCGACAAGCGTGGGGATGGGGCGGTAGTTTAAGGCGATAGCTTGCGGTTCAAACCCGCGTAGAGGTGAGCAGGCCGGTCAAACGCTCCGTCTGGGATATGTTGACCTATTGCTTGAGCGCCGCGTGAGAAACATGGACTATCGTGTAGCTCTTTAGATGACCCTTCCGGCTGGTATTTCTATAAACACGGCAGTGGACAACACTCCATTCATTTTTGTAGTCCTTGATCGCGTTGACGCTCAGACTGGCCACAATGAGCTGTACTGAATTATTCGAACGAGAAGTATCGGCTAACTCAAATGCAACCGGTCGTCCTTCTGTTGACACATATATGCGACCCTTGAACGTATTACTGTTGTAGCTTGATATTCGGCCAGAGATTACTTCCTGTTCCTGGTTCGTAAACACCTCATGGATGTACTCGTAGGTGTCATCGTTTAAGGTTCCACCGATCTTTGTTTCCGCGCCTAAGCGGAATGCGGTAATAGTTGCTTCCGTGGCAGTTCTCGTTTTTACAATTGGCCGATGAATATCAGTGATCGCTGTTGAACATTTCTCTATTAGCGCATCAACCTTGTGCTGTTCGATTTTTGGAATGGCTACATTTTTCGCTGCGTGCTCTTCATAAAGCTGCCCGAGCGATTTTTCATAGTCGACATGAAATCCCAAGCTTTCAGAAATAACGTAGTCGTAGACCGAGCGGACGATATTCCCGAGCGGGGTATCTTTAGGCGCTGTCCCGATAGTGTAAGCGCCAGCCAAAATCACCGCTGTTATCTTCCAGCTACTGCTTTCAGTTGGAAGAGTAAGTATCTGCGCTCCTTTTAGGGCCGGCGCCTGTGTAATTATTTCGCCATTTAGTACAAGATGAGTTGTAAGAGCAAGTGAGCGCTGGAAGCCCATGAGTGCTTGCGCTGTATCGTACAGGTCGATCTGGTGGCTGTCGGCGCTCCGCCCACGATAGGACAGCGTAATCCAAGCAGCACCATTCATCCCGTTCTCCTATGAAATGTCGTTAGCAATGACGCATGAAGCCGGCAATCAACCTCGTTCGCGTTGGTGATCGCGGTTCGGCGGCTCATCGGTGGAGTTTTGGTCGCGCCGGAGCCGATGCGGCTTCGCGCAGCGTCTTGCACACCTGCGCATATCGCTCGGATGCGTGGCCGGGTTCGGCTCGTGCCCAGCGGTCGACGCTATCGAAATTCACGGTTTGGCGTCGAATGATCTGTATGGCCTGTTCTACCCCCTGCCGGTCATTCCAGTGCAGGAACGCGGCGAGACGATCTTTGACCGCGTCAGTTGGCGTCAGTAGGCGCACGATGCCGGCTTCGGTTTGATGTTGCGCAACTTCCGATACTGGCGCATCGCCGATCATCACCGGCCCAGCGGGAAACTCTACGCTGTACCGAGTTTCCGGATGTGTGAAGTGACGCCCTTTGCCGCGAGTGAAGCCGAGATTCGTCATTACCATTTCGATCCCGCGCATGCCCTCGGACGTCACGAAATCCAGGTCGTAGGACTGGTAGGCGTTGTGGGAGTAGATCGACACCACCGCTCCGCCGCACAACACGGCCGCGATTCCGGCAGTGGCCAATGCATCCGATACCATCGCAGCCAGGTCTTCTAGCGATGTATCGGGACCAATGCTCACGCGCTAATCCTCACAGTGCCTTGCCGGTGCGCCGCGGGCGAGTGCGCTTCATGAACCAGCGTTCGCGGTCCACCGGGGGAACTAGCTTTAGGGCTTTTTCCAGCAGTGCGGAGAGCTCGGGACGCAGTGCATAGCGCGGATTCCAGGTGAATACCCGGGTACGCCCCTTGAGCTGGCTCACCAGCACGCCCTCTCTTTCAAGGCGCAAGAGCTGTTTTTGCACCACACTGTGCGGCAACGCATAAGTCTGGCCGATAGCACGGGCGTAGCCCTCGCCGTAATTTTGCAGATACAGCAGCACTCGCCCGGCGGTTTCATTGCCAAAAATGGCGAGCATCATCTGCCTCCGAAGTAGGCCATATGGCCTCTAATGTAGGCCATTCGGAGACATTTTCCAAGGGGCGTACGCTTCTCCCTGAAGGTGACAATTCTAAGCTGGAGTTTCTGACGGATTGGGTCTGCCGTCGTCGCACCACTCCCTATGACACGGTTCCTGACGCCTCGCTCAGCATCTGCGCCAGCAGCGGATGCAACTTCGGCGTCGCCGCCAGCACGTTCCCGGTCTTCAGAATATCGTCGCCGCCGTAGATTTCGCTGAGCATGCCGCCCGCTTCCTGCACGAGCACGAGCCCGGCTGCGATGTCCCAAGGCTTCAGTCCGAGTTCCCAGAATCCATCGAGCCGGCCGGCAGCGACGTAGGCGAGGTCCAGTGCTGCCGAGCCGGCGCGGCGCACGCCGGCGGTGTGTTCGACGACTGCGCGCAGCATCGGCAGATAAACGTCGAGATTCTCCGCCCGGATCGGTACGCCGGTGCCGATCAGCGCGGAGTCGAGTTCGCGCGCGCCGCTGACGCGCATCCGACGGTTGTTGATCTGCGCGCCGGAGCCGCGCGAGGCGACGTAGAGGTCCTGCGTGCACGGTGCGTAGATCACGCCGTGCTCGAGCTTGCCGCGTACCTGGATGCCGATCGAGACCGCAAAGTGCGGTAGCTGGTGCAGGAAGTTGGTGGTGCCGTCGAGCGGATCGATGATCCACAGCACTTCGTTGTCGCCGCTCTGTCCGCCTTCCTCGCCGAGCACGGCGTGCTGCGGATAGGCTTTGCGCACGATATCGATGATGGTGGCTTCGGCGTTGCGATCGACTTCGCTGACGAAATCGTTGCGCGTGCTCTTGCGCGTTACCTGGAGCTGATCGACGCGTTCAAGATTGCGCATGATCAGGTTGCCCGCCGCGCGTGCGGCGGATATTGCGATGTTGACGAGGGGATGCATCTGCATAGTTTCCGGCTTCCAGGCGCTAGTTTCCAGTCAGCGCTGGATCGGAGGCCTGCCAGTCCTGCGATAATCCGGCAATCACTTCTCCGGAAAGCCGCCACTGGAAACTGTGGAAACTGCAAATTCCTCGACGCAAGTGCGCATTGTGCTGGTCGGTACACAGCATCCGGGCAACATCGGTGCCGCGGCGCGCGCGATGAAAAATATGGGGCTCGCCGAGCTGGCGCTGGTGGCGCCGCGCGCGTTTCCGCATCACGAGGCGACGGCCATGGCGTCCAACGCAGACGATCTGCTCGATCGCGCGCAGGTTTACGCCACGCTCGCCGAGGCCGTCGCCGATTGCGCGCATGTGGTGGCGACGAGCGCACGGCCGCGCAGCATCTCGGTGCCGGTGATGACGCCCCGCGTCTGGGCCGGGCGCATGGCAGCCGGCGCGCTCGGTGGACGCGTCGCGCTGCTATTCGGCCGCGAACGCACGGGACTGACCAATCAGGAACTCGAGCTGGCGCAGGAAATCGTCGTTATCCCGACTGGCGGCGAGTACTCATCGCTGAATCTGGCGGCGGCTGTGCAAATTCTGACTTATGAGCTCTGCGCCGCAGCCGGCGGCGCGATTCCGCCGGGCGAGCCGCATCTGCCGGTCGACAGCGCCGAGATGGAACGCTTCTACTCGCACCTGGAGCGCGTGCTGGTAGCGACACGTTTTCTCGATCCGAGCAATCCGCGCTTGTTGATGCGGCGTCTGCGCCGGTTGTTCAGCCGCGCGGCGCCGGACGCGAACGAGGCCAGCATCCTGCGCGGCATTCTCACCTCGGTCGAGGAGCGCCTGCGCCGATGAGGCGTTCGCGATGCTGAGCTACGCGGCCAAGCGCCTGTTTGGCGCGGTGGCGACACTGCTGGTGCTGATTACGCTTGCGTTCTTTCTGATGCGCTCGGCGCCGGGCGGGCCGTTCGATCGCGAGCGCGCGCTGCCGCCCGAGATCGAGACAGCTTTGCAGCGTGCTTACCATCTCGACGAACCGTTGTGGCGCCAGTATCTGCGTTATCTCGGCGGTGTCGCGCATGGCGATCTCGGACCTTCGTTCCAGTATCCGGACTATCGCGTTTCCGAGCTGATCGCTGCCGGCGCGCCGGTGTCGCTGAAGCTCGGCGCGAGCGCGATGCTGTTGGCGATCATGTTCGGTGGCGCGGCCGGCGTGGGCGCCGCGCTGCGCCGCAACGGTCCGCTTGATCGCCTGCTGATGGTTGCCGCGCTGGCGGGGATTTCAGTGCCGAGCTACGTCGTCGCGCCGCTGCTGATTCTGGTCTTCGCCGTCGCACTCGGCTGGCTGCCGGCCGGTGGCTGGAGTGCGCATGGCTTCGGCGACGCGATTCTGCCCGTCGTCACGCTGGCGCTGCCGCAGATCGCATACATCGCGCGACTGATGCGTGCCTCGATGAGCGAAGCACTCGACGCCAACTTCATTCGCACCGCGCGCGCGAAAGGCTTGCCGATGCGACATATCGTCCTGCGTCACGCGATGCCGGCGGCGCTGATGCCGGTGCTGTCCTACCTCGGGCCGGCGGCGGCGGGCGTGGTCACCGGCTCCGTGGTCGTCGAGCAGATCTTCGGACTGCCGGGCATCGGCCGCTACTTCGTGCTGGCGGCGCTCAATCGCGATTACACGCTGGTGCTTGGTGTCGTGCTGTTCTATGGCGTGCTCACGCTAATGTTCAATCTGGTCGTCGATCTGTTGTACGGGGCACTCGATCCGCGCGTGCGCTATGCGTGACGTGCGTTCCCACCCGCGCAGGGACCGCACGCTGCTCGCGGCTGCGCTGGTCCTTGCGAGTATCGTGCTGCTGGTCATCGCCGGTCCGCTGCTGAGTCCTTATGCGGTCGATGAAATCGATTTCGCCGGCGTTTGGGGCGCGGCGCCGGGTCTGGCGGCGGCGCACTGGTTCGGCACCGACGATCTTGGTCGCGACCTGTTCGTTCGCATCTGCGATGGGGGGCGCCTGTCGCTGCTGGTCGGGCTGGCCGCGTCGTCCGTTTCGCTGTTTATCGGCGTCGCCTGGGGTGCGATCGCGGGTTACTTCGGCGGACTGATCGATGCCGTGATGATGCGCATCGTCGATATCCTGTACGCGATGCCGTTCCTGTTTTTCGCGATCCTGCTGACGGTGTTGTTCGGTCGTCACATCGTGCTGATCTTCGCCGCCATCGGCGCGATCAACTGGCTCGACATGGCGCGCATCGTGCGCGGGCAGACGCTGTCGCTGAAGCGGCGCGAGTTTGTCGAGGCGGCGATCGTCTCTGGCAGCGGTCCGCTGCACATCGTGTTCGCGCATATCGTGCCGAATCTGCTCGGCGTGATCGTCGTTTACCTGACACTGACGATTCCGCAGGCGATCCTGATCGAATCGTTCCTGAGTTTTCTGGGACTCGGCGTGCAGGAACCGCATACGAGCTGGGGCGCGCTGGTCAGCAATGGCGCGCAGGCGATGGAGGCGACGCCGTGGGCGCTGATCCTGCCGGCCGGCTTTCTGGCGGTGACGCTGCTGTGCCTGAATTTCATCGGCGACGGCCTGCGCGACGCGCTCGATGTGCGCGGAGTGCGGCGATGAGTCCGACGACGAACCTGCTACGCGTCACTGACTTGAAGATCGCGTTCGACACGGCGCGCGGATTGCGCACCGCGGTTGACGGCATCAGCTTCGAACTGGCGGCCGGCGCGTCGCTCGCCATCGTTGGCGAATCGGGCAGCGGCAAGAGTCAGACGGCGCTGGCGATCATCGGTCTGCTGGCGGACAACGCACGCGTCGATGGCTCGATTGTCTTCGAAGAGCGCGAGTTGCTGGGCTTGCCGGAGTCTGAGCTGAATCGTCTGCGCGGCTCACGCATCGGCTTCGTATTCCAAGATCCGATGACTGCGCTGAATCCGTATTTAACGATCGGTATGCAGATGGCCGAAGTGCTGGAGCAGCATCGCGGCGCTTCGCGCGCGGCGGCGCTCGCCGAGTCCGCGCGCATGTTGGACGCGATGCGCATTCCGGCGGTGAGCGAGCGTCTGCGCGCGTATCCGCACGAGTTTTCCGGGGGCATGCGGCAGCGCGTGCTGATCGCAATGGCGCTGCTGGCGCGGCCGCGATTGCTGATTGCGGACGAGCCGACGACCGCGCTCGACGTTTCAGTGCAGGCGCAAATTCTGCGGCTCATCGGCGAGCTGCGTCGTGATCTCGGCACAGCACTGCTGTTGATTACGCACGACCTCGGCGCGGTGGCAGATACCTGTGAAAATCTGTTCGTGACGTACGCCGGGCGTATGGTCGAGCGCGGTTCCACCAGCGCCGTGCTCACGCGGCCTGCGCATCCGTACACGATGGGTTTGTTGCGCGCGCGGCCGCGCATCGATGTCGCCAGAGAACGTCTGATCCCGATTCCGGGCACGCTGCCGGACGATGTGTCACGGCTGGCCGGCTGCGCGTTCGCGCCACGCTGCGCAGAGGCCGAATCCTTCTGTCTGTCGCAGCGGCCGCCGCCTGCTCCGCTTGGGGAATCGCGAAGCAGTGCGTGTTTTCACGCCGAGCTTTTGCATCGAA
The DNA here is from genome assembly GCA_964581385.1 of uncultured Salinisphaerales bacterium. Lineage (GTDB taxonomy): Bacteria > Pseudomonadota > Gammaproteobacteria > Nevskiales > Nevskiaceae > CAZOOK01. The sequence goes on from CAZOOK010000014.1 coordinate 123,333, forward strand.
AAGAGTAGCCCCCGTATCGCGATGATTTTGATTATTTCGTCACGGCACCCAAGGCGGTTGTGAACAAGACTTAGGTCGCGTGTGCAAAAAAACGCTTGCGCGGCAAAAACATCTTCGGTTACTTTTTGGCGTTCCACAGCAACACACCGCCGCGTCAGTCCGCAGGGGGCTATGCGTGCCATGCAAAAGGGGAGACCGTCATGGTGGATGTTTCGGGGAACGGCGCGCAACGGACGGTGCATCGAGCAATACTGGTTGGATCGGCATTTTTCTTCGCGTTGGCCGCCACGGCGGTGCACGCGCTTGAATATTCGTTGCCGTTTTTCGATGACCAGCTGAAGGGCGTGCTCAACAGCACCATTACTGCCGGCGCGGGTGTTCGCATGGAATCGCAGAGTCCGAATCTGATCGGCAAGCAGAACTTGAATCCGAATCTGTGCGGAATCGGCGATATTCCTGGGACCAGCGGGACCACTTTATTTCAGTCCTGCCAGGGTTCTTTCAAGACTCAGATTTATCCCGCACAGAAGCTCGCCGCGGCGCCCGGCGCAGCAACGATGAATCATGACGATGGCGATCTGAACTACAACAACGGCGATGTCTTCCAGGGTGTGCTGAAGCTGACGGAAGACCTGAAGGTCAACTACAAGGACTACGGCTTTTTTGCGCGCGTGTTGTATTTCCACGATTTCGTGAACAACAGCTTCACCGACTATCACCCCAACGAAATCACTCCGGAAAATTACCTGAATGTGGGGTATACGGCCGATCAGGTAAAGCAGCCGCTATTGGGAAATTTAGGGAACGGTGGAGTGCAAGCTTATCCTTCCTACCCTGGCCAGAACGGACGTGTTTACGGTCCTGGCGGCGTTGTACATAGCAAGCGAACCGACGGCGAAATACTACGGGAAGCCGGCGATGCGATTCAGTATCTCGATAGTTATTTCTTCGGGAAGCTGCCGCTGTGGGGAGATCGCGAGATGTCGTTCAAGCTGGGGCGCCAAGTCGTCAACTGGGGTGAAAGCACTACGCTGGTGCTCAACAGTCTGAACGCGGCGAACCCCATCAACACGAATAATTTCTTTCGTGTCGGCAATCAGGTTGAAGAAGATTTCACGCCAGTTAATATGGTGTCCCTGAGTTTTCAACCGATCGACAATACGACGGTGGAGGGCTACTACCAGCTCGAATGGAAGCCTTCGGAAATTCCGGCGCCCGGGACTTACTTTTCGTATAACGATCTCGGATCGAACAACGCGATCGGAACCGCGAATCTGAGCTTCGCCAACTCCGTAGATGATCCCGCCCAACTGGGACATCTGCAATTCAATCCGCTGTCCCTGTTGGCGCCGACCACCGGAACGGTGCTTCGTGTGCCGGATGTCGAGCCGAGAACGGAAGGGCAATATGGCATCAAGCTGGATTATTACGCGGACTGGCTGAATAACGGCACCGACATGGCCGCATACTACCAGCACTACCACTCGCGCTTTCCGTATGCCAGCTTTTATGCGGCTAATCCGAGTTGCGCGCGCGCGAAAGGCAATGCGAACGGCACCGATGCGACGGATATTTTTTCGCTCATAGGTGATTGCAAAAAAGTTCCCTTTGTAACAGGGTTGCTTCCCGGTTATACCAACGGGGGAACCTCCGATCCGGGAGTTGATAGCGTTGCTTCCCTAGATTCTGTGGCAATCCAGTTTAGCTATCCGCAAGACATCGATCTTCTCGGCCTTAGCTTCAACACGACCTTCGGTGACTATGCGCTACAGGGCGAAGTCGCGTATCGCCCCAATCTCCCGATGCAGGTTTCGATTGTTGATCTCGCATTGGCCGCCAATGGTGCGACGCTAACGAACTGTAGCGACAAGAGCACTGCATGTGCCGGGACCAAGGATGCGACTCAACCCGGCGCGGGCTTGCTCAATCAAAACTGGGGATATCTTCCTGGCGGCGGTGTTGGGCCCTATACGAGCAGTGACTTTGGCGGCAACACCACCACTGGCGGTATCAACGCCGCTTATCCCGATACATTTAATGTTTTTGAAGGTGCTCTGCCTGGCGCCGCGCGTGCTTTTCCGAACTTCATCATTCCCTATCGGGGCGGGGAAGTTGGCAAGAACATGGGTTGTCCAAAGTTCTCGACCTCGGGTCTGTCGCAGCCGCAGTACGACCAGATGTACCACAGCCCCGGCAGTCCCTGCTGGATCCAGGGCTGGGAACGCTTCCAGTCGCTTGAATTCAATCTCGGAACCACACGCGTGCTCGGTAAGACCGACAACGTGATCGGTGCCGACCAGATTCAAATCATCGGAGAGTGGGGGCTGGAGTGGGTTCCCAATCTGCCGTCAATCGACAAGCTTCAACTCGAAGCCTTCGGCGAGAACTACGGCGCAACGGCCGGCGCGGATGGTTCCGGCATCAGCAGCAACGGCACGTTCGTTGGGGGCTACCAGCGGGCATGTTCGACCACTCCGGACTGCGTCGCAGGCCCCGATGGCCTGCGCTTCAATCCGCATCAGCAGGATCAGGTGGTCTATCCGGATGCGGTGTCCTGGGGCTATCGAATCATCATGATTACCAAGTACGAAAGTGTGCTGCCAGGCATCAGCTTGCAGCCGACGCTGTTCTACAGCCAGGACGTGCAGGGCACTTCGCCAGGGCCAGCGGGAAATTTCGTTTCAGGGGCGAAATCATTCAGTCCATCGCTGGAGACACGCTACAAGTCAGCGACGGCGTTCACCCTGGGATACACGTGGTTCTGGGGCGGCGGTGCGTACAATCCCCTGGCTGATCGCGATTTCCTGTCCTTTTATCTGAAATACCAGTTCTGATCCGCGCCGCCGGTTCGGCGCGAGAAGGCCTCGCTGCGGTTGCCGCTGCTGCGAGGCCTTCTCGTTTGCGCGCACCCGGTACTTTTTTTGCTGCACTATCGTGACGAGCGGCGGCTATGGCCGTTATAATCGCCGGGTTGTCGGGGGACGCTGTCGCTGCAGATCGCCGTTTCCCCTGGTTTCCCCAGTCAAAAAATTCCAGAGGTCGCATTAACGATGAGCACTGAAGTCGTGGATGGTGGCCGTCGCCGATTCCTGACCGCCGCCACGAGCGCAGTCGGCGGGGTTGGTGTCGTAGCCGTTGTCTGGCCGTTTCTCGCATCGCTGAAGCCAAGCGCGAAAGCGCTGGCGCTGGGTGCGCCAACCTTGGCACCAATCGACAAGCTTGAAGAAGGTCAGCAAGTCGCTTTCGTTTGGCGCGGCCAGAACGTCTGGGTGCTGCGTCGTTCACCGGACATGCTGGGCAGCCTTGACAAGGTTGCGGGCGAACTTGCTGATCCGAAGTCGGAATCCAGTGATCAGCCGAAGTACTGCATGACTCCGACGCGCTCAATCAAGCCGGAATACATGGTCATGACCGGCAAGTGCACGCATCTGGGGTGCGCCCCCACGCAGCGTTTCGACCACCCGGCGCCGGATGTCGCACCGGATTGGATGGGGGGTTATCGCTGTCCCTGCCACGGCTCGCTCTACGATGTCGCCGGACGCGTCTTTAAGTCGCAGCCGGCGCCACTGAATCTGCCGATCCCGCCGCACCGCTATGTGTCGGACGCGCTGATCATCATCGGCGAAGACCAGGAGGCTGCATAAATGGCCATCGTCCCGAATCCCTATAAGACGACCGGCTTCCTCGGCTGGATCGATGATCGCTTTCCGCTCACCAAGATGTGGAAGGATCACCTCTCCGAATATTACGCACCGAAGAATTTCAACGCTTGGTATTACTTTGGTTCGCTGGCGCTGCTGGTACTCGTTAACCAGCTGCTGACCGGTATTCTGCTCACGATGCAGTACAAGCCGGCGGCGGCGGATGCCTTCGATTCGGTGCAGTACATCATGCGCGACGTGTCGTGGGGCTGGTTGATCCGCTACATGCACGCGACCGGTGCATCGGCGTTTTTCATCGTTGTGTATTTGCATATGTTTCGCGGCATCATCTATGGCTCTCATCGCAAGCCGCGCGAACTGCTCTGGCTGTTCGGCTCGCTGATCTTTTTGGTGCTGATGGCCGAAGCCTTCTGCGGTTATGTGTTGCCGTGGGGCCAGATGTCCTACTGGGGTGCGCAGGTCATCATTTCGCTGTTCGGCACCATCCCGAAGATCGGACCGGCGCTGCAGGTCTGGATCCAGGGCGATTACACGCCCGCCGACGCGACCATCAACCGCCTGTTCTCGTTGCACGTCATCGCGCTGCCGCTGGTGCTGGTCGGTCTCGTCGTCGCGCATCTGCTCGCGCTGCATGAAGTCGGCTCGAACAATCCGGACGGCGTCGAGATCAAAAAGAAGAAGGATCCGAAGACCGGCATCCCGCTCGACGGAATTCCGTTCCACCCGTACTACACGGTCAAGGATCTGGTCGGCGTTTCGATGTTCCTGATCGTTTTCTGCGGCATCATCTTCTTCGCGCCAGAGGGCGGCGGCATCGTCCTCGAAGGACCCAACTTCCAGATCGCCAATCCGCAGGTGACTCCGGACGAGATCACGCCGGCGTGGTATTTCGGCGTGTTCTACGCGATGCTGCGTGCGATTCCTTCGTATTTTGGAACGCAGATCTGGGGCGTCATCGTCATGTTCGGTGCCGTTCTCGTGATGTTCTTCCTGCCCTGGCTCGACCGCAGCCCGGTCAAGTCGATTCGTTACAAGGGGCCGATCTTCAAGGTGCTCGTTGTTCTGTTCGCGATCGACTTCATCATATTGAACTATCTCGGCATGCATAAGCCGGATCCGACGCGCACCTTGATCGCGCGTATCGGCACTGCCTATTACTACTTCTTTTTCCTGGCCATGCCCTTCTACAGCAAGATGGAATCGACCAAGCCGGAACCGGAACGGGTGACCTATGCGGCGCACTAACTTCAGGAGCGTTGCGCTCGCTTTGACCGGCCTGTTGTTCACGGCGCCGTCGTTGTGGGCTCAAGAAGGTCCGGCACTGCTGCAGTTTCGCACGGACGTTGGCAACCTGCCGGCCGTGCAACGCGGTGCCCGCGACTTCATGAACTACTGTTCGGGCTGTCACTCGCTGAAATACCTGCGCTATAGCCGCGTCGCGGAAGACCTTGGTATTCCCGACGATGTTATGAAGAAGAACCTGATGTTCACGTCGGACAAGCCGGGCGACACCATCGTGTCGTCATTGCCGGGTACGGCGAAGGAGTGGTTCGGCCAGCAGCCGCCCGACCTGTCGCTCGAAACCAAAGCGCGCGGCGCGGATTGGGTTTACACCTACCTGCTCAGCTTCTATCTCGATGGCAAGCGTCCGATGGGCGTCAATAACACCCTGCTCCCGAATGTTGCCATGCCGCATGTGCTCGGCGGCCTTCAAGGCTGGCAGGTGAAGGCCGAAGAAAAGGCCGGTGAGGAGCGGAAAGAAGGTGCGGCGAAGTTCGAAGTCGTTCAGGCTGGAACGCTTTCACCCGAAGACTACAAAGCCTTCGTCAGCGATCTCACCAACTTTATGGTTTATGCCGCCGAACCGATCGCCACCAAGCGTGTCGCCACCGGTGTCCGCGTCATGGTCTATCTGCTGGTGCTGTGGGCCTTGACCTATATGCTGAAAAAGGAATTCTGGCGCGACGTTCATTAAGTCGTTCTGGATGAAATTCCAAGAGAGGTCAGATGGCCGCAAGGCGTAGTCGCGATAGCGATCGCCCCGTCAAGCCCGCCGCCAACGCGGGCTTGACGCTTTATGTAGCAGCGAATTCCGTTGAATCCGACTGGGTCCGGCTGGTCCTTGCCGAAAAGGAAGTCGATGCCGCGCGAGTCACGTTGGTGGCCCCAGGACGGCTCGACGAAGATCTCGCGATCCTGAACCCCTCGCAATCGCTGCCGACACTGGCCGATCGCGAAGGCGTGCTGGTTGGCGCATGGATCATCGCGGAATACATCGACGAGCGCTATCCACATCCGAAGCTGACGCCCCCGGCTCCGGCCCAGCGCGCGCGTCTGCGCATGGCACTGCGTCAGATTGAAAATGTTTTCTTTCCGCTCGCGATTGCGGATGGAACACCGGCTGAGGTACGCGCGGCCACACAGGCCTTGCAGAAAGCGCTCGCCGAGACGCTGGACTCCGCGGCGCGGCATTTTGGCGCGCGTGGCTGGTTTCTCGGCTTCGATTACAATCTTGTGGATTGCGCCTGGGCCGTTCTTTTGCGTCGCCTGCCGCGCACAGCGCTTTCCGCGCGGCCGGCGTTGGCACAGTATGCGCAGCGTCTGTTTGCACGTCCGGCGTTTCGCAAGTGTTTCGGTGACAAATGAGTATTCCGTCGCGTCGTCCCTATCTGATCCGAGCGATCTACGACTGGGCTATCGATAACAATCTGACACCTTATCTGGTCGTCACTGTGGACTATCCGGGCGTGGTAGTGCCGTCGGCGCACGTGCGCGAGGGAAGGATCGCTTTTGACATCAGCCCGATGGCTGTGCGGGGCCTGGATCTGCATCGCGATCCGATTTACTTCACCGCGCGGTTTGGCGGCGTTGCCCAGGACATCTGGGTTCCGACCGGTTCGGTTCTGGCAGTCTATGCGCGCGAGAACGGTGAAGGCGTTCTGTTTGGCGAAGCCGAGGCGATACCGGCCGCGGAAGACGCTGCGTCGAAGTCGACGGAAGGCGGCGGTGATGGTCCATCGTCGGATGCGCCAAAGCCAGGCGGCAGCGGCCGCCCGAAATTGCGCGTCGTCAAATAGCCGGTTCGCATCTGCGGCCGGTAACCCGCAGGAAAGGTGAACGGTGCCGGGAACCCGCGCGGAGAGTCGTGGTATCCGCATGCATCGGCGCTTGAGAACGTCTATCGGACCCTGATCATTAATTAAACATGCGCCATTCCTCGTGGGTTGTGAGCCTGTTTTGCGCAAGTCTGCTGGCCGGCGGTACTGTCGCACAGGCGAATGAGCCTCGATCCGACTACAGAAAAGAAGTCAGCGTCAGCACCCTGCTGACTACGACCCGGACTTCGGCGGGTCAGCCGATCGTCTATCCGTCCTCCGGTGCGCCGCAGGTAACCGCCCTGCGGGTGGAAATCCCACCAGGTCAGGACACCGGCTGGCATCTGCACACAGTGCCCGGCGTCGCTTACGTATTGAGCGGGACCCTCGAAGTCGAAACCGAGGACGGTCGCAAGCACCGCTATGGTCCCGGTGACGCGATCGTCGAGTCGGTAAAGCTGAAACACGATGGCCGCAACGTCGGCAACGAGCCGGTGAAGCTGGTGGTTTTCTTCATGGGCATCTAAGGTCAGCCGTTCACGGTGCGTAGCGCAGCTCCCTGAGCGAGTGCGCAATGCGTACTCCAATTCGGTGCGACGAAAACCATGAGTGCACTGTCGATGGGCAATTCGAGATGGGGTGGGATCTAAGCTGTTGATCGATATAGAATGCGGGGCTGGCGGAAGTGGCTCCGCCCGTGCCCCATAAAAATCTATAGAGCCCCAAAATGGAACAGCTGAAAACTTCCGCCGATGTCCTTTTCATCCTGCTCGGCGCCATCTTGATTCTTGCGATGCATGCCGGCTTCGCTTTTCTTGAACTCGGTACGGTGCGCAAGAAAAACCAAGTCAACGCGCTGGTCAAAATTCTTACCGACTTCGCGGTGTCCACGCTGGCGTACTTCTTTATTGGTTACGGCATCGCCTATGGCGTGCATTTTTTCGCGAGCGCGGAGCAGCTGTCGCAGAAGAGCGGTTTCGCACTGACCCGTTTTTTCTTTCTGCTCACCTTCGCCGCCGCCGTCCCGGCGATTGTTTCCGGCGGCATTGCCGAACGTGCCAGATTCGGACCACAGCTGGCAGCGACGTTCCTGCTGGTGGGTTTCGTCTATCCGTTCTTTGAAAGCATCGCCTGGAACAATGCTTTCGGTGTGCAGGAGTGGCTGAAAGCAACCTTCGGGCAGAATTTTCACGACTTCGCCGGCTCCGTCGTGGTGCATGCGGTCGGCGGCTGGATCGGGCTCGCGGCCGTGCTCATGCTCGGCGCGCGGCACGGACGCTACTCCAAGGATGGAGGCATCTCGGCGCATCCGCCGTCCAGTATTCCGTTTCTAGCGCTGGGCGCGTGGATTCTGGTTGTAGGCTGGTTCGGATTCAACGTGATGAGCGCCCAGAACCTCGACAAGATTTCAGGTCTTGTCGCGATGAATTCACTGATGGCGATGGTTGGCGGCACATTGGTTGCGCTGGTCGTCGGCAAGAACGATCCGGGCTTCGTTCACAACGGACCGCTGGCGGGACTCGTCGCGATCTGCGCGGGTTCCGATCTCATGCATCCCGTCGGCGCGCTGTTCACCGGCGCCGTGGCCGGAGCGCTGTTCGTCTCCCTGTTCACTCTGACGCAGAACCGCTGGAAGATCGACGATGTGCTCGGCGTATGGCCCCTGCACGGCTTATGTGGAGCGTGGGGCGGGATCGCCGCCGGAATCTTCGGCTCCACGGCGTTTGGCGGATTGGGCGGCGTGAGCTTCGGTGCTCAACTCGTCGGCACCCTGCTGGGCATCACTATCGCCTTCGTCGGCGGATTGATCGTCTATGGCGTGCTGAAGAAAACCGTCGGCATACGACTCGACGCCGAAGAGGAATACAACGGCGCCGACCTGACAATCCACAAAATCACGGCGACGGCGGAGCGCGAGACGCACTGGTAGCGCAAGGTACGGTTGTTGGTTGCGCGTTCTCCTTATGTTGATCACCGAATGGCATTTCTGATGGGCAGTCGAAGGCTGTTGTTTTGATCGACGAGCGGCAGCGCGGTGATCAGCGAACCATTCGATGTAAGCAGACAGTCGCTGTTCAAGACGCGTTGGCGCAATGTGCCAGGAGCGGCCGTTGACGAGCCAAATCGCAATGTCCGAAAGCGGACATTTCACGAATCGATAGCCGTCGCGACGAAAGCTGAAGTCCGGTTTGTCGTAGGGTGTGAAGAGCCGACCGAATCGCGCCGTTCAAGAGAGCGGTTAAACGATGGATGCGATTCGCGTGCTCATCGCATCCCGCGCGGGTCACGACTTTCACATACGGCGCAATGCCGTTCGGTTGCCAGCAGTACGGTGTCTAGCCGACGTTTACGACCGTTAATGCGGTGGTGACTCCGCCGGTACCGCGACATTTGAGCGAATATCGATTAAGTCCACTGACCGGAGGGGTTACGGTTGCCACGCCTGCAAGCGGCTCAGGACCATACCAAGCACCTTCCGCCCTGCACGTCACAGCATCTTCCGAACGCCAGTACAGCTGCACCGTCTGGCCCGGGGCGACGTGCTTCGGCAGCGCTTCGATCGTGACAGTCGGCGCGGGCATTTTGACCGTGACGCTGGTTGAAGTGCTGGCGGTACCGCCTGGGCCAGAGCAAGTCAGCACATAAGTGCTGCCACCGGTCGCCGGCGGTGTTGCTGTGGCGCTGCCGCTGGTGGCTTCGTCGCCGCTCCAGGCACCGCTTGCGGTGCAGGCGTTGGCATCGGTTGAAGACCATGTCAGGGTTGTGCTTTGGCCGAGCGCGATCGACGACGGCGCCGCCGAAATCGAAACGGTGGGAGGAGTGACCGCCTGGGGAGCGGTGAATTGATAGACACTGCCCCACCCGCTCACGCCGTAGAACATCGTGCCCACAAAAACCCCGGGGCTGGTCTGAAGCAGAGCGCCGGTCGGCGCCCATCCATCACCCGAGCCGTCCCAGACACCGACAATGGATTGCAGGACCGTTTCCGTTCCGTCCGGCGTAATCACGAACAGCGTACCGCAGCCCGAGCCACAATTACCCCCCGTATACGACCCGCCAGCCATCGTCACACCATAAATGTTGCCGTTCGGCCCTTCGGTCAGCCCTTCCGAAGAGAACGTGCAAAGTATGCAGCTTGCCATGCCGTCGTCTGGCGATCCGGCGAAGGAATGAAGCACCGTTTCCTGTCCGGTAGGAGTGAGCTTGAAAACGGTTCCACAGTTAGTCGTGAGAGTCGGAGCGCAGTTGCCCGTACCGCCGCCCGCGGTGATGCCATAGAAGTTGCCGTCGCTGGCCTGCAGCAGCGGGCCGGCCGGACTTGCACCATCCGGACTGCCTTTGAATGAGTACAGTACATTGAAAGTACCGTCCGGGGTCATCCGGAACACCGTACCGTTACCGAAAAATCCACCGGTGGTTGTGCCGTAAAAATTACCGTCTTTGCCAATGATCAGCTGGCCCGGTGCAGATCCATCGCCGCTGCCAAACGCATGCATCACGGTGAGCGTTCCCGTCGAGGTGATCTTAAAGAGGGTTCCACCCAAGCCCGGTCCGCCGCCGCTGGTCGTTCCGTAATAGTTGCCGTCGCTACCTTCCACCAATCCCCCGGTCGGATTGGTGCCGGCCGTCCCACCGTTGGTGAAATTGTAGAGAACCGTTTGCACCCCCCGGGGGGTGACTTTGTATACGGTACCGTAACCATTGTTCGGCCCGCCCCAGTACGTGGTTCCGTACAAGTTTCCGTCGCTGCCCTGAATCAGGCCAGAGGGAGCGGCACCGTGGGTGCCGTCGAATGAAAGCAGTACGGTTTCGACTTCCACCGGACTCAGTTTAAAGACCGTGCCAGCCCCCACGCCGCCGCCATAAACCGTCGTGCCGTAGTAATTCCCGTCCTTGCCGAGAATAACGCCAGACCCCGGGTTTCCGGCGTCGGGCCCACTGATGCCTCCCATAAAGGAGTAGATCGTCGTTAACTGACCCGAATCGGCGACCGCAGGAATCGAAACGAAGCCCGCCACCGCAAGCACTAAGCCTGACAGGACGCGCGACACCAATGAACACCGATTCGCAACCGCCCCAAGTTCAACGTTCTTGCTCATTTTAGGTTGCTGCGTATTGCGGATTGGAATTCCGTCTACGTTAGAAAATCCGAAGCCAGATGTCGATGGAGTGTTTTCACCACTTGTGCCATATCCTTGAACTGGGATTGGCGTCGACGCTAATCTGATACGGCTTACAAAAGGGAAGAATGCCATTGCCGGTGAACAGCAATTACTGAAGCGGAAATGGTTTCATGAATGGAATGGTTGGGCTAATGGACGCGGGTAGAAGAGGCTCATTCCATACGAGACTCGAAATGCGCCGGGAATTTCTCGCCGGATTTCCCTTAGGGAGGGACACGCTGAACAAATCAGCATTTTGAGTGCTGATTGGAGTATTGGTCGGTCTG
>CAZOOK010000015.1:0-88660 GCA_964581385.1 uncultured Salinisphaerales bacterium
CTTGTCCATCCTCAATTGGCTTCCGGATACCGGACATTCGTGAACTGCAGAAAGGAGCTGTTCAGCCCTGCCCGTCTGAAGCTTCATTCAATTCGCGCATGGCTGACGCAATGATCTCGAATGACCTCAAGCGCTGGTCATGATGATAGACATCAGAAACGACCATGAGCTCGTCTGCGCCGGTCTCTCGCAGCAGTGCCTTGATGCCGGTGCGTACATCGTTGGCATCGCCGACGATTGATCGCACAAGCATTCCGCTTGCTTGCGTGCGTTCCTGGGGGGACCAATAGCTGTCGATGTCATCAATGGGTGGTTTGCTGAGCCCGCGGGAGCCGCGAATTAGATCGGCAAAGGACATTTGCTGCGTGGTCGCGAGCCTTCGCGCCTCCGCCCGGTTCTCGGCGGCAACGATGTTGATGCCGATCATCGCGTACGGCCTCAAGAGCTGCGCCGAAGGTTTGAAGCGGCTCCGGTAGATCTGCAGTGCGGTGAGCAGCATGCCGGGCGCAAAGTGTGACGCGAAAGCATAGGGCAGGCCTAATTCGGCAGCGAGCTGAGCACCGTAGGTGCTCGATCCCAGGATCCACAACGGCACCTGGGTGCCGCCCGCCGGGACCGCCTGAATCAAATGACTTGCGGCGGCGTCGCTGAAATAGCTCTGAAGTTCGATGATGTCTTGAGGGAAGGAATCGACTCCCGCCACCGGGCGGCGCAGCGCACGAATCGTCCGCTGATCGGTGCCGGGCGCGCGGCCAAGGCCGAGATCGATGCGCCCCGGATGCAACTGGGCGAGCGTACCGAATTGCTCGGCAATGATCAGCGGGGCATGGTTGGGCAGCATGATCCCGCCTGCGCCTACGCGGATACGGCTGGTGCCTGCGGCGATATGACTGAGGACGATCGCGGTGGCCGCGCTCGCGATACCCACCGTGTTGTGATGTTCCGCAACCCAGAAGCGCGTATAGCCCCACTGTTCGGCCTGCTGGGCCAGATTGCGGGCGTTGTCGATCGCCCCGCGCGCATCGGTTTCCTGGGTCACCCGCACGAGGTCGAGAATGGAATAGCCAGTCACAGTGTCATGCCTTTGAAATGGCGGCTTATGGCGCGCGGGAACTGCGCAGGTCGGCTAGAAATCGTCTCGGAGTTTGCCGTTCTCAAGTCCGCTGGTGTCATGGACAAACCTTGGGGCCCCGGAGGACGTATTCAACGGAACTATGTACATCCTTCAGGCGTGCCCGGCATCGTCGGGAGATCGAGGGCAGTGGGTCCAAACCGTCTGAGCCTTCGCTTGGCCGTCCGTACGCCCGACACCGGCCATTCGTGAATGATCGGTTAGGGCTGGAACCGCTGGTCGTCGGTGTGTGCCAACACCGGACACTGGCTGCCTGAAAATCCTTGCCGGTCAGCGGACGTTCGTTAGTTGAACTGCTGCCTATGTCCCTGGACGTTCCTGCTCGGCGCTGCTTGAATAAGAACTGAACGAGACGGCTCCAATGCGACAACTCTATTGCACGTTTCAGGGCGCAGCAGTGTCGTGGGATGGTTTCGGACAAGTCGGGTCCTTTTCGATCTGGTTGATGACCCAGTTCTCAGATGTCAAGCGATAGGCTGACGCCCAATAGGGGGAAGCCCCGCGCGCATCAACCGAATAAGCAAAAATGAAGCTTTTTCCGAGAAAATATTTCTCTAGTTGGTCGTCGGATAATGCGCTGTTAGTAGGCGGAATGACTGCCAAGTATCCGTTGCCGTCTTGGAGGGGTTTTCCAAAGAGGAGGCCGTTGCGCATACTCACAGCCAGAGAAATAGTCTCAACTTGATACACGGGAAATGTTCTGATACCAAGGACCCGCTTTATTTGCACCGATAGCTCGACCAGATTGTTAGGGCTACAGTATTCGCCCTCCTTTACGTCTCTTCGGCAATCGCGACTTTTGACTCCCAACACTTCGGCAACGACAACTGCTGATGAATGACAAAGAATTTCCTCCTCCGTCGCTGCAATAGCTAAAGCCCGCACTGGCGCAAATAGCAAGCACGAAATCGCAAGTGTAAGTAATTGTCGTTTCATTAACGCTAAAGAAATTGAACTACCTGTTTACGGGCATTACCTACAGGACTATTGGTATCCATCCAGAACAGTTTCCTACTGGAGATCGTTCTGGCGGAAGGGGTATTAGGCACCGCCAAGTACTACACAGACAAGCCACGCAACAAATCCGCTGTAAGCGAATATGGTAAGACCGACCGCCATGACTGTATTTCTGATTTGGACTCCCATGATGCCGAAAATGCCACCTATTAAGGCGGCTACTGGGGTCGCCCATAATAAATGTTGGGTGATTCCAGTAATGGCCGAATCCTTGGAGGCATTTACTTTTGATGCCGCAGTAATAAAGATCATGGCGCACGAAGGCACGCTTCCGATGATCGCAAGTGAGTCTAGTACTAAGCACAAACCTAATGCAATCGAGTTCTTCGACTTCAATGTGGCCTGTTGACCTTCGGATAAATATGACTTTTTCGTTTCTCGACTTTGGAAATCGTATCCGCAGTCACACCGAAGAGCAGTTAGTGTGCTGATTAACCCGCACTTCGGACATTTAATTACAGGTGCCTGCATAAAGCGCAATGATTATTGAGCCACATTGAAAAACATTCTCACACCGGTCCAATACGATCTCCCATGGTCTGGATTCATGATATCCCACAGAGCAGAGAATTTACGCCTGATTCATTTTTTCGCAAATGGCACCCGATCGGAACAAGCTCGGCAGCCCGCCGCAAAGCTGACTTTCGCGACCGTCGGCTTTGGGCTGATCACTACGACATTCGGACCTTCTTTGGCAGCTTGCCATAGGCAACCGGTCAGAGTCGATTTCTTTCCACAGATTCAAAGCAGAGTTAAGCAGCAGCCCTGATGGATGGTGTCGGCCAGATTGGAGAGCCAGTAGTGTCCTGGCTCCGCTCCCCCCACCAGCCATTCGATCAACTCAATCAATGGTGCGCCGAGCGGCGACCCAGGTGTGGAATTCGGGATCTTCGAATCGGTAGGCTCCGTGGTCGATACGGGCCATCAGTTGGAGCTTAGGGCCCGTTAGCCTTCGAATCGATGTCCTGGGTACGCTGGCGGTCACGTCACGAGCGCCGAGCAGATCCTGAAGCTGCTTGAGCGCCTGAGCTCCGTAAAGGTCGTGCACACCGCGGGCCGCCAATAGCAGTATGGCCCGGTCGGAACGGCTTAACTGCTTCCATATTTTGGCGTAGCCCGAATCGTCGCTGATCCGCGCCAAGGTATACTGCAGTGCGTGCTCGGGCCCCTGGTCTTGGTACATCAAGTAGCGTTCGATGTACCAGCGAAAGAACTCCGGTGTTTCCTTCAATGAGATAAACGCATTCAACGCGACGTCCAGCTTCAAGGGATGTCTGGCCAGAGTGGCCAGCTGCTTGACCATTGCCTCGACAAATTCGCGCCCCAGCAACGGGAAGGGCTCCAGCGGAGCCCAGTTATAGAACGGCGCTGACGCGCGCGAGAACATCTCCCGCAGGGCCGCTTCGGACGATCCCGCAAACAGCACTTTTATGCCAGGCTTGCGAATGTCCAGACCCGCACGGAGCGAGTGCGCCACTGCCTTGTGTTCAGGAACGGCGAGCACCTGCGCTTCGTCAACGACCAGCAGCAGGCGTTTCTTGGCCTTATCAGCTGCCTGTAGGGCGGCTTGAATGGCTGGCACCGCCACCTTCTCCTGTTCAGCCAGATCCATCTCGATGGAACCTTCGATGCCCATAGGCAACTTGCCGCCGCCTTTGAGGTTCCGAATCGGAGTGTTCAGGTCTGCCCAGAATTTGCTCAATCCCTTGGGCCGTGTGGCCATTACAATGGCGGTGGCGAGTGCTTGGCCGGGGTGATCGGTGGCATCCCAGAGGTTGGTATAGGCCGCCAAGTAACCCGCGTGTAGTGCGGCGGGTAGCAAGTCGTGCTTCAAAAACTCGCTTTTGCCCATTCGGCGACGGGCAAAAAGACCTCGGGCGGAGGTCAAGCCGAGGTCAAAACCCTGCAGGTAGGCCTGCGCCAGATCCGGGCGCGGGAAGTGCCAAGGGTCGGTCAGCTCGCTCATCCGACATATTCTGACAGGGTTCAGTCAATTGACAAGCGAATGTCGCAAATGGTCGGGACAAAACATCCCCTTAGGACGTGAGCGCCGCCGACGGCGGCACAGTTGCACGTAAGCTGGAACATGGAGCACCGATCGGTAATTACGGGCAAAGGGCGGCGGAAATATCCCCGAAATATTTTGCGACGCATTCTATAGTTGATTAGAGCCTTCCGCCCTTCGGGCGGACCGTGTCGTCGTCGCGATGCGATCAAGCCGCGATGCGTCTCGCCCCTGACGGGCATAGCCACTGGGCCTTATCGGGGAGTTATTCGATAGACGTTACGATGACGCACCAGGAGATTCCGCGATGACTCCCCCGCTTGACGAACGCCGGCGCTGGCTGGCGCTCTACGTGCTGTGCATGGGCGTGCTCATGATCGTGCTCGACACGACGATCGTGAACGTCGCCCTGCCCTCGATCCGCCGGGATCTGCGCTTCACGCAGACCTCGCTGGTGTGGGTGGTCAACGCCTACATGCTGACCTTCGGCGGCTTTCTGCTGCTCGGCGGGCGGCTCGGCGATCTGTATGGGCATCGCCGGCTGTTCCTGATCGGACTCGCCTCGTTCACGGCGTCGTCGTTCGCCTGCGGGTTGTCGACGACACAGACTGCGCTGATCGTCGCGCGTGCCGTGCAAGGCGTCGGCGGCGCGGTGGTCACCGCGGTGGCGCTGTCGCTGATCATGGATTTGTTCACTGCGGACGCGGACCGCGCCAAGGCGATGGCAATCTACGGCTTCGTCTGCTCCGGCGGCGGCGCGCTCGGCGCGTTGCTCGGCGGCGTGCTGACCACCGCGCTCAACTGGCATTGGATTTTTCTGGTCAATATCCCGATCGGCACTGCGGTGTACGTGGCCTGCCTGCGCCTGATTACGCCGGATCACACTGACGCGAGAGAAACGCAGCTCGACGTCGCGGGCGCGCTGACGGTGACGGCGTCGCTGATGCTCGCCGTCTACGCCGTGGTCAACGGCAACGAGGCGGGCTGGACTTCGGTGCAGACGCTCGCGCTGCTCGCCGCCGCGGCAATCCTGCTCGCCACGTTTCTGATTATCGAGGCGCGCGTAAGCCATCCGCTGATGCCGCTGGCGATGTTCCGGCTGCGCAATGTGGTCGTCGCCAACATCGTTGGCGTGCTGTGGGCGGCGGGCATGTTCGCGTGGTTCTTCATCTCGGCGCTTTATCTTCAGCTCGTGCTCGGCTACGACGCGCTGAAGGTGGGGCTCGCGTTCATTCCGGCGGATCTGGTGATGGCCGCGTTCTCGGTGAGCTGGTCGGCGAAGATCGTGGCACGCTTTGGCCTACGCGCACCGGCCGCGGTCGGCCTGCTGCTGGCAGCGGCGGGCCTGGCGCTGTTCGCGCGCGCGCCGGTCAGCGGCACTTTTATGCTCGACGTATTGCCCGGCATGATCCTGCTCGGCTTCGGCGCCGGCATCGCGTTCAACCCGGTGCTGCTCGCGGCGATGAGCGACGTTTCGCAGAAAGATTCCGGGCTCGCCTCCGGCATCGTCAACACGGCGTTTATGCTAGGCGGTTCACTCGGACTTGCGGTGCTTGCGAGCGTCGCGGCGGCACGCACGCAGGCCACCGGCACGCTCATCGCCGGCTATCACCTCGCCTTCGTCGTCGGCGCCATCTTCGTCGTGATTGCCGCGGTTATCGGCGGCGCGTCGATCCGGACGCGCGGTGCGCCCGTCACGTTAAGCTGAAGGCATGTTTTCGGTAGAATCGCGCGCGCTGCCGGAGGGTGCCTTGCTGGCGCGATACTGAGGGTCGGTCTGATTTTGGTGAAAAAGTCCCGGTAGCGGCCTCGTTGAAAGACGAAAAATAGAGGGCACCTCACAATATGTCAGCTCACCCTAACCTACGCTCGCTTAGATATCGTTTCAGCGTACCGAAAATGTCGTGGCCGCTCAGACAGTCATAGCGGATGCGGATCAATCTTGTTTTAAAAAACGACGCATTTCGATCCGTATACCAAATCATTAAGTGAAACAAACCACGGCTACCAGTTAAATTAATCGATCTTATGCATCTCCATGGAATCGCTTTGTTCTTATACATCAGAAAATTGCGATCAACTTGCAGCGCGGGAACATCCAGCCTGGAAAGGGCTATAGCGTATTCCACAAATCCTGGTGCGAGTAACAAAACGCAAGGTATGAGCGGGAGCAAGGTTCGTATGGTGATTATCCAAGGGGCGCTTCGGTTCATATTTAATGCGTTTAATACGACAAGTGTGCCAACTATAATCACTGCGATAAGCAGTACTACAAATCGCGCCACCATCCAAATCGCATGAGTTTTTGAATAATAGATTTCCATTTGTTCGGGAAGAGGTGGCGGCGGAATGAATTTCCAACCGCGAAGGGATTCCTCGGCAGATCTTCCAATACGATACATTACGTAACCCCACACAATCGGGGCTAGAAGAATTGCAGCGACCACTAGTACCGAAGATTGCATAGGGCGTTGGTCATGCATATTTCGGCGGCCGGGAGAATGAAGTATCGATACTGCGGCACAAACAGCCGGCCCATTGTGCTTATTTCGCGCACTGTTCTCCCGGGCACACCCAATGGAGCGTTATGCGCTCCCTACTCGAAGCATACGCCCCACACGAGACATCGGTAAACGTCACGCGTGGGCTGTTCTCACAAAACAGATTGATGTCGTGCGGATGGGCAGACAGCGTAAGTCAGCCATTAGTCCGACGGCCACGGCCGAGCGATCGGTAACAAGAAATCCAGATACAAACATATCGCCGTGAGCCAATATCCGCTTGCGGGCAGGTTCATTCAACTCCAGGACTGCCGTTAGCCGGCTCAATCGACCACGCCCCCAATTTGCCGAGACTCGCAGCGAGCTGAAGCCGCGCCACGCGCCAGTCCGACAGAGCCTGGATGCGCTGCTGCTGCGCGCTGGCAAGCGCACTCTGTGCGTTGAGCAATTCCAGAATATTGCCGGCGCCACCCTTGTAGCGCTTCTGCGACGCGTCGAAGGATTCCTCAGCGCTGCTCAGCAGAATTTCTGAGTTACTGAGATTGTCAGTATTGGTCTGTAATATCTGATAGCTGTTCCAGACTGTTTGCGCGACCTGCTGCTCGGCCTCATTGAGCGTCTCGCGCTGCAGTTCAACCTGGGCACGGGCTTGTTCGGTCGGCGCACGATGCAAGAGCGCGTCCGACAGCGGCACGTCGACCTGAAGTCCGAAATACGAAGTCCCTTGCGTTGCTGACAGCGGCGGCTGGCCCAAACTTGGACTGATCGGCTGGTTGGAGCGAGTGGATTTTGCGATGAAGCTGAAGCTCGGCAATCCTTGCCGGCGCGCCGCTTTCTCACTGGCCACAGCGGCTGCCAGTTCTTTCTCGGCTTGTACGACACTCGGATGCGCGCGCTTGGCGTCCTCGATCAATTCGCGCAAGGATTGCGAAAACTCGCTGTCAGCCAGGATCTGATCGCTAGCCATTGGCAGCTCCAGCGCACGATCGGGATCCAATCCCATGTCGATGGCCAACGCACCCAGCTTGGTTCGAAAATCCCCGTCGGCTTTGACGCGATTGACGATAGCCTGGGCGTGGGCGGTGCGAGCCTGCAGTTGATCGCTGATGGCGGCGACACCCTTGCTGACCCGGGCACGGGCCGCACCTTCACTTTCCGCGGCACTTTGCTCGATCCGGGCCGTGGCATTGCGGCTGGCCTGGGCAGCCTGGGCGTCGTAATAATCCTTGGCGGCCTGTACGAAAGCCTGCTGCAGATTCACATCGAGGTTGGCTTGAGCCGCCGCCAGCAGATCACGGGCATTTTCGAGTTGCGCGCCACGCCGTCCGAAGTCGTATAGCACCCAGCTCAGCGACAGGCTGGTGTTTTGCGTGACCGAACGACTGTCGGTGCTCAACACCGGAACATCGCGCACATGGGTGTTATTAGTCTGCCGAATATCCTGCCAGCTTCCGGAGATGGTCGGAAAATAGTTTTCCTTGCCGGCCATGACCTGCGTCGCCCGCACCCGGATCCCGGCCCAGGCCTCGCGTGTCTTCGGATCGCGGCATAGGCTACGCGTCACCGCTTCAAATAGTATCAATGGAGTCCCCACCGCTCCAAACGCACACGGCTCACCGTTCTGGGAAACATCCATCAGCGGCGACGCTGGTGACTTCGGTATACCTTCCAACAAAGGTCCGGGCTCGTCTTGCGCTGCAAAGACCTTCGTGGTAACCAGGCACGCGACAAGCGCGGCCGCAACCCTGCGCGGCATAGACTTTCTTTTCCAATGGGTGGGGATCGGGCGTAACCGCAGAATGATGCGCTCGCGCGAGAGCGAAATAAATAGAGTGTTCGTTTCCGCACGTGCCAGCTAGAATCGCGGCGCCGCGGATCGTTGAGATGTACCAATCCGGGATCATCCGTTTCGTGTTCTTAATAAGGGCTTAGGGAGTCGTACATGGGGGACCTGCCCGTCGCGGGCGCCGCCGAAGACGCGGGACTGGTTGCGCTGGTGCTGATCGCGCGCTTGCACGGTATTGCCGCCGACGCCGCGCAGATCCGTCATCATGCGGGGCTTGCGGATCGCCAGTTAGGAGACGGTGATCTGCTGATCGCCGCCAAGCGTTTGGGGCTGAAAGCCCGGGTCATACCATTCAATGTCGAGCGCCTTGCACATACCCCGCTGCCGGCGCTGATCCTCGACAAGGAAGGCAAGCACTTCATCCTTGCCCGTCTCTCGAATGACAAGGCGCTGATTCAGGAAGGCAACGGGACCCCGCCGCAAATCGTCTCGCTTGAGCGCCTCGCCGAACGCAGCACCGGGCGCGTGGTGCTTTTCGCGTCGCGCGCTTCACTGGCCGGCGATCTCGCGCGCTTTGACTTCTCGTGGTTCATTCCGGCGATGGTCAAGTATCGCCGGCTACTGCTGGAAGTACTGGCAGTGTCGCTCCTGCTGCAAATCTTCGGGCTGGTATCGCCGCTGATGTTCCAGGTGGTGATGGACAAGGTACTGACCAACCGGGCTTTTAGTACGCTCAATGTGATCTGTGTCGCGCTTCTCGCCAGTGCGATCTTCGAAACCGTTCTGACCGGATTGCGTAACTATATTTTCGCGCACACGACCACGCGAATGGATGTGGAGCTTGGCGCACGGCTGTTCCGGCATCTGGTCAATCTGCCGCTCGGCTATTTCACAGCGCGCCGCGTCGGCGACACCGTCGCGCGCGTGCGTGAGCTCGAAAACATCCGCAACTTCCTGACCGGCCAAGCCCTGACGGCGGTCATTGATTTGATGTTTTCGGTCGTATTTCTGGCGGTGATGGCGCTTTACAGCCTGCTGCTGACGCTGATCGTGGTGCTGTCTTTACCGCTGTATGCGATCGTCTCCGGATTACTGAATCCGCTGTTTCGCGCACGGCTGAATGCGAAGTTTTCACGCGGCGCCGACAACCAGGCGTTTCTGGTGGAATCCATATCCGGCATGGAAACGCTGAAGGCGCAGGCGGTCGAACCGCAATTTGTGCGCCGCTGGGACCATCAACTCGCCGCCTATGTGGCGGCGGGATTTCGTGTCGCCACACTCGGCAATATCGGCCAGCAGCTGATTCAGCTGATCGGCAAGCTTGTTACGGTGCTGACCTTGTTCTTCGGTGCCAAGCTGGTTATCGACGGCAAGCTGACTGTTGGGCAACTGGTTGCATTCAACATGCTGTCCCAGCGGGTTTCCTCGCCTGTGCTGCGGCTGGCACAGCTGTGGCAGGATTTCCAGCAGATCGGCGTTTCGATGCAGCGGCTCGGCGATATCCTGAACGCGCGTACCGAGCTGCCGCCGAACTCGCAGTCGCTGCCGGCGCTCACCGGTGCGATCGCCTTCGAGGATGTTCGCTTCCGCTACCGGCCAGATAGCCCGCTGGTGCTGCACGGCGTTTCCCTGCAGGTCGCGGCAGGCGAAGTGATCGGCATCGTCGGCCGCTCAGGCTCCGGCAAAAGTACGCTGACCAAGCTGCTGCAGCGCTTGTATATCCCCGAGCACGGCCGCATTCGGGTCGATGGCATCGACTTGACGCTGGCCGATCCGGCATGGCTACGGCGCCAGATCGGTGTCGTGCTACAGGAGAATGTGCTGTTCAACCGATCGATCCGCGAAAACATTCTCATCGCCGATCCTGGTTTACCCGTTGAGGTGGCGATCCGCGCCGCCAAACTCGCCGGCGCACACGAATTCATATGTGAATTGTCCGAAGGCTACGACACCATGGTCGGCGAGCATGGCTCCGGTCTATCCGGCGGCCAGCGGCAACGCATCGCCATCGCACGCGCCCTGGTCACTAATCCCCGCATCCTGATCTTCGACGAGGCGACCAGCGCCCTCGACTACGAAACCGAACGGGTCATCCAGAACAACATGCCGGCCATCTGCCAGGGACGCACCGTGATCATCATTGCGCATAGGCTGTCGTCCGTCCGCCGTGCGCACCGCATCATTGCAATGGATAAAGGCGCCATTGTCGAATCCGGCCAACACGATGAGCTCATGAAGCGCGGTGGGTATTACGCTCATTTGATTTCGCTGCAGAGCGGTTAGTTTTCCTTCCCTAGAAACATGCGTTGTACACCGTATATCCGACCGAATTCCGATGCGACTGAAGCTTGAAGCCTACCGAGACTTGCTGAGTCGCTACGCTCAAGTGCTGCGCCGCAGCTGGGATCTGCGTCGGGAACTCGATCCACCGCGACGTTTACCGGATGAAATCGCCTTTTTGCCCGCGCATCTGGAAATCGTCGAAGCGCCAGTTCACCCTGCGCCGCACTGGACCATGCGTGTGATCGCGCTCCTCGCCCTGGTGATCGTTGTGCTAGCTGCGTTCGGCCATCTCGACATCGTCGCGGTTTCGCAGGGCAAGCTGGTGCCAAACGAACGTGTGAAGGTGATTCAGCCCGCGATCACGGGTGTCGTGCGCAGCATTCTTGTGCAGGACGGCGAGCATGTCGAGGCGGGCCAGTTGCTGATGGAGCTGGATCCAACCCAGGCCGCCGCCGATACGGATAAAGCCAAGGCGACGAGATTGGATGCCGATCTGGCCGCGGCGAGAGCGCAAGCCCTGCTCGAGGCACAATCACGTGATCATTCGCCGATGGTCGGCCCGGTTCCGAATGTATCGCCAGAACGGCAGACCGAAACCCAGCGTTACGCCGAAGGGCTTTATTTGGAATACCGCGGCAAACTTGCTTCACTACACGCCGAGCTCGCAAAGCGACAGGCAGAACTGGCGACCACGGAAGCGGAAATCGACAAGCTTAAAAAGACCGCTCCACTGTCTCGGCAACAGGCCAGCGACTATCAATCCCTGTCCACCGGCAACTATGTCGCCAAGCACGAATACCTCCAAAAGGAGCACGACGCGATTTCCGAGGAACAGGAACTCATGGCCCAGATCAGTCACGCACATGAACTGACGGCTGCGATCAACGAACAGAAAAGCGACATCGAAACGACGACCGCTACGTTTCGTCGGCAACAGCTGGAAGACCTGGATAAGGCACAACAGGCCTTGGCGCAATCGCGCGAAGATCAGACCAAGGCAGTCGTGCGCCAAGCGCTCATGCGGATGACGGCACCAGTGTCCGGAACCGTGCAGCAACTGGCGGTGCATACCGTGGGCGGTGTAGTCACCACTGCCCAGGCGTTACTGGAGATCGTTCCAGAGGATACGCTGGAGGTCGAAGCCAATGTCGAGAACAAGGATATCGGCTTTGTCGAGGTGGGACAGGAAGCCATCGTCAAGATCGAAGCGTTTCCGTACACGCGCTATGGTTACTTGAAAGGAACCGTAATTTCGGTTTCCAACGACGCGGTGCAAGACAAGAAGAAGGGGCTGCTGTTTGTGACACGAATCAGGCTGCCGACGAATCGGATTCGTGTCGAAAACAAATGGGTGAATCTGACGCCGGGCATGGAAGTGACGGCGGAGATCCGCACCGGCAGGCGCTCCGTTGCGGAATACTTCTTAAGCCCATTGGTTAAAACAACGTCTGAAAGCCTACGCGAACGCTAATAAGCAAACGGGCGCTGCTAAGCGGTCGCGGTAAGCTCCCGTAATTTAGAAAAACCCTCTCCGCGTTGCCGCGGAGAGGGAGCATCAAGCAAGCTTACCTTCGATGGATTAGTGCCAGTTGGCCGCGAGCACTGGAGCAAGAGCGCTCTGGTAATCCGTCGGCAGCGTCGTCTGTCCCGCGCTGGGCGGCGCAAATGCGGCCATCGCATTGACCAGATTATCAACTTGGCTCGCCAGCAACACATGGCCATCGCCGGCATCGATCTGCGCCACCTGATTCGTAGTCCCCTGATACCAGTTGGTAATCGTTTCGGTATCCGACGTGCCGATAATGTTGATCCTCAAATCGTTACCGGATTGCTGGAACCACAGCTGATCAGCCGCAATGTCGGACGCATACTGGATCTGATCGGTATTGCTGCCCGATAGCGTCTCGATTACCTGATCGGAACCAGAGTCACGTGCGAACGTAAAGGTGTCACTGCCGTTACCCATGCTTAGAATTGAAGCACCCGCGGCACTGGCATAGAGCTGATGGCGATCGCCATTTGCATCGATACCGTAGCTGCTGGAACTGCCATCGGCGTAGTTCGCCGTGCCGCTCGAAGCGCCGTTCGGTCCGTAGGCGTCGTTGCCAGTCGAACCGTCACTTCCCGTCCAGCTGTCGGCAGTGAGGGCACCGCCGGTGTAGTCGTACGTCGTCGAGCTGCCGGCGGCCGTGACGTTTGTCCGCTCACCGGTGCCGCTGCCATCCAGGTTATAGCTGCTCGAGCTGCCATCAGCGTAAGTCGCCGTGCCGCTCGATGCGCCGTTCGGCCCGTAGGCGTCGTTTCCAGTCGAACCGTCACTTCCCGTCCAGCTATCGGCAGTGAGAGCACCGTCGGTGTAATCGTACGTCGTCGTACTGCCTGTGTCGGTCACGTTCGTGCGTTCGCCGGTACCGCTGCCATCCAGGCTATAACTGGTCGAACTGCCATCAGCATAAGTTGCCGCACCGCTCGACGCGCCGTTCGGTCCATAGGTATCGCTGCCGCTCGAACCGTCGCTGCCGGTCCAGCTGTCGGCAGTGAGGGCATCGCCGGTATAGTCGTACGTCGTAGAGCTGCCGGTGGCAGTGACGTTTGTACGTACACCGGTGCCGCTGCCGTCCAGGTTGTAGCTGCTTGAGCTGCCGTCAGCGTAAGTCGCAGTGCCACTCGATGCGCCGTTCGGCCCATAGCTATCGCCACCGCTCGAACCGTCGCTGCCGGTCCAGCTATCGGCAGTGAGGGCATTGTCCGTGTAGTCGTACGTCGTCGAGCTGCCGGTGGCAGTGACGTTTGTACGTTCACCGGTGCCGCTGCCGTCCAGGCTGTAGCTGCTCGAACTGCCGTCAGCGTAAGTCGCCGTGCCGCTCGATGCGCCGTTCGGCCCATAGGTATCGCTGCCACTCGAACCGTCGCTGGTCGTCCAGTTATCGGCAGCGAGAGAATTGTCCGTGTAGTCGTACGTCGTCGAGCTGCCAGCGGCGGTGACGTTCGTGCGTTCGCCGGTACCACTGCCATCCAGGCTGTAGCTGCTCGAACTGCCGTCAGCGTAAGTCGCCGTGCCAGTCGAGGCGCCGTTAGGTCCATAAGAATCACCGCCGCTCGAACCGTCGCTACCGGTCCAGCTGTCGGCAGTGAGGGCATTGTCCGTGTAGTTGTACGTTGTCGAGCTGCCGGTGGCAGTGACGTTTGTACGTTCACCGGTGCCGCTGCCGTCCAGGTTGTAGCTGCTTGAACTGCCGTCAGCGTAAGTCGCACTGCCGCTCGATGCGCCGTTCGGCCCATAGGTGTCGCTGCCGCTCGATCCGTCGCTGCCAGTCCACTGATCGGCCGTCAGAGCGCCGCTCGTATAGTCGTAAGTTGTCGAGCTGCCCGTTTCGTCGTTATTGATTGTGATGCTGACCAGATTACCGTCAGCATCGTAGTTGTCGGTCGTAAGTAAGCCGAGCGGATCATCCCCGATAAAGCTACTCGCAAACGTGCTGTAACTGCCGTCCGCATAATTTGTGGTTCCGGTTTGGGACCCATCTGCGGCATACGTGTAATTGCCATGTGAGCCATCAGTGGCGGTCCAAACGTCTGTCTGTACGCCGTCAGCGCCAAACGTAAAGGTATCCGATGAGGTTGTGCCGTCCCTGTTGTGCTCATAGGTTTGAGTCTCCCAGGAGCCGTCCGCATTTATTACATACTTAGCATCCTGCTCATCGGTGCCAGCGCTGTTCGTAGAGATTGATTGGTTGTCGTAGCCACCGTTTGCATACGCGTTGTCATTTTCGTAATACGTGCTGCCATCGGAATAATTTGTCGTCGCGACATACGTTGACGAGCCGTCGGCATTTGTAATTCTGTCCTTTGAATATCCTGATCCATCGGCGTTAAGCGCAAACGCGGAATAATTTGTCGATCCGTCAGCGTTCTTGATCAGCTTCGTCTCAAATTGATCTACAGTCCCATTTGTATACTGCGTCGTTCCCGTGTCGTCATATGATCCATCAACATAAGTCTTATCGTCCTCATTATATGTTGAACCATCGGAATTCTGACGATCCGTTGTTGTCTCGTGCGATCCATCTGAATTTGTAAAATTATTTACAAACTGATTGTATTCCTGAGTACCGCTAGCACTTAATGCGAACGAAATCTGACCACTCGACTGTCCTGTCGCGTCGACAAAGTTCTCTGATGTCACTGTCGAACCATCACTCAAAACAGTGATGTTCAGTACGTCTCCAGAGCTACCGGAACTACTTTGGGTATCCTGAAATTGAATGTCGCCATTCGCCATTTGCTCAGAATTTATTATGTCTTTTGATCCATCTGTTCCATCTACCTCTTCGGAATACGTGCTCAGACCAGAGCTATCCGTCTGTATAGACACATTATCGGTTGAGCCATCAACGCTTGTTGAATCATCAACCAACTGACTGGACCCATTAGTATTATCTGTAAACGATTTTGAAAAAGTTGACCCATCTGCGAATTTCTTGGAATCATTTTCAATGCAAGTACCGTCACTTGCGACAGACTCACTTGTAGTTTCCGACGACCCATCCGCATTTACCTTTTTGTCCTGGTACTCCGAGCTCCCGTCGGCAGCCAGTGACCATGTAACGCTGTCAGTTGACCCATCAACTGCAGTCGTTACTTCTGATGCAGAATAGGACCCGTCAATGGCTTCGACATTGTTCGTGAACTTCTCATAGGAACTGGAGCCGTCGCTATTATTTAATTGATCTTGATAAACCAAAACTCCATCAGCAGAATCATGTTCACTAATTGTTTCGGTTCCACTCGAATCGGAGATTGCCTCGCTAGAGTCCTCCGAACCGTCTGCATATATGGTCCCGCTTACGACATCACTTGAACCATCAACGTTGACGGTTCTTGTGCTGTACGACGTCTGGCCATTGAGTTGAGTAAAACTTTGACTCAGGGTAGATCCATCGGTGTTCACAATGTCCTTTTGCCAGGATGAGAATCCGCCAGTTCCGTCGGTTGCAACTGCCGACGACGAGGAACCGTCGCTGTTATGCTGATTGTCCCTTGTTGTTACCGTCCCGTCAGCCAAACGAGAATAATCAATTTCTTCATACGAACCGTTAGCAGAAGAGATGCTTTCACTGGAAGCCACATTACCATTGGGATCTATCGTGACGTTCTTGTCGTCCGAAGAACCGTCCGCGTTGACTTTGTAGTCACTCGATGTAACGAGTCCGTCAGGATTCGAGGAAAAGTTCGTGTCCTCGCTAGACCCATCCGCGTTGTGCGTAAGATCTCCCGACGTTGCAGTTCCATCCACAGCAACAGACCAGTCTTGGCGCTCATACGATCCATCGCTATTTTTTGTTTCCGTGTAGCCGGATTGAGCGCCATCCGCCGACTTCGTTAGGCCTTGAATAAGTGCGGATCCATCGGCATGACTCGTTGCATAATACCAAGTCGCATCACCACCAGTCAGCGTATAGGAGCTATTTAGAGTGGCCCCGGTGGACGAAGAATATTGATCTTCATTGAAAATGACATTGCCATTTTGGAAAATCTCTTCTGACCGATTATCGTACCAACTTGGAACAAAGCCCTTTGCTCCTCCGGTTATGTCATCAAAACTAGTTGTATTTCCAGAGGCATCTGTATACGTAAGGCTATTTTCAAGTGTGTCCGTTGATTCGTTATAGTAATTATTAATATTGGAGTATGGCTCAGATACAAGTGACGAAAGAATTGGATCGAGGATTCCGGACAAACTATTAATCGCGGCATCGGAAGATGAAAGATCAACGACGTACTCGCCTGTTTTACTTCCGACGAACGCCGAATAGGCGATGATTCCTCCGACTGTGAGCGTTGCGACAACTCCTAATCCAGCGATTTCGGGTGCCGCGGCCACAACAAGCGTACCCTCTATAACCGATTGTGCAAGCGAGGCGGTAACTAGCCCGGCTTCGGCCCCTACACCCGCTTTCAAAATTGCCAGATTCCTTTTTGTGGGATCACTTTCGGCCAAGCCTTTTTCAACAATTTGGTACCCACTAAAAATCACGCCGGCTGTACCAGCAAATTTCGTTACAAATGGCGCAAGTCCTGACAATGACGGACTTATGCTTCCAATGTCTGATCCTCGAACTTCGGCAAAAAAATCAATCAAAGATGATCCAATATCCGGCGCGGGTGGCACCTCTTCAATACTATTGAGCCACGGCGTTACTAAGTTGGATCCTGAACTACTGTCGGCCATTTTCTATCTCCCTAATTTAAGGATTTTCTTTGAGAAAAAGATAAAATCAAGAACCACCGGAAAAAGTAAAAACGGAAATCCGTATACCCATCCGCCTATCATCAGCGTCAGCATAATAAATTTGTTGTGATTTACTCCCTGCGATCCGGCAATTGCGGGATCCTTCGCCAACGACAAGCTTGCAATTAAAATAAATGCGAAAAATGCACTATTAATTAGATCAAACTTAAGGACCGAAAAAACACCTTCCGCTTTGATTTTCTCCTCCCGCCGTAAAAAATATTTATCGATTAAGTTATTTTTGTAATAGTGATGGATATAACCTATCAGTGAGGAAAAAAAGCAGAAGGGAAGTGCAGCAATAAAAAGTGTCGTCGTGACGGGAAAATCAGACGCAGCGGCATACCGGCGAATCACTTGAAAATTCTCGGAAAGAAATTGATGGAAACCCAAAGAATCGATTTTCTCCCAATAATTTTCCGGAACCGCACAAATCAGAATCAACACTATAGTGGGATATAGAGTGAACTTTGGGGTCGAAAATATAGCCGTAGTCAGCCGATTCATTTCACGTCCTTTACGAAAAATAACGACCGAATCCCAGTGAGCTTTACATTCGGCCCACAATTTTAAGAGGTTGCTTCACCTGTGCGCCACAAGTACTTCGGCGTCCCCCTTGCGCCTCCAACTCCATTGTCGGCGGTGAACGCGACAACGGCCACGATGCTATACGCGCTTTGCGAGCCTGCAGCTGGCGACGGATGCGAGGGCTAACCAAGGTCAGCCCGCGTATCCGAGACGACAGCACACGGTTCATGTTCTCGTTTCCGACATATCGCGCCTTACGCCTCGGTGGCTGATCAATGCTTTCCACGGCATCCGCAGCATTGGGAGACCACCACTTACAACGCTCCGCGTCGGATGACGCAAGTTCTTACGTTCATCAGGCACGTAGCCTTCCATTTCAAAATGAGCCCGTGCATCGCCGCACGTGCATGTACGGACATTAATTAAATACGTAAAAGCCAAATGAACTCTGCCAACTCAACAATGCGGATTGGCAAAATCGCTTGTGCCTAGCGCGACGCATGTGCTCAGACGTCACCCATGCGGAAATCTCCCCGCCATGTATTTCTACTGCGAAATTATTACAGGACTGCTATCTTTCCCGAGGGCCGTTCTGTAGCCATGCGCCTACAACTTAACTCATGCGCCAACTCTTCTAACACCACAATATCAGCGAAACTGTTCCATTGGCATACTGCCTAGTTTGAAATTCCTCATTCAACGGCACTCAACTTGCCTTCGTTTCCATCGGAACCCCTGTCGACTTCTTATTGGGACTCAGAATTGCCTGCTGGAATTAACATCGCCAAATGGTCTTGCACCTCTTCCAGTGTGGTTTCCGGTACAGCGAAATAGTCACAGATAAAGGTACGAAACAGTGGCGCCACAAATTGTGAGTCCCTACCCTTTTCGGAATATTCGCGCACGACTCGGCCACCTAGTTTCATGACGTGATCGGCGAACGCACGCTCTAGATTTTCGCGGCTGGCGTCGTCACATTTCTGATGCAGTTCCTGCGCTTTTCGCAAGCGAATGTCGTAGGGCGCCGCATCACGTGCCTTGCGCACACGCTGCTCGTATTCTTCGCGGGCCGCGCGTTCGCGCTCTTCACTGACACGCACCTCTGCTTTTTCCGCTTGCAGTTCCGTCTTTGGACGAGGAACACGATAGTCTTTATGAATCGCGTCGCGTAAAAACCCAGTTAGTGTTCTCGCAATCCCCTGCTCGAACTGATTCTCGGCAAATTCGATCTTCTCCATGAGATACGCGTCGTCATAGTCGCGGGCAAATGACTTTGCTTCCTCGGGTGAAAAACCGTCAGCGACCAAGCGCTCTACGATCGGGGCGACGGTTGGCGGTAATGGCAATTCTTCTTGTGGCTTCGATCGCACATTGAGAACCCAGCCGACGATTTTGCGGCCATCCTTGATCGGCGTGGCGATGCTCACCAAGACGTCGGTGACATCGTTGATGGCCTTGATGCTGGGATCGAGAATCTTGTCCTTGAAATGTCCACTATTGGTGTATTGGTCCGCCGGAATCTCCAGCCACTCTTTGGACGACTCGAAATACACCTTGCAGCTGCCGAGATACTGATAGCTCTTGAACAGTTCGTAGAAACGGAAGTGATACGGACTGCGCAGCTCGAGTACGAAACGCAGTCGATAATGTGTGAACTGCCGCACCAGCCCGCTCAAGTAAGGGCGCAGGTCTTCGTTCATGCGCAGAAATATGTATCCACCCTGGCGGCCGCAGGTCGGCGCCCAGCGGAAACGCAGCCAGTCCTCACCTTGCTTGACGTGAATTTCGGCACTGAACAGCTGCTCGAGTGCCTTCGATACGTCGGCATAGACGCTTTTCGAGCTCGACAATCCCGGAAAACTCTCCGCGACGTGTGTCATGGAGATCTTCATCAGCGGGAACGGCTCGTCGTTGCGCGAAAGCAGCGACAGGTACAACGACAGCAGTCGATGCGCATTCAGCGGCAGGAAGTACCGTGCATTGATGATCGCGTTGGCTTTGACGATGTCGGCATCGAAGTCGATCGCAATCGGCGCGAAGGCCTGTGCCTGCTCGGATCGCGACGGCAGTCGCGATTTGGAGGCGCGCCCCCTCCCCTGCCCTGCCGGCGTTTTTCGCGGGGCCACGCCAATGGCGTCGGGCGCCGTGGACTCTGGTGTTGCACTCATAAATAGTCAGCACCCAGCCGCTCGCTGACCCGCTTTTGGTCAGCGTCTGCTTCATATTTGCGCAACATGCCGATGCTCAGAACGAACGCCCTCCCCGCTTCACTCAAAGCCCTTCAAATCCTATGGTTTTATCCATCACGATACTTTAAGCTGCCCGTGAGAGTTCGAGTTGTCAAGTAATGAGAACTCGTCAATTTTGGAAGCCTAGGTGTTTGATGGCACCGACCCGAAAACGGTGAGGGTTGAGACCGCAGTTTTTTTGAGGCAGAACCCGAATATGGTGATGGATCAGTGGCCTGCGACGAATTCGAATGTACCGGAATTGGTGAGAGTTCATGTGCTGGCGATTCTTTATGGTGAGCCCGGATTTGGTGAGGGTTGGGGATTCGAGATCAAACCCGAGCTTGGTGAGCGCCTGCACCGGAAATGGTGAGGATTCACCCGGATATCGTGAGGGTTGACCCGAATCTGGTGAGAGTTTTGTTAGTAACAATATGATTTTATATCATTTATTGGCCTTTGAATCTTTTAAGCTTTTAAAGTGAAGTGAAAAGCTGATTCGCATAATCGCGTGGTAGTGATAGGAGAACGCAGCAGTGACCGAAATCTCTACAGCTCCCAAAGTCCTGGTGGTTGCTCAGCAAAAAGGCGGTGTCGGCAAGACCACGATTTCCAAGATGCTTGGCGTCTACGGCAGTCGCGAAGACCTGTTGAACAAACGGGTGCTGCTGATCGATCTCGACTATCAAGCGTCGCTGTCGAAACTGCTGCTGACGATGGAGTACTCCAATGAGATGGGGACGCAGCCGCCGATCCATCCCGATTATTCCGCGAAGACCGATCTGGAGTGGAACGGCCGCTCCAGTTCCGCAGACATTTTCTTTGATGGGTATGTGGTGCCCTACCCGATCCAGTTTCCGTATCCGGTCGCAAACCTACAGCTGTTGCCCGCACATAAAGCCCGGCTGCAGCAGGTCGAGGAACAGGACCGGACACGTTTGCGTGACCAGGTGCACAACCGCTTGCACGAGTTTCTGACGTTGCCGGATGTGTGCTCGGGTTATGACCTGATCATTATTGACACCGGGCCCAAAGAATCACCGCTGGTGCGCACCGCGTTGCGCGCGGCAACGCACATGATCGTGCCGCTGACCCTGGAAACCCAATGCATCGATGGTTTAGCGGAAATGCTGGGCTTATGGCGCACTGAGCGCGCGGCCCGGCCATCAACCCGACCGCTGATCATGTCCGGCCTGGTCGTGAACCGTTTCGACGCCCGTTACAGCACGCACCAGGCTTATTTGAGCCAGCTCTCGAACGATCCACGAATTGCCAGCTTTCTGTGTTCGACCATCCTTCCGCAGCGCGCAGCCGTCACCGAGCGTGATGCCCGCGGTGTGCTTCCAGCCACTTTGTTCGATCTGCCGCGTTCGGCTCAAATCAGAGAGCTCGCGCTCGAACTTTGCCGCGACATTTTCAGCAGCATTTTCCCTGAGGAAGCCAAACGCTTGAAAAAGGTACAACCGGACCGGCGCTATATCACGCTGGCTGAAACCGTACTGGCGAGCCAAACGCCAGAGCGTTTCGAAACGCCGGGTATGGCGCAGCAGGAGACTGGAGCATGATTCCAAGAATCAACATGAGCAAAAAGGCCCTCGGCATGGCCCAGCGCGATCACACCACCGAGCTGGTCGGCGCATTGGCGGGTGACGACGTCAAGCCGAATGATTTTTCGGATGTGCGGGCGATCGCGATGCGCGACATCCGCGTTGACCGCGAGCAGGCACGTTCACTCGGGATCACACTGGATGTGCTGCGTAACCCGGAATCGGTGACGGATCCGGATTTGAGGGCAAAGGTGGATGCGATTCTCGGATTGGCCGAGACCTTGGGCACCATCGGCCAGCAGACGGCGATCGAGGTATTTCAGGAAGGGAGTCGCTTTACGCTGGTTTCCGGTGAGCGCCGCTACTGGGCAGCCTTGCATCTTGGATTGCTGACGCTCAATGCCAAAGTGCTCCCGGAACGTCCGCAACGCTTACGCCTGAAGCAATACGTCGAGAATGCACAGCGCGAAGGTCTGAGCACGCGCGAAACGCTCAATGCGCTGAGCCACGTGATGGAGGAGTGCGCCATACTGGGAATGCCAGTGGTCTCATTCAGCGACCTCAAACGGCAGACCGGGTTGCCGAAGGCCACGGCATCGCGCTGGTGGTCAGTGCTGTCGGGCCCGAAAGACGTGAGAGATGCGATTGTTGAAGGTCGCATTCAATCGTTGCAGGTGGCCGACACCGTGACTCAGGTCGCTGATGCGGCTGAGCGCGCCAGACTGATTGCGCAGTTCGCGGAGGCCGAGAAGCGCGGCGAGTTAATGGCTGTGGTCGAATCCATCAGCAAGAAGGGTAGGGTGCCCAAATCCAAAGGTGGGCGGCCGGCGAAACTGCAGATCAGCTTCAAGGTGGGCTCCGGGAAGACCGAGGTGATGCGCGAAATCCTCAGTCGGTTGCTGGGTCGAGCACCGGACGGTGTTGATTTACGGAACCCGAAATCGGTGATGAAGGCGATTGAATCAGCGGTTGCCATGCTGGAGCAGGAATTTGGCTAGAGTTTCAGCTGAAACTTTTCGTTATCGTACTGATTTTAAATGGTTTTATTGATTTAGTTTCTCGAAATCTTAAGCCGCCCGTCCAGGGCGAAAGCCTTTGCGTCATGTGGTCGTGGAACCGGACCGGGCGGGGGAGCGTGCTGGGGGTCGGATATGGCAAGTCAAATCAATCGAAATGGGTGGGTACAGCGGAAGGCAAGGCCAGAGGTCAACCCGGCGACGAACGAATCGTCCGCTTTGCTCATATTGGAGCCTTCTGAATTGACGGTGTCGTCCGGCCCGGATTTTTGAAATGCCGGTGCGTCGCGCGGCAGCACGATCCGGTGGCGGGGCTTCGGATTTTTGAGCGGGAGGTTCCACGTGTAACTTTTTGCGGCTGTTACGCAAAATTGAAAATCGCCGGTTTGGTCGTCTGCTTAATCGGCGGTGGGCTTTAAACGCTACAGCTCCTGCAGTACTTCTACGGACCTGTGCGGGTCTGCGTCGCCTGTTCTTCTAGTTCCATGCTGCGCCGGTGCTCGGTGTCATCGCCAAGGAGATCGGGCGACAGTTCTGGTCCGAGCCGGCGAACGGTTAAGCGTCCTAATGCGGCAATCCAACCGGTGTGTAGCAATGATGCGCGCAGTATCGCTCCGACAACGTGGCCGGGTGGGGGAGTGATCCAGCCCGTTGCGATTGCCGTATTTGAAGCGCTGGCGGCGAAGAAAGCCCGTACAGCTCATGGCGAAGACGACCAGCACTTCTACTCATAATGTCGGGCAACGGCGACTCCCGCAGGGCGTTGATTTTGCGGTGATGAAGTAGTGGCAGAGCCGAGTTTATTCGGGCCCGTCTGCTTGGTTCCTAAAGACTCCGTGCCGTCCAGAGACTTGATCGTCCGTGCCGACCTGGGATACTGTGAATTTGCACAGTAGTTGGTTATCCAATCCATGATCCTAATCTCCGGCGCTGCTTCATTGTCCATTCCCGCGGTATGGCGTGGTTCAGGCTGCACATCGGAGCTCGGCCTTTCATTGATGCGGCCGCTGCTCGCGGGGACAACTCGGGCGGGGAGGGCAGTCGCAGCGGCATCGTCGCCGTGCGTCTGCGCGCCAACACGGCAGCTATATGTATGCACATTGAGGTCGCGCGCTGGCGGGATATGCGCTGGCGCGCGCGTCGCGCTACACGGCGCTGTGCCGCGAGCGGCGTGAGCGATGCGGATGACACCATGCTCTGGCTCTGCATCCATTTACCGGAGCTGCCACTGGAGGCGCTGGCGCTGCCGCCGGAGATGGCGGTCGGTGTCGTTGAAATCCGCGGCCATCGCCGGCAGCTGATCCGCATCAGCCAAGGCGCCCGAGCGCGCGGTCTGTATGAGGGCATCTCCGCGGCCGCCGCGTTGAGCTTGGCACCCGATATCCGCCTGGTCGATCGCAATCCCGCCGCCGAGCAGCAAGCCCTCGAAGCGGTCGCGTGCTGGGCGTACCGCTTCGGGGCGCCGGTGACGCTGTCGCGGGAAACGGGCAGTGTCTGGGTCGAAGTCCGCCGCAGTCTGCGCATGTATGGGGGCTGGCGATTGTTTCGCCTCGAGATTGAGCGCGAAGGGATCGCGCTGAGCTACGGCGTGGCCTACGGTGTAGCGCCGACGCGGCCGGCGGCCGAGTTGCTCGCGCGTGCAGGCGCAGGTCTTGATCGTCCCATCGGCAGGATGGGCGACCTGCCGCTGTCGCTGCGCGATAAGGCGATCGCGTTGCTGCCGTTCGATCCACAGACGATCGATATCTTGTACGGCTCCGGCCTGCGTACGGTCGGTGCGGTGCTCGACGTGCCGCGCGACAGCATTGCCCGTCGCTTCGGTACTGACACCGCGCGCTGGCTGGATCGATTGATCGGGCAGGGGCCCGATGTGTGGGACGCCTTCGAGCCGCCGGCGCAGTACCGCCGCCGTTTCGAACTCGCTGGTCTCGTCGACAGCACGGAAGCGCTGCTGTTTCCGCTGCGCGCCATGATTGGAGATTTCTCCCAATACCTGCGCGCACGCGACGTCGCCGTGCAAACATTCCGGATCGTATTCCTCGATGGTGCGCGTCGGCCGGTAGCGCTCGATATCGGCCTGCTCGCGCCGACGCGTGATCCGGTGCGGCTGTTGCTGGTGCTGCGCGAACGGCTCGACAAGCTTGTCGTCGACGAAGGTGTTCTTGAGATCAAGCTCGAAGCTGATCACTTCGAAGCTGCCAGCATCGTGCAGGACGATTTATTTCAGACGGGCCGCGGCCGGGAGGATCGCGCAGCGCTCTACGAACGACTCCATGCACGGCTCGGCGCGCAGGCCATACGCCGTCTCGCGGTGGCGCCGGACAATAGGCCCGAAAAAGCATGGAGCGAAAAACCGGTCGCCGGCGCTGCCGCCGAGTATCCGCCGCGTCCGCTGTGGCTGCTGCCGCAGCCCGAGCCGATCGCAGAGCCGGTGCTGATCAGCCCGCCGGAGCGCATCGAATGCGGATGGTGGGACGGCGTCCAGCAGCAGCGCGATTACTTCATCGCCGAAGACCGCGACGGCCGGCGTCTCTGGGTCTACAAGGACGCGAATACCGAAGGATGGTGGCTGCACGGCCTCTGGCAATAATCGTATGTATGCGGAGCTGCACTGTCTGTCCAATTTCTCGTTCCAGCGCGGGGCGTCCAGCGCGGCGGAGCTCATGCACCGCGCGAAGGACCTCGGCTACCAGGCGCTCGCGATCACCGACGAATGCTCGCTGGCCGGGATCGTGCGCGCCTGGGAAGCGGCGAAGAACGTCGGCCTGAAGCTGATCATCGGCAGCGAAATGCTGCTGACCGATGGTACGAAACTGGTGCTGCTGGCGCCGGACGTAACAGGCTACGCACAGTTGTGTTCGCTTATTACCCGTAGCCGGCGCCGCAGCGGAAAAGGACAGTACGCGCTGACGGTGACAGAGGTGTGTACCGACAGTGACCATTTGCTTGCACTGTGGATTCCGCGCTGGCCGGCGCAGGGCATTCCCGACGCGTTGTTCCACGCTCAGCTGGGCGCGCTGCATCCGCATTTTGATGCGCGTCTATGGATCGCCTGGGAGCGGCATCTGCATCCCGAGGATCAAAAGCGTCTGGCCGCGCTGCGCACCCTCGGAAAGCACTACGGTCTGCCGCTGGTTGCCGCCGGGGACGTGCGCTACCACGTGCGCCAGCGGCAGAGGCTGCACGACGTGATGACCTGCATCCGTGTCGGCGGCACCATCAGAGCGCTGCAGACGCCGAGCTTCCCGAACGGCGAGCGTCACCTGCGTCCGCTGTCGACACTGCAGCGCCTGTATCCGGCCGATCTTCTGCGCGAGAGTCTGGCGATCGCCGAGCGCTGCACCTTCGATCTGGCGCAGCTGCGGTATCAGTACCCCGAAGAGCTGGTGCCCGATGGGCTGACCGCCATCCAGCATCTGCGGCAGCTCACGGAAGCGGGCATTCGCCAGCGCTGGCCGGACGGCTGTACGCCAGAGGTCCGAGCGACGATCGAAAAGGAACTCGCGCTGATCGAGGCACTGCACTACGAACACTATTTCCTGACGGTCGAGGACATTGTTCGGTTCGCACGCGCGCAGGACATTCTCTGCCAGGGCAGGGGCAGCGCGGCGAATTCGGCCGTGTGTTTTGCGCTCGGCATTACCGAAGTCGATCCCGCCCGTATGAACCTCCTGTTTGAACGCTTCATTTCGAAGGAACGTGCCGAGCCGCCGGATATCGACATCGACTTCGAGCACCAGCGCCGCGAGGAAGTCATCCAGTACGTCTATCGAAAATACGGCCGCGAGCGGGCAGCGATCGCGGCCACAGTGATTTCGTATCGGCGCAAGAGCGCGGTGCGCGACGTCGGCAAGGCGGTAGGGTTGCCGCTCGACATTGTCGACGCGCTAACGAAGTCACTGACGTACTGGGATGACGACGCACAGTTCGTCGAGCGTCTGCGCGGCCTGGGTTTCGCGGTTGACAGTCTTTTACTAAAACAGCTCGTCGCGCTGGTGAACGAGATCGAGGACATGCCGCGCCATCTGTCGCAGCACGTCGGCGGGTTCGTGATCTCGCATCAGCCGCTGTCGACGCTGGTCCCGGTCGAAAATGCGGCGATGCCGGATCGCACGATCATCCAGTGGGACAAGGACGATCTGGACGCGCTCGGTCTGCTGAAGATCGATTGCCTCGCGCTCGGCATGCTCAGCGCGCTCAGGCGCGCGCTGAAGCTGGTGTCCGATTATCGCGGCACGCCGCTGACGCTGGCGACCGTGCCGGCGGAGGACGAAAAGACCTACGAGATGATCGGCCGCGGGGAAACCACCGGCGTGTTCCAGATCGAAAGCCGCGCGCAGATGAGCATGCTGCCGCGCATGAAGCCGAAGACGTTTTTCGATCTCGTCATCGAGGTGGCGATCATTCGCCCGGGCCCGATCCAGGGCGACATGGTGCATCCATACCTGCGGCGCCGCGAAGGAAACGAGACCGTCGAATATCCGAGCGCGGCGCTGCGCAAGGTGCTGGAACCGACATTGGGTGTGCCGCTGTTTCAAGAGCAGGTGATGTCGATCGCGATGGTAGCGGCCGGCTTTTCGGCAGGGGAGGCGGACCAGGTGCGGCGCTCGATGGCGGCCTGGAAACGCAAAGGCGGTCTGGAGAAATTTCGCGACAAGCTGCTCGCGGGCATGAAGGAACGGGGCTACGACGATGGTTTTGCCGAGCAGATCTACCAGCAGATTCTCGGTTTTGGCTCCTACGGATTTCCACAATCGCATGCGGCAAGCTTTGCGCTGCTGACCTACGTATCGTGCTGGCTGAAGTGTCATGAGCCGGCTGCGTTCTGCGCCGCACTGCTGAACAGTCAGCCGATGGGTTTTTATGCGCCGGCGCAGCTCGTCAACGATGCGCGGCGCAATGGCGTGGGTTTCCGTCCGGTCGACGCGACGATCAGCAACTGGGATTGCGCGCTCGAGTGCGGCGCCGATGGCGAACTCGACGTGCGGCTCGGCCTGCGCATGGTGGGCGGACTGCCGGAAGCCGAGGCGCTGCGCGTGGTGCAGGCGCGTGCGTGCAAGCCATTCATGTCAGTCGAGGACCTCGCGAATCGTTCGGGATTGACCAAGCGCGCGCTGGACGCGCTCGCCGAAGCCGGTGCGCTCGAAGCGCTGACCGGGCATCGCCATCACGCGCGCTGGACGGCGGCCGGCGTGCAGCGTCTCGATGGCGTGCTGCGCGACAGTCGCGTGCCCGAATTGGCATTGGTGCTGCCTGCGCCGAGCGAGGGCGAAAACCTGCGCGCGGATTTCCGCAGCCTGAAGCTCACGCTGGGCCGTCACCCGCTGGCGCTGCTGCGTTCGCGGTTGCGGCGCATCGGCGCGCTGACCGCAGAACAGATCCGCGTTGCGGCGAACGGCCGCCGCGTGCGCGCGGCCGGCATCGTGACGCACCGGCAGCGCCCGGGTACTGCATCTGGCGTGGTGTTTGCAACGCTGGAAGATGAAACCGGTACCGCGAACCTGATTATCTGGACCCAGGTCCTCGACGCCTACCGCGATGCCGTGATCGGCTCGTCATTGATGGTTGTCGATGGGCAGCTGCAATCGGCGCACGGCGTCGTGCACGTCATCGCGCGCCGCGTGCAGGACTACAGTGCCTGGCTGGGACAGCTCGATGTCAGCTCACGCGATTTTCATTGAGTGGTGCTGCAAAAAATTACTCTGCGGACAGTTGCGGCTGGTCGGTTTTGGTTTTTGTCTTCGGCGCTTGCGGCGCGGCGACCATCATGTCCGCATCGAACAGCCGCAGGAAGCTGCGCACGTCGTCTTCGCGCTTCGCATCAAGCCATGCATCCCACTCGTCGTCATCAAGGACCACCACTGAGCGCTTTTCGTCTTCCGGGGCGTGGAAGCGCTGCATGAGCGGGTGTGCCGTTGCGTTAATAGTCAGCATGCTAAATGACCAGCGCGTGATGTCGGGCGCTTCGAACCGGTGTTCCCAGATGCCGGCGAGTCCGAACGGCTTGCCGTCAGTGCGCTCGATGGCCCACCACTGCGATTTTCCGGATTCGTAGCTGGGCTCGTAAAAGCGCTGAACCGCAATTATCGCGAGCTGGCGCCGCTTCCACGCATACCGGAAGGATGGCAAGCGCCCCGCGGTTTCCGAGCGGCTGTTGTTTAGGAGCTGGAGAATCGTTAGGAGACAAGTTACGTTAGATCATAAACCCACGAGAAAGGATTCACGGTGAGAGCATCATCAAAGCTATCTAGTAGAAGACCAGCGGTTGGGCGCCTTTGATGGAGCTGGTGTGGTCTACAGCAGATCTGGTGATTGGCGGGCACCCCTATCCCCAATTTCCGATTCTGCTTTGGGACAGCATGGAGAGCTGCCGGCCTGCCAATCTCTTTCTCCGTCACTATCTCCTCCGTGGTGCTGTCGGATCGAAGAAATCGTGGGACCCTGCAGGTAGAGCGATGTATGACTACTTCAGCTTCCTGCAGGCGCACGATCTGACGTGGGACGATTGCAACCGTGGCGAAGAGAAGCACCTGGTTGGCGCATACAGGGATTATTCCCTCGACGTTGTGAAGCTGAGGCGTAGTACGGTTCGCCATCGGCTCACCTACGTGACCAGCTTCTACGAATATGCTCATCGGAAGGGATGGATTGCTTCGCTCCCCTTTGGTTACGAGGACCGACTGGTTCGCCGCGGGCAGGGCTTCCTGTCGCATACAGTCGGTAGTGGACGCCGAGCGATGGTCCGCGACGTTACGCCTAGGGCCCACCGGGACCTACCCAAGTTCCTCTCCACAACAGAGGTCAAGCTGCTGCTGGCTGCGGCGACAAACGAGCACCATCGGATGATGGTGTGCCTGGGGCTGGGCACTGGCCTGCGCAAAGAGGAGCTTGCTACCTTTCCTCTCAGCTACGTCTTCGATCCCGAACGGCGTGGCGACCGGTCGCGGAACGTGAAGGTGCTCCTGGATCCCGAGGACGGCACCGGCATGAAGACGAAAGGTGGCAAGCCGCGCGAAATCTACATGTCCAGGACACTTATGGCGGATCTGTTTCATTACGCCAAACACCGCCGTGGCGAGCGGGCATCAGTGAGCGGCAAGGACCATGCGCCACTGTTCCTGAACCAAGATGGAGTGCCCTATAGCGGCGATGGCAAGGGCTTGGATCGGATCGTCCGTCTCATAGGATGCAAGGCTGGTCCGAAGGCGTGGACGCACAAGCTCCGGCACACCTACGCCACCCACACCCTGGTCACGCTTCAGCGCAATCGGACCACCAACAAGATTGAACCCGTCGTTTTTCTCCAGAGGCAACTGGGACACGCTTCAGTCCAAACGACAATGGTCTACCTGCATCTGATCAACGAACTGGCTGATGACGCCGTCCTCGCCTACGACGATGAGCTGCACGAAATGGCTGATGGCCTGCATGGCTAAACGTAAGGTTTTCCTAAAAACCGATCTGGCAACCCCGGGAGTAAGTCACGAGCGGGATGCCGCAGGATCGGTCACAGTCCTCGACGTAGTTCCACCGCATGAAACCATGGTGCACTTTCCACCGAATCCCTACGGGGCGCGCACCTTTGACTTCGCTTCTTGGTATGGCGCCGGCATCGACGATCTGACCTATGCCTGCCAACGGCAGATCGAGCGCTTTATCGCCAAGCAGGACTCCAATGTCGAACCCTCCACCATCATGGGATATTGCCGGGGTGGATTGCGTCACTTCTTGGACTACGCGGTAATGTTCGCAACGGCCCAGCAACGGCCGCTGCGACTGAGCGATGTTGGCCGCAACATAATCGACGGCTACCTGGGCTTCCTTCGCGACAAGGGCATTGCGGCCGCGTCACAGCGTGCCAGTTACTACTACGTAAAAGCAGTTCTGCTTGTCCTGGGGCGTCGATCTCTGATTGCCGTTGTTACCGTCGGCGACGACATCACGTTTCCCAAGAACGCCTTCCCGAATTCGCATCGCACCACGAAGGGCGAAAAGCCCTTGTCCACGTCCGAGCGGAAGGCGGTGGCGGCTGCCTTGCGTCAATCTATTCAGCCGCTCTTTTCCAAAGATGCAGGCGCGCCCGATCTCTATCTCCTGTGTGTGGCGCTTTTCGTGGTGGCGCTCCATACCGGCCGCAACTCGACACCTCTGCTTGAGATGCCGACGGATTGCTTTCGAGCGCATCCGAAGGACGGTACGGAATTTCTGGTGATGTACAAGCGGCGCGGACACACCTCCAACAAAGTAGCCCTCCGCACCGTCGCAGCGTCCGAGCGCATGATCGAATCGATGCCGACCGTCCGTCCTAGTATTGGTCGCCTGATCCGCCGGGTGATTGAGCTGACGGCGAGCCTTCGGACTCACGCACCGGCCGAGCTAGCGGACCGAGTTTGGCTCTACCACGGAACCACGGCGGCTCGCACCGGTATACAGCCGATAACCATGACCCAGCTCAGCACCAACATCGCAGACTTCATCGCTGCCCATGGTCTCAAAGACGCGGATGGCCTCCCTCTGCGCTTGAACGTTTCCCGCCTCCGGAAGACCTTCGTCAATCGCGTGTACGAGATCCTCGATGGAGACATCGTTGGCACCGCGATCGCCGCCGGCAATCAGGTCCGCGTTACTGATCAGCACTACCTACAACCGGGGGAGGCTGCGGAAAAGAACTGGATGTTCATGGGGCAGTGCTTGGTGCAGGAGTTGCTGACCAACACTTTGGGAGCCACCGAGCGCACTCCTGTCGGTCGATGCTCCGACAACAAGAATGGGCAGTTCGCCCCGGCGCGCAACGGCGAGGTGTGTCAGAGCTTCCTCAATTGCCTGCGCTGCCAAAACTACGTCGTCACCGGCGACGACTTGTGGCGTCTGTTCTCCTTTTATTGGCGGGTGATCAAGGAACGGCCGCGCGTGGATAAGCGCCGATGGGAACGCTACTTGGCGCACATTCCGCGGCTCATCGATCGTGACGTCATTGAGCAGGGGTTGGCGAAGAAGGTGTTCACCCGGGCACAGGCGGATGCCGCACGCGACCGTGCCAGGCATTGTCCGCATCCATTTTGGGCGAGCGACACCGTTATTGCAGATCTCGGAAATCTCGCATGATGCAGAGCGATCCTCTTGTCACTGAAGCCACATCGCTCCCCGAAGCGATCGACGGCAACACCGTCATCAGCAGCTACACACTCGACGGCCGCCTGATGGTGGTGAGCCGCTATGGCGATGACAAATGGCTCCTCGTGAACATGCCGACCAACCTGCAGAAATCGGTGCGGCATATTCACTGGGGGCGGTTTCCCGAAACCTTCCGCCCCGTTCTCAAGGCGCTGTGCTATCGCTACCTCATGCGTGGTCGCGTGGGCATGTCCAGGCCATCGGATCGCGCCGTTGTGTTGTGGGCGGTCGACCTGAAACCCTTCATCGACTACTTGGCCAGCGTCGGCGTCACCCGACTCCGTGGCGTTCGTGCGGAAACATGCCAGTCGTATGTTGAGGCATGTCGGCGCCGCACTTGCACCACCAAGCACGGAGAGAAACCTCTGACGGCGAGCTACCTCGGGCATCTCTATGGCGCCGTAGAGAAGCTCTATGAACTGAGCCAATTCACGGACGATGCGATGCCGGAGCATCCTTGGCCGGATACGTCATACTCGCATCTGGCCAAGCTGACGGGCCCCGGAACGGCCAAGCGCGGCGGCAAGACACCGCTCGTTCCCGACGACGTCTTTTCGGCACTGTTCCAGCGAGCCTGGTCCATGATCGAAGTCGCCGGCCCTGTTCTCGAGTTGCGTGATGAATGGCTGCCGATACGCGCCCGAGACGGTCAGGGGTGGGACAAAGATACCGCCAGCAGGTTGCTGAGTGCCTTTGTAAAGGAGCGCGGCTGGTCCGGCGCTGCGGCGTTCAGCCAAGCGCTGCGGGACATCCGTCCGGCGTGCTACATCGTCATCGCCAGTCTGTCCGGATGTCGGAATCACGAGCTGGCATTCCTTGAGTCTCGAGCGGTCCGCAGCACCTTGGAGCCAGGTGACCGGGATGGTGAAGAGCCGCGGCGCTACTGGTGGATGAAGGCCAAGTCCACCAAGACTGGCGAGGGCGTGGCGGAATGGATGATCCCCGAGGCGGCTGTGATCGCCATACGCGTCCTGGAACGCTGGGCCGCCCCCCATCAGGCGCAACTTGAGCGCGACGTGGAGGCTCAGCGCGAAGCCAACCCCGACGACGTCGAGATCGCGGCCGCGCTGAAACACCGGCGAGCTATCTTTCTTGTCTCCGATCCGCGTAGCGGTGGCCGGGTTCGCACGTTGTCGAATCAGATGGTCAACCTCGATCTGCGCCGCTTCACCCGGGCATGCGGCTTCGATTGGGAACTCGCCAGTCACCAGTTCCGGCGCAAGTTCGCCAACTATGCCGCCCGTAGCCAGTTCGGCGACCTGCGGTACCTGAAGCAGCACTTCAAGCACTGGTCGATGGAAATGACGCTCGGTTACGCCCTCAACGAATCCCAGGAAATGGCCCTCTATGCAGAAATCCAGGAGGAACTCGACGACATCAAGGCTGGCGTGGTCGAGAGCTGGCTTGAGCCCGGCGCCCCGCTGGCTGGTGGTTACGGACAGCGCATCGCAGCTTGGTGGAGAACGAATCCTGTGACGATGTTCAAGAGCCATAAGCACATGGTGCGCTCGTTGGCGGAGAGCACACCCATTCGCAGCAACG
This sequence comes from uncultured Salinisphaerales bacterium, assembly GCA_964581385.1. Lineage (GTDB taxonomy): Bacteria > Pseudomonadota > Gammaproteobacteria > Nevskiales > Nevskiaceae > CAZOOK01. The sequence continues at coordinate 33,052 of CAZOOK010000015.1, forward strand.
GCCACGCTTGGTGTACGGCAGACGATAATCTGTGCATCGGCAATGATATCGAGCGCACGCGATGCAGTACTTGCAACAACGCGGTTATTGGTGCGCGGCACCGACCGATCTACCGCGGCCTGCTCGCGCACCTCGACGAAGTAGCCAAATGCGACGACATCGGTCCCGGCGGGCGCACGCTTGTGGAGCGCGATCAGCGTCGCTGCGAGAACGTCCTGCGGTCATTGGGAGAAGGTACCGCTGTGACGTCCCATGACTAACGAGCGTAAGAAAGCAGCTTCTAGGGAGAAAGATCTACGCATGGCGATTCTTCGCATCAAGCGCGGGCGTGCACACACGGGAGCTAAGAGGGTGACTATCTCGGCTGTTGCGCGCGAAGCGGGCGTCTCGTCAGCCTTGATTCACAACTACTATCCAACAATCGCAGAAGCCATACGTATTGAACAGGGTCGCGACTACCGCAGCGCGCGTGACGCCAAGCAGCTACAGCTCCGAGAAGAGCGAGCGAAAGCTAATGATCTGCGCCAGCGGGTCGAGGATCTTCGCAGTCAAGTGGCTCGCCTCAGCTCGATCAACGAGACCTTGCTCGCAGACAACGAGGCGCTGCGTGCGCGACTGGGTAACGGCAAAGTCGCTCAACTTCGACCGTTGGCCGCGACTCCAAGATAGGGCGGCCTGTGTCAGTGACAACCAGTCCGGCCGCGCGGCCGACAAAATGCGCCACCGGCCGTTGTGTGCCAGTTGCTGCCGTTCGCGATCTCGACCTGGGTGTCGCCGACCGACCCGAAGCGGCCGGTCGATTGCTGGTTCCTTAAGTGGCCGCGTTCCATAGGGCCTGGGTGAAGCCGCGCGAATCATACGCCGCGAAGTTATTCTCGATTAGCTCGCTTTCCACGCTTAAAGTTGGCCTCGGTTCCATGGCTTCTTCTCTACGTCGTCGCCTTCGGTTCCGGCGCGGCTTCGCTCTCCTGCGCCTTACGCGGGCCGCTCCGCTGGGGGATTCCTGTAATCAACCCGTTATAGTCCGTGCGCCGCGGGTGGATGACCACCACGCCCTTGTTCGTGATGACATACTCGCGGATGTCTTTACTGTGATTGCCGCCGCGCATTTTGATGACGACCATTACCTTCCGCAGCTGGCCATCGATCTCGACGTATCGCAGCCGGAGAATGTCATCGGTGAGAAACGAAATCGCGTAGTGACTAAACTGCAAAGCGGTAAAGTTGTCTTCCACTTCGACCGTACTGAGAATCGTGATTCCGGCTCCGGTCAACGCCCCAATCATCCGGTAAAGCGATTCGCGAAAGTCGGCGCGAAAACCGGGCGCCAGCGCCATCTCGAAACCGACGAGCGAATCGATCACCAACCGTTTTGCGCCGACTCTTTTGATGGCATCCAGAATCTCCTGCATCGTTTCATCCACCGAAAGGTCGAGTGGACGAAGGTAGAGGGCTTCGAGTGTTCCGTTTTGTATCGCCCTTTGTAAATGCAGGCCGAAAGTGCTCGCCCGTTGCGTATAGCCTTCCGGGCGTTCTTCGAAGATTGCCATGATTCCCGGCTCCCCTTGCCGCAGGCCTTCCGCGATAAATTGCGTCGCCAAAGCCGATTTGCCAGTCCCTGAGGGCCCGGCCACCAGCAAACTGTCGCCTTCGAGAATGCCGCCGCCCAACATTTTGTCCAACTCGGGAATGCCGATGGAAAGTCGCCGGCGCTGCGCGAGCTTCTTTTTGTTGCCAATCAATCCCAGCGTGCGAGAAAAGGCTTGCAGTCCGTTGTCGGTGATGCGGACGGTATGCAGTCCCGGCACCGTTGCCTGGCCGCGCATCTTTATGATTTGCAATTTTCGCACCACGGAATTCCTCTCCGTCGCCTGCGAAAGCCAGAAGATGCCGTCGACCAAGGTGAATAGCGAATTGTTGTGGGTCTCTTTCTCGACATATTCGCCGACCAGAAAAGTCGTGGCTTCCCAACTGGTCAGAAACTGGGAGAGGCGGTGGACGAACTCTTGCACTTCCACGTCGCCCACAGCGCTGCTCGCTTTGCGCGCCAGCGTGCGAAAGGAATCTACCACTACGATGCCCGCGTTAGCCGCTGTGACTTGTTTGATGATTTCCTGCAGGACCGCGTTTAAATCCTTCTCCAGCACCACATCTGACAGGTTGATAAAGCGTACGGCCTTGCCCAGCTTCGATTCGTCAAAAAAGGAAAATTGTTGCTGATACCGAAGCATCTTGATGACAGGTTCGCCGAGGACCGAAAAATAAAGTCCCGGTTTTTTCGACGTCGCATTGGCGAAAACAATTTGATGCGCCATCGTGGTTTTGCCGCAACCAGGCGAGCCCGCAATGATGTTGAAGGAAAACTCCGGGAAACCGCCGCCCAAGACGTCGTCGAGCCCGGGAACGCCGGTCGCCAGTTTACGGATCGTGACTTTAGCCGGGTTGCGCACGGCTTTTTTCGGCAACGTGCGCTTTGCCGCCTTAACCGGTTTTTTCACTTGTACCTCCTTTACCGAACCCTAAATCGTTGACCGGAACTTTCGGCCAGACCTCGCGTACCAGGTGCAGCGTCAGGGTTTCGCCGATGAACGCAACCAGAATTCCAAGTAACTGAGCCAGCAGAACAACGCTGCAATCGAAAAATTTGTCGGGGGCAAGCTGGACATGAAGTTCCTCTGACCCTTCCAAGGACCCATCCATGTTCACTTGCACCGCGCGCAACCAGGGAACTTCCGCCTTGGTCAGGGCGAGTGCGCGCAAAAGGAGCGCCCGATAGCCGCCGTTTCCTACCAGTGCCGCCAACTGCGGACGCAGCCGGTCACCAACGTGGAAAGCCATAGGGGTTTTTGTCTGGCTGGATTTATTTGCAAGCGTTTCATAAGTCACAAGACGCTTGGCGAAATTCAGCATTTGTGGAGTAGCCCGGCTCATCTCGGAAACGCGCTTGCGCCTATGTAGAAAGCCGGCGCAATCTTCAGTCCCCCGTCGGCGGAAGAACCACGATAGGCGCAGATCGAGGATTACTCTGTTCGCCAGCGCACTTAGAAAGCTGTGGGGGTGCGCTTCGTGGCCGCGCGCGGCCGGGCTGCGTACCGGGGGCGAGGTGCCCATATCCGGCGTGTCGGCACATCCGTTTGTGCATGCAATGGACAATGTCAGCATCCCATTGTTCTGGTCGGCATGCCTAACGCGGCGCGGCAGAACGAACGCAAGCGAACTGCCAGGAATTACAAGGAGGGCCTGAAAGCTTTGGCGGTGCTGCCCACCCGGCCAAAAGCGGCCGGCGGCGACAATCGTTGCGCTACGCCGCTAATTCCATCGGGAGCAGCCTATCGTATTCCTCCTGGATTACCGCGTAACACTCGCAGACGCGCCTCTCCAGCCCCTTGCGGTCCAGCACCGTGATGCGGCCGCGCGAATAACGAATCAACCCGGCCTTCTGCAACTTGGTCGCGCCCGCTGTCACTCCTTCGCGGCGCACGCCGAGCACGTTGGCGATCCGGTCGTGCGTCATTACGAGTTCGTTACCCGGCAGACGGTCCAGGCTCTGCAGCAAACAGCGGCACAATTGCTGTTCCAGCGAATGATGCCGGGTGCATACCGCTATTTGCGACATTTGCGTGATCAGCGCCTGCGTATAGCGCAGCAGCAGGTGCGTCACCGGACCGGCTCGCTCGAACTCGTCTTTCACAAGCTGCGCTTTCAATCGATAGCCCTTGCCGGCGCTTTGTACCACGGCATGGCTGGGTGTCGAATTGCCCCCCATGAACAATGAGATCCCGATGATGCCCTCATTGCCGACGACTGCGATCTCGGCGACGTCGCCATTTTTCATCACATACACGAGCGAAACGATGGCCGAGGTCGGAAAGTAAACATTCGTCTCGATGGCGCCCGCTTCGTACAACACGTGCCCGAGAGGCATTTCGATCAATTCAAGTTCCGGCAACCAACGCTCCAACTCGTCATCCGGCAGCGCGGCGAGCAGCAGATTTAATTTTATTTCGTGCGAACTGGCGACCACGGGGCGCCTGGAGAACGCTGGCAATGCGGCATTGATGTCACGCTTTCGAGGGCGGCGCAATAAAGGCATCAAGGACCCTCCGAGAAAAGCCTGGCATCCAATGATTGCCGGGAAGCGTTCCGATAAACACTGCCAGTTATATATAGAAGGGGAACGTTTCTTTGTATGCTCGGTAGCACACACAGACATAAATTTAGCGATCGCGCCATTGGCGCATTCGGCCCGCAGCCTCGTGCGAGCTAAGTGATTGTCCGTAAAGTGGATTGACGCGTATGGCCGCCATTTGTATGGCCCTTTCCCTCACTCATCGTTCCCTTTATGGGGACGACCGCGTCCGAACGAAAAAAGCTTGGACGTCCGCTCCTGGCCAACTGCCGCCAGCAGGGCGCAGGGGGGCAGCGACAGCAACGGGCTGAGACCGAACCTAAGCGGCAAGCCGATGCTCATAGTAAGGCCGATCTCTGTCGTCCAAGATTGCGTAAAGTTTCGCGACGCGGTTGGGATCAGGATTCAGCCAAGCGTCGACACTCTCCGGCCGAATCGGAATGATGCATCTATCATGTCCGGCCGCCGCGATCTCAGGCGGTGGTTCATCAGTGATTGCCGCGAATGACAGCAGATCAGGCTCGCCCTCCTTCTGCCAGCGTGACCACAGGCAAGCGACGAGCATGTGGTGCGCCGGACGCGGCGAGAATTCAAGTACTACGCTCTCTTCCTTCCCACCCTGCGCAAGCTCGCGGCCTTCAACGCGGTGTCGGCTCACGTTCTCGTAAAAGCGATTGACGATGATGAGGCCGTGCGAGATGCCGAATTGCCCTTTCCAGAATCCTTCGAGATTGCTCCGACGCGCGTTGTAGGTACCCGGGTATTTCGTGTCGTAGAAAGCTGGCTTTCCTGAGGGCCGGCACTGATAACGCATCGGCAACACAACACGGCGTCCGCCCATGGACACCATCACAGGCGCGTACCAACCCGGGAAGATGCGTGAGTCGCGGTTCTTCAATTCGGTGCGCCGAAAATCGGCCAGCTTACTGATCGACCAACTGATCTTTTCAGCGGCGATTCGTTTGCTTTCGGACGCGGCTTTCGTGGTCTTTTTGGCGAGGATTCGCTCGGCATCAGCCAGGCGCTTTCGTTGCTTGAACAGTTCCGCCTCGAGCTTTTGCGTCTGTTCAGCGTTGAAGCGATCAATCATTTCCTTGATCTGCCGCTCCGGCTCTGAACTTGGCCCTGCGAAGGCCGCGTCCATCGCCTTTGGGATCTTGATGCGTGGATCCGCAGCGCGCATGCCATACAGCCGCACAAACTCCTCAATGTCGATGTCGGCGCCATGAAAGCGCGTGTAGTCCTGATAGGCAGCAACGATCTGGGCGGAGTAGCACATCAGATTCTGCGCGAAGATTAGAAGGATCCGATTACAGCACGGAAAAATGAGCTTGGAAAAATCGAGTCGTCAGGCTGCTCATTTACATCACTTCTCGGATGAGAGTTAATTTGCTCCGGTTCATTTTCTCCGGACACCGCTGCATCGCCGGTCGCTCTGAGTGCACTTGCTCGCGATCGGGAGCAACTTGATGGCTGGCGACATCTGAAAATAGTTAGGAAGAAAATATCGAGGCCGAGCAGATCGTTATCATCAACTAACAGTTAGTAACACTCCTAAACTGTTGTAGGTCCGACGAGCCAGCTTGATGTCGGCCCATTGCGGGACCAATCCAAAACAGCCGGGCGTCCAGCGGCCGCGGTACTGATTCGCGAGAAACGGTCCGACGCGGGCCGGGTAGCATTCGCCGTACGTGAAGTCGGGCGGCGGTCGATTGAATGCGGCTAAGGCGGTAGGGGAGGGCGGTTCGTACTTGGAACACATGAGAAATTCTCTCGCTCCTAAAGCCGCTGGCGATCGCAGATCATCGGATTCAACGCGACATCGCGTTGTCCCGAACCCAACAGCATGCGCCCGCGATCGTCCGGTGGCCGGCATAACCCGCGGCCGACGGATCGCTGATGCTCATGAACGAATGATGTCACGTGGCGCTGTTTGCGGTGTTCCTGCGTATTTAAGTGCATGGATCTCCTCACGCCGGATTTTCTTGACATCGTAACCATGGCCAACCGTACCGGCAGGACGGCCGTCGTCGACCGGCACAGCGTTGCCATCTTCACCCCGGTCGAGCGCAATACCGTCGAAGGAATGCGCTATGTGAGCTTTAAGGTCAACCGCGTGCGCACGTTCGAGGAAGCAAGGCGCATCCTGTTGTCCCTCGGCAACCCAGTGCAGCGCGCGTCGACAGGACGAAGAACCGCGGTTCCGGTCGCGCATAGCGCCCCGTCGACGACACACGCAGCGGACCGATCTGAGCTTTGAAGTGTCATGTCACTGCTCCCGTATTGCGGCATCAGCGCATTGCTCGCCGTTGTCGTCCTGGCCCTGATTTCAGACAAGCCAGAGCGCCGGTTTCGGACCCGAAAGCAAACGCCCGACGCTCGTCGATTCGGACGGCGTCGACTGTAACACTCGCTGCGGCCAGCAACCCGCTGCCATGGCCGCTGCGATGCTGTGAATCCCGTGCCCGGCCGCGGCTCGACCGCGGCGGGGCACGCGGGCGGTGTTCTGAACAAGATGCAAGAATGTTCGCGTCTGAGTGGGAAGCGCCTTGATGGGGGATCGGGAATGACAGTCACAAAAGACGAATTGTCCGAGACATTGTCGGAGGCGATCGGGCTTAACAAGCGCGAAGCGAACGAGTTCGTCGATGCGTTCTTCGAGGAGATCCGCAGTCAGCTGGAAGCGGGCACTGACGTCAAGCGGTCGGGCTTCGGCAATTTCGTCCTACGCACGAAGAATCATCGCCCTGGGCGCAATCCGAAGACCGGGCGCGGATTTTTGATTTCGGCGCGGCCTGTCGTGGTGTTTCATCCCGGAGTGAAACTTAAGTTTCGCGTCAGGGCGCCAGAATGACGTCGCCCACAAGCAATGGAGCGTTCAGGCGCCATCGTGATCCTTTATTTTTCTGTTTCCGGCCGTTGCTGAGCATGTTGACCCATGGAGAGATTAAATGCGGATCGCCATCGCATTGATCGTAGTGGCAGCGATTCTCTCGCACGGTTCGTATGCCGCGGAAGCGCCGAGCGTTCACGTCGCGGATGGACTCGACTACGCCGTTCCGAGCAAAAGCCCTGTGCAGTTCGCGTCGTTGGGGAAATTCGGAGTCGCTACGTTCCGGGGTCGCTTCGTAATGTCGGGCACTTATCACTACGGCTATCTAACCGATGACCCTCGTGCCGATGCAACGTATGGCGTGTTGGAACTGTATTTCCTTCCCGACGAAAACGTCGCCGCACAGCTTCCATACTGGGTGCAGCGCAAGCCCGTTCACGAAATCCGATTTAGAAACGACAATGCGTTTGTGCGGGCGGTCATAACGCCCGAAACCATCGAAGTCCTCAAGAAAAAGCAGGTATTTTCGGTGGAGGGAAGAACATCCATCGTGGTCAGCGACTACCAGGCATCTGTTGAATGCGACTATCCAACGTATTCTGTGTTGTTCGTGTCCGTTGAGCATCCGGGAATGCTGCTCGCCAGCAGGGAATTCATTGAGCAGTATGGGTGTTAGAACAACCAAATCGGCCCTTGGGACAAGCGACGCCTTTTTCCACCAACGGCGGGAAATGTTCGAATGGCATTCCTAGTTTCCGACGGCCTTTACTTCGGTGAGGGACCGTTTGGCGCTCTTCAATAGGACCCCATGGCAGGCCCAGTTCTAAACAAGGCGAAGCAGTTGCTTGAACGCGCGGTCGAACTCGGAACCAAATGAACCCCGAAAACGGCGTTGGTACCGAATGAAAGGTCAATTACTGTTCGGCGTTGCTGGGACACTGTTATCGGGATGTCTGCTCGTGCCCTTTCCACACAACGCTTACGATCATTCGAATGTATCGGGGCGAATTGAAGACCCGAAGAGTCATATGCCAGTCGCTGGCATTTTGCTTTCTCTCGCAGGAGACACGGCTACAAGTGCAGAGGATGGGCGCTTCTTGTTCAAAGCTGGGAGCACGAGAAAGTGGTACGTCGTGATTCCATTTGCGCCATTTGATCTTCTATATCAGTGCGCTGACGATCTGCACGTTAACGGGTCCTATTCAGATCCGCCGATCAATAAAAACTATAGGCGGATGACGATTGGGGTAAAGTCATGTAGATACTCCGCGCTCGTAGGTGAAAGGTCATACATGAAGAATCCAACATTGGTCGATGACCTTGGCAGCATTGATCTCATTCAGGACTCATCACAAGGCACTGATCCGTGATTGCCAACTTGCCTTTCAGCCGCGTCCCACCCCTGCAATTGATCCGACGTGCCGGCAGCCGAACCTGGCGTTATGCTTTATTTTTTTCGTCTAAAGCTCTGAGACTTCAAAAATGAGGGCGGATTAAAATGACGATTCGAAAGGCGATATGCGCTTTGACGGGCGTCCTTGCTGTAACGGTATCCGAGCGCTGCTCGCGTCGGGAGGTCGGTCGATGGTGATCCGAGTTCACGAGAGGCTGGTTGATGAAATGGGATTTTCACGCATCAGTGCCAGCGTCGGATTCAGTTACTGGCTCTCTCGCTTTCGAGGCTTTCAACAAGAGTGCTTATGTAGCGGCGCATACTTGCAGCTAGTTGAGCGACCTCGCCTTCGTCGAACTGGATCAAGTCGCCAGGAACGAGTTCCCGTTTTACATTTCGTGGTATGGCCCCGCTAACGTGTCGAATTAACCGCGGTGTTACTTCACCGCCGACATGAACGATCGCGTGACAACAAGCCTGCGCGAGGAAAATGTCGTTGGTAACCTGATCCTGTTGAAGTTCCAAACCGACATACTCGCGAAATCCTCGGTGAATGGCTCGCATATCTTGAAAGGACAGAACTTTCTTATTCACTAAGAATTTCGCTATTGCGCTCTCGGGTGTCTTGGTAATTTTCACCAAATCTGCCACTGTTAGTTCAATGTCTGTTCCCATCAGCGCATCAAAAGTGCCCGCGCTGAATCGTTGCCCTACGGCATCACAAAAAATATCCTCGACGGCCGAGCCAAAGTAGGACACAAGCAATATAACGGCTTGATTGAGAACGACCAGGAATCGAGGCCGTATCGCCTCGTGCTCCCTGATGCCTTTTAGAATATCGAGAATTCGGCCTCCGTTGCTCTCTTCGTTTTCGATTCGCTCAATCCTCACCAGCCGATTGCGAAGCTCCTCGATGGAAGAAATGACGGGTTCGAGCACGTCACGATCGACCTGCAGCAATTGCTCAACATCTCGTACGTGCTTCTCGAATGTGTCAAGGATAGATCGCATTGCGTGTCGAAAGGGCTAATCGCCAAAGAAATGGAAGCGGCGTCCGCATAGCGCTTATTAGCTCGGCCGATCCATATTTTGCGCCCTCCCACTGGAGAACACGAATCTAGCCCAATGCCCTTGACCGCGAAAATCATAGCCGGGAGAGCATCTTTGGGCGCTGCCGCTTTCTGAGCTGATCACGTAACACGGTTGGCGATGGCGAATTCAGTCACCGCATTCTTGAGGAAAAATAGTCCATTTGTCTTTGGTTGTCATAGAAAAGGCAATCGTCACATCGTTGTCGTCTGCCCATAGCCATCGAACCAAGCGACCCATTGGCCGCCGTGCGGTGGTTCGCTGGCGTCGCAGTTAATGACGCCCGCTGTCGCGACCCACGGCCCCGGACTCGCTGTGTCGTTCTTAAAATCCGGAGTGCCGAGCAACTGTGTGCCGCGAGCCAAAGTCAGCAGGTGTGGCTTGCTAACCAAGGCGCGGTTGAGCAAAAACGCCAGCCGAACCCCTGCTTTGCTCAGCTGCTGTTTGACGATCTGATGGGCGTTGTCGACATAGCTGCTATCAAGCGTGTACGAGCCGTCGGAGTTAGGAGTGGGCAGCTTTCCATAGGCGTCTGTCTTGGCGAGCTGAAATGATTCCTGCGCCCAGTTGGCGGTCGTACCCTGACGCCACTGTGTCTGCTGCGCATTCGTGATCTGCGCAATGAGCGCATCGGCGATTGCGGAATCGTTGCCGCCCAAGGCGGTTACGAATGGTGTGTCCCACGATGAATGCAGATTCGCAGAGGTGCCTTTGCCATGGACCTTTTTGGAATTTCCGCCTTGGTCGTGGTCGTCCGAGGAATGCAATGGCTGGTGCAGATCGCCCACGAAATGCAGCAGAAGCTGGAGCGCGAGGCGCCGCTCGTCTGCGGACGTCGAGGGATTGGCGAGTTCGGCTGAAAACTCGTCGATCTTGTCGACAACGCAATCGTTTGCTGCCGCCACGGACGCCGGCGAGCCGGTTGGCACTCCGGGATGCTGAAAGCAGGCGGCATTGAGATCGGGATTGCTGAGCTCGATGTCGACGAAGTGCCAGTTGTGGGTCTGGTCGTAACGCACTTTTGTGGTGCTGCGATCGCTGTCGCGATACTTGTCAGCCCAGGTCGCCTCATCGGGAATGTCGATCGGGCTGACCAGCCCTGTGCTGTCTCCCGCGAGGATTGTATTGACTTGAGTCAAGACTGCCGGATCGAGGAAATGCTCGGCGATCAGCCCGACGATTTTGTGACCGTCGTCGCCCCAGGCGAACGCCGGGGCCGGTAAGGCAGCCAAGCAGGTCATGCCAACCAGCGGTGCAACGAGACGATGCCTCATGATTGGGTCCCTCGATCTCGACTGCGGACACCATAGGCGCTTGCCGTGTCACCGTCGTGACGATGCCACTCCAAACTGCGACAGATCCGCAGCCAGCACCCTACCTAGTTCAATACGTAACTTCAAAGCGGAATACGACATCGATTCGAGAGCCTAAACAGCGCAAAACTCCGGCTGCCTTTCAATTTCCGAAGTGTGGTGATGCCCTGCTGCGCGACTATGCGATTCACCATGACGAAGCTGCTGATATCTTCCGTGCTAATCGACTGAGGCATAGGGCGGGCTCCGCATCCGTCACTACGACGGGTGCGGAGTTTCCTTTCCGCTCAGGAAACCGCCGATAAGGCCTGATAGGCTTGGCACCGAGCCTTGGCGCCAGCTGGCGAAGGAGTTCAGCGTGAGCATTTCAACATCGCGCCCATCGGCGCCGATCCGGTCCTGGCAGTACGCGGTGATCCAGCAGGTTCTGCCGGCGGCGGCGGTGCTGTGCGCCCTGGCTGCGGTCGCATCCGTGCTGACCTCGCGTTCGCTGGCGCAGCAGATCACTGTGGTCGAATGGGCGCGCGCGACCGTGTTTCTGATTCTCCCGGTGACCATGGTCGTGGGTCTTGGCGTACCTTTCGTGATGCATCTGCGGCGCTCTCACGTGGATTCGCGCTGGCTCGTCATTGGCACCGTGAGCTTCGTGATGGCTCTGCTGGCCGCACGCATGAGCAATGGCGCCGCCGGTCTGCTGCGTGAGCAATCGCTGGAAACCATATCCGTCGGACCGCACAGCGTCGCGATCCATGGCGCGATCGCCAGCGATCTGGTCAGCCGGCTGCAGCAGACACTTGATTCGCAGCTGAGCGTCGACACGGTCGAGCTCGACAACAACGGCGGAAATCCGCTCGCCGCTATAGCAGCCGCGCAGTGGCTGCGCGAGCGCGGCGCGCGGCGCGCGGTGGTGACCGGTCGATGTGCGAGCGCTTGCGCATACATGGCGCTGCTGTTCCCGGAACGATATCTGCAGGCCGGTGCCGCGCTTGGTTTCCATCGCGTCATCAGCTTTACGGGTAATCACGACGAAGCCGCACAGGCCCAGCGTCGACTGCGCGATGTATTTATCGGGCAGGGGCTGCGACCCGATGTGATCGATGGCCTGTTTGCCAGCGACGCGCTACGGTGGCCTTCCGTTACGGAATTGCTGAATCAAGGTCTCATCACCGGCTGCTGGGATTCGCAAGCGGGCAGACCGGCGGGCTGCGCCCGCTCGTAGCCGCGCCGAACGAGGGTAGGGGGCAGGGGAGGGCCCGATTTCAGCGGATGTGTTTGTTGACCAATTTGGTCATCTCAAACATGTTGACGACCGCCTTGCCGTCGAAAATCTTTTTCAGCTTGTTGTCGGCATTGATCAGCCGCTTGTCCTTGGTGTCCTGCAGCCCGTTCTTCTTGATGTAGGCCCAGAGCTGCTTGGTGATCTGGCTGCGCGGCAGCGGATCGGCGCCGACGACCGCCGCCAGCTCCGGACTTGGATTCATGGGTTTCATTAACGCGGGATTGGCTTTCTTCGCAGCCGGTTTCAGCTTCGTCTCGCTGGCATTTTCCATAACGCGGTTTCCTCGTGAATGGGCGGCCTATGCTACGCGATCGTAAATGCCGGATGTCGGCCTGGTGCGAATGCCGGTGGGGTAGGGAAGTGATCGGTGCTGTCGGCGAATCTGAGCCGGTACGCCACTCCGATTTCCTGAGTGCGCGGCGACGCTCCGCTGTTCCTGCTCGATGCGCTCGGAACTGTGAGAGGGAACCCAGGACAGGTGCAAGGGCAAGGCGAGGGGCTCGCGCCGTGTCGCCGGATCGTACCGATCTGACGAACGGGGGCGGCCCGCTCAGCTTGAGGCAAACATACTGTGTTGATCACCCAGTCGCCCACGACTTGATCATTTAAATTGGCTGGTTTTCTGATTCAGCGTGCGTAGTGCGTGGTGTCCAGCAATGAAGCCCGCTGTGCCGTGCCACGACGGGAGGCGATTCACCTCCGGCCACATCAGTGCTGCGCCGCCGCTGTGTCCTTAAACGGTGCGTCTCGCCAAGTGATCTGGCTAAAGCGCCGAGTTGCCCCATCTGGAGTCAAGCATGAGTACCCGCGCGACCCGAAAACGTTCCATCGTCAAGGCAATCTCCTATCGCAGTGTTATCGTATTGCTGGATTTCTTGGTGAAATATCGTCTGACCGGCAAGGTGGAGATGGCTGCAGGTTTTATGATCATAAGCAACATCTATACGACTGCGGGCTATTTTCTATTTGAGCGCATGTGGGCTCGAATCAGGTGGGGTCTTGAGCCGGGCAGCCGCACCAAATCTTCCCTGTCGACCTTATAGTCGAAAGGCTTTATGGAATCGTTTCATAGCCAATTTCGCGCGGACCTTTTCGGTGCAGGGTGACAGCTGAGTTTTTGACCACTCACGGACGCAGACACACCGCATGACTGAAGCGCTTGCCATCGCCGTCGTTCATTACGCCACGTTCTATCTTGCAGCGGGGTGCGTGTTTGCGGTGGCATTTCTGAGCCTGGGCATCGGCCGGGTTGATCCGCAAGCGCGGGGCGCACCGCTGAGCTTCAAGCTGGTGGTACTTCCGGGCGTGGTCGTCTTCTGGCCGGTGCTTGCATGGCGCTGGTCGCGCGGCAGCACGGTACCGCCAGAACAGTGCAGTTCGCACGTCCGCGCCGCTAGGAAACGTCGATGATCCGTCCATTGCGCAAAGCGCATCGGCTGACGGTCACGATGCTAGCTGTCATCGTTCCAGCCATGCTCGCGGTCGTGCTGACGCACCGTCATGCAATTTCAGCAATGGCGGGTGATTCCAAGCCTTCGCCTTTCGCTATCAGGCTGGCGAGCACAACGGTCGATCGACGCCTACTCGAAATCGCTGCGCCCATTGCATCGATGCCGGAGGTGCTCGTCTATTGGAGTACGCGTGATGCGACCACACTCGATGCACACGCGGTGCTGCTCGGTCGCCTCGATGGATCGACCACCCGCGTCGGCGTGTCATCCAATCTGCACGGCGGCCGGATTCTCCTGTACAGCCCACCGCTCGGAAAGATCCTGGCACAACAAGATTTGCCTGACGGAAGCTCGCCATGAGTCACACCTACCGCATGGTGCAGTGGAATGCGCAGAAGCGGCGCTATGACCTCGCGCTCTGGACCGGCATCGCGCTTTACTTGGCTACCTTTATCGGTGGCGGCTTGTTGGGGGATGCGAACGCGGATGCGATGACGCTGAGTATTCGCGCAACCGCGACAGCCGCGTTTGTTCTGCTTACGCTGATTTTGTCGATTGGTCCGCTGGCCCGGTTCAGCACACGCTTTCTGCCGCTGCTCTACAACCGGCGACATATGGGCGTATCGATGTTCATTCTCGCGACCGTGCACTTGATGCTGGTACTGCTCCAGTTTCACGCGGACGGCAATATCAACCCGGTCGTCAGCCTGCTCTCTGCCGGTACTCCAAGGCAAACAGGTGGTGCATTCCCATTTGAGATTCTCGGCATTGCGGCCTGGTTAATCCTGATGCTGATGGCTGTCACCAGCCATGACTTCTGGCTCGCGAATCTGACGCCGCCCCTGTGGAAGGCTTTGCACATGCTGGTATATCTGGCTTATGGCCTGCTGACATTGCATGTAGCGCTCGGCACGCTGCAGCAGGAAAGGAGCTGGGTCTATTCAGTGTTGTTGTTGAGCAGTTGTGTCTGGGTCTTTGGCCTGCAGTTGCTCTGTGGATGGCGGGAGTCTGGTCGCGATCGTGCAGTTCCCAAGCAAACGCCTGAGGGTTACGTTGATGTCGCTCGTGCCGCCGACATTCCGGACGGGCGAGCAGTGACCGTCACACTGGCGGGCGAACGCGTGGCGGTGTTTCGCGATGGGCGCAGGATTTGTGCGATCTCTGCGGTTTGCCGACATCAGAATGGCCCTTTGGGCGAAGGCCGGATCATCGACGGCCTGGTGACCTGCCCCTGGCATGGCTATCAGTACCGGCCGGAGGATGGCTGCTCGCCGCCGCCATTTACCGAGAAGGTGCCGACGTTTCGCGTGCATGTCGAGCGCGGGCGGGTTCTTGTCGACCCAATGCCGCTGCCGCCGGGAACGCCGGTACCGCCCGCGATGATGGATGAACTTCAATGAGACGTTTTTCATGAAGCCTGACGAGTTCTATGTCGGCTATCTGGATCGTGCGCCATCGCAGCTGGCGCGTTGGCTGCGGTACGTCGTCGCCGCGCTGCTGATTGGGAGTGCCTTTATCGCCGGCGTCTGGGTTTCCTCGCAGCAGCCTTTCGACGCAGGCATCTTCGAATTCGGCGAGCTGCGGCATTTCGAGGGAATTGTATTGGCGCAGCCGTATCCCAGCTTGCTGATCGAACGCCCGGGAAGTACGGGCCGCTTTCCAGGATTTTCACGCTATCTGCTGGTCGGTCCCGGAAAGCGTGATGCCGATGCGCTGATTGCGGGATTCGACGGCAAGCCGGTGGAATTGACCGGCGAGCTGATATACCGCGATCAGCAGACGCTGATCAAGCTGAGTGCGGATTCGATCAAGCTTCTGCCGCCGGATGGCAAAGACCATTTCACGGTGCCGGCGCTGGAGCTGCAGCCGCATTCGCTGGGCTCGATCGAAGTGACCGGGGAGATCGTCGATCCACAATGCTTCCTTGGCATCATGAAGCCGGGCTTCGGCATCCCGCATCGCGCCTGCGCGATCCGCTGCCTGGCAGGCGGCGTGCCGCCGATCCTACGCGCCAGCGATCTACAGCATGGGTCCCGCTACTACCTGCTGCTCGGACCCGGCGGCGCCCGGATCAATCGCGAACTACTGCCGCGGGTCGCCGAACCGCTGCACCTTCAGGGTGAAGTGTTCGCGTACGGCGACCTGCTCGCACTGCAAGTGGATCCCGGAACGATCAGTCGATAGCACAAGCGCCAGATCAACACAGCAATTCCGCATTCCCAAACATGACGCTATCGAATCCGGCGTGATTTTCGAACCGACCCATTTCCAATAGTCCGTGCCCGTCGCGATACATGGAAACCGAACGAGAGAGGTTACGTACGGGACGGGCAATCCGGGAATGTGGATTCATAAATTCAGAACTCATCTACTGCTCAGCTGTTCTCGCAAACGTGGAGCAGCGAAATCGAGAACGGCTCGTAATTTGAGGGGCACTCGTCCCTGACTTGTATAAACCAGACTGACCGGACTGGGTTCGGACTCGAAGTCCTTGAGCACCACCGTCAGCGAGCCGGATCGTTGCGCCTGCTCGATCTGATAGGACAACACGCGCGTGACACCGACACCGGCAATCGCCGCATCGATCGCAGACTCCGCGGTGTTGACGATCAGTCGCGAATGGATCGGTACGGACACGTCGGCACCGCCCACCTTGAAGCTCCACGAGTCCGCAGACATCAAGAGTTCGAAAGTGATGCACTGATGGAGGCGAAACATTCGGTGAAGCATCCCTCGCGTCAGGTGCGCGCGCGGCGCTTTCGGCTGGGAGGGGTTTTCGCCACAGCTTGATCCCGCTTCTCCCGGATCAGCTCAATCAATGCCCGTAGTCCTGCCGGAACGTGGCGACGGCCAGGAAAATACAGGCATAAGCCATCGAATGGAGGCGTCCAATCCTCCAGCACGCATTGCAGATGGCCGGCAGCAAGGTGGGCAGCAATGTCCCATTCGGAGAGGTAGGCCAAGCCCACGCCAGCGAGCGCCGCCTCGAGCATCAGCCCCGCATCATCCAGGGTCAACAAGCCCTGCACATCGATATCGAAGGACTCGCCACGCCGTTCGAATTCCCAACGATAAATTTTTCCGCTGGACAGACGACGGCGGATGCAGCGATGCGACCCGAGATCGGCTGGCGAGCGTGGCGCCGGATATTTCGCAAAGTAGGCCGGCGCGCCGACCACAAGCAGGCGCTGCCTGGGACCGAACGGCACAGCGATCATGTCCTGCGGTAGATGTTCGGCCAAGCGGATGCCGGCATCGAAGCCTTCGACCACGATGTCGATCAGACGGTCGTTGGTGACGAGGTCGAGCTTCACCTCCGGGTATCTGCGCATGTATTCCATGATGATGGGGGTCATCACCCGCCGTGCCGCGCCCAGCGAGGCATTGATGCGCAAAGTTCCCGAGGGCGTGAGGCGATGGCTGCTGGCCTGTTCCATGGCATCCCGGATCGCGGACAGGCCCGGCGCCACGCCGGCGACAAACTGCTCGCCGGCCTCGGACAGGGCGACGCTGCGCGTGGTGCGGTTGAACAGCCGTACTCCGATGCGCGCCTCAAGCGCGGCCACGGTGTGGCTGATCGCCGAGGTTGACATGCCCAGTTCGGTCGCCGCCGCGCGGAAATTGCGCAGGCGTGCCACAGCCAGCACGGCTTCCAGCTCGGTGAGTCCGGACGATCTCATTATCCCGTTTATTTCACTACTGCATTCTGATTTGTACGGCTTATCAAGACAATGATAGGGCCTTATGGTGTTCTCCACCAACCGCTGTTACTGGAGTCGCCCATGAACACCATCGACAAAATCTACATCGACGGGGCCTTCGTCACCCCCCACGGCGAGGAGCTGTTCGACCTGTATAACCCCGCCACCGGCCAGGTCATCGGTCAGGTTCGCCTGGCCGACGCCGAGGATGCGCGCCGCGCGATAGCCGCGGCCAAGCGCGCCTTCCCGGCGTTTTCCCGTACCGACAAGGCCGAGCGCGCCGCCATGCTGCGGCGCATGCACCAAGCGCTGAGCGCCCGCGTCGACGATCTCGCGGAAGCCGTGATCGAGGAATACGGCGCCCCGGTGTCCTTCGCCCGCTGGGGTGCGGTGTACGCCGCCAGCGTGTTTTTGACTGCGGCGACGACCCTGGAGAATTACGACTTCAAGCGCCGCGCGGGGACGGCCGAGGTGGAAATGATTCCGCTTGGAGTCGCCGGACTGATCACGCCTTGGAACAGCAATGCGGGTTCGATCTGCGTCAAGCTCGCCGCAGCGATCGCAGCCGGTTGCACCGCCGTGATCAAGCCGAGTGAGATGAGTGCCAATCAGACTCGCATCGTCACCGAAGCCCTTCACGAGGCGGGCTTGCCGCCGGGGGTATTCAACATCGTCACCGGACGCGGGGAGACCGTCGGCGCGGAACTCGGCGCGCATCCGGACGTGGCAAAGATTTCCTTCACCGGCTCTACCGCGGTCGGCAAGACCCTCCTGCGCGCCGGCGCCGAGACGCTCAAGCGCGTCACGCTGGAGTTGGGTGGCAAGTCTCCGGTGCTGATTCTGGACGACGCCAATCTGGCGGAGGCGGTGCCCATGGCGATCCAGGCCGGTTTCCTGAACAGTGGGCAGGCCTGCATTGCCGGCACCCGCATCCTCGTCCCTCGGCAGCGGTTGGCCGAAGTGGAAGCGCTGGCCAAGGCCGCTGTCGAGCAGACCGTAGTGGGGAACCCGCGCGATCCCGCTACCGCGATCGGCCCGATGGTCAGTCACAAGCAATGGGCGCGCGTGCAGCGCTACATCCAGATTGGCATCGACGAGGGTGCCAGGGTGCTGGCGGGCGGAGCAGGGCTTCCGGAAAGCGTGCAGGCCGGTTGGTTCGTGCGACCCACCATCTTCACCGACGTGCGTAACGACATGACCGTCGCCCGGGAGGAGATCTTTGGGCCCGTGTTGACCATCATTCCGTACGCCGATGAGGAAGAGGCCATCGCAATTGCCAACGACACGCCTTATGGGCTGCAGGGCTATGTGCTGTCGTCCGACATGGCGCGGGGCCGCGCTGTCGCCTCACGCATCGAGGCCGGCCGGGTGCTGATCAACACTTTGGCGCACGAGCCGATTGCGCCGTTCGGTGGCTTCAAGCAGTCCGGTATTGGGCGTGAGCTCGGCAGCTTTGGCTTGGAAGCCTTCCTTGAGCCCAAGTCGACGCTGGGTGTGCTCGCGGCCTGATCAAGAACCCGAGCGCAGCGGCCACTAATAGCGATGCAGCCGCTGCGCTCAGTTTGATCATTGCCCGATGGCTGGTTCCGCTAGCAAGCGCAAACCATGCTGTCCTGAAGGCGACTCGTGCGCAGTCGACCGACGCGGACGCTCCCAAACGACGCTCCCTTGAATCTGCGGCGGAGCTGTTCAAAGGTCACCGGACCCGTTCCTTGAGGTCGGGGCGGCCACAAGCAATCCGTCGTAGATCAAATTGCTCACGGGCGTCCCCAGTTGCGGCTTTGCCAATGCCGACCTCGACCTCCAGCTCAAGCGGCATAGTGCGGAGAAGGTCATCGTCTTGTGCTTTGGCGATGACAGAACGCCCTTATCATGGGTACCCTTCGACGCGCTATCTGCCGACCAAGGTGCGTCGCTTGATCGATCAATTGGTTCAGGAGCTCGGCGATGATCCGCCTTGGAACACGTGGAGGGCAGCCAATTCCCCATGCCGGCAATCGACAAGGAATTCAAGAGAAGAAGAGCCAAGGCGCCGCCGGAAAAACAGCTAATTCGCTTCGACGCATTCGGAAATCACCTCGCGGCTTCGCCAGGACTGTGGGAGCGTGCCGAGAGCGCATCGATCAAAGCCCGGACTTCCTGCGATCGGTGGGCCTGAATATGAGTGCCTGGCCGCAGCCGACTCTCGCATGTCATTCGTTCAAAAAGTATTGAGCGTGCTGGACGAAGCGACCCGGACACTGAA
Source organism: uncultured Salinisphaerales bacterium (assembly GCA_964581385.1). GTDB lineage: Bacteria > Pseudomonadota > Gammaproteobacteria > Nevskiales > Nevskiaceae > CAZOOK01. Next base: position 52,485 of record CAZOOK010000015.1, read on the forward strand.
ATATCGCACCGTGACCTGAATCTGGGTAGAGGATGAGCTGCGCGTCCCGTAAATGTCTGTGCATCTCCATCGCATTGATGGGCGGGAGCATCCTGTCCTGGCTTCCGCCGATGAGCAGTACGGGCTGTTGAATCGATTTGAGGATGTTGTTCTTCGGATCCTTGGAAGCGCACCAGCCAATGAGGGCCTTCGCCTGTTGCCTAAGCGTCTCCTCACTGTTGTCCGGGTCGCGCCCGGCAACCCGCGAACGTACCCGCTTCAGAAACTCCAAGCCCGCGGCTCGGCTGGCGACAGAGCTTGTGAAGAACATCGACAACCGCGGGTCTGGAGTATCGGGGCGCGCCATAGCATCGCGCAGGACCTCCATCAGATGCTGTTCGCCTCCCTGTGGGGCAGTGTCAACGAGGATGACTTTGCGAATTCCGTCCGGGTACTGGGATGCGAGAACCTGGGCAACCATACCGCCCAGTGAAAATCCAAGCAGATCGACGCATCGCGCCCCCAGGGTCGAAATGAACGCCCCGGCATCTTCGGCCATCTGATACATGCTGTCGGGCGTTGTTCCGCTGGTTTGACCAACGCCCGTGTTGTTGAAGATGACGACCGGCCGTCGCAGCGACAGTCCATCTACGACCGCGGGATCCCACGCGTCCATGGACCCGGCGAAATGCTGGAGACATACCAGTGGTATTCCCTTGCGGGCGCCAAGACGGCGGTAGCTGAAGCGAATGCCCGCTTTCTCAACGAACCGGGTCGAAGCACTCTCAAGAGGCACGCAGTCCTCGCTACAGAATCACATCCCTGTGTGCCGGCGCCCAGTCCGCGGCAGACTGCAATCATCCGGCCATCCGGCACCACGCCCAGCGAGAACGACTGAGGAAGAGTTGTTCACGGCTGGGCTTCAAACTCCGTTTTGGGCATTTGCGATGGCCGCGAACAAACCTAGCGGACTTCAGACGGCACGGCCATACCAAATTGATGGTATCGATCATTACCAACTATTGGGTATCGATGCGAAGCGCGCCACTCAGACCGGAATCAGCCCCTGCTTGATCGCCATGACCACGGCATGGGTTCTGTCGCGCGCGCCCATTTTCTCGAGAATGTGCTTAACGTGAACCTTCACGGTCTCTACGGAAATGCTCATCCGCGCTGCGATGGTCTTGTTGGCGCTGAATTCGGCCAGCAACCGCAGCACCTCGATTTCACGGCTGGACAGCTCGTATCCGGTGAGGGAGCGCGCCAGCAACTGTACGATGGAAGGAGGAAGTCGTGTCTGGCCACCATGGACCGCACGAATGGCATCCACCAGATCTTCCGGCATCGTGTCTTTCGTCACGAATCCCTTCGCACCAGCCCTGATGGCGGCACGGGCTTGTGCCTCGCTGCTGTAAGCGGACATTGCAACAACCTCGACAGTGGGAACTGCCTGCCGAATCTCTCGGATCAACGTAAGTCCGCTCAGGGTTCTGAGTTGGAGGTCGATCAATACGACATCAGGCGCTTGTTGCCGGCAATGATCGACGAGTTGCGAGGCGTTACCGACGTCGCCGGCCCAAATCATGTCTGGCAGGTCCCCAATAAAGGAGGCGATGCCCTGGCGCATCAGTGGGTTTTCCAGTGCGCCGGCGACCCTGAGTGGAGACCGGTTGATATCGTTCATGTCCGCTCATCCTGAAACGGGTCAACACGCAGAACCCATATCCTCACTTCCGGATTTCCCGCAGCGTCGATGTTGCTGGCCATCCCTGAAGTGGAGAACCATTGCCTGGCGGAGCGGGCGAGCCATTGGAGCGGCAAAGCGGCTGTTACGGGTTGATGCGCTGGGGGTCAGCTCGGAAACTTGGTACCGAACATTGGTAAGCCACTCTTCGATTCTTCAGCGGTAACTTCCTCTTGCCATACATCCCAATGCTCGGCGAGCTGGCCGTTCTCCATCCGGACGATGTCGATGACGACCAGCGCGCGCGCCCGCTCAGGTCCGGAGTAACGGCTGTGGAGCATGACGTAATCGCCCTCGGCAACGATTGTTCCATGCTCGTGCCGATGGCCGGGCGGAAGTGCACGCACCAGATTGAACAATCCATCCCGATCGGGTGGGATGTGAGCACTGTGCTGGATGTAGTTGGGCGACCAGAAGTGCTCGGCCGCTGCGTAGTCACGCTTGTTGAAAAGGGTATCGAAGGCGGTCAGGACGATTGACTTGTTGGTTTGTGCAGCCGTTGTGCTCATGGGTGACTCCCTGTGATGCAAAACCCTTCGATGTGAAGAAGCGATGCCATCGGCGTTCGGAAAAGGCCGCCCCATACTAGGAGCGCGACGATGGCCCGTCGTGGATGATTCGATTGCCTTTTGGATAACTCTCCGATGTACAGTCGGCAGCTTTATTTGCCTTTCTGAAGACGACGCCAGTCGCGCGGGCTGCGGCCCTGAAGGCGAGTGAATACGCGCGACAAATGGCTCTGGTCGCAGAAGCCGCACGAGACTGCGACATCCGCAATCGTGAGGTCCGTCTCCCGCAGCAAGTCCCTTGCGTTCTCGATCCTCCGGCGAAGCAGCCACTGATGCGGCGCCATGTGCATGGTCTGCCGGAACGCCTGCGTGAAATGGCTTGATGACAGGTTGCATTCGCGGGCGAGGTCAGCGATCGACGGGTTGTTCGTCAGGTTCGCTTCGATGAACTCGAAGATGTTGCGGATCTGTGTGGGCGCCAGTCGCCCGTTTCGGCGACGTCCGCCTGCCGGCACACCGCCGTAGACGGTGATCACATGCTCATGGAAGGCAAGGGCGATGTAGTCGACAAAGGCGGCACTGACTTCGTCCGGATGGGTCATCGCGGGCACGAGCATCTGTGCCAGGTGAAACATGACCGGATCGTGCTGACCGAACGTTTTTTGCCGCAGTCCACCGACACGGCGCAGGCCACGCTCATAGGCCAGGTCGTCAATCGCTCGCTGCGAGATGTAGCACCGAACGTTGTCGAACGCGGTGTTGAGACCCACGGTCGGGCGCGCACTCAAATCGAAAAGGAAGGCGCGGCCGGGTTCCTGTACTTCCGGTAGCGCGACGACCTTGTTGGCGTAGCGAAAGTCCGAAAAGGCGGCTGAGATCAGCGGAACCTGGAATGCGAAGGCGTCTTCGGCACGCGGACTGATCGAACGCCCGCGCTGGGCGCGATCGCTTCGCATCCTGGAAAAGATGATGGGGACGGTGCCCGGCAGCTTGGCTTCCAGCGTCGGCGCCCGCTCCAGTTGGAATCGCCGAACGAGGGTGTTTTCGAGTGACAAAGACGCCATGACGGGAGTAACCGGTTCTCGAATGTGCGGCGCGCCATTCGATAATACGACCAGTCGTCTTAAATTATCAAGCGGACGCCTCGACTTAGTGAGCCTATGTTGGGCGTGAGAGGTCAAAGTGGCTGTCGGGACGGATTTCCGCATACGCGCCCGGGCCACCGGCACGCAGGATGATGCCGGCTCCGAAGCTGTCGAAAATGCCGTCCTTCAAGACCGACTGTGCAATGTGAACGGCGACTACCTCGCCCAGTACCAGCCAGGCGTTGGCAGGTCGCCCTTGATGGCTGTGCAACTGCACAACGTCGGTCACTTTGCACTCGAAATTGACCGGACTGTCGGCGACACGAGGCGCCGCAACGATGCGCGAGCTCGCCATGGTCAGGCCGGCGAGCTCAAATTCATTGACGCCATATTGAACCGTCGCGGATGTGCGGTTCATTTTGTCAGCCAGCGGGCGCGTCGCGAGATTCCAGACGAACTCACGGGTTTCACGCGCGTTCCGGAGGCTGTCTTTGCTGCCGATACTCGAGAAGCCGATGATCGGCGGCGAATAGCAGAAGGCATTGAAGAAGCTATAGGGCGCCAGATTGATCGAGCCGTCAGCACCTCTGCTGGAGATCCAGCCGATCGGCCTGGGCCCGATGATGGCGTTCAGAGGATCGTGCGCAAGGCCATGGCCTTGGGCAGGCTCGTAGTAGTGCTTCGAGGCGTCCTGGTTCATTGCGATCACCACTTCCTTGATCTAGGCGGCAGGTGAGATGGCCGCGAGGTCGCCGTGAATGGGGCCGCGCACGTCGCGTAGACGTCCGCCGTCCCGATGATTGAGGACGGCAAGGATTTCCGCCGCAATTGAGAGCGCGATTTCTGGTGGGGTCTCTGAACCAAGGTCCAGGCCGGCAGGAGCGTGCAGGCACTCGGCGGGCAGTAGGGCGGCGGAATGCACCCGTTGCACGCGTTTACGCGAGCCAACAACGCCGACGTAGGCGAGGGGGCTCGTCGCAAAGGCGGCAAGGTACTCCAGATCCTGCTCCAGGTTATGCGTCATCGCGACCAATGAGCTGAAGCGGTCCGGCATCACTCTTGTATAAGCTAACTGCGGTGGCGCGCACATCCGATCTACTTCATCGGGAACCTCAATTCTCGCGAGCCGCTCAGGGTTGGAGTCCACAATGCAGACTTGCCAGCCGAGGCTCGCTGCCGCGCCTGCCAATGCTGCAGAGGTGGCGTTGGCACCGGCAACAATGAGCCGATGAAGGGGATCAATTCGTTGGAACAGCACGTCGAATGAACGCTCCGCGGCGCAAAGACGATCGGTGCGACTGCTGACCTCAGAAGGCATGCTATCGATCCTACTACGCAAGATCGCCCGCAATGTCGGATCGACGATGCCGCTCCAGCCGGGCTCACCGTCTACAAAGACCTCGCGCTGGGGTCGTGCCATCACCGTGTATTCCGACATGAACAGCGTCGCCAGCGTGACCCTTCGGCGCGATCGCAGGGAATCGTTGATGGCCGGAACGTGTGCGAGATCGGAGAGGGTGTGCAAGGGCTCGATGAAGACTTCCAGTTCCCCACCGCAACCGGTTTCGATCAGGACGTCCAGGCCGGTTTCGCGGTTGTATCGCACCACTCGAGCGGAGCCGGCGTCGATGACTTCGAGGCCGCGGTTGATGATGTCCCGTTGCGGGCAACCGCCTGCCAGTTCGGAGACGACGCTGCCATCACTGAGAATCAGCATCGCCGCGCCTGGGCGGCGAAACGTGGGGCCCCAGGAGCGCGTCAAAGTTGCGAGTGCTGCGCCGCCCTCAATGCTGCCTGATTCCAGCTTATGAAAGCTGTTTAGGATCGCCGCGAAATCCTGGCCTGAATTCATCGCAACGAATCCGATCCGATCATTGGGCGCTCGAAGTTGTGGGTGCCGCCAGTCCTTAAGATCAGGGAAGCTCTGCGGGAGAAGCCGCGAGCCTGCTTATCGACTTCGCACAGGATCGTGGCCCAGCTTCGATGGTCGGCTCGGATCGCCTGTCCCTGCGTGTCGTCTCGCCATTATTTGAGGGCGTAGCCGACTTTGCGATACCTCGATTTAAGTATTCGATCGTGCCGGGGGCGGCTGATCGAACGACGGGGTGGGGGTCGGCAAAACCGACGCGCGTCGCGTCGGGCAAAGGCTCAGACCACGATGCTCGCAAAAACGACCTTCATGAAGGTCTTCATGGCCTTCGGACTTTTTTCCACCCGCGAGCGAAGGAGGGCCCCTTCGTAAGCATCGACCAGAAAGGTTGCCAGCTCGCCGGCCTTGAGGTCCGTTCGGATCGTGCCGTCTCGCTGGCCGTCGGCAATTGCGGATGCGATTTGTTCGCCCCACTGGTTCAGCACCGCCAGGAGCCTTTCGCGGACTTGCTGCATGTCTTCCGACACTTCCGCCATGAACTTGCCGACCAGGCAGCCATCGTTGCACTGGGAGAAGTACACGTTGAGGTTGGTGAAATGCTTCTTGAGGCGCGCCAACGCGGGGATATCGGCGTTGGTGAGGATGCTGCGGTCCGTCGAACCCTTGCCGTACTCGGTGATGATTTCCGCAGCCAGCGCTTCCTTGCTCTTGAAGTGGTTGTAAAACGAGCCCTTCGGAACACCGGCCGCCTCGGTGATGTCCTGAACGCTGCAGCCGTTGAACCCCCGTTCCGTGAACAGCTTCGTGCCAGCTGCCCGAACTGCATTTGGAGTATTGAGGCGAGCCACGGATTCCTGCGACCGTAATGTTGTGGGGGTTGGACTGATTCGTGCCGTCCCGGATGGGAAGCGGAGCCGGTCCCGCATCTTGATATTACCCTTTTTTGGATTCTTTCCCGGCAATTGAAGGGGGACATTGATCCAGAACAGGGCAATTCGCAGAATATCTAGTCCCGCAGTGAGTCGCCCCCTACCGTCCGGGCCGAGTGTTGACGGACGATTTTGCGTGACGCCCTGTACACGGGCGCCGGCATCTGGAACGAAGTTCACCCTCTCGCGCGCTATGCTCTGGCATTGATTCCGCCTAGGAAATGTAAAACCGTCCATGGAGGACCGCACTTCCAAATCATCGTCGCCACCCGAGATCAGTCTGGCAGCCATCGTTCTTGCCGCTGGCCGCTCCTCACGCATGGCGCCGCACAACAAATTGCTGCTCCAGCAATACGGCGAGACGGTGCTTCGATCGGTCGTCCGTAACGTCCTGCAGTGCATCGACGAGGTTAGCGTTGTCGTCCGACATGACTCCGAGGCCAGTGGCGCGGCACTCGTCGAGCTACGCGTCCGAATCGTGCGGAATCGCGATGCGGATGAGGGTATGGCCAGCTCAATTCGTGCGGGGCTGAATTCGTTGAAACCGGCACGGAAGGGTGTCTTGATCGCGCTCGGTGACATGCCCTGCGTGACCAGCCGTCACCTCAGCTTACTCATTGACGCATTCAGGTCATCTGCAGTAAACCGGACTGTTGTTCCCACCTTCGCCGCCCGCCGCGGAAATCCGATCCTCTGGTGCGCACGCTATTTCAGGGAATTGCAGTCCCTTAAAGGGGATATCGGCGCGCGACATCTTTTGATTCGAGATGCCGCCGATCTGATTGCCGTTGAAATGCCAGATGATGGCGTTTTGATCGATGTCGATACGCCAGACGATTGGCAGCAATTGACGGGCGGCTCACAAATTGCCTGAACGGTCTGTGAGGCGATCAATATCGAGATCGGCAGAGTCGCCTTCACGCTACCGCGCGCCATATCGGGTTTCGCGGAACACACTGGCGTGTTGACGTGGGAGCGCCCGCCAATAGGGCGGTGCGGCATCCACTTGCCCGCCAAGCTCAGCGGCCGCATGCCAAGGCCAGCGAGGGTCATACAGCATGCCGCGAGCCAGAGCAATCAAATCGGCCTTGCCATTGGCCAGAATCTCTTCCGCTTGGCGGGGTTCGGTGATCAAGCCGACCGACATCGTCGTCAATCCCGTGGCTGCCCGAACCGCCTCGGCGAATGGGACCTGATAGCCCGGCCCCGACGAGATCTTCTGCTGCGGTGAGATGCCACCGGAGGAGACGCAGATCCAGTCGGCGCCGTGCTGTTTCAATTGTTTTGCGAATTCGATGGTCTGTACGAGATCCCAGCCGCCCTCGACCCAGTCGGTCGCCGATACCTTCATGCCAACTGACAGGGATGCGGGTATCGCGGCACGAACGGCATTGAAAAGTTCGAGCGGAAAGCGCATCCGGTTTTCGAGCGAGCCGCCGTACTGGTCCGTGCGGCGATTGGAAATCGGCGAAAGGAATTGATGGATGAGATACCCGTGGGCTCCATGAATTTCGATCCCGTGTACGCCCAGCCGTAGAGCCCTCTTCACGGTTTCGGCAAAAGCCTCTTGAATGCGACGCACGTCGACCTTGTCCAGTGCGTGGGGAGGCGTTTCGCCCTCCTTCTGAGGAATCGGTGAGGTGTTGTGGACCCTGCGTGATGTGCTCGGCATGACGGGCACCAAGTTCGGCTGCGGCATGGGACTGTGTGGTGCCTGCACGGTGTACGTCGACGGCGAGCCGATGCGATCCTGCATTAAGCCCGTGGCGGCACTGGCCGGCAAAAAGATCACCACGATCGAAGCAATCGGGAGCAGTGGTCCCGGCAAGCATATCCAGGAGGCGTGGCGCGACCTCGAGGTCGTGCAGTGTGGCTACTGCCAGTCGGGCCAGATCATGTCGGCAGCCGCATTGCTGGCCAAGAATCCCAATCCGAGTGACGCAGATATCGACGGTGCCATGTCCGGTAAGCGTCCGATCTCATGTTGAAGCGAGCTGCGATGTATCTATAGGAAGCTTTCGCAACCTTTTGCCGGTGGCAGCGTGGATAGCGTTGAGTACCGCTGGCGCCAGCAACGATGTACCGGGCTCGCCGATGCCGCCGGGGGCTTCGGCGCTGGGCACTAGATAGACTTCGATAACCGGCGCCGCGTCGATGCGCAACATCTGATAGTTATGGAAGTTGCTTTGTTGGACGCGTCCGTCCTTCAGCGTTATTTCGCCGTAATGTACTGCAGTAACGCCGAAGATAATGCCGCCCTCCATCTGAGCGCGCACCGTGTCCGGATTGACGGTGTATCCGCAGTCCACAACGCAGATCACGCGCTTGACCTTGACACTCCCGTCCATGCCCAACTCCACTTCCGCCACCTGCGAAAGGTAGGAGCCGAATGCAAGCGCCACGGAGACGCCGCGGCCACTGCCGGCAGGTAGAGGCTTACCCCAGCCGGCCTTCTCGGCAGCGAGGTTGAGGACGCCAAGGGCGCGAGGCGATTTACCCAGAAGTGCACGGCGGTATTCCACTGGATCTTTGCCGGCCTTGTTTGCCAGCTCGTCTACGAAGCTCTCGACCACATAGACGTTATGTGTTGGGCCGACGCCGCGCCAGAACGCGGTGGGAATACCTGGCGGCTCGCTTCTCACGTACTCGACGTGTCGGTTGGGGATGTCGTAGATGGAGTGGGCGGCGGCTTCCACGGCGTCGGGATCTGGATCACCCGGCTTAATTACCTGCGGGAAGATGCGGGCCATAATCGAAGGACCGACGATGCGGTGGCTCCAAGCGACCGGCATGCCCTTGTCGTCCAGAGCTGCGCTGAGCTTGTCGTAGTAGTACGGGCGATACATATCGTGCTGGATATCCTCTTCGCGTGTCCAGACGACCTTCACGGGATAGTCGACCTGTTTGGCGATCAGCACCGCCTGGATCACGTAGTCGACCTCCAGGCGCCGGCCGAAACCGCCACCGATCAGGTAATTGTGTACGTGCACCTTCTCCAACGGCAGCCCGGTGACTTTTGAGGCAACGAGCTGGGCGATCCCGATCATTTGGGTTCCAGTCCAAATGTCACAGGAATCCTTGGTGACGTGCACGGTGCAGTTAATGGGCTCCATCGTGGCGTGGGCCAGAAACGGCGCTTGGTACGCGACATCGACCTTCACCGGCGCAGCCGCGCTGGCCTTGGCCACATCGCCGTCGTTCTTCGCGACGATGCCTGTCCTCTCGGCGTCCTTCGCCATCTGCGCTACGATGTCGTCGGTTGTGAGTTTCGCGTTCGGGCCTTCGTCCCACTGGATATTGAGCGCGGCCAAGCCCTGCTTTGCGGCCCACATGTGATCGGCGATGACCGCGACGGCGTTGTCGGTAGCTACCACTGCACGCACGCCGTTCACCGCCTTTGCCCCAGCCTCGTCGTACTTTGCCGGCTTGCCGCCGAACACTGGGCAGGCGGCTACGGTGGCGATCTTCATGCCCGGCACTTGCGCATCGATGCCGAACTTCGCCTTTCCGTTGAGCTTGTCCGGTGAGTCCAGGCGCTTGGCGGGGGTGCCGATCAGCTTGAAGTCCATCGGGTCCTTCAGAGCCACCTTTTCAGGCATTGGCTGCTTCGCCGCGGCGTCAGCCAGCGCGCCGTACTTTAGCTTACGGCCGCTGGCGCTATGGATGACTTCACCGCGCTCGGCGTGACAGCTGGCCGGTTCCACATTCCACTGCTGCGCGGCTGCGTTGACCAGCATGACCCGCGCGTTGGCGCCTGCTTGGCGCAGTGGCTGCCAGAAGCCGCGTACCGAGGTGCTTCCGCCGGTGATCTGTACGCCATAGATCGGACTGCCATAAAGCTTCTGGTCGGGCAGGGCGTGCTCCAGGGCGACATGTTCTAGCGGCACTTCCAGCTCTTCGGCGATCAGCATCGGCATCGAGGTGTAGGTGCCCTGGCCCATCTCTACCTGGCTCATAATCATGGTAACGCGGCCGTCAGAGTCGATACGGATCCAAGCGTTCGGCGTGAACTCGATGGATTTCTCCACCGCTTCGGCCTCGCTCATCAGCCCGGGCAAGCCGACGCCGATTAAGAGGCCGCCACCGGCCGCCGTGCCGGCCTTAAGGAACGTGCGCCGGCTCATGCCGGCGGGCAGCGCGCGCCCAACCAGTTTTTCGAAGCCCATGTTCAACCCTCCCTGGCGGCAGTGACGTGGGTGTGGCCGCGTGCAGTTTGCGCGGCCAACTTTATCGCGGCGCGTATGCGTACGTAGGTACCGCAGCGGCAGATGTTGCCGGCCATGGCGGCGTCGATGTCGGCGTCGTCGGGATTGGAGTTATGAGCCACTAGCGCGGTGGCGGACATGATCTGCCCGGACTGGCAGTATCCGCACTGGACGACCTCAAGTTCGCGCCAAGCGTTCTGGATGTGCTTGCCGGGCGTGGTATTGCCGATCGCCTCAATCGTCGTGATTTTTTTGCCCACCAGCGAGGAGACCGGCGTAACGCAAGATCGGGTCGGCTGGCCGTCAATATGCACGGTGCAGGCGCCACACAGCGCCATGCCGCAGCCAAATTTTGTGCCGGTCATGCCGAGTACATCGCGCAGGGTCCACAATAATGGCGTATCAGGCGTGACGTCTGCTAGTTGGTTCTTGCCATTGATGTGGAGCGTGACCATGCGTTCCTCCGATTGGATGAGCGGGTTCGCGTACGCGCCGGCGCAGTTGCAAGTACGCGCAGAGACATTCAGTTTGATCATAGTCCTCGGCACGCCGCAGCAGGATACCTAGAATTGGGTAGTGGACGACCGGCTGCGTTGCCGTATCTTCAGAGTAAACGTAGCGAGTGTTCCATCTTGCCGTAGGCGCTTTGGAGTAATGACTTTTTCCTGGAGTCGAACTTTGAGCTCACTGTTTTCACCCCTCACGCTGCGATCTCTTACCCTGCCGAACAGGATCGTTGTTTCCCCAATGTGCCAGTACGTGGCTGAGGACGGCAAAGCGACTGCGTGGCATCTGATGCACCTTGGCACGCTTGCACAATCGGGGGCGGGAATGCTGTGCATCGAGGCGACCGCAGTGCTGCCGGAGGGGCGTATCACTCATGGGTGTCTTGGCCTGTGGGACGATGCTACCGAATCGGCGCTGAAGCCGGTCGTAGCCGCGGTCCGGGACTACTCGAACACTCCGCTGATCATGCAGGTCGCCCATGCCGGTCGTAAGGCCTCGAGTCGTGTTCCCTGGGAGGGTGGAGAACTCATTCTGCCCGCCGCCGATGGATGGACGATTTATGGCCCCTCGGCCATTTCGCAGAAGGATGGTGAAAATCCCCCCGTCGAACTGGATGAGGCCGGCATGCGTCGCATTCGCGATGCCTTCGGCGAAACGGCGAGAAGGGCTTTGCGATTGGGCGTTCACGGCATTGAAATCCACGGCGCCCACGGCTACCTCATCCATCAATTTCTTTCCCCAATTTCCAACCGCCGCACCGATCAGTACGGGGGCTCCCTGGAAAACCGGATGCGCTTTCCGCTGGAGTTGTTCGAGACCGTTCGGGGAGCGGTGCCGGAGGACAAGCCGGTCGGCGTCAAGGTATCGGCGACCGACTGGGTCGCCTGCGGCTGGGACCTGGAGCAGACCATCGAATTCGCAAGAGAGCTGAAGAAGCGCGGTGCCGACTGGATCGACGTGTCGTCGGCCGGCATATCGCCGCATCAGAAGGTCATGATCGGGCCGGGCTATCAGGTACCTTTCGCTCAGGCAGTTAGGGAGGCAACCGGGTTGACGACAATCGCTGTGGGGCTGATTACCGAGCCGCATCAAGCGGAAGAAATCGTGGCAAGCGGTAAGGCGGATTTGGTTGCCTTAGCCCGCGCCATGCTGTATGACCCACGATGGCCGTGGCACGCAGCGGCTGAGCTGGGCGGGCAAGTGGATACTGCGCCGTCGTTTTGGCGGGCGCCTCCTCGTCAGCACGGCGGGATATTCCATTACAACCAGTACGGCCAACGTTAGCTCATTACTCTGACGGTTCGCGCGACGCCCACTCGCTTTGCCTTCAGCAGGGGGTGTCGCGCGACCGTGCGGACCTGGTCCACGAAATGGTCGCCCTCCACAACTTGGTGGGAGTCGCGCTTCGACGAATGCCCGAGGTGGCACTGACCTACTTCGGTGCCGGGCATGATGTCTCAGACTCGTGGGTGCACGAGCTTAATCGCCGAACGTTGGAGGAGATCTTCGCTGGCTACCCGAGAGGCGGCTTCGGAGACGCGACGGCGAGACTGATCGACGACCAGTGCGGCGAAAGCCTCGGAGCCACATGACGAATCTGGTGAGGCTCGGCTTTCTGGATAAGCTTCGGAAAGCCCGGCTTCCGGGGGGAGTCCCACTAAAATCCGGGGGTAGCGCTTCTCCACAACGTGCCGGGAAATACATCTCAATTCTGAGCCGGCCCCGGGCCGGATCGAACTGTACCCAAATGGAGTTAGCCGACAGTGCCTTTAACTAGGTATGTTCGGCCGAAACGTGATCCTGTAACTTTCTTCAAACGCAAAAGTCAGAAACAGAAAGTCAAATAGAACGTCATCCCATTCCCCTTTACGAGGGGATCAAGCACATGCCAGACGCCACCTTTTGCAGCGTCAAAGGCGACGTATTGACGGACACGGTTAAGGGGGTTGAGGGGGCAGCTTCTATGCAGGCATTTGGGGATCATCCTAGATGGGCTGAATCCGATGACGACTTGAGCGCAACCACTCAATTTGGAGAGCACCATGAAACCGACGGGAAACACTATCCTTATCACTGGCGGTGGCACGGGCATTGGTCGAGGCCTCGCCGAGGCACTCCATCAGCGGGGCAACAAGGTAATCATCTCGGGTCGCCGCAAGGCCCAACTCGATGAGGTCGTGAAGGCCAATCCCGGCATAGTGGGCGTGGAACTCGACGTGGCGAATCCTGCCAACATCGCCGACGTCGCCAGCAAGTTGATCAAGGCTCATCCGAAGCTCAACGTCCTAATCAATAACGCCGGCATCATGTTGTACGACAATGCCGCCAAGATCATGGACGAACAGACCATGACGCGCCAAGTCGAGACAAATCTGCTCGGATCCGTTCGGCTCACTTCGGCTCTGATTGAACATCTCAAGGCCCAGCCGGCCTCCTGGGTCATCTACAACTCATCGGTTCTGGCCTTCACTCCGCTTGCCCAATTCGCCGTTTACTCGGGCACCAAAGCATTCCTGCACTCCTACGCCATGTCGCAGCGGTTCATGCTGCGCAAGACTTCAGTCAAGGTCCAGGAGATCGCACCGCCGTGGGTCGGCACGGGCTTGGTCGGTGATCCGGCCCATCCTGCCGCGATGCCGCTCGACCAGTTCATCGGAGAAACAATGGAGGCATTGGGCACTGACGCCGAAGAGGTGCTGGTCCAGATGGCCCGGCCCAACAGAAACAACGCGGGTGCGGGCGAACACAAGTTCATCAACGAGCTGAACGCTGGCGTGGAAGCCGTTCTCACTCCGGAGGTGGCGCCACCGCGCTACGGGTAAGCCGCCCGCGGTCGGTCGCGTGGTGACCGACGTGGAAGTAGCGTGTTGATCCGACAAAGAAGGGAGCGCCGTGGGAAAGGTCAATTGTGTGGCTCGTCGCTGGGTTTACTCGTTACTGCCTGTCGCGGTCATTTGCGGGTGCGGCAAACAGGTTCCTGCGCCGTCTCCGCCACCGGGCGTGCTGGTCGCCCCTGCGCTCGAAAAGACCGTACAGGATTGGGACGAGTACACCGGGAAGTTCGCGGCCGTTGATTCGGTCGAGTTGCGCCCTCGTGTATCCGGGTACATCGACAAGGTGCGCTTTGAGGAGGGCGCTGTCGTCCACGAGGGCGACACTCTGGTTGAGATTGATCCGCGTCCTTACCAAGCAGAAGCAAACCGGGCTAAGGCCGAGTGGGTGCGAGCCAAGACCCAGCTCGAGCTGGCCCGCCTTGAGCTCGACCGAGTGCAAAAGCTCAAGGACAGCGGAGCGGTGTCACGGGAAGAGCTCGATGAGCGGACATCCGCGCTGCACGCCCAGGAGGCGAATGTCGAGGCCACCCGAGCGGCTCTCGATATTGCCGATACAACAACTCGGGGATATTGACATCATCATCCACGTCGCCGGCGGTTCGTTGGCGCCAGCGGGTGGCTTCGTCGTTCTGACGATGGCTCCCCTGCCGTCGATTCGCAGCCGACCACCAGTGGTTCATTACACGGGCGTCGTGAGTAACAGCATTCATATTCAATTTGTGCTTGGTTCATTCAATCTTTGCCCAAGCGGGACCATGAGGATTATTGGGCAGATGGATATTCACGTTCAAACAAAGCTTGGCTGGCGTTTTTCAGCGCAGGCGAGTGCCCGTTCATTTGCGATCGACCCGGCACCAAAATGGTCAATTAGTGATGGCCGCCGGCATTCGAACCAACGCCTGATCGAGCGTGGTGCAAGAGAGCGTTATGGATATCGAGTGTCTTGCGGCTTGCTAGTGGAGTCGGTCCGATGACGGCAGCATTCCGGCGGTTCATGACTGTTTCGAGCATCTGGCTATTGTCAGCGACTCTTTCCTGCTGTCACCGGAACGAACAGATGCAGCAGGCGCTGCCGCAGGTAGCGGTCGCCAAGGTCGTCAGTCGAAAGGTTCAGGATTGGGACGAATATACTGGACGGATCCAAGCGGTCGATTCGGTGGAGATGCGGCCGCGTGTTTCAGGGTATGTCGAGCAGGTTGCTTGCGTCGAGGGCAAACTAGTCAAACGCGGTGATCTACTGTTTTTGATTGACCCGAGGCCGTATCAGGCAGATTACGATCGCGCCAATGCCGAGCTGGTGCGCTCGAAGACCGCGCTTGATCTCGCGCACGTAGAGCTTGATCGTGTGCAGAAGCTCAAGGACTCGGGCGCCGTGTCGCGTGAGGAATACGACGAGCGGCTTAGCGCGTTGCACGCAGCGGAGGCCAACGTTACCTCTGCCAAGGCCTCGCTGGACGCGGCACAGCTCAATCTCACCTTCACCCGCGTGATCAGTCCCATCGACGGCCGTGTCAGTCGAGCCGAAGTCACGCGCGGCAATCTCGTCACCGGCGGCTCCAGCGGCGGCACTTTGCTGACAACGGTGGTATCCGTCGATCCCGTTTATGTTTACTTCGACGCTTCGGAAATCGCTTATCTCCATTATGGCGAATTGGCTCGGAACGGTCAGCGTCCCAGTTCGCGCGATTTCGACAATCCGGTGCGGCTTGGTCTGATCAGCGAGGACGGTTACCCGCATCTCGGGCACATGGACTTCGTCGATAACCAGATCGATCCGCAGACCGGGACGATCCGCGGCCGCGCCGTGTTCGGAAACAAGGACGGCCTGTTCATTCCCGGCCTATACGCACGTATCCGCCTGCTCGGCAGTGGTTTTTACGACGCGGTGATGGTGCAGGACAGCGCCATCGGCACCGATCAGAGCCAGAAGTATGTACTCGCACTAGGCGCCGACAACACGCTCGAATACAAGCCCGTGAAACTCGGCCGGGTGATCGATGGCTTGCGGGTGGTGCGCGCCGGTCTCACGCCGGGCGATGCCATCGTCGTCAGCGGTTTGCAAAGAGTGCGTCCAGGCATTCCGATCAAACCCCAATGGATCAGCATGGAATCGCCCGACGGCGGAACTGCAGGCGGGCCGGCGGCGACCACGGCGAAGGCGAATTGACAGTCTGATCGGTTCATGAACATTTCCTCATTCTTCATCGACCGCCCGATCTTCGCGACGGTGCTCGCGATCGTCATCACACTCGCCGGTCTGGTGGCGATGCCGCAGCTGCCGATCAGCGAATATCCGCAGGTGGTGCCGCCGACCGTGGTAGTGAGCGGCAGTTTCCCCGGCGCATCTCCGCGCACCGTCGCCGAAACCGTGATCTCACCACTGGAGCAGGAGATCAACGGCGTCGAGAACACGCTCTACATGAATTCGCAGACGTTGGCCGACGGTAGTTACTCGATTACCGTCACTTTCGCGCTCGGTACCAATCTTGATACGGCGCAGGTACAGGTGCAGAACCGCGTCAGTCAGGCACTGCCGCGTCTGCCCGATGTTGTGCGCCAAATCGGTGTGGTGACGCAAAAGCGCTCGCCGGATTTGACGATGGTGATATTCCTCTACTCACCGGATGGTCGTTACGACTCGTTGTACCTGCGCAATTTCGCGCTGATCCAGGTGCGCGATGTACTGTCACGGCTCAAAGGCATGGGTGATGTACGCATTTTCGGCGCCGGTGACTATTCCATGCGCCTGTGGCTGGATCCCGGCCGGATTGCGGCACGCAACATGACGGTCGAGGACGTGCTCGGTGCTGTACGCGAGCAGAACGTGCAGGTGGCGTCCGGTCTGATCGGCGGGCAGCCTGCGGTGCCGGGTACAGATTTCCAGTACACGGTGAACACCGTCGGTCGTCTTGAAACGGAAGAGCAGTTCGGCAACATCGTCATCAAGACCGGGGCGACCGGCGATGTGACCTATCTGCGCGACGTGGCGCGCATCGAACTGGGACCGGAAACCTTTTCGCTGCGCAGCATGCTCGATGGCAAAGCCGCCGTGGGAATGCCGGTGTTCCAGTTGCCCGGCGCCAATGCGCTGGAACTGTCGGACAGCGTGCGCAAGACGATGGCGGAACTGTCGAAGAGTTTTCCTGCTGGGGTTGCCTACACGATTCCATACGATCCGACGGTATTCGTACGCAGCTCGATCCACGCCGTGGTGCACACGTTGATCGAGGCGGTGATCCTGGTTGTGCTGGTGGTCATGGCGTTCCTGCAGACCTGGCGCGCCAGCGTGATCCCGCTTGTCGCGGTGCCTGTCGCCATTGTCGGTACGCTGGCGGCGCTCCTGCTGTTCGGTTTCACGATCAACGCGCTGACGTTGTTCGGACTGGTACTGGCGACCGGCATTGTCGTCGATGACGCGATCGTGGTCGTCGAGAACATCGAGCGCAAGATTGAGGACGGCATGGGCGCGCGTGCCGCGGCGCACGCGGCCATGAAGGAAGTCACGCGGCCGATCGTGTCGATCATGCTGGTGCTGTGCGCCGTATTCATTCCGGCGGCCTTCGTCAGCGGGCTCACCGGGCAGTTCTATCGGCAGTTCGCGGTGACCATCGCATCCTCGACCGTCATCTCGACCTTCAACTCATTGACGTTGTCACCGGCGCTGGCTGCGCTGCTGCTCAAACCGCGACATGCGAAGCCGGACTGGTTCCAGTCCTTCCTCAACCGTGTCCTCGGCGGATTTTTCCGCACCTTCAACGCGGTGTTCGATCGTGGCTCGCGTGGCTACGCGCGCGGCGTCGGCGTCGTCACGCAGCGACGCGGCGTGGTACTACTGGTATTCGCCCTGCTGCTCGCGGCCACGTACTGGATATTCGGCGTGGTGCCGGGCGGCTTCGTGCCGGCGCAGGACAAGCAGTACCTGATTGGTTTTGCGAATCTTCCGGAGGCGGCATCATTGGATCGCACCGAACGCGTCGCACGGCGCATGTCGGATCTGGCGTTGTCTACGCCCGGCGTGCAGAACGCCTTGTGCTTTCCTGGCTTGTCGATCAATGGATTCACCAATGCCAGCAATGCAGCCGTGTGTTTTTTTCCGCTTAAGGACTTCGAGGAGCGCAAGAGCCGCGCGCTGTCCGGTGTGGGTTTAGCCCAACAGCTCAATCAGAAGTTCTCGCAGATCAGCGATGCGTTCATAGCCACTGTGCCGCCACCGCCGGTGCAGGGTCTCGGCACCACGGGCGGTTTCAAGCTTTATCTGCAAGATCGCGGTGCGCAGGGCTATGACGCCCTATACAAGGTGACGCAGGATTTTCTTAGCAAGCTGCGGCAACGCAAGGAACTGAATCCGTACGCGACCTACACGAGCTACGACACCAATGTTCCGCAGTTGCTCGCTGACATCGATCGCGTCAAGGCCAAGCGCGAGGGCGTGCCGCTGTCGAATATCTTCGATGCGCTACAGGTCTACCTCGGTTCGGCTTATGTCAACGACTTTAACAAGTTCGGGCGGACGTTCCGAGTCTACGCGCAGGGCGACGCGCCGTTCCGCATGCGTCCGGAAGATGTCGCTCTACTGAAGACACGCAACACCGCCGGCGAAATGGTGCCGCTCGGCGCGTTGGTCAATGTTTTGCCCGGCAACGGTCCAGATCGGGTTGCGCATTACAACGTCTATCTGGCTGCGGACATCAACGGACAGGCGGCGCTGGGTTACAGCTCGGGGCAGGCAATCGCGGCTGCGGAACAAGTCGCGTCCGAAGTGCTGCCGACGACTACGGGCTACGAGTGGACCGATCTCACCTACCAGCAGAAGACCGCGGGCAACACGGCACTGATCGTTTTCCCGCTGTCGGTGCTGCTGGTATTCCTGATCCTGTCCGCCCAGTACGAGAGCTGGGCGTTGCCACTGGCGGTGATCCTGATCGTGCCGATGTGTCTACTGTCGTCGATGGTCGGCGTTTACCTCAAAGGCTCAGACAACAACATCTTCACGCAGATCGGTTTCATCGTTCTGGTCGGACTCGCCTGCAAGAACGCGATCCTGATCGTGGAGTTTGCCCGCGAGCGCCTGGAGGAAGGCATGGGCGTTGTCGAGGCGGCGGTCGAGGCCAGCCGGCTGCGTCTGCGCCCGATTCTCATGACCTCGTTCGCGTTCATCATGGGCGTCATTCCACTCGCGATCGCCAGCGGTGCCGGCTCGGAAATGCGTCAGGCGATGGGCATTGCCGTCTTTGCCGGCATGCTTGGCGTGACCTTATTCGGGCTTTTCCTGACGCCGGTGTTCTTCGTCGCGATCGAGTCACTGTTTTTCCGAAGGCGCGTGCCGGACGCCGACGTGGTTTCATTTCCAGAAGACGGGCAGCATCTTGCCGAAGGCGCAGTTCGCAATGTTTAAACTCACGCGGTTTGCCACGGCGGGCTTCATTGCGCTGCTCGGTGGCTGTGCCGTCGGGCCGAACTATCGCCGCCCGGATGGCGTCGACGGCGTGCCGGTGCCGACGCAGTTTTCCAACGCCGTCGAGCCGGGTTTTGCAACCGGTGTGGTGGAGGTGCGTTTCTGGGAAGCCTTCAAGGATCCGACGCTCGATCAGTTGATCACTGCTGCGCTCGCGGCCAACAACGATTTGAAGATTGCGGTTGCCAATCTCAATGCGGCGCGAGCGGATAGACGGTCGATCGCTTATGACCTGTTTCCAACCGTCACTGCGACGTCGGACTATAAAAAAGGTATGGAAAGTCAGAACGAGCTGCCGGGCTACAGCCGCGATCAGCGTCGCGCAACCGACATCGATGCCGGGTTCGATGCGCTGTGGGAACTCGACCTGTTCGGGCGCGTGCGCCGCGAGGTCGAAGCGGCGAGGGCGGACGAGCAGTCGGTGCAGGCGAATCTGCGCGCTGCACAGGTGAGCGTGACTGCCGAGGTTGCGCGCGACTACTTCGTCCTGCGCGGTCTGCAGGATCAGCTCGCGGTGGCAACGCGCAATGCAGATAACCAGCTGAAGTCGTTACAGCTGACCCAAGTCCGGTTCGAAGCCGGCCGCGGCACCGACCTCGACACGGCGCGCGCCGAGGCGCAGCTCAAGACCACACTGGCGACGATACCGCCGCTGCAGGCCTCGATCGCCACCACTATCTACACGCTCAGTGTGTTGCTTGGGCGCGCGCCCGACGCGCTTACGGCGCAACTGTCGAGTCCGCAGGCGATACCGGAGCTGCCGCCGCTCAACAACATCGGTACTCCGGAAACTTTGCTACGTAGGCGCCCGGACGTGCAGGTGGCGGAACGTCGCCTCGCCGGTGCCACGGCGCGCATTGGTGTGGCTGTCGGCGATATGTTTCCGAAAGTGACCTTCGTCGGCGCCGTTGGCTACAACGCGAATACGGTCGGCGGCCTGGGTAGCGGCGGCTCCGAAGCCTACGCCTATGGGCCTGGCATCACGTGGGCGGCATTCGATCTCGGACGTGTTGCGGCACGCATCCACGCATCCCGTGCGAACGCCGACGCCGCACTGGCTGCCTATCAGAAGACCGTGCTGGCGGCGTTGCAGGAGGCCGAAAGCGCACTGGTCATATATGCGCGCGCGCAGAGTCGCACGGCGACGCTCAAAGAAGCGGCGGCGGCGAGCGATAAAGCGGCGCGGCTGGCCCATCAACGGTATGAGAGTGGCTTGACCGATTTCCTAAACGTGCTCGACGCGGAGCGCGACGCACTGAATGCGGAAACCAGTCTGACCGCAAGTCGAACTGAAACCGCGACTGACCTCATCGCAGTATACAAAGCCCTCGGCGGGGCTTGGCAGGGACTGGGTGATGTCGTTTCCGTCAAGACGGCAAACAGTGCGATGTCCCCATAGCAATTTCGACCCGAACGTGTTTGTGATGCTTGCTTACTGATGGATTCACTCAAGGGAGATCACAATGTTGGGTCTGACGCCACTCGGCATATTTCATACCGCGCTTAGCTTGATCGCTGTTACCGCGGGCCGCACGTGCTGGGTGTCATCTCGCTCGTCGTGTTCGTGATCGTAGCGATTGCGGGAAAAACCAGGTGGTTCGGGCGGACCTCAGCGTAACCAAGGAAGCATAGTGTTACTTGAGACCGGTTGAGCAATCCAAGCCAGTTACCACTTGCGCAGCGCACGCCGCCATGCGCCCGGTGTCGTGCCCACCTTTTTGTTGAATACACGCGTGAAGTGGCTTTGTTCGGAGAAGCCGCAGGCCAGTGCGATGTCGGCGAGAGGGAGGCTTGAGTTAAGCAGTAGTTCCTTGGCTTTATCGAGCCGCTGTTGCAGTAACCAGCGGTGGGTTGGTTGCCCGGCGCTTTGTTTGAAAGCTCGCGCGAAATGGCTGAGCGACAGTTTGCACTCGTTTGCGAGACGAACCAGCGAAATTTCCTCGTGCATATGTGGGTCTAACTACAAAAGCGGTAGTAAACGCCTGTTCCTTGAGCTCATCCCAATGTTTTCTATGTCTTATTAGCGGGCACTTTTCGACGAACGTGGTCACGACCAGCAGTGATTGGCAACGGCAGTCAGTGTGCCCGATGATGGTACGCACGTGAGTGGTTTTCCTCACTCCTCACGTTTCCGATCGCTCGCAATCGCTCCTCGAGCTTCGACCAGCGCCGCTCGACCTGCTGGCCCTTCACGGCAATGGCCAGCGCCCGTTTCTGTCCGACCAGCACCACGAGGCGCTTGCCGCGGGTGATGCCGGTATAGACGAGGTTGCGCTTGAGCATGGTGTAGTGCTGAGTCGACAGCGGAATCACCACGACCGGGTATTCCGATCCCTGCGACTTGTGGATCGTGGTGGCATAGCACAGGACCAACTCATCCAGCTCCCCAAACGGATAGCTGACGGTGCGGCCGTCGAACGACACCGACAGTTCCTGCTCAATGGCATCGATCCCATCGACGTAGCCGATGTCGCCGTTGTAGATGTCCTTGTCGTAGTTGTTCTGGATCTGCATCACCTTGTCACCGACGCTGAAGCGATACCCGAACTTGTCGATACTGCCAGCACCGGGTGGATTGAGCGCCTCCTGCAGCATCTGGTTCAGACCGCGCGCGCCGGTGAGTCCGCGGTTCATTGGACACAGCACCTGGATGTCGCGCACCGGATCCAGCCCGAACTTACGTGGCAGGCGCGTTTTCACCAGCTCCACGATGGTCTGGACGATGGCCTCCGGTTCTTCGGCCGGAAGCAGGTAGAAGTCCGAGTCTTCGCCTTTTCCGGGAAGGGATGGAAACACACCCTGATTGATTTGATGGGCACCGCGCACAATTCGGGAATTCGCGGCCTGGCGAAACACCTCGGTCAGCTTGACCACCGGCACACTGCCGGAATTAATCAAATCGGCGAGGAACTGACCCGGCCCGACCGATGGCAATTGATCGACGTCGCCGACCAGGATCACGGCACTGGCGCTGTTCACCGCGCGCAGCAGCTGCTGCCCCAGCGGTACGTCGATCATCGAGCATTCGTCGGCCACCAGCAGATCGCAGTCCAGCGGCGAATCCTCGTTGCGCTTGAACTGCCCGTTCTGCGGACTGATCTCCAGCAGCCGGTGAATGGTCTTGGCTTCCAGCCCCGTCGACTCCGACAAGCGCTTGGCCGCCCGGCCAGTGGGTGCGCACAACAAGGTCTTCACCTTTTTGGCACGCAGGATGGTCAGAATGGAATTGACCAGTGTGGTTTTGCCCACGCCAGGTCCGCCAGTGATCACCAGCAGCTTCGACGCCAGCGCCAGGCGCACGGCCTGTTTCTGGCTGTCAGCGAGCTGGATCGACAGCTTCTGCTCGACCCAGGGGATTGCCTTGTCGGCGTCGAATGCACTCCAGGGCAGGGGACCTCGCTTCAGCCGCTCGATATGCGCGGCGATCAGGCGCTCGGCTTGATACAGCGACGCCAGAAACACGCTGGGCTGACCATCGACGGTATCGGCCACCAGGGTCTCGTCGGCAAGCTCCTGATCGATGGCTTCTTCGATCACCGGTGTCGGGATTTCCAGCAGTTTCGTAGCGAGCTGGAACAAGGTCGCCCGCGGCAAGCCGCAGTGACCGTCCGCTGCGGCCTCCGTCAGGGCATAGGAAATGCCGGCGCGGGCGCGCAGTGGAGAATCTCGGGCAATTCCAATTTTCTGCGCGATGGTGTCAGCCGACAGGAAGCCAATTCCATGTATGTCGCGTGCCAGCTGATAAGGATTGGCGGTAACCACCGCCACCGCATCGGCCCCGTAAGTCTTGAAGATGCGCACGGCCCGCGAGGTGGACACGCCATGGCCATGCAGAAACACCATGATCTCGCGGATCACTTTCTGATCGGCCCAGCCGGAAGTGATTTTGCGGGCACGAACCTCGCCGATACCGTCGACCTCGCGCAGCCGCTGCGGCGTGCGCTCGATGGTTTCGAACACTTCCAGACCAAAAGCGTTGACCAGGCGAGCGGCGTAGACCGGGCCGATGCCCTTGACCATGCCGGAGCCCAGATAGCGTTCGATGCCGGTCAGGGTGTTGGGCGGCGACACCTTGAGAAATACCGCCTTGAACTGCCGGCCATGCTCGCGGTCCGTCACCCAGGTACCCGAGGCCGCGGCGTATTCGCCCGGCGTTACCGTTGGTGTGTGGCCGATCAGCGTCACCAGTTCGCGCTCGCCTTTGACCTTCAGGCGCAATACGCAAAATCCGCTGTCGCCGTTATGGAAGGTGACGCGCTCGACCAAGCCGGTCAGGCGCTCAAGCGCGGGGGAGGGGGCCGCCATGCGTGCAGGTCGAAGGGGCGATACTGAATTGAAATGAATTGATCGGAGCGCGTATTCGATGCGCCCGCATAGTGTTGACGGGCTGGGACCGTGACGCAACTACGTGGGGATCCAGATTCCGACGAACCCACTCAGCCGGCAATCAGCGAATGGATGCTGAACCCCGTGAACGCGCAGCGCTGCCGGATTTGATTTGCCATATAAGATAGGCGACGACGAGAACGTTCAGAATCAATGCCACCGCTTTGGTCAGTGTGGCGTGAGCTACCAGCTCCCAGATTTCAACCGGGATAAGCAAAGCGGTTGCCAATACCGTTAACCATTTTGATCGGAAATTCCTCGCCGGTTTTGGGATTGCGTCCAGGCCGCTGCTGCTTGTCCCGCAGTACGAAATTCCCGAAGCCTGAAAGGATGACGGGTTCACCTTGCTCCAGTTGCGCGCGGATCTCCTCGAAGAACTGATCGACGAATTCCTTGGCCTCGCGGCCATTGAGACCGATCTCGTCCGCCAGTGCCTGTGCCAGCTCCCGCTTGGTCAGCGTCATTTCATCAGCCTCAAATCAAGCTCAGCTTGAAATCTGGGTTGCGATTTTGACCTTTTCACCGGGGGAGTGCGCGGACCGACGCTACTCGGTGCCAACATGACGATCTTGAAAAAACATTATGAATAGCGTATAAAAAAATTATAATTGTTTTATATGTCGTATAATATAGATTATGTTAAGTAATACACTGAATATATTGTATATTACAAAATATATATGTACAATATATCAGCACGAAAAGAGCCTTTCTCGGGGGTTTCACGATGATAAAGTGCACGGGAATTCTGATGCTGCAGCGCTGGAAGTCCGATACGCGCGTTTATTTGGCGTGTCTGGAGGTGGATTTGCTCGGCGATTTGCTGCTGGTAACGCGCTGGGGCGGCCGGTTTTCACGGCTGGGCGGTTCGAAATCAATGCCGGTGGCGTCCGTAGCCGAGGGGCTGCGGGCGCTTCAAGGTGTGGCGCGGCGGAGAACGTCGCGCGGGTATGCGGAGGTGCACGGATGATCGATTTGTCGCTGGGGACTTTGCAGTGGATGGGCTGCGCCACCGGGGTCACCGGTTCGCTGCTGCTGGCGCTGAATCAGTCGCGAATTTCGGGCTTTGGCTTTATTGCCTATCTGCTGTCGAATGCGTGCTGGGTCGGGTATGCACTATCGACGTCTGCAACGGGATTGGCAGTACAGCAGGCAGTGTTTACGCTGACTAGCCTGATTGGGGTCTGGCGCTGGCTTATTGTTCCTGCGCGGCTTGAGAAAAAGCCAAATGGGGTGAGCAATTCCACCAATTCAGGCAAGTTTCTCGGCATTGAAAATATTTGTCTCAAAAAATGAATACGGAAATGAAAGCTCCGAATCTGCTCTACAAATATCGAATGTTCACTGCGCAAACGGTCGATCAGCTGTGTTTGGATCAGCTTTACTTTGCAGACCCACTCTACTTCAATGACCCACTCGATACTAAGCCATGTGTTGAGGTTGACGAGGATTGCAACCTCGAGGTTTTACGAAGGACCGTCACCGCTATGATTAACAATCGGTGTATTTCCGAGCTGTCGGTAGCTGCGAAAAGTATTAAATATTTTGGACCAAAGACGACAGCGCAAATTGAAAAAATAAGTGCGAGCAATGTCAAACTCGTCCTTGAGGATGCGGAGTATGCGGCTACAGATCCTGACTCGGGAATCCCAGAAGCCGAGGCCCTTCGTTGGGAGCTTGCTCAAATTATTGAGAACGAGTTGCTACGTCAGTACGACAAGGGTGTGGTATCTCTGGCAGAGCGATTTGATTGTCCCCTAATGTGGAGCCACTATGGAGATCAGCATCGGGGCATATGCATTGGATTTCGACCTCCTCAGGAGGCCATTTCTGAGCTACAAGAAGTAATTTATGGCGGAGACCGCAAAGTTTCTGCGAAAGATGTCGCTGCATTGGTTCTTCATGGCGATGCGCTGGCACGCGATCGCGTCGATAAGGCCGTCCTATTTAAAAAGGCTGAGGATTGGAGTTACGAAAAAGAGTGGCGCCTCATCGGTCCTAAGGGATCGATAGATTCTGCGCTCGATTTTGCGGAGATCGTATTCGGGATGCGCTGTCCTGATACCGTGAAGTACGCGCTCATCCAGACATTCGAAAAAAGAAAACGGCCTCCTGAATTCTTTGAGATCAATCCCGTCAGGGGAACATTTAGACTTGATCGCAAGGAAGTAGACAAGGATGAACTCAAAAGTCGATTTCCGCGAAATGCACGGTCAGAAATTGAAGAATTCAGCGATTTATTGGAATCAGCGAGCCGCAGCAGCCCTTAAAATTCCGATGATCTTTGGAGCGCGTCACTTCAGGCTGACTTCACGTCGCCCTTCACTTCAGGCACTTGGGGTCACCGAGCCCAATCCGATACTCTCAAATGTTCGTGTCACATTAAGAATAAGTCGTGCCCTATAAGAGCGTCGGCCGGGATCCGCGTTAAATTCGACGGAAAATCATTCAAGACGATGATTTCACTAACGTTTTTTAGGACGACAAACGATGACGAATTTCGTGATTTAGATCACGAACGATCAACGGCTGACGTTCAAAGTAGTCGAATATCGCTCAGATCCCAGCGGACCCTCTGGTGGTGCAGCAGACTGTATTTACCGTCGTCAGTTTAATCGGCGTTTGGCGCTGGCTGGTTGTGCCGGCACTTCAATCACTGCCGAGCGAGTGACAAAAACATGAGTGCTTGTCGCAATCGGACAATCTATTGATCATGTCACTTTCTTGTCGCGGTGAAATGAAATACTGACACGCTTCAACTGAATTCATTGTCGAGGTGGCTTATGCACACAGTAGTGGTGGCCGGGTGGATCGTTTGGGGTATGGCAGCGAGCAGTGCCCTCGGCCGATCGATTGGTGAATCGGTTGCTCGCAGGAAGGAACGCGATCGAATTATCTCGTCGGACATTCACGTACTTTCTCTTTCCGATTTGCGAGTGCTTATAAACAGCGACAGTCGCGACCCGATCGAACGTCACACGGATGCGCTTATCGGGTTCAATCGCATCGCCACACTGTCGGTGGCTGGCATTACTCTCCTGTTCGTTTCGCTGAGGATGTGAATGTGCCCGATTTCGAAGTGCGCTCACCGGTGACTTCACTGCCGAAAAGCGTTCGATACGTAAAAAACGGCGAAGGGAGCTGCTGGTGGCCGGAGGCGTTGGAGAATAATCATATCCATCTGGGATGGGGCAATATTCCCGACGAGCTCCTCATCCGATTCGACCGTGAAGAAATTCGCCGAATAATTGGATCTGCTCCGGGCGCCACTCAAGACTTCAATGCTCTTTGCTGGTTTCTTGATCGTCCCAGCCAGCATATTTGGGTTACGTTCCAGTCCGGATATATGTATTGGTGCACCGTGCTCGACGGGCTTACGTTCAATCCGGGAGGCGCATCGAAAACTCGCGGTCATTTCTGGCTGACCTGTGATCGTCCCTGGAGCAATCATTCACTT
Source organism: uncultured Salinisphaerales bacterium (assembly GCA_964581385.1). GTDB lineage: Bacteria > Pseudomonadota > Gammaproteobacteria > Nevskiales > Nevskiaceae > CAZOOK01. The sequence continues at coordinate 79,445 of CAZOOK010000015.1, forward strand.
TCAGGCAGGCTGCTAATCCAGTCCCAGCTTCCCGGCACGGTCACACGCACAGCGAGCTACCCTGCCACCAGCTGTGCGCCGTACGATGGCAACGAGATGCTCCGCATCATTGAAGGACGCGTTTCGTCCCACGTCATTGAAGCCTTCGATGCCAAAGCAAAATACCAATTAGCCATTGCCAAGTTGGTCACGCTGCTGCCTTCGCGCGATTTCGAAGAGCTAACGGATCTGCTGCTTGCGCGCAGCGGATGGGTACGTATCTCGAAGCTCGGCGGCGTAACTGAAGGTGTGGACGTCGAAGCGGAGAATGTGGCCGCAAATGAGATCGCGTTTGTCCAGGTGAAATCGGAAGGCAGGCAGATGACACTAGACGACTATGTCACCCGCTTTAATGATCGTCGAGACCGTTACCAACGAATGATCTTTGTATGCCACACTAAAATCGGCTTGCTTATTCCGCCCCCTGACCAACCGGTACAGGTATGGGATCTGGATCGAATCGCTAGCATGATAGTTCGACACGGCTTAGGTGACTGGCTGTCGAGTCGCCTTACCTAATAATAATCTTTGTTAATCGGGGTGATCGGGGATTGCGGTAGGGGCAGCCCGCCGTCCCAAAACCTTTCGTTACCAGCAAACGACTGCTTAGTATTCTCCTGGGCGCTGGGTCGCGGCAGCCTCGGCTTCACGCTTATATGAATCGGCGACCCTCCTCACCTCGGCTGCGATTCGGGCGAAGCCCTGCGCGTCCAGCTCGTCGGCCTTCTTCTGGTAGGTCTCCACCAGCTTCAGCTCATCTGCGCCCGAGCTGAAGCTGTAGACGCCACGACTATTGATCATGGCGGAGGTGAAGCCCGAGCGCATGTCCGCGGCATCACGCGCATTGAGAATCTCGGCAACGGCAGAATGCAGCCAGAGCCCGTTTGGGTCCGCAGGGCTATGGATCAGCACCTGCCCGATCTGCGCCATGGCGACCCGCAGATGTCCCGATTCGGTCGTCAGAGCCTTGACCTGCTGTAGCCATTCCACCAGCTTGTCCTTGTCGAAGGAGCCATCCGCCTGCACGCCCGGCACGGTCTCCCACTGGCGGAACATGCGATAGGCATTTTCCGCCATCCTCTTTTTGTCTTCCGGCACCTCGGCGCGGGGCCCAGTCTCCTTGTCCGAGCGGTAGACCATGCCGAGCCCTTCGCAGAAGAACTCGGGCTCGTTGGCGAGCTGGCCTTCGAGGGCCTTGGGACGGCCGCCCCCGAACCTATGGTCCAGCAGCGGCAAGTACGCCCATTCGATCCGCGCCAGATCAGTGCCGCCCACGTCCTGGCGCTGCTGCAGCCACTCAATTACCTCTTGCACGGCATGGCCGTCGAATTGGTTTTTGCTGGCTTCGCTCTTCAAAGCCTTAAATAGCGCCTCCATGGCCAGCGCCGGGCTGAAGTCCTTCTTGCGGTGCACCAGGACGTAGAGGCAGCCGATCGCGGCCATCGGGCGATCGACCTGCAGCAAGTGCTTCGCCGCCAATTCGAGGTGCTGATCCGCTACGCGCCAAGGCCCGGCCCCGGTCTGGGACCAGTACAGCTTTCCATGGTCTGGCAGCAGGCGCTCGGCCCGTTCCCAAGCCCCTGGATCGAACGGCAGCCGGACCAGGAGTGCTGCACTCTGCTCCGACGACCAGGCACTTAGTGGCAGGGAATCGACCCAGCCCCATCCCTGGCCGCGGAAGCGAGAGAACACGTAGCCGTTGATGAAAGCGGAAATTACCTTCTCGCCCTCCAGCAAGCGAGCCGGCAATATGGCAGCGTCGGACGACGCATCAGCGATGGAGCCGAAGGCCAAGCCGACGCGCAGAGGTGCATCGACGCTGTGCGCGAAGTCCAACAGCCCAGCCAAGCTACCGGCCACAAATATTTCACGGACAGCGGCTTGCCGCCGCTGCTCAAGTCGTTCTTGCTGTGCTTCGAAATTGTCCCCACCCTCGTAGAGGTCGAACTCGCGCTCGCTAAACAGCCGGCGGTGGACGATCGCCGGATTCGCCGGCGCCAGCGCTTGCGCGGCGCGTTCGACTTCCGCGCGCGCCTCATCGGGCATGGCCCATTCTGCATCTCTGAACTTCAGATGCTTGACCGCCAAGTCGACCAATGCCTCCCACAGCTGATAACGGTCCGTATCCGATAACTGCACGACCGGCGGCGAGGTGAGGTGCTGCAGCACGCGCGTTCTTGCTGGAGGCGGCAGGTCCGGTAGCCGCTCGACTAGCTCGGACAGCTTGGCCAAGTCTGCCGCGGCCATCATCACGGCAAGCTCGGCATAGCCTTCGACCTGCTGCCAGTATTCGCGGTCGGTGACGCCGGCTTTCCAATCGCGCGGAATCCAGTTGCGCCAGGTCGGCTTCGACGTGCCCATGGTCGAGGTGTGCAGATTGGGTAGCAATGCCAGCAGCAACTTCCACGCGACCGCCGGTACTTCGCGCACAAGGATTTGCAGCACCACCTTGCGCTGGGCAATCGACGCGGTGGTCTGCGGATGCCAGGGCAAGAAAATATTGATCAGCGAATTCGCCGGCCGGTTGGCAAACTTTCCACCGGGATCAATGGCGGCCAGCGCGCCGAGCGCCGAGCTTGCCCGCGGCAGAAACTCCGGACTCCAGGCCAAGGACTCCAACGCCCACAGCAGCCCAGAAATGTAAGTGACACCGCCGAAGGCGTTGCTTTCCTGCGCGAACACTCCAAGGAATGGGCTGCTTTCCGGCATCACCAGCGCCGCGTCGACGGAATCGAGAAAGGTCTTCGGCGCCGCCTCGGCCAGCATCGGTAAGATTCCGTTCAGCGACGCCCAGCGTTCCCACGTGGCGCCGTCCAGCAGCTTCCGAACGGTAACAATCGCGGTGCCCTCGGCCTTGCCCAAGCGCGTGGAGGTCAGGACCTGATGCCGGCAACCGAGCAGGGCCAGCGTTTCAGCCAACCCTTCCCGCATTGCCGCGGAGAAGCGCAGCGTCTTGCCCTCAATCGCGGCCATGTGGCGCTGATCGGGAGGCAGGTCTAACGCCGGATTGCGCTCGCTGAGCACCGTGATCGCGGCGGCCTCGAACCGCTGCAGGTCATCTTCCGACAGCCGGGGACCGAGCGCCGCCCAGGCCTCGCCCCGGCACATCAATTTCCAGGCATCACCCAGTTTTGCCAGGGGAGTTTCCGGGCGCAGGCGCTCAGCGCGCACTACCTCCATCCACTCCCCGAAGGATTTTCCCAGGATTGCCTCAATCGCCTCGCGGTCCGCCGGATTCGATTCCATCCAGCGCCCGATGAGTCCGGCCTCGGCGTAGATCCTGGCATGGCTGGAATCGGCGTATGGCGGGGCGCCGACACCCCTGATATAACGCTTCAGCGCTGCCAGATTCAGTGCACCGGCGCCGGCCCATTCGCGCGCCCTCCCCTCTTCGACTCCGGCTTCGCGCAGTGTCGTTTCCAGCAAGGATTTAGACGGGCTGTGCAGGTGGACAGATTCCGACCTACCCCCTGCGCCTCGCCCGGACGCTGCAATGACAACCGCATGTCCCGCTTTGATGGCCGCCATATGCAGCTTTTCTCCTGCGCTTTCCAGGTCCAGCGAAGGGTGGGCCACCAGGACGTGTCGAGAGCGGAGCTTCACCATCGACATCCACGTCTCAGCTTCACTGATGAACAGGCAGCGTGACGCCATGGCCCTTTGCTCGTTGGGCGGCAGTGATTCCAGCAGCGCCGCGATGAAGTCTTCCGCGTCCAACAGGCCTTCGATGCCGAGGATGAGCTGCGAAATCTCCCCGTTGAACAGCCGGAGCACCTGGTCGCGCGCAACTTCTCTTCCCGTGAGGAAGGTCGCTGGCGGCAGGGCCAGGGCGGTCAGCAATTCCCAGTGTTCTGCTGCCGTTTCTAAACCGACGGAAGACCTCGTTTGGCCCATCTTCTTCAATAACCACTTGGCGATGGCGGGATAGTCCCGCAGCCAGTCGGCAATCTGGACTCCATCCAGGACCTTCAGCTCACGCCAACCAGAATTTTTGCGCCTCTGCCGCCACTTGCTCTGTGCCGGCTCCGGCCAACCACGCGGACCCGAGCTCCGCGGCGTAACGAACACGTAGCCGATCAGGGCGCGCGTCGCCGGCTGCTCGTACTTAGTCCGCTTTCTGAAGTCCTTGGTGGCCTTGACCTGCGGATCAGCACCGGTACCGATCTCCCAGTAGCTGCGGTCGCGCGGCACGAACTGCCTGTATCCGCCGGCCGTTTCTACCAAGCCGTCGTAGCCGGTCTGGTTGACGGCCTCCCCGTACGGGATCCGGCACGCGGTTAGATCCGGAACCGACTCATTCACAAGCCACCAGATCAACTCCGGAATGATCCCCTCCGAGATCGTGGTCTCGCCGAAGGCATCCAGCTCACTCGATGTCACTATCTGTGTGTGTTCCAAAGCGATCTCCGCTCGTCCGATACCCGCGTTAGCTCACCTTCGATCATCGTTTTCACTTCCGGGGGCGACATTCTTGCACTCGTTGCGCCGTGGCGAATGTAGGCGATTTTCGCCTGATCGGATTTGACCAGAAAATTTATCTCTGGCGACTGTTCCACTTCGACGACAACGATATCCGTTCCTCTGACGGTGACGACCTGCGACGTGAAACACTGGTTATTCTTCAGCGTTTCCCGAAGCCGCGTGCGAATTTCCTTTTCGTAATTTGCAACGGCGTTGTCGATGTCTTCTCCGCGTTTCGCCACACCCTTCGCAACGCCGACAATATCGCCATCGTCGTTGATGCCGATGAACAACATCCCTCCGCGCTGATTTGAAAACGCGCATACCGCCTTTTCAATATCGGCGGCTTTGGTATTCGACAGGTCGATGTACGGTTTGAACTCGCACGTTTCGCTTTCGCCTGCGGCGATCAATTTCAGGAGGCGCTCTTCTTCTTCAAGCTGGTCCGGCGTGTTCTCGAATTTATATGGCCAGCTCGTCGTCGAGATGTAATCGACTACGTCATTATCCTTGTTCAGAAGCCACAACTCGGCGTCCCTGATGTCCGTGCCGTCAATTTCAACGGCAGTGTCATTTCGAACGTCAATCGAAGCGCGGTTGATTTCGCCGACCAGCCGAAGATCGGTGTTTCGGTTGACAATACGCAGCCGCCCCTCTGCAAAGCTGATCGCGCCGCCCGGTCGGCTCACGGCGATGGAAAATTCGCCCTTTTGGCCATCGGATGACCCGTGAAAGTAATTCAGCCCGAGAAACTCGCCGACACATCGCGTCGCTGAAGGTCGGTAAGGCAGCTTGAAATCAATCAGCTGGCCTTCAGAAAAGGTCGCCTCCCTTGCGATGTTCACCGTGAACCGTCTCGCGGGCGCGCCGGTACCGGTTGCATAGCTGGGGACAAGGTCTTCCGTCCATCCAAGCGGCGTTTGCGGGAGCTGAAGCGGTGGCAGGTCAGGGTGAACCTGCAAGCCGTTCGCCGCCATGGCCAAGAGCAATTTTTTTATGGACCACCCGTCTAAGGTCTGCGATATGAAGGCGATGTTTCTATAGATCTCCGTAGTTGTACGCACCTCGTCGCCACCCATCTGGCACTGTCCCATCAGGAACACCCACTTCCCCGGCGTCTGGCGAGTGAATACCGCCCGCACGCAAGCGATCAGTTCTTCATCGCCAATTGCGAGCGCAGTAATTCTGTCGTACAGCTCGTCTTGGGTTAGCGAGCGCCGGGTCGTGTTCATTAGTTCCTCCGTTTCTGTTTACAGCCGATTCTCTCGACAGCCGATTCTCTCGCTCTGTCGCCTTGTTGCATACGAATCCCATTAATCTTTGCGGTGTTTGAGTGCGGTCATTGCGACATCCAAGGCTTTGTAAGCGACCAGTAGCGCCAGGGTGCCGAAGACGAGCAGTACGAGAAGAGCGGGTGCGTCTTTTCCAGCTACTAAAAGAGCAGTGATGATTTTAAACATGCCGATCTCACTATTAACGAGCATTTGCGATCGTTATAGATTCGGCGATTTTTCCAACTGACATGCGCATAAAAAGCCAAACGGTAAAAGTCACGTGATGGGCGGTATACGGTTACGATCTTCCGATAAACAAAATGAGCGGTAGTTTGTAGCAGACGAACGGCTATAAACATTGAACAAAATAGCAAGTTTGTTTAATGTCTGGGCGGAGGCCCCTGCCCTGCCCTAGTAAATCCAGGCATCGGCATCCGGCAACATTAAACAATACAGGCAGCGATGGACGAACACCGAAAACACCTCACCCGCGCCGAGGTCGCCAAGCTGATCGCGGTCGCCGGTCAGGGCCGCAATGCGGCGCGGGATCGCTGTTTTATTTTGTTGATGTTCCGGCATGGACTGCGCGTGTCGGAAGCCTGCGGGCTGAAACTGTCGCAGGTGGACAGCGAGAGCCGTCAGCTTCACGTCGGCAGGCTCAAGAACGGAATACCGACCACGCACCCACTGCGGCCCGATGAGCTGCGCGCCATCAAGGAGTGGCTGCGCGTGCGGGCGGTCATGCAGCCAGGCCCGAAGTGTGAAGCGTTTTTTATCAGCGAGCGCCGAAAGGCGTTAAGCCGCGTCACCGCTTGGTGGTCGATCAAGAAACATGGCGCAGCGGCGGGCCTCGCCCTGCCCTCGCATCCGCACATGTTGCGGCATGCCTGCGGCTACGACCTGGCCGAGCAGGGCGCGGACGCCTTCCTGATCCGCGATTACCTCGGACACCGGAAGATCGAAAACACGTCGCAGTACGTCGCGGGGAATCCGGTTCGGTTTGAGAAGCTGTGGCGAACCTAAAGGCTTTGTGACGTAATTGGGTGGCGTCATTTATGAAACGATGTTATCGCGAGTGCTTCTATGCCGTATGTCGTTTCTTACAACCGAATACGAATTATTGGCACGATGGAGCAGTTACCCTGCTTTCGTTTGTCGTGGGTATGTATGGCTTGGCGCTGGTTCAATTGTTTCAAAGTTTTTCTGGCATTTCCATTATCGTTGAGAACAAAATTGCCATTGAGGCTGGTTCGGCGTTCCTCATAATTTGTTTTATTAATAGCTTTGTTTTCTTAAAAAAAGAATCTGATGACGATATAAATAATCACATCGTTTCCGGTAAGACTAAAGCTCTCACTGCGTTATTTTTTATCGCGCCATTTGCCCTGTATTTTGTAAGCCTTTTTGTAGCAATTGCTTACGGAAGGTAGCCCGAGCCCCTTTTCCCACTTTCATTTCAACTATCGAAAACCTATTTTATCAATAGTAGAGTCAGGCCATGAAACAGCGTCAACTCCCATCCGAAATCGCCCAGACGGCCCGGCTGCTGACCGCGGCCGAGTTTCAGAACCTGACTGAGGTGCCGCCCGAGATCGAATGGTTCGCCAATCTCGGCAACGCGCAAACCCGCCGCGCTTACGAAAACGCGATCCGGGATTTCATGAAATTCACCGGCATCCGCCGCCCGGAAGAATTCCGGACCGTGACGCGCGCTCACGTCATCGCCTGGCGCGACGACGTGGCGAGCCGGACCTTGGGTGCCACGACGATCCGGCACTGGCTCTCGGCGCTGTCATCGCTGTTTGATTACCTCTGCGAGAAGAACGCCGTCAGCCACAATCCGGTCAAAGGCACCAAGCGGCCCAAGGTCGAAACAGCCGAAGGCAAGACGCCGGCGATCGGCAATCACCAGGCGCGCAAGCTGCTCGATGCGCCCGACGGTGAATCGCTGAAAGGCAAACGCGATCGTGCGATTCTGGCGACGCTGCTGTATCACGCGCTGCGCCGCGAGGAGCTGTGCAAGCTCCGCGTGAAGGACTTCAAGCACGAGCGCCGCGGCGTGGCGCACTTGAAGGTGTCCGGCAAGGGCGGTAAGACTCGTTATGTGCCGCTGCACCCGGCGGCGAGCGGCTTGATCCTCGATTACCTGCTGGCCGCCGGGCACGGCGAGGATGATCCCGGCGCGCTGTTTCGGTCGGTAAGCAACAATTGCCGCACCGGCCAGCAGAAAGCGATCACGGCCGATGCAATTTGTAAGCTGGTACGAGCGTATTCGACGGCGCTGGGTTTCCAGATCGGCGCGCATGCGTTACGCGCCACGGCAGCAACCAATGCGCTCGACCACCAAGCCGATATCGCCAAGGTGCAGGAATGGCTCGGGCACGCCAACATTGCGACAACAAGGATTTACGATCGCCGCAAGACGCGGCCTGAGGATTCGCCGACGTTTAAAGTGACGTACTAGAATCTATAGACTGGGGAATGCCGCTATCGGAAGGCGAATAGCTGTGATTCCGTTATTTCCGTAAATTTAGTATGGACAATTCGCAAATCGTTTTGATCGATTTATTAAAGCCGTGCCCAGACCGCTAACGAGCTATAGAGTTTTCATTGCCAGTCCGGGCAAGCTTGAGGCGCTTCGCCATAGGTTCAGGGAGACCGTCGCTGAGTACAACCGTCTAGAAGCCATGCCACGCGGCGTCTATTTCGAGCCCATAGGTTGGGAAGCGACGCTACCAGGATATGGACGTCCACAGAAGCTTATAAATGATGAGCTTAGAACCTGCGATTACGCAGTGTTCCTGTTTCGTGATCGCTGGGGCTCACCTCCGGACAAAGAGGGTTGCTTTAGTTCTGGATGCGAAGAGGAATGGACGATCGCAGATCAGATGTGCAATGCCAATGAAATGTCCGACGCGCACCTGTTTTTTTTACCAGTTGAAGACGGGCAACTAAATGACCCAGGCCCTCAGTTCAGCGCGCTGCTCAAGTTCCGCGCAAAAATTGAAGCGGAAAAAAAATACCTCTTCAAGCAACTGAAAGCCGACGATGAATTCGCGTCCGAGCTGCGTGCCGCGCTGGCCAGCTGGCTTCGTTCGCATGAGGGTGGTCGTGCCGAGAAGGACGAGACAGACTTAAATCGTCAAGGGTCCAAGGCAGCAGTCATTGTTCCGCAACGGCCAGAATCGATTACGACCAAAAATAAAGGCGCTGTGCCCGAACTGCTGCGGAGAGCAATCAACCAGCTTGATGCCGGCCAACTGGATATTGGTCTGGCTTTTGCGGAAGCCGCCTTTTCCTTGGCCGATGAACAGAAACATCAAGTTTATGCCTTACATCTGCAGGGTTATGCCCTAATCCAGTTGGGGCGCGGTGAAGAAGCGGTGGCGACGTACGACGCACTGCTGGCGAGCTTTGGTGCGGCGACCGAACTGCCGCTGCG
>CAZOOK010000015.1:88760-133595 GCA_964581385.1 uncultured Salinisphaerales bacterium
CTGCTGGCGAGTTTTGGTGCGGCGACCGACCTGCCGCTGCGCGAATTGGTCGCCCAGGCGATGTTCAACAAGGGCGTCACGCTCGGCAAGCTGGGGCGCAGCGAAGAAGAGCTGACGACGTACGACGCGCTGCTGGCGAGTTTTGGTGCGGCGACCGACCTGCCGCTGCGCGAATTGGTCGCCCAGGCGATGTTCAACAAGGGCGTCACGCTCGGTGAGCTGGGGCGCGGCGAAGAAGCGGTAGCGACGTACGACGCGCTGCTGGCGAGTTTTGGCGCGACGATCGAGCTGCCGCTGCACAAATTGATCGCCAAGGCGATGTTCAACAAGGGCATCAGGCTCGGCAAGCTGGGGCGCAGCGAAGAAGCGGTGGCGACGTATGACGCGCTGCTGGCGAGCTTTAGTGCGGCGATCGAGCTGCCGCTGCGCGAATTGGTCGCTCAGGCCATGGTCAACAAAGGCGTCACGCTCGGTGAGCTGAGGCGCGGCGAAGAAGAGCTGACGACGTACGACGCACTGCTGGCGAGCTTTGGTGCGGCGACCGAACTGCCGCTGCGCGAATTGGTCGCCCAGGCGATGTTCAACAAGGGCGTCACGCTCGGCAAGCTGGGGCGCGGCGAAGAAGAGCTGACGACGTACGACGCGCTGCTGGCGAGTTTTGGTGCGGCGATCGAGCTGCCGCTGCGCGAATTGGTCGCTCGGGCCACGGTCAACAAAGGCGTCACGCTCGGTGAGCTGGGGCGCGGCGAAGAAGCGGTGACGACGTACGACGCATTGCTGGCGAGTTTTGGCGCGACGATCGAGCTGCCGCTGCGCGAGTTGGTCGCCCAGGCGATGTTCAACAAGGGCATCAGGCTCGGCATGCTGGGGCGCGGCGAAGAAGAGCTGGCGACGTACGACGCGCTGCTGGCGAGCTTTGGTGCGGCGACCGAGCTGCCGCTACGCGAATTGGTCGCCAAGGCGATGTTCAACAAGGGCGTCGCGCTTGGTGAGCTGGGGCGCGGCGAAGAAGAGCTGGCGACGTACGACGCACTGCGGGCGAGCTTTGGTGCGGCGACCGAACTGCCGCTGCGCGAAGAGGTCGCCCAGGCGATGTTCAACAAGGGCGTCGCGCTTGGCAAGCTGGGGCGTAGCGAGGAAGCGATGGCGACGTACGACGAGATAATTAACAATTTTCAAGTAACGGAAAGTGAACTTATCGGATCTTTTATTGAAAAAGCTCTAAGAAGAATAGCAGCTGCCCGATCACGTTAAGGACGTTGTAATGCTCGACAAGTCGTGACCGATAACGTCCTTTATATGCGCTAATGGCAAATGAAAAAATCTACCGCAAGATCGATCCTATCTGCCATCGCCGTTGAGCGTCGCAAACTTAACGCTGGGTCACTTGATCCGACACGATGATCCGATCGATCTTGGATCCGTTCCAGCGATACAAAAGATGGCAGTGCTGAACGCAGTTCGAAATCAGGTCCGGATAAAACGCCGCAACGCACTGCCCGCCCGAATGGCGAACACTGCGATAGACGAGCCCGTTTGACCTTGAGTCGTACAGTTCCGAAGCCAGGCGCTGGCTGGCCGCGTAGCTGTCGGGATCATGGACCGCCTCCCATCCATCGCGAATATCATGTACGCGACCGCGAATGGTGGCGACGTAACAGCGCTGCTCTACCTCGCAAGTAGGCTCCCGGGTCGCGTTCAAGAAAATCTCACGGTGATGCACCGTTTCGGCAATGGCCGTGTCGCGATTCGCCGCAGCGTAGTAGACGCCGAAGCGGCCGTCGGAAAACCGGCTCCCATCGGGATTCGGATGCGTGAATGCGGCCATGATCGGGGTGGTGCCTGGCCCCGCAATCCGTCGATCGGGGGGCACCAACGAAATATCTCCGGCATCCTGCCGCAATCGAGAATTGGTCATTCCTTCGAGTTCGAAAACCGCGTCGAGATCGGCCGGATCCGTAACATCGTCAAACAGGCCGACCGGTGGAAACCGCGACGGAATAATGCGAAAGCTTTCTGCCCAGTGGAGTTCGAATTCAGGCGGAAGCACGCGACATTATCCACGCATCGCGTCGAGATACTGCCTTACCCAGTAAAGATCGGTGACCTGCCCCGCCAGCATGCGATCCATGGCTGACTTTCCGGCAAACATCGGCGCACTATTCGGCCGTCGAACCCAACCATCTGCCTGCTCGCGATTCGGGAAAAGAATGTGCAACGCCTTATAAATCCCAAGGACGTAGCTGATCCGCTCAAGGACATCAGGGGATAGCGCCTGGGCCCCCTCCTTTTTCCATCGAAAAAACGTCGTGCGCCCCGGCCTGCCGAGCAGAATCATTTGCTCATCGGTCGACAGACCCCAACGCTCAGCGATCTGGAAGAAGGTGCGTAACCCAGCCCCCGACAGATCGCGGGGCGTCTGAGCTGACGCTCGAACCTCTTTCTGCATGGCCTTCATGGAAAGCCCCTTCTGGTTCAATATTGAACGAATTAAAACAAATAGTACCATTACGCACTCACAAGTCAAGCTCGGAGAGCGTTTCAGTTTTGGGGTCCATTTGATTTACGTGCAAAAAGTCCCGGTAGCGGGAATGCGATCTGATGCGGGCTCCGGAGGGGGAGCTCATCTATGTCCTTGGTTTTAGGCCTATTCCTGCTTCCCCCTCAAAGGCTCTGGAGGCCGCCTCATTGCCGGGTCGATTTTAGCCGCCGGCAACCATTATCGACGTTACTTGCGACGGCAGCAGAATCGGCGCAAAGCGATCGATGGGAAAGCGGAACGTACCTTGCAGATTGATGCCCTCGGCGTGCGTGGGTGCGATACCAACGGGGACATGCCCGCCTTTTACGATGAAATCTTGCTGCGGTTAGAGCGCCTCCGCGGCCGCGACGCCGAAGCCGCTGTGGAATCCGCTCCAGGCTGACCTTTTTTCGGTCGCGTGCGTGCCTTTGACCGCACGGAGTGCTCAGATCTTTTTGGGTCGTCCTCTGGGGGTGAAGTCGACTCGTCAGTTTTTACTACCCGGATTACGCCCAACGGCACCGGAAGGCGATGGCGTCGCGCCGCAATCAGAACCAAAGGATACATACCGTGCCGGCAGGCGGAAAGATTCTTGTAGTGCGGCGTTTCATCACACTCTTTGAACAGTTGAGCGAGCAGCTCGCCGGGGGGGCCGTCAATTGGCAGATGGGACAGCGTCATCCCGTGCAAGTCGCTATTACTATACAGATGTTGTTCCGTGAGCTCATCCGGGTACCAGTACTGAACGTTACAATGTCGCAACCGGCTCGCCACGAAAGACGATAGGCGGTCGTACAAATCTTCCCATTCGAACAATGCCATCCAAAACGCAATTGCCGATATGAGAATACTTCCCGCCGTCTTTTCCTCGCGAAATGCCTCGTCCTTGTTCCTCGACAACAGGTCCGCATAATTTCGAATCGTGCTTGGGTAATCTCCAAACGAGTCGAAAGCGAACGCGATACGACCTTGCATCTCGCCCAACCATGACCGAAGTTCAACCGTGCGATTTCCAACCGTCGCCAGAAGCAACGCGGCCAACATCACATCAATGCCCTGATCATCCATAATTGGAAGATACAAGGCCGGGTTGTTCCGGACCATCTTAATGATCGAGTCCGCACGTAGCGCGGCCTCTTCGAGGCATGCCTTCTTATGCGCATTGTCCTTATTGGCGTCCGCCACCCGTGCCGCCCACAACGCCCACAAGCCATCCATGGCGACACGACCTAATAAATCAAACAATTTCAGGTTTATATCGATCCGGCTTGCCGAATGTATCGCGCTTGACAACCCATGCAGCTGCGCCGCACGCGGAGTGACAACCTTACCGATGAAGTCAGAGCATATCCTTTGGTAGGTGTCACAGATTGCGTCGAACGACTGCCAGACCGATTTTGCCGCTCTTGTCTTCTTCCTCTCAAACTGCCTAGCCACGTGCCAAGCGTGCAGTACGGAGAGTTCAGCCGATAAATAGGCTGACTCAAGATTTCCGGCGTCTCGGCACCAGCTGTAAACGACCCACAGGCAGATGGACATCTGACGAACTGCTGTCACCGCCGCCTTTTCGTCGTTTGCATTCACAGACGACAAAGCGGCGAGGAGCTCTGCAAAATGTCCGTGCGCAGCGACCGGCTCGTCCAGAATTGCGATCGCCTTGCGCAGCAGAGACTTTAGTCGCTCGGGCATTACGTTTTCGCGCAAGAAGCAGCTGGCGATCAACCCCGCGAGTCGGTCTCCATCCCATTCCTCAAAGGAGATTCCAGTTCTCCTCTGCTCACGGTCGAAATAACCCCGGAGGCTTTCCCTCACGTCCTCCTGGACCTCCCCGCCGCAACAAACACATATGACGACGTCCTTGCTTTTGTGTTCGTGTGGCAGGCGACTTGGGACGTACGCGTCTACGATGTCTTGGATGCTCGGTCGGAGCGCCGTCATCGACGTATCGGCCCAGGACTGGCGTGAAATGTTGCCAGGCTTGATCGTAAACAAGTAGACCTTCTTCGCACCACCAGCAATCGCCCCCACCGCACCGACATCAACACCGTTCTGCCGAGGTCCTCGACTGGGGCGCGAAAAAACATTGAGCCCGAGTTGACTCAAGAGATCCGGAAGCACCACATCGAGCTCGCCACGTTCACGAAGCGAAGCGAGGTACTGTTTGAGGATCAGCTTCATGATGGTCTGCGCTCTGCGCGAAACATGAATAACTGATAGTTAAGCGCAGTCGGATCCAAGCGCTGCAGACGCGGATACTCGATCGTCACACCATGGCTCCCCATCTGTATTTCCGTCCGATGGAGCTGAGCGAAGGGGTCACGCGTCAGAACAATAGATTTACGGCCGTAAAGTAGTACGGAACGCTTTGCCAAACTCATAAACACTGACCGAGCTTGCGCCTCTTTGAACATCGCCGCCATCTTTCGGGCTTCGTGCCGATTATGCGCCTCGACATGACGCAGACTCGGCTGCAACTCGGGACACGTCCCCGGCGAGCCCAGTGCGGTAAGATACTCATCGACTCGTCCTGATACAGCCCTCAGGACCTTGACGACACGCTTCGACCAGATCGTGCGCCCCTCGCTTAATAGTTCCTTGGCGAGCCGCGGATGGCTCAGGAACAAGGGATTGAATAGCAGCTCGGCGAGTGAACCGATCGCCCCATCGGACGCACACTCCATCAGTGAGATTACGAACCACGCCGCAGTAATCGGTGTGGGAAAGAGATGGCCCATGGCTTTGCGCGCGAGAAAAATAACGTCACTGTCGCTGGTGCTTACGAGCTCTGACGCGTCTACCGCGAGGCGCACATTATTTTCCATAATCTGTGACGTCAGCTCCGCACAGGCCCTTCCCAGATGCGCATCTCCACTCGCAAGAAAGCGGGTTGCAATTCGCTGCAAAAGCTGGTGATCGGACTGAATGGCGTGCACAGTGCTTTGAAGTTTTTGGAACAGCCTTTCAATTTCCGAAGTCGGCAAAAGGCGCTCCAAAAACGAAATCACGCTGTCGTGCTGAGATTGGGTCACCAACGCTTGAAGGAGCAAATCGATCTGTTGCAATGTCGCGTTGTTGTCTTCGGGCGTTTGCGACAAGCGGTCCAGGACAAAGTCGATAATGGCGGGCTGCCCTATCAGCGCCTCGACATTAAACATCAAGCCTTGTGAGGCGGCGAAAAGGCCCAAGAGTCCACCTTTGTCCATGGCGTCGGCGAGGATCGAGAGCACCTTGTCCCGGTCGTCGGACGTCTTGATTTTCGCTCCCAAATTGAGCGCACTCACGATGACCGCGCCTAGAGTCGATTCATTGTCTTCCTTCAGGACGGCGGCCGCCAAAGCTGCTAGCGCCAGTGTCGGTTCAAATCCGACCAAGGTGCCCAAGGCCGATAAGGCGGCGTGACGAACTCTTGGATCCGGATGTTCCGCCAGGCGAAGCGTTTCCTGCCCGAACGCTTGGAGATCGATTTTTGACCCCGAGAGCAGCAATGAGTAGATAAGATCCGCAAAGGAATTCGGATCGGCCTCGGCGATTTCGAGTCCTTCGGCAATGCGCGACGGGTCCTTATCACAGAAAGCACTGAACCTCGAAAAGACCGACCTAGCCAACAAATCCTGGCCCGCCTGCTGGGAAAGGCGCATCGTGCACCGCATCACCTGAGCCACCGGCGCGGCGAGATCTGGTAACGCCTCCTCGAACGCTTGTCGGGTCAGGAAGAAGTCCGGCCCCTGGACATTATTTTCCAGTCGCAAATATTCGGCGACAACGTCGACCTGCCCTGCATTATGAATTTTGACCAGTAAGCGGGCCGTCACATCCCTCGCGCTTCGACGAGACCGTGCGACCTCAACTAGAAACTCCCCTCTCGCCGCAGCGTCGACCAGTGCGAGTTCGATTGCGGCTTCATCAGACGGCGACGGTTGTGGGGCCATTTCTTGCGCGAACGATTGTTGATGATCGTCGACATTCTATCTTGGCGCCCTCTCGTATCTCGGTCAATGCCGGCGAGTCGCCTTGAACTGCAGACCTATGGCTGTCCGTGGGCACCATGCCCTGCCTTCATCCCCGCCAGTAGCATGTCGAAGATCACCCGCTGAAAGCCCGCTTGCAGCTCCTTGTTGTTGAGGTACTGCAGCATCTGGCCCTGGTGCGCTTCGCTGCATTCCATCACCGCCTCGTCCAGGGCGCTCGCAAAATCTCCAAGCAGAGCCTGCTCCGGCGCGTTGTTGGCGATCTGATGCATCACGCGTTCGTTCTCGCTAACCTTGTCGCGGATGGTGTAGGCGTAGTTGATCAAGTCCCGGTCGGTCAGCCCGTCCGTGATGAACAGCTCGTTGAGGCGCGTGATGATCGCCGAGAGTAATTCTTCTTCCTTGTTGCGGGGTTTGCGGGTGCCGAGGTCGCTGACGGCGTACAGGCCCTCCGCACCCTCCTTCACCATCAGCAGGTCCTGCTGCTTGATCTTCGACAACCGGTAGTGGCTGAGCTGGACGGAATTCAGGTCGATCGGGTCCTCATCGGGCGCCTTTTCGCGCAGCAGCGGTGCCAGATGGCGCGCGTAGAGGCTAAGCTTCTCCAGATCGCTGCTGTCATAGTCCACGAGCTGCGACATGAACTCGTAGTAGCGCGTGAAGGACACCAGATCGGTCTTGAAGATCGCCAGCGCGTCCAGCGCCTTCTTCGCCGCTTTCATGTCGGTCTCGGCGTTGGCGATGAAGGTCGCGTCACCGATCGACCTGGCGTGATCGTAGAGTTTCTTGTGCTTTGCAAAGTCCGCCTGCGCCTGTTCGTAGCGTGCCTGCCAGCGCTCCACTGCCGGCTTGCACACATTGCTGATGGCGGCGTTGCTCTTGCTCTTGACGAAGTAAATCTCCGCGAACTGCAGCACCTCCGTCCACAGGAAGATGCCCGCGGCGCGCAGTTTCTCAAACAGGTCCCAGATCAGGTTCGGGTCCGACACATCCAGCAGGTTCGCGGTCTGGTAGTACTCCTGAAACGCGGCCAGCACGTCGGCCGGGTCGTTGAAGAAGTCCAGCACATAGGTCTCCTCCTTGCCCGGATAGGTGCGGTTCAGTCGCGACAGGGTCTGCACGCAGTCCAGGCCCGCGAGCTTCTTGTCCACGTACATGGCGCACAGCTTGGGCTGATCGAAGCCGGTCTGGAATTTCTGCGCCACGATCATCAGGTGATAGTCGTCGGCATCGAAGGCCTCGCGCATGTCGCGTCCTTTGAGATCGGGATTCATGCCGGTTTCGGTGAACTTCTCGCCGAGCAGACCCTCGGCATGCGGATCGCTGGCACTGAACGTCACCTCGCCCGAAAATGCCACCATCGCGCGCAACTGGCTGTACTGCTTTTTCTGCACGTACTTGTCGAACTCCAGCTTGTAGCGCACCGCCTCCTTGCGCGAGCCGGTCACCACCATCGCCTTGGCGTGGCCGTTCAGCAGTCCCATCACGTGGTCGCGGAAATGCTCCACGATCACCTGCACTTTCTGGGCGATGTTGTAATCGTGCAGCCGCACCCATTGGTTCAGCCTGAGCTTGGCCTTGTTGCTGTCGACTTCGGTGTCGGCCTTGGCGAGCTTCTGCGCGAGCTGGTAAGCCACCTTGTAGCTGGTGTAGTTGCGCAGCACGTCGAGGATGTAACCCTCCTCGATCGCCTGCCGCATGCTGTAGACGTGAAAGGCGCGCGGCTTGTTGGTCTTCGACGGCGGTTCGGCTGGATTGGGCAGGCGTCCGAACAGCTCCAGCGTCTTGCTCTTGGGCGTGGCGGTGAACGCGTAGTAACTCAGATTCGGCGAGGCCTTGCGTGACGCGACCGCGTCGGCCACCTGATCCTGGGCGCTGGGCTCTTCGTCGCCCTCCGTGGCCTCGCTGCTCAACACCGCCTTGAGCTGGCTGGCGGTGGAGCCGGTCTGCGACGAATGCGCCTCGTCGGCGATGATGGCGTAGCGGCGCGCCTTCAGGCTCACGCTGTTCTCGATTGCCTTGAGCACGTGCGGGAAAGTCTGGATGGTGACGATGACGATCGGCTGGCTCTTCTCCAGCGCCTCCGCCAGCTTTTCGGATTTGGAGCCCAGGCCCTCGTCGCGGTTGATGCGCCCGACTACGCCTTCCGCGTGCTCGAACTGGTAGATCGTGTCCTGCAACTGATCGTCCAGCACCGTGCGATCCGTCACCACGATGACCGAGTGGAATACTTTCTCGTTCTGCGCGTCGTAGAGCTGCGAAAGCTGATGCGCGCTCCAGGCAATGGAGTTGGACTTGCCGGAGCCAGCACTGTGCTGTACCAGATACTTGTGGCCGGGGCCTTCCTCGCGGCTGGCCTTGAGCAGGCGCGTGACCAGATCCCACTGGTGATAGCGCGGAAAGATCAGCGCCTCTTTCTTGGTTTTGCGCCCGTCCCAATCCTCCTCGGTCTTGATCTCCAGATGGATGTAGCGGCCGATGATCTGCAGCAGGTTGGCCGGCGCCAGCACCTCGTTCCACAGATAGTCGGTGGCGTAGCGGTGGATATCGTCCGGCGGCTCATTGCCGGCGCCGCCGTCCTTGGTGCCACGGTTGAACGGCAGAAAGCGCGTCGCCTCACCGGCCAGCCGCGTCGTCATGTACACCTCGTACTGACTCACCGCGAAGTGCACCAGCGCGCCGCGCTTGAAAGTCAGCAGCGGCTCCGGCCGGTTGTTGCCGGGGTCCTTGGGCAGGCGTGTCTTCCGGTACTGGCTGATCGCGCGATCGACGGATTGTTTGAACTCGCTCTTCAGCTCCATCGTCACGATCGGAATGCCGTTGAGGAGCAGCACCAGATCGATGCGCCAGGCCTTGGCCTTGCTGCCGGTTTCGTCAAACTGCGCTTTCGTCGCGTAAGGGCTGTAGACCAGCTCCGGCACCACGCGCAGGATGTTGCCCTCGTACATCGCCTGCGTATCCGGATTCAGGCCGTGCTCGGGCTTGAACTGGCACAGCTTGAAGGATGCGGACTTGTCGCGCAGTTCATGGCGCAACACGCCCAGCGTGCCGAAGGTGCGCAGGCTGGTGTCGGTGGCCTGCGGATCGGCCTTGCCGAGCTGGGCGGCGAGCTTGTCGATGAAGGCCTTCTCCGGATCGCCCGGATAGAGCTGCTGGTATTTCTCCCAGGTCTTCAGTTGCGTCGTCTGCACGTAGGCCAGACAGTCCGGCACGTAGAGCGCCAGCTCGCGGTTGTAAAGGGCAGGATCGCCAAGCTGCCAGCCGGCCGCGACCATCTGGTCGATGATGTCCTGCTGAAAGGCGGATTCTTTGGCGTCGGCGCTCATGCGGTCTCCGTTTCCAGTTCGGTTTCGGATAATGGCGGTTTCCAATCTCGCACGTCGATCTTGCCGGTGACGGCGGCGGAGATGAGGGCGGTGCGGCGTTCTTGAAGTAAATCCATAAGTTCGCTCGCTCGGTCGGTTACTTGGTCAAAAGCGGCGAGTTTTTCCATGAGGTGCGAAACGATTGCCTTCTGCTCATCCAATGAAGGGATCGCAAGCTCGTAGATGCCGATCTCAGACTGATTCATTATTGGGATGGTCGTGTACTGAGCCAGATTCCTGAATACAGCTTCCAATCGACGAATGCTGAATGCAGCGAACTCGGGGAGCAACTCATTAGGCGAAAATTCAAGGGCTGTTACCTGTTGATTCGCCGAGCATTGAATATTTGTCAACGCTGACTTTCCTATAGTCGCGCCGATGCCAACAACGAGAATCGTTCCCTTGGAAAAACGTCGAGCCTTCCCCTCAGTGATTGCACACTCATTTATAAACTTCACCGGCTCGCCAATCATTATCGGTTCACCAAAACTACTGGGCCCAAACCATGGCACAGTTCCCGAGCAATAGAATCGATCATGCTCCGTAGGTGGTGTAGATCCGGTCTGGAGCCGCATAGCTGCCCATTTGATTGGCTTTAGATACCAATGCGCCGGAACTTCGCCCAGCCATTCAATGCCGGAATCGCGCATGGGGGCGTCGGGGTTCAAGCCTTTGGTGACCGCATGGCTGATGACGGCCTGACGTTTCTCCTTGAGCAAGGCGATGAGCTGCTGCTGCTTCTCGATCAACGCATCAATCTTCGCCGTCTCGTAGTCGAGGAACTTTAGAATCGATTGCTGCTCAGCATCGGGAGGCACTGGAACTTCAACCGCCTTGAAATCTTCCCAGTACAGGCGAAGGCGAAAATCTGTGATTCCTCGCGAGAACCGCTTGACCTCTGATATCGCGTTAGGGGTTCTTAGCAGTAGTTCAAAATACTCTGAACTCGCGCCAAACCTCGGGCGACAGACCACATACGCTGGACTTATCAATCCGGAGATCTTTGCTGCACCAAAGCCCCCCTGCCATGCACGCATCATGTTGTAGGAAAGATCGTTCTCTTGGATAATTTTGTAGAGAGACCTGTCTTCGCTTCTAGAAACCTTTCGTTCGAGTTCGACTTCATCCAGTTCCTTATCGGAAATCCCGTGGTGAATTGAAACGCTCAGGACAGGTAGCTTCTTCTCTATTACAGATACCGCTCTCGCATTGCTTTCATAGAAAAGATGGCCAACGCGCTTCGTGTTCCAGTGACTTGGAATCTTCCCCAACCAACCGATGCCGGAGCCTCGGCGATTTGGATACGCCCCGTATTTCGGGCTCGTCACGAATGCACCTCCCGCAGCATCTGCATGATCTCCGCGCTCAACACATCCAAGTCCGCATCAATCTCGGCCAGATCGCGCGGCGGCTCATACTCGTAGAAGTGCCGGTTGAACGGAATCTCATAGCCGACGACGCCGATCTGTCCATCCCGTGCGTCGCATTTGCTGGCATCGATCCAGGCGTCCTTCACATGCGGCGTGACTTCCTTGCTGAAGTAAGCCTCGTTGACCGCGTTCACGTTGGCACCGCGCGCGGTTTCGGCGGTGAGCGGTACGTCCTCGTTGTCGCGCAGGTTGCTGTCCGGCTGGAACTGCACCACCTGACCCTTGTACTCGAAGTCGCCGTAGATCGGGTCGGCTTTCGTCTTCAGCACTTTCTTGATGACCGGCTCGGCGTCTGGGTTGGTCCAGGTGACGGCGTCGAGTAGTTGCTTTTTCTCGCTCGCGTCCAGCGCGATGCCGGTTTTCTTGAGCGCTTGCTTCAGCGTGTCTTCGAAGGCATTGAAGTTGTCGCTCTGCGCGGTGCCGATGACGGTCTGCAGCTGCTTGGCCTTGTCGAGCAGTTCCTTCTGCGCCGTCCAGGTCTTCGGGTCCAGCAGGTCCTTGACCTGCGCTTCCTTCAGCTCGCTGAATTCGGCCTTGATCAGCACGCGCAGCTCGGCTTCGATGTCGGCGAGCTGGCCGTAGTTGTCGTCCGTCCAACCTTGGCCGTATAGCTCGTAGACCTTGCGCATCGCGGCGTTCAGCGTGCCGCTGGCATAGCGCAGTGGAGCCGAGCGTTCGTCGCTGAACTGAATGGAGAGCCGCAGCGGCCGCTCCACGGTGATGCGCCGGTAGCCGAACTCGTGGCTTTGGAAAATCTTGCTGCCGAAGCTTCGCTTGTCAGCCTTTTTCTTCTTGGTGGCCGGGCGGCCGCGCTTGCTGCCGTTGCCTGCGGTGTCGGCATCTTCGGAGTCGAGGCTGTAGCTCTCGACCGCCGCGAACGTCCCAAACGTGCGGGTGATCAGGGCAATGTCGCTTTCGCCCAGCTCCAGCCGCTTGGAACCCAGACTCTTGCGCATCTTGCGGTACAGGTGCACGCCGTTGATGAGCTGCACCTTGCCTTTGCGCTCGGCCGTTTTCTTGTTGGACAGCACCCAGACGTAGGTGGCGATGCCGGTGTTGTAGAACATGTCCGTGGGAAGGGCGACGATGGCTTCCAGCAGATCGCTCTCCAGAACGTGGCGGCGGATTTCGCTCTCGCCGCTGCCGGCGCCGCCGGTGAACAGCGGCGAGCCGTTGAGAATGATGCCGATGCGGCCGCCGCTTTTGTTTTTGTCGTTCGGGTCGTAGTCGCGCATCTTGCTGAGCAGATGCATCAGGAACAGCAGCGAGCCGTCGCTGACGCGCGGCAGGCCGGGGCCGAAGCGGCCGTCGAAACCCTTGAGTGTGTGCTCCTTCTTGATGTCACCTTCGACCTTCTTCCAGTCCACGCCGAACGGCGGATTGGAGAGCATGTAGTCGAAGCGGTCGGTGTAGAGCTGGTCGTTGCTGAGTGTGTTGCCGAGCTTGATGCGGCTGACGTCCTGCCCCTTGATCAGCATGTCGCCCTTGCAGATAGCGTAGCTCTCGGGGTTGAGTTCCTGGCCGAAGGCGCGCATCACGGCCTTGGGGTTCATCTCGTAGACGTACTCCATGCCGGCGGAGAGAAAGCCGCCGGTGCCGGCCGTGGGGTCGTAGATGGTGCGGATGATGCCCGGTTCGTTAAGGGCATCGTCGTCTTCCATGAACACCAGCGAGGTGGTGAGCCGCACGATGTCGCGCGGCGTGAAATGCTCGCCGGCGGTTTCGTTCGAGCTTTCCGCGAAACGCCGGATCAGCTCTTCGAATACCAGGCCCATGTCGTGGTTGCTGATGGCTCTGGGGCTCAGGTCCGTGCTGGCCACTTTCTGCACCACCTTGAACAACAGGTTCGCTTCATCGAGCAGGGTGATGAACTCGCTGAACTTGAAGTGCTCGAAGATCTCGCGCGCGTCTTTCGAGAAGCTGTTGACGTAGGTGAGCAGGTTGCTCTTGATATCCGCGCTGCCGAGGGTTGAGAGATCCATCGGCGAGGTGTTGTAGAAGGACTGACCCGCAGCCTTGAGCAGGAATTTCTCGCGTGCGTCCTCTTCCAGTTGCTTCATGGCCTTGAGCTTCTCGACCTGTTCGAGCACCTTGGCCTTGCTGGCCGCCAGCACGCACTCCAGACGGCGGAGAATGGTGAAGGGAAGAATCACGCGGCCGTACTGGGACTGCTTGAAGTCGCCGCGCAGCAGGTCGGCTAGCGACCAGATGTAGGCGGCGGTCTGAGAAAAATTGGTGGCGTTAATGGCGCGTCCCTTTGTCTTGCTATTCGTTGGTCTATTTGTTGGTGTTCGCGGGTGTGCTGCGGCATCGATCTCGATGCGATCTTGCCAGTCGGTTTTGCGCCGAGGCAGGCCGGTGCTGGGTGTGTCGAGCCATGATCATGCTTTTCGTTTCCAGGTTTCGAACTCTGCGAGGCGCAGGCCATTTTGCACCAGCTCGCCCTGCCGTCTTCTGGCGAATGGCGTCAGGAGTGATCGGCTGAAGCGCCTGGACCATTTCGCGCACGACCTCGCGCAGTTCGTTCCTGGAGCGAAGCCGCACCGGGTCTGGCTGCGGAAGAGCATCCTTGATCAGGCCGTAGCGTCGCCAGAAACGCTCATAGGCCCAACAGCAATGTCAATCGCTAATCAACAACAGAGTGGCGGTTCCGCATTCACTCAGGGCATGTCGAGTGTTCATGTATTCGCCGCGAACACGTTTTCGCAGATCATTGCCGGTTTTGAATGCGCTACCCGGGTTTCCTTGCCCGCATACCCTCAATGCGTTGACGCTTAGCCAATGGTGTCCTGCAACCCTGCGTATGCCTTGAACTTCACCACCTTCTTGGCCGGAATCTTGATGGACGCGCCGGTGGCTGGATTGTGGCCTTTGCGTGCGGCGCGCTTTTTGACTTCAAAACTGCCAAACGGATGCAGCTGCAGCCGGCGGCCCTTCTTCAGCGCTTTCGAAAAGTCGGCAAACAACTCCAGCAGCAGCGCATCCGCACGGCTCTTCGGCAGATCGAGATTTTTGACCAACAGGGCGACGGCGTCCTTGCGTGAATAAACATTGCTCATGGTGTTTGTGATGCCTCAAGACCCGACGGTGGGCGGGGAACTATAACAAGTCAGAAACCCGGTCAGAACGTCTTCACGATTCGATATTTGCAGCCAGCAGTTCCTGCCATACCCGCTACGACGCGGGAATTCGGAAAGCCTTTTTTTCCAGCAATGGTAGATCCACGTTGCTGCGCAACGACGATCTCATGGGTTGAGGACACCGCGGCAGTGCCGCCGTGTCACCGGCTGTCTGACGGCGACAGCCGCGTGGACGCTCCGCGGGTTGGTTCATGGCTATGGGGCGCCGCCCCTCGCGCGCGTCAAGTACTCGCTGCGCTCTGTCCTTCCGCTGCCGTTCGACGGCTCGATACCGCGCCGAGCCGACGAGCCGGTGCCGGCCTCCCTTGACGCTTGCTACCCCTGCCCTCGCCGGGCGGCAAGGGGTCTGGCGACCCCAGCCACTTTGAAAAACCAAGCCCGGAGAAATCTCGAATGAGCGATTACGACTACACCGCGACCTATTCCCCCGACGACAACAAGCTGAGGCTGTACGCCGCAACGCGTCTGCCGGCAGACCTTTATGCCCGCGTGAAGGATGCCGGTTTTAAGTGGGCACCGAAGCAGGAATTGTTTGTAGCACCGATGTGGACGCCAGAGCGGGACGATTTGCTGATCGAGCTGTGCGGCGAAATCGGCGATGAGGATAAATCGCTGACCGAGCGTGCCGAGGAACGCGCCGAACGCTTCGAGGATTATCAGGGCAAGCGTGCGGGCGATGCGGAACGCGCACATGCGGCAGTCGCCGCGATCGCCGACAACATCCCGTTCGGGCAACCCATCCTGGTCGGGCATCACAGCGAACGTCATGCACGCCGTGACGCCAAGCGCATCGAGGACGGTATGCGCAAGGCGGTCAGAATGTGGGACACGGCGCGGTATTGGCAACAACGCGCGCAGGGGGCGATCCGGGCGGCGAAATATAAGGAACGCGATGACGTGCGGTACCGGCGCATCAAAAGCATCGAGGCCGACAAACGCAAGCAGGAACGCGCACGCGACGAGGCGGCGTTTTACTTGAAGCTGTGGACGCGGGATGCGCTCACGCTGGAGCAGGCGCGGCAGATCGCCGATCGATGCTGGTTGACGGTGCTTCGCAATGACGGCGGCGGCTGGACCGCATTTGATGTTTTGCGGCCGGATGGCGAGCGCTACACCGCATGTCCGGCCTGGACCGTCGAGCAGGTGGTGGACGTCGCGCGCCGTGTCTATCCGTCGGCGATGGCGCGTTGCGAGCGCTGGATGGCTCATTACGACAACCGGCTGGCCTACGAGCGCGCCATGCTGGGCGAGTCCGGCGGTCTGGTGGCGGATCAGTTCGACATCGCAGTCGGCGGCCGGGTGCGGATTGGCGCCGAGTGGTTGCTGGTGCTGCGGGTCAATCGCAAGGGTGGCCGGTTGGTCAGTGTGACCACCAATGCCCGCTATGTGCCGGTGCGTGGTGTGGAGGAGATCAAGGACTATCGGGAACCGGTTGCGGAGGAAGTCGCGAAGCTGAAGAAGGCGACAAAGCTGGCGCCGCTGTGTAATTTCCCGGGAGAAGGCTTCCGGGCAATGACGCGCGCCGAGCTGGAGAAGCGCTATCACTTTATCCGAACGGTTTCGGCAACCGCGCAGACCGGCGCCTACCGGACGCAGATGGTGCTCAAGGGCGGCGGCGGTCTGGATTGTCACAACGCGGTCGGCGTTTACCTCACGGATACCAAGCGTAAAGACCCACCGGTGCCGGAACTGGATGACGGGCCGGTGCAGCTTGACCGCATCCCCGCCGATGTGACCCCGCGCGAACCGCTGCCGGCACCCGAGCCGTCGAAGTTCGATGCACTGCGCGAGCAGCTGCGCGAAGGTGTGCAGGCGGTGGTGGCGCCGCAGTTGTTCCCGACGCCGGTTGAGCTTGCCGAGCGCATGGTAGAGATTGCCCGGCCGGGGATCGGGGCGCGGGTACTGGAGCCCAGCGCGGGCACCGCAAACCTGCTGAGGGCACTGCCCGGTGTCGTGCCATTCGCAGGACTGAAACAGACCGCGGTGTCGGTGGTCGCGGTTGAGCACCATGCAGGGCTGGCGCGAGCGCTTGAGCAATCCGGGTTGGCGAATACGGTGGTGTGCGCCGACTTTCTGCAATGCACGCCCGATGCGCTGGGACTGTTCGATGTCGTGCTGATGAACCCGCCGTTTGAGAACGGCGCGGATATCCAGCACATCTGGCATGCGATGCGGTTCTTAAAGCCTGGCGGCCGGCTGGTGGCGATCTGCGCCGCTGGTCCTCGCCAGCATGAACAGCTCAAGCCGTTGATGGATACGTGGGAGGATTTGCCGGACGGCACGTTCGCGGCGTCCGGGACGCAGGTGCGGACGGCGCTGGTGACCTACGTGAATGCCGGGTCGCAGCCGCAGGTAATGACGGCAACGGAGACAGTTTCGGTCTGATGATCAACGGAGCGGCCGCGAGTCATATTGCGACCGCTTATTTTCGCGGCCGCCGGCGACGTCTCGCCGGCGGGAGAGCAACACCTCAATCGGCCGCTTGACCGCTTCCGGGTCGCAAGGTGCCATTTGCGGACAGCGCTCAACCCGAGCGAGATGCTCCAAAGCGGATATACGGTCTTGAGGGCGAGTACCCGACTCGAATGGTCAGACGTCCGGGAGGAACCCACTCTTGACCTCGATGCATGATCACCGCGATCATCAAATGGACCCGAAACGCTTTCCACGCGCTCCCAAAAACGATCGGACACTATCCTTATGATTGGCGAAGTTATCATGCTGGCCGTTGGCACTGCATTCGGGGCTATCGCGACGTGGTTAATTCTAAAAAGCAAAACTCAATCTTCCATTAATTCTGTTGAAGTTCAACGCGCAGGATTGAGCGCCACTCTCCAAGCAAAGGAACTACAAGTGCAAAGCTTAAACTCTGCGCTAGATAAGGCCAATGGGGAAAATACTCGGCTTCAAGCGGAGATTGTGTTGGAGGGAACTAGGCGTGCGACCGCTGAAGAGAAAAGCATCCGCGTCCCAATATTGGACGATCAATTAGCCGAGAAGGAGACCGCGCGCCTCAGCTTGCATGAGGAAGTAACTCAGCTCAAGGAGAAACAAGCCGGTCTTATCGAGGAGCGTAACGCCGCCGGACAAAAGTTCGATCTACTCGATGAAGTCAAGAAAACGCTTGCAGAGGACTTGAAAAACGCGCGCGTTGAAATCGACCGGCTTCAAACTGAACTTTTTTCCGAAGGAGCAAAGCGTGCTTCTGCTGAAGAAAAGAGCACACGCATCCCAATCTTAGAGGATCAATTAGCTGAGAAGGAGGAAACACGTCTCAGCCGCGACAAAGAAATAACCCAGCTCAAGGAAGAGCAAGCCAAGCTCAAAACTACGATTGATGAAGAACGCAAGGCGTCCGAAGAAAAACTGACATTCCTCAATGAGGCCCAGCAAAAGCTGGGCGATGCCTTCAAGGCCCTTTCGTCGGATGCACTCAAGAGCAACAACCAATCATTTCTGGATCTGGCCAAGAGCACATTCGAAGCATTCCAGCAAGGCGCGCAAACTGACCTTACTTCTCGGCAAAAAGCGATTGATGACCTCGTAAAGCCACTTAAGGAATCACTCGAAAGGGTTGACGGCAAGATCGCGGCCATCGAGAAGGACAGAACTTCCACGTACTCCACTCTTACCGAGCAAGTGAAATCCTTGGGGGCAACGCAAGCGCAACTTCACACGGAAACCGCCAATCTGGTGAAGGCGCTACGTGCGCCTCAGGTTCGAGGGCGCTGGGGTGAAATACAACTTCAGCGAGTTGTCGAGATGGCCGGAATGATTGAGCGATGCGACTTCGTTCAACAGGAATCTGTGACAACTGAGGAAGGCCGACTGCGTCCAGACCTGATCGTGAAGTTACCCGGAGGGAAAAATGTGGTAGTGGATGCTAAGTGCCCTTTGCAGGCTTATCTTGATGCTCTTGCCACTCCAGACGAAACCACCCGTGTGATGTATCTCAATAGGCACGCCAGGCAAGTGGCCGATCATATATCTAAGCTGGGGGCGAAAAATTATTGGGAACAATTCCAGCCGGCCCCTGAGTTCGTTGTGCTTTTCCTTCCGGGTGAAACGTTTTTCAGCGCCGCTTTAGAACAGGATTCTAGCCTTATCGAGGCTGGTAATGATCAAAAGGTCATCTTAGCCACGCCAACAACACTAATTGCTTTGCTGCGTGCTGTTGCCTACGGTTGGAACCAAGAGCTGATTGCTAAGAATGCCCAAGCCATCAGTGATGTCGGGCGGGAATTGTACGACCGAATTCGGGTACTGGCAGAACATTTTGCCGCTGTCGGCAACAAACTGGAGGGCGCGGTGGAAGCCTATAACAAGACCGCAGCCTCACTCGAAAGTCGGGTGCTGATTACCGCTCGCAAATTCAAGGCACTCGGAGCCGGCGTAGAAAGGGAAATCGGGGAAAGTGAGCCTGTTGAGAAAGCTGTTCGTGCGATTCAAGCTCCTGAATTGCTCGCGCTAGCAGTCGAGTCCGAAACGGTGTCTCCTGGATCACTGTCATCAATGCATCAACAAGGCTGATATCCGGCCTGCTTGGCCTTCAAAATCAGCTTCTCCAAACCGGACGTTCGCGAACGACGGGGCAGGGCTGTCTGCGGAACATACGGGGTCAGGAACATACTGAGTCGGTCCGTCAAGTGATTTAATGGGGCTGAGCGAGACGTTGAATCAGAGGCGAGCCACGGCTCTGCAGGGCTTGAAGATACCCGAGGGTGGGCGCGAAACTATAGCAAGTCGGCACCCCGCTCAGAACGCCTTCGCGATTCGAAACTCGCGGTCAGCCGTTTCCCTTGCCGGCACATAAAAAAACGCTTCCGCCCGTCAAGGCCTGACGGGCCGTTTTCCTTGATGTTTCGCATTCGGCCGCTCCGCGGGTGCGCTGTGCCCGCATATGCTCTGAGCCCTCCGGCTTTCAGCCGGACCGTGTCGTCGTCGCTACGCGATCGAGCCGCTGCACGATTTTACTCTGCGGGTTTAGCCACGGGGCCTTCCGCGCTCCGCGCGGACTCTGCTTGATCCCACGATTCAAAAAAAGTCTTCACCACGCTTCGCGTAAATTTACTGCGCGATGTGCCATCCGATTCCCGATCGGCCTCATCCGCCTGCTCGACCGCATCAAAGAGATAGTCCGCCATCGCGCTACGGCGCCTTCTGGCCGCCGCCTCCCCGCAAATCAACCAGAGCGGGTCGACCCGGAAGTTCTGATTCAGGTTTTCGACGATCTGGAGCGGCACATCACGCAACCCTCGCTCCCAGTTGCGATAGGTATGCATGGGCACATCGAGCTTGGCCGCGAACTCCGCCTGGGACAGATCGAGACGCCGCCGCACGTCAGCCAGCCGTCGACCAATTTCGCGCTTGATAGTACTGGTCATTCGATCCAAATCGACGTTTTGGTAGTCCAACGCAGACCGTTGTCGCCGACATAATTGCGGGCGGCAATAGGGCCAAGCGTCATCAATTGTTCAAACAAGCGACTACCGTTGTTCACCAAAATTTTCGTCGGCGGGATTCACCCAGCGCCCCGAGCTCTTTGGATGGCGGGCCATCCGCTGAGTAACGCCATAGATATCTCCCACGGAATTTCGCGACACGAGTGCGGCACAATCTGGGCCTTCCACCCAGCTCTTTTTGCAAGCGCCTTAAATGCAGCCCACTTAATAGAGTCTGCTGCGCTTTCGCCGCGTAAAACGGAAAAGACGCGAGCTTGTCCTCCTGGCTCCGCATCGATGTCACAAATCGTCCCGTGCCGCTTGACCTCCACCTTGTTGGAGCTCCAAGTTGGCATCCGGATTTGAAGAACAATATCGCCCTTCTTGCACTGCGCATTGAACTTGGACCTGTGGTTCTTGTACCACCAAAACCAGCTAACCTCGTGTCCTGCCTTTGCGTGCCTCATCTCCGCCTGCTTCGTGCTTGATTCACACCATGATTCGTCATCGGGGAACTCCTTCTCCTCGGTAACCAACAGCCAACTCCGCAGCGGCTGTGGCGCGCTACGCGTGCTCTTCCTTTTTCCGCCCCCGGCGGGGCCTGTGCGTACAACAGGAAGTGCTTCGATTCTTGTCAGAAAGTCATCGTCAATCAGTCTCGCTTTGGGGGATTTTGTCAGATAATCAACGAAACTCATGGCCTGACTCACCGCGTGCGGGTCGTTGGAGTAAGCCATGCACTCAACGAGAAGTTCCCGCGAAGAGATGGAGGCGTTGGCAGAGCCGACATACACGCCCGCCCCCAGCACATAGACTTTCGCGTGCAATCCCTGCAGCGAATAAACCTTTGCTTTGGCCTCGTATGCCCGCCGAAGTGCTCCCGCGTCCGTCTGGCCGGATCCAATAGCTCCGTCGGTCGCGTCGACAACCAGTACGTCTCCTTTAGAAAAATGGAGTCCTTCATCGCACGCAAAATATGCTGCGGCAATATTCCGTGGTTTCCTCTTCCAAGCGATTGACAGGATTTTCCACACATTGCCTTGGACAATTCGCATGTTTTGTTCCTGAAAGCTGGACTATTGAGGCTATGGCAGGCGTAAAGTACGCACCATCGCTAAGGACCGGATGATGCCGGCCGAAGCTCCCCACAATTCTATCGATCAGCAAGTTACCCCGCCGCAATAGGCTCCCCGATATCTGCCGCTCTCCGATTCCGGAAAGGGCTGTCAGTGACGGATGGGTAATTCATCGGCGATCGCGGTCAGTTTGCTTGACGATAGTCCTCAAGTAAATCCGTACCTCAGCAATCTGTTGAGCCCTCCGCCCTTGGGCGGACCGTGTTGTCGTCGCGATGCGATCGAGCCGCCTTTGGCGTCTCGCCCCTGTCGGCATAGCCACTGGGCCTTCCGCGCTCCGCGCCGCCTGATCATTCGATCACCCGGAAGTAGTCACTCTCGCTCCCGAGTCGAGCCCGCGCGGTCGCTGCCGCATCGCGCAGCGGATAAGCACACATCCAGCAGCAAAGGCAGACGGCCGCTCCGCGGGTTTGTCGTATTCGCTAATGGGCGCCGCCCCTCGCGCGTACAAGCATCGATCCTCACGCTTTCGCGTTCGTCTGCCTCCGGTCGCTACGGGTCCGTTCGACGGCTCGACACCGCTCCGAGCCGACGAGCCGGGGCCGGCGAATGCTTGCACTTGCTACCCCCGCCCTCGCCGCCGGGGGCTCGCGGGGCTGGCGCCCCTGCTTCCAGCAGAAGCAAAGGCAAACCGCGCTTTTCAACCATTTCCAACCTTTTCGAGCGGAGTTCACCAAGCCCGGCTCGAACCTAATCAAGGAGTCCCACCGTGGCTGCTGATTCCCCCACCGCACTTTTTGAAACCGACATCGAATCCGTCGACACCCACCCGCAGCGCAAACTTGCCGAGGGCTACGACGCACTTTGGCCGCGTTTCCTCGCTGCGTTCGACACCGCTACGGCGCTCGCCGCTGGACTGCGCACGGATGAGACCCGGCTGACCGGCCGCGAAGATTACCTGTCGGCGTTCGACTGGGAACCCACGAATAACGAAAAGGGAAAGTCTCACATTGCACGCCGGATCATGAATACCTTGATCTGCCTGGCTGAAAAATCGTTCGCCGGTGATGGCGCGCGCCTGAACATCCACAGCGAAACCGAAGTCGAGCCGTGGTTTGAAAGTGACGGGGATTACCGCCGCCCCACGATCCGCGATGATTTCCGACCCTCTGCGTTTTGGGCGCAGCTCGAAAAGCATTTCGGCGGCGATCACGGCAAGACCCTTGCCTACCAGCAGGCCGCCGCAGTCATCGTCGACGAACTCAATCTGTTACGCAGGACTGAAATGCGGCGCGTCGGCGGTGCAGTCGAACTTGAAAAGCACATTTACACCGAGAAGGCGATCAGCGGTGGCGGCCGGCACGTCAGTTATCACTACGAATCCGGTCTGCAAAAGCTCGGAATCGGATTGTCGACGTTTCTGGCCTGGACCGGGCGCGAGGACGGCGCGGCGCTGGGACGAACCCTGCTGCATCAGCTCACCACCCATTGCCGCTATGGCAACGGCTTTGCCTCGCGCACGCGCTATCACGCCGGACCGTTCGAGATCATCTATTTCTACGAAAAGCTGGTGATCCGCGTTGCGATTGATCTGGCCGAACAGCTCAACGAATTCGTCGGGCTTTACAGTGAAAAGCTGCGCGAGCAGCACGCGGGCGCCGGGCAATGAGCGCGGGATCAAAGTGGTACGGCGACCTCGCCGCATTGCCGAGCCTTGGCGCGACGCTACAGAAAGCCGCCACGCTCGGCGAGCTGCATGAGGCGCGGCGCCAGAATCTCGCGCAGTTCTGGACCCCCACGCCGGTCGCGGCGCTGGTGTGGCGCATCGCCTTGGAGGCGATCGACAAAGCATTGAAACGAAAACCCGGCGCAAAGGTGCGATTGATCGACACGTCGATCGGCAGCGGACGCCTGGTGCAGTTCGCGGACCCGGCGCTGCACAGCGTCGACGGCGTCGATGTGCACGAGGTGTCGGTTTCAGCGCTGAGTGATCGCCTCCTTGCTGCGGGATTTGAATTCACGATGCACACCGCCGGCATGGAGCAGATAAAAGCGGGACGCGGACATTACGGCGTCGCACTGATCAATCCGCCTTTTTCCCTGCACATGGAAACGGCTCTGCTGGAGCCGTACGCCTGCACCGCGCACGGCCGCTTCGGTCCCAACAGCAGCGCGCTTTCGCATGCCTACGCACTGCATCAGGCGCTCGACCTTGCGGACGTGGTGGTTGCCATCCTGCCGCGCGGCTACGCCAATGATGCGTTCGCCGAACGGGTTGGCGGGAGTCGATTGCGCGCGCTGCTGCATCTGCCGGGCGCGGCGTTCGCAGACGAGGGTACGCAAGTCGCTACCTCGATTCTCGTCTACGGCCGCGAACGGGTGAGCACCCCTGCGGCGGAGCTACGGATTCAGTCACTTGACGATGCACTGCCGCCGTTCGAGTTGGACTGCATGACGACGGCCGAATCCCACGGCAGACCGCTGGCGGTGCGGACCTGCGAGCACGGAACACCAGCAATCACACTGCCGGCCACCGGCGATCGCAAAGTCCGGGTAGTGCGTCGTGGTTCGCAGATCAAACTTGGATTCCGCTGCGGTCTGACGCAAGCCCGAGTCATGAATGCACTGCTGCGCCGTCAGATCGATCGCTACGCTGATCCTTCGCACCGCTATCCGGCCGGCATCGACACTGAAGGACAAGGAATCCTCGATATCGAGCTGCACTTGATGCAAGCCGACCCGCTCGGAAGTTTCCAGCAGTTGCTTTCGAAGATCGCTCAAGTCGGCGGGGTGCCCAGTATCGATGCCGGCTTTCTGCCGTACATTCGGCGGCGCTTGCGCCGGCTGACTGTTGAGCGCACGCCGATACGGCACAGCATCCTCGTTCCCGCCGGCGGCGATCTTCGCCAGGACCTCGACAACGCAGAGACACTCACCGCCACCGCCCGTCACGCGCACCTGCTGGACCCGCACCGCTGGGGATCGCCGCGCATTGCAGCCGGCGCTGCCGTGACGCTGCACCGATCCATCGAACCAGACGGCGAGTATTTTCATTACTCACAAGGTGGCGTCACCGCGCGACTGAGCCGCGCCGAGCTGCTGGATCGTTTCGAGCTGCCGGCGATCGCCGCCAGTGTCGACGAAGCCGATCAATGGATCGTTCGTTACGAAGGACGTGCAAAGGCGTTTCCACAGCACGCCGCGCTGCTCCGCCGTCGCGCGCACGCCCTGGGCCTTCATCGCTGGCTGAGCTGGGGATTCCAGCTCGACGACGTGATCGAAATGTCGATGACGGCCGGCGGGAAAGTCATCGGTGGCCACGCGATGGGCCTGGGCAAAGCACGCATGGCCGTGAGCCTGTGCCTGCTCGGACAGGGGCAATACAACCTGATCGTCGTCGAAGCCTCGCTGATCGACGAATTTACGGCCGAGCTGCGAACGCTTGGCGTCGACCGGAGCCAATGGCAGGTCATCGATTCGCCGCCATCGCTTAACGAACTTCGACAGATCAATCTGATCAGTTACACGCGCCTGCGGATGCCGGTACATCAACAGCGGCCGAAGGCGACGTATGCGAAAGCGCTGCGCGGCCGGCTGCACACCGTCATCGCCGACGAAGCGCATTGCGTCTCGAACGACGAATCCGACCAGGTCCGCGCGCTGTACTGCCTGCGTCCGAAGCGTCGCTACGGACTCACCGGCACGCCCTGCGGCAACTATCCGCGCTCGCTGCTGCCTCTGATCGTGTGGGTGGCTGGCGACGGTACCGCCGCGCAGGTCTACGGCCGCCGGCGGCCGTATATGACCCCGGAGCTGCTGCGCACGATGATCGACGCCCGGCGCGGCGTCGATGTGTTCCGGGAGAAGTTCGTGACGGTGGAGTGGTGCACCTACGAATGGGCCGAGAGCATGACCGAGGGCGCCAAGCGCGAAGTGCCGACCCTGTCGAGCCTCGATGCGTATCGCGCTTATGCCGGACGCTTCGTGCTGCGCCGGTTATGGGAAGAACCGGAAGTCGCCCGGTACATCCGCATCCCGACGCCGGATATCCAGACCATCGAACTGGAATGGGACGACGCCCACCTTGCCTACTACCTCGCGGTGGCGGAGGAATTCGCGCAGTGGTGGCGCGCTGCGCGCAGCGGCGCGGTGCGCGATGGCAAGCGGGTTAACCTCGTCGCCATCCTCGCGCGCCTGGGCGCGGTGTTCCAGGCCGCCAATTATCCGCAAGGGCTCGATGGTCCGGCCGGCGCTTACGCGCCGCTGACCAGCAAGCAGCGTACCGTCGTCGATTACCTTGCCGGCAATCACGCCGCCGGCCGCAAGACCATCGTCTTTGCAACTTCCCCGAATCTGCTTTCTCTGCTCGCCGGTCAGCTGGACGCGCGCGGAGTCGAATCCGTGCTGTATACCGGACGGGTTCCGCTCAGGCGGCGCACGCTGGAATTGAACCAGCGGTTTCGCCATGGATCCTGCTCGACGCTGCTGGCGAGTTTTGGCGTCGGCCAAGCCGGTCTGAATCTGCCGCAGGCATCCGATGAAGTCTTCTATAACCGCTGCTGGAGCCCCCGCCAGGAACAGCAGGCGCTCTACCGCGCGTTGCGGCCGCAGCAGAAAAACGAGTTGCGCGTCGCCCGATTCCATCTGCGCGGCTCGCTCGATCAGTACATGGCGCGCATGGTGGCGATGAAGGTCGACGCCAGCAGAGCGGGTCTGGACTGGGGAACGCCAGAGTATTCCGCGCACGATTTCGAGCACTGGCTGTCGATTCTCGACAGCTTCTGCAACGAAATCGCGCAGCTTCGCAACATCAAACGCCACGACCTCAAGGAGCACTTGTGCCATGCCGCCTAAATCCGACCACATCGATGCAACGGTCACGCTCGGCGACGGCGTTGCCGTCATCCGCGAGACCGGCTCATCACGTCCGCACGTCGTCGGTGTTCTCAGTGTCGAATGCGACGACGACGGACGCCCTGTGCGGGTCTTTCTCGACCAGATGGTACACCGGCCGCAGCACCGGACCCTCGGCCCGTGGCGCGTTTGGGGCGCGATCAGCTCGATTCTCGAAATGCCCAATCCGTCACCCGCAAATTAGGAAATGAACAAAATGAAAACCTTTACCGTGTCATGGCTGATCGACGTCGGTGCTGATACCCCCGAAGAAGCCGCGCGCAAGGCACTTGAAATCCAGCGTGATCCTCAATCCTTGGCAGTCCATTTTTCAGTTGAGGATCGCGACACCGGAAAGACCTATGAGATTGACCTGCTCGATCGCACACTGGGCGCCGCCGATGACGAGCGTGACAGCGATCCGGCTCCTGCGTCGGGAATTGGCCGTTCCGGTACGCACTGAATTGCCGCGCCGGCACTCTGAGGGAACGGCGGACGTGCTGCAAAGGGCAAGACCAGTGCAGCGCGCCGTATCGTCGCCTGCGATAAAGCGGCAGCCTACGAACGGGGGTGCTGCACCCTTTGCGCACGTCCTCATGCCGTCCCCTCCCCCGAGTGCTGCGCAATTCGCGCGTACCGGAGTACACCAATGTCCCCCATGTCTCCAGACACCGCACCAGTCACCGATTACCGTCCGCTCAACGGCAAGATGCGGCAGCGCTACAACCCCGAGGTCAAATCCAGCGCCTTGATTCTGTGGCGGATGCGATTCGGTGGCCAGAGAAAGATATCGAAGGTCTTGAGCCGGCGGTTCGGCATCGATTTGAACGAGTGGACGGTGCATGAATGGATTCAGGGCGTTCAGCAGGACTTGGATCCGCTGGATTTCATCGCCGCACTGGTGAAACCGACGACGTAAGTCCGTTGGCGAACGTAGCTTCGGATTGGTCAGACCGATTTAGTGCTGACGTGCCAATTCCGGCCGGTCACGACCGTCAGCTTTCGGTTGGCTCTACGCCAGGCTCACCCGCGGCTCTGCCGACACGCCGAAGGCGCGGAGGCAGGGACGTCGGGTGTAGCCTGTTGCTGGGCGACCGGCCGCGAATCACATCTTAGGAGCACATACTTCAAATTCTACCGCCGGAGCATCGTTTTCTAAAACACACCTCACGTATATCCGGCGCTCGTCTTCATTCTTTCTAGACGGCGCACCGGGAAACGCGAAAGGAAAGTCACCTCCTAAGATCCATTTATTATCAAAGTCCAATTCGACGCCTGTGGGGAAACGTAGCGACGAAGGGGAAAGCGCACATAACTTAGAAACGGACATGCTACCTTGGGTAAATCGCATGTTGATCCCATAGGAGTCGTACCAAAACAGTTGCGGGCTAGGCTCTATAAGCCGTAGCTCAATGTCGCCATGGAGAAGGTCCGATTGGACACTCATTCGATCGTTGATTCCGAAGTCATTTGGAGAAACTAAGTGGACTGGATCGCGCGTCAACGATTCAGTTACCCGTAACGGCGCACATTCGCTCTCGACTGGACTAATGCTCAGTGTGTTCGGTGATTCTGTGATTAACCTGAACATCCGATTTCCCAACTGAAAAACAGACGAACCGCGTGAAAGGACAAATGTTTGCGAGTACGGGTCTACAGATAAAGCGCAATCGTCGGACCCCTTTTGCTTTACGAGACACTTTTCTGATCGTGGGGCAGTTGATTCATCATGAACACTCAGAAGGACCATATATGGTGGAGTGACAAATTCATTTGCTGATAAGCGTGCTATCCAGATGTTTCCTGAGATCAGGTCGTCACTTAAGTCATCAACCAAGGCTACGTTAAACTCATCTGGGCTACTGGGCGCTGGGGAGAACGGACGCCCGACGTAGGCTGCCACTACCGGAAGCGGGTCTCTTCGAACTAGCGGCCCGAAGTCAAATCCATGAACATCTGCAACCACGCTGTCACGGCCTTCCAATGAAGACCTTCGAGACTTGACGACAACATTAATCGTGAATTGGCCGGGAGAGAAGAAGGTGATTGGAATCTCCTCGGCCACTTCCGATTGGGTGTGGGAAAGCAATAGGCGGCCCGGCGTGACGGTCCCTTGGTAAACTGCGGCGAAGTAATCAGTCCTTCCTTCTGAGTCCCGAACGTGGACGTTGACTTCGGCGTCGTCCACCGTGGAATTCTCGCCCGCTTCCAGAAATAGCAAAAAATGCAGAGATAGTGGAACACCGGTTTGCACGTAAAGGTCTTTGTTTTTCGTGATAGCTACCCCAAGTCGACGATGATGGACAAATCCGCTCCAGAGCGTATTAAAGGATTGCAAGAATCCAATGGCAGCACCAACAACAATATAGGCGAGAACAATTCTTGCGATTCTCGGTCTGGAGAGCAGTGAATGAATTAGCTCCTGAAGCTTGTTCTCTTTGGAAGTCCCCATCGCCCTACCGGTCCCCGCAGCCCATACTCCCTTATGATAGGAGGTTTTGAGTCTCCACCTCCGCGGCTTTGCGGAGTTCATTCTGGCGCGAACCTCGGCCATGCATCTCAAGCCAGAGGTCGCCCAACGAATAGACGTTTATCCCGCGCGCCGGCGTCGGCGCCGCGGTGTCGACAAGGGGCGTGGGGAATAAAACGTCGTTGGACGAAACCGCAGGCACCGGCGGTTATGCCTATGGGGATTGCTTCGGGCCGCTGGGCGCGATGCGGCGCTGCACAGTCCCTGCGTCTGGAATCGGCGACGACCGCTCTCCTGGGCGTTGGGTTCGATGACAGCGACTTTGGTGGGCGTCCTTCGGAGCGTCAATTTACGGCCGCGGCGCGGCCGGACCGGCGAACGTCCGCTTCACTGCTTCTCGCTTCGGTGGCTCGATGTCGGGTCAGGGCTGGGAGCGACATTTGGGCAATTCAGCGGCGATCGCGATCAGTTTGCTTGACGACCGTCCTCACGTAAACCGAGCACCCGCAATCTAGTGAGCCCTCCTCCCTTGGGCGGACCGTGTCGTCGTCGCGATGCCATCGAGCCGCTGCGCGTCTCGCCCCTGCGGGCATAGCCACTGGGCCTGCCGCGATCCTCGCGGTGTTTCGTGAGTCGTGAATCGCTTCCCTGTCTCCGGCGGGGATCCCTGTGGCGGTGTGTCCGGGATCGTCGAGGCGGATTCGCAGCGTGGCGCTTGGGTTCGGGGCGCAGCGCGACGAACAAGTCCTTGCACAACGATGCCGTAGGCTCGCCGCCGGCGGTGCCGGTACTGAGGGGTGCGCGACCGAGCTGCAGGCGGTGGCCAGCGGGGCGCGGGGCGGCCGTGGTGCTGACGGGATCCTCGTTCTTTGTGTTTTGTTCCGGCCGGCGCTGCGCAGGGTGAGATTCGTCCGGTCGTGACACGCTCGATGAATGCACGCCAGGTCAAATGGCGGTGGCCTGAATGGAGGATTCGTCATGAATCCGGTTATCGACGTGCTTAGGATGCGAACACTACGGCCCGGCGCGTAGCCTCCAAGGGTGCGACGCTGCGCTTGCCTGAATCACTCGTTCCGCATCGACGGCCGCGATACGGCTGCGTCCGACGAGCGGGGACGAGTGCCCCTTTCCGGCTCCGCTGATTCCGGTCCGCTTTACGTGTCGCGCACGTCGCGCATAACCGGAGAAGCAAAATGTCGAACCTCTTCATCTTCATCGGCCGCCTGTCGGGTCCTGTCGAAATCACCAAGCACGGCGACACCACCGTCGGTAAATTCACCCTGCTGAGAAACGAATTTGCCGGACTGGACAAGAACGACAAGCGTAAAGAACGCGTCGTCAGCATCCAGTTCACGGTCTTCGGGTCACGCGCCGAAGCGCTGGCCGAATACACCGCCAAAGGCGATCAGCTCGTCGTGCAAGCGTCCCTCAGCAACAACAACTTCGAACGCAACGGCGAGACGGTCTACGGCTACAATTTCGTTGTGGATTCCTTCGAGTTCGGCGCGCCGGGTCCGGAGACCCGCAAGCGACTCGCAGAGCGCGAAGCCGCCTAGAGCGACCCGCTCCTTACACATACCACTTCATCAAGGCCCCGCGAGGGGCCTTTTTTGTGGGCGCTCACACGGTCGGTCGCTCCGCGGGCTCTGTTCTGTGCGTCACCGATCCACGTCGCCGCTGGCGACGACGATCGAAACGTGACGCTGCGGATACCTCGTATCAAAGCAATGACGTATCCCCGTCTGCCGATCACTGCGGCAGCCGGTGTGGTCCTGCGGGCGCGGTACCCGCTTTTTGAGTTCGCTGTGCAGCCGCAAGGGCTGCACTCGGCCAGCACCGGAAAAGCTTCGGTGCTGTTGATGGTCTGCATTCCGCTCCGTGTGCGCGCTTCAAGTGCCTTCGCCGATCGCTGAAGCGACCGGTCGGCTTGCGCTGCCGTTCGACGGCTGCATAGACGCCGCAGCCGACGAGCCGGTGCCGCCGAGCACTTGACCCGTGCGCCTACGCGACGGGCTCCAGAGGCGCCCTCCCCCCTTCGGGGGAATGGTCGCGCCCCACTTTCCACAACCCAACAGCCGCGGCGGGGATCAGGGGCGACGGCTAGTGCGGTCCTCGCTGTGGCGCTTTGGAGATTTCTTTGTGACCAGTACCCGTATCGATAAGCCGTTTCGCTGTGACCGTCACGCCGCGATTGCGCTCATCAAGCAGAACGGCAGCGAGACAGCCGTGGTGTTTGCCACGCGTAGCCAGATGAGGGCCGATCCGCAGCACAGCAACAGGACGGCAAGCACGCGGTCGCGCGTGGGCGCCGCCGCTTCATCCCGCTGATCTGCATCGCTTCATCGGTATCCACCATCACCTGTGTTCAAAAGCCATCCATCAATACAAGAGGAATATCGTCATGCCATCACTTGCTACCCGCTTCGGCCGTAACAGAGTTTCTTTCAGTTCGGATGCTCCGCTGTCCGATGACCAGATTCGACGCGTGGCGCCGTCAATCTTCGCTACCGAGCCCCATTTCAGCCGTTCGGCACGTTATGCGCAGATTCCCACCGCCAACGTACTGACGGCTTTGCGCAAGGAAGGGTTCGAACCTTTCAGCGTATGCCAGAGCCGTTCCCGGTTCGAGGACCGGCGCGCGTTTACCAAGCACATGCTGCGCCTGAGGCACGCTTCCCAGATCGTGAAGGAGGAAGCGCACGAAATATTGCTTATTAATTCATCTGACGGTAGCTCTTCCTATCAGATGATGTCAGGCATCCTGAGATTCGTCTGTGCCAATGGCCTGATCTGTGGCGACGAGCTGGCGGACATTCGCATTCCGCACATAGGAAACGTCACCGAGCGCGTGATCGAGGGTGCCTTTCAGGTGCTCGACGATGCGCCGCGCATCGCTTCGCAGGTTGACGAGATGAAGGCTATCGCGCTGAAGCCGGATGAACAGCAGGTATTTGCACGCACGGCCATCGAGTTGCGGTTCGACGTGAGCGATACGCAGCCGGCACCGATCACCGAGGACCAGGTGCTGCGCATCCGCCGCCGTGACGACATGGACGCGTCGTTATGGACGACCCTGAACAGGACCCAAGAATCGCTCGTTCGTGGCGGTCTGCAAGCACGCAACGCACAGGGACGCAGGACGACAACGCGCGCCGTCGAGGGCATCGACAGCAATACCAAACTTAACCGTTCGCTGTGGACTCTGGCCGAGCGCATGAAACAGCTCAAGGCGTGATGGCCGTCGGGGCGGAGGATTTTCGTAAATGAAAGCCCCCGCCCCGCTTTTTGGCCCACGCATGGCGCGGCAATACCGCTGCCGGATATCTCATTTAATTTCTTTGATGGAGTCGTCATGTCATGAAATACATTCTGGTCATCGTTGAACCGTCGTATGTCCCGCAGGAAGGTACTGCTTTCGATGCAGTCTTCGGCGCGCTGGATTTCTGCGAAATTCCGGCACGGATCAAACAGATCGATGCCGATACGCTTCCGACCTACGGAATCGACAAGAGCGAAAAGGTGCTGACCGAAGAACAGCGTGAGCCGCTGATTCAGCACCTCATCGAGGTAATCGCCGAAACGGACAGCGAGCATGAGATGTTCGCGGACGCGGTCGAGTTCGGCCGGGTCGGCGTGCGCCAGATGTGCGACGCGAGTCTCATCGAGACGGCGGACTTCTGGTCGATCGATCTCCTTCCCTTCGGGATCGATGAGGAGACGCTGGCCCGATTGCGTTCCGCCGTCGAGCTGAAGGTCGTTCCGGAGTCAGTACCGGCAGTGTGATCAGCAAACCGCCCGCGCTGCGTAGCCATCGAGAGCTACGCAGCGCGGTTGAAGGTGTACTGGCGGACTTCGCCACGCCTGTGGACAGCAAGGTGTGTGGGCTCCCGCTGTTTGCCTACAGACATCAGCACCGTGCTCGGACCGTCAATGGCGCAACAGCGCGCACGCCGCTGCGCAGCGTGTCGCCTTGCGCTCCGTTCGCCGCCTGCAACAAAGCCGCAGCCGACGAGCCGGTGCCGGCGACCATTGACGGTCCTGCGACTCGATGCTGACAAAAAACGGCAAACAGCGCTCGCCTCAGAGCTCTGTATCTCTCGAAGGAGCTTAATCATGAATCTCGCCGTCAACGACAATATCGACCGTTCCGTTCTCAGCACGCAGGCCGCCATTCTGGCCGGCGATCCGGATGCGCGTCGTCACTGGCTCAGCATTCCGGAGGATGTGATGGCCGGGATCTTCGAGGAGATCCAGGAGTTGCTTGAAGAAGGCAGCGCCGACACTCACTGGGCATGGGAGTTCGTTGCACCTGCCCTGGCGGTTCATTGAGGGAGGTGCGCCATGACGAACACGAACAACATCGAACGCGCCGTGCAGCTGAACAGGCTGCTCAAGGCGGGAGACCTGGCGGGAGTCTATCGGCTGCTGAAAGCGGTGCCGGCAGTTGATGCCAACGACATTACCCTGCACGCGGGATTTCCCTGCATCGGCCACAAAGACAAGTCGTTCTGGGCGTATACGCAAGGGATGTTGGTTCGGGCATGCAATGCGCGTCAGACCGGTTACGAGTACCGCGATCCCGACGTGCGAGCGGCATAGTTTTAGTTTGCGAAGGACGCCTAGTGTTTAACTGGGCGTCCTTCACAAAACAGATTTTCCTCGTTATGCCCGTATCGATGCGGCTCAATCGCGTAATAAAGCATCATCGTCACCAAACAGAAAGCGACGCGTTTGTTTAAGAACCATTTCCCGTGGTGGCTT
Organism: uncultured Salinisphaerales bacterium; assembly: GCA_964581385.1. Taxonomy (GTDB): domain Bacteria; phylum Pseudomonadota; class Gammaproteobacteria; order Nevskiales; family Nevskiaceae; genus CAZOOK01. The sequence continues at coordinate 121,826 of CAZOOK010000015.1, forward strand.
TTCGCCGATGGGCACAGGCGTTGGAATCGCACGGTGAGTAACGTTTGGGCGTTGCAGTTGACCGAGACTGTTCTCAAGAATTCTATTTCGATCCGTGACGCTCAAATCCGGGTGGCGCTCCTGTAACTCAAATACGAATGCGAGCGTCGATTCCAATCTATCGAAGTAAGCGGCGTAACTCGGGTTTGTCGCGCGATTGAACTGCTCCCGCTGCTTGTCGAGGTCACGCAGACGCTGCAGCTCGACTTCGCTGATCGCGCCGAGTCGATCCAGCAGGGATTGATGTTCATGCTCAAGCGCTCCGTCCCAGGTCACTTGCTCGATAGCCGTTTGCGGCCACGTTCGATGCGTGACACGCGATGCCTTCACCTTACCGGCTGAGCGAAGACCACTTTTCCATGCTTGAACGGTGTGCACGGAAATTCCAGCGTCATCCAGGATTGCGCCTTTCTCGCTGTTCGTGCGAGCCGCATCCCATCCTTCGATGATTCGCAGTTTTTCATCGGGCGATCGCGCAGACTTGGAACGCACCAGTCCTTCAATCGCCGAGCTTTGCATTCCGCACCAGGTACTCACCAACCCTCTCGTCAGCCGGTGCTCGCGCAGGATTGCATTCTTCCCTTCGACATCCGCAAGTTCCATCTGCTGCACGATTGAGCGTTTGAAGTCGTCGGTGAAGACTCGATTCCTCATGCCACAACTCCGAACCCGGCAATATCGACCAGACGTTTGATCTGATCTTCGTCGATGCCATCTCTTTTAATGGCGTCGGCCAGCGCGGCGCTGAACACCAGCCCACGCCGGCCGCGCTCGATGCCGGCAGGAGCCAGTCGGTCCACTGCACAGAAGACTGCTTCGGCCACTGTCAGCATGTCACCCGATCTTCGCGGCGCTTGCTCCGCACCATCCCATAGCCAATTCACATCAATCCGGTGATTCCGAAGCAATGCGATCATTACGCGGGCCGGAAGCTCGCGTTTACCCTGCTCATAGTTTTGATAGCTTCGTTTGACGATTCCGAGTTCCGAGGCCATGTCTTCCTGTGAGTGGCCCAGCAATCGCCGCACTGCCTTGAGACGCTGTCCCACTGCCCGACGAGCTTGAATGCCGGAATCAATGTCGACGTGCGTCTTATTCATGTAGCCGACACGACGTTGTGCGTTCCCACGTTGTTCAAGTTGCTCGGCTCATCACCGTTTAAGCACGCGCGAGCAAGTTGAGCTCGGCGTTGCCCGCTTCGATGGCTTCGCTCAGTGATTGCTCGATAACACGTGCGCGATTGAACGCGAGCTTGCCGCCCATCGACGCCAGACGCTGTTCGAGTGCTTCGAGTTTCGCGAAAACTTCTGGGCAGATTTTCACCGTGATCGGTTTTCGATCCACGGTGGTTTGCTCAAACATCGAGTTCTTACCAGGCTTGGCCATGCTGATAACTCCTCATCGTGTATTCGCAATGCGTAGTTCGCAGTTGTGTCCGCAACATTAGGATTGCAAGTCAGCCGGCATTGATCAAGACCCGGTGAAAATAAATGGTTCACTTTCCTGATCCATTTATTTTGTAAGGCATGGTGACAGTCGATAAGCCGTGCGTTCGACACTCATTAAACACGTGTTCAATATAACGATCATGTATGCACGGACACGATCAATGACGTGATCAAATAGAGTTCGGATTGAACGATTCCAAAACATGTCTGTGACATTCGCGGCGACAACGTTTCAATCGACAAAGCATCCACAACCAACACTTCAAAAGCAACATCGGGTGGAGTCCTCAGGCACCAGAGAAAAGACCCCCCACGCCCTGCGTGGGTCCCCGTTTATTTACACACACCTGATGCCCGGCCGGGCTGTCCAACATCTCCACTAAATCCAACGCGTTAGCGCGGCACAGTTGTAGGCCGCCCCTGCCTGACTGGCCTACAAATGGACCACACTGTAAGGGCGACTCCAAATAGTTCAATGACTTACAAATCCGGCTCTAATTCGGACTGAGGCAAGGCTTTACAAGCGCAAACGCCTAGTGCATGTTATCTCTCGTAGTGCTTTTTATCGCAGGAGTGCGGGCTCCGGCGAGGCGAGAACTACGGCCATTTCTAACAGGATTTGGTCATTTGTCCGCAGCGCTGTTGCGCACGGATCGCCGAGAATTAAAATGCCCGTCATCCGCGTTCGCGTCTCCGAAGGCGTCATCGAATCCATCCGTCAGTACGCTCGCTCCCAAAAGATTCCTCACCTTTCAACCGCGCTCAAGAAGCTGGTCGATCTCAGCCTTGAGGCCGAGGCTACCCGGCAGGACATCGACACCGTTATCCGCCGCCAGCAGGGCCTTGCCTACCTGCTCAGTGAGGTCCTGGTGATCAATCGGCTGATCCTCGACGGACGCACGCGCGAGAGTCATCTGCGCGTCAAAGAGCTGACCGGCGAGGTCTTCCAACAGCTGCTGAAGCAGAGCTGAGGCGCGTGCCATGAAAGGCCTACAAAACTCCGCGATCGGCGATTTCACACGGGGCGGACAGACGGTTTTGATGTTTGTCCGCATGATCGGCGAGGTGCTGCAGCAGTTCACGCGCTACGTCGTTCTGGTCTATTTCCTAACGACGTTTTCGTTATTTTGGATGCGAACGAAGCCCTACGACCGCTATCTGGCGGTGCAGTATGTCCGGGCCACGGTGGCCACCGCCGTCTTCGATAACGGCGCCAGCGTGACGACCATCCAAGACCCCTGGGATCGCACGGTGCCGGTGCGCCTGGACGATCTCTACGCCGCTCCGTTTATGAAGCAGACCGTGGTCAGTCTGCTACGGACCTGGATTGCCTGCATGATCGTTTCGGTCACGATCGCACTGTCGATCCTTGTTTTTTTGTTTGGCGGCATGTGGCGGTTTGGCCGTTCCCAGCGGCGCGAGCAACTGCTGCGCGGAAGCGTGATCGCCGAGACTAAAGACGTGCGTGAGGCTTTGTGCAGCGCCGGGATGGCCAGCGACCTGACACTGGCCGGCGTACCCCTGGTTAAGGGCAGCGAGACCCAGCATATCCTGATCACCGGCTCCCCCGGAACCGGCAAGACGACCGTCCTTTATGAACTGCTGCGGTTGATCCGGCAGCGCGGCGATCGCGTCATCTGTTACAGCCCGTCTGGCGATTTCATCAGCACCTTTTATCGCGAAAAAAAGGATCTGCTTCTGAACCCATTCGATTCGCGCTGCCCATCCTGGGACCCGTGGCTGGAATGTCCACGTGACTACCACTTCGACATGCTCGCCGGCGCCCTGGTCCCCAATGGCCGAGCCACCGATCCCCTGTGGGAAAAGGCGGCCCGCGTCGTTATTTCAAGTCTGCTCAAGCGCGTCGGGACTTACGATAAACGAAGCATCGGGCACTTCCTTCATTTGCTCTCGGAAGTCGATTTGCCGGTGCTCGCTCAGTTTCTCGAAGGCACTCCCGCCTATGCCTTGATGAGTCCGGCGGCGGCACGGACCGCGCAGGGTATCCGCATTACGGCGACCGCGGCGGCACAGGGATTGAGGCACCTGCCGGAGCAAGGCCCACCGTTCAACTTGCGCGAATGGGTGCTCAAGGAGAGCCGCGACCAGTGGGTGTTTTTGAACGCCACCGCCGACCAACGCGATGCGGCGCGACCGCTCCTGTCGGCCTGGTTGGAAGTGTTTACGAATAGCATCCTGAGCCTGCCGGAAGATCGCCAGCGGCGAATCTGGCTGATTATCGACGAGTTGCCGTCGCTGCACCGCATCCCTTCCCTGCCCGCCTTTCTGGCCGAAAGCCGCAAGTTTGGCGGCTGCGGAGTGATCGCGTTCCAGATGATTTCACAGCTGCGTGAGATCTACGACAAGGAAGGCGCCGACACCCTGACTGGGCTCTGCGCAACCTGGGTTTGTATGCGGCAAAACGATCCGCCCACCGCCGAATGGACCTCAAAAAGCTTCGGCGAGGCGGAGATTCTCGAACACGCCGAGAACCTCAGCTACGGCTCGCATGAGATGCGCGACGGCGTTTCGCTGCAGCAGAATCGGAAGATGCGAGCCCTGCTGCTGGCCTCGGAAGTGCGCAATCTCGACGATCTCGAAGGCTACGTCCGGCTGCGTGGAAAGATCGACGGCGGGTCCCTGCCGGTGGCTCATTTCAAGATCGACCGACCGGCGATTCGGAAAGTGGCCGACACGTTCAAACCCGCGCCAATCGCAGCACGAAAGTCTCCGCTGATTCCGCTCACCGCCGATCGGCCCGCAATTCCGAACGAACAGGGCGTCATCGAAATCGCTCATGAAACTCCCGCCGGGAGCGTTGCGCCGGGCGGCTATCAGACGGTGGTTACTGTCACCTTTCCGCCGGTGGAACACACCGATTCCGCCAAGGTCACTGTTGACTCTACTAATAAGGACACTGACACCGAAGACGGTTTCGATCGCGTCGGACAAATCGAGATTCCGACCATCCCGCGTACGCGAGCGTAGCCGGAGATATCCCGAATGCTCAGCATCAGCAAGGTGAAGTCCTCGGCACAGGCCGTCAGTTACTACGAAAAGGACGATTACTATCGCGGCGAGGACGGTGCCGTCTCCGGCCAGGGTCAGTGGTTCGGGCGCGGTGCCGAGCGGCTGGAACTGAGCGGCAGCGTCGATCACGACACGTTCAAGGACCTGCTGGAAGGGCGTCTTCCGAACGGCCAGGAACTCGGGTCCCACCAAGACGGTCAGCGCGTCCATACGCCGGGCTGGGACATGACATTTTCGGCACCCAAGAGCGTGTCGATCCTCATTGAAGCTGGCGGCGACGAACGCCTGGAAACGGCGCATCGTGAAGCGGCCAGGACCGCAATGCGCTGGGTCGAAGACAACCTCGCGACCTACCGGCAACGGGAATTTCTCGGCCGTTCGCTGAACAAATCGCACAATCTGGTGACTGCGGAATTCAATCATCACACGTCCCGTGAGCAGGATCCGCAGCGGCATACGCACTATGTCGTTCTGAACATGACCACGCGTGAGGACGGATACTGGGTTTCGCTACATTCAAAGCCGCTGTACGAATACAAGATGGCGGCCGGCAATATCTATCGCGCCGAGCTGGCAGCACAAATTCAAACCCTGGGCTACGAGATCAAGCGGCTCGATTCAAGTGGATTGTTTGAGATCAATGCGGTACCAGACACGGTACGCGAGGCGTTCCAGACCCGCCGCGAGCAGATTAAGGAGGCGATGAAAGAGCGCGGGCTGGAAACGGCTGAGGACGCAGCCGTGGCCGCGATCATGACGCGCAAAAGCAAACGCAGCGTGGACCTTGATGCGCTGCGCGACGAGTGGAAAGACAAAGGACAGAGGCTTGGACTGGATGTTGATGACACGGTCAAGACGGCCCGAACGGCGGGCGACCAAACGCCGACCGCGCCCTTCCGTCTGGATCGCGCGATTCATAAAGCGGTGGATCGTTTGTCGGAAGCCGAGGCGGTGTTTTCGCATGCCGAACTGCTGCGCTGGTCGCTGGCGGCGGGCATGGGCCGCGCCCGCGTAACGGAGATCACCGCCGAGATCGAGCGCTGGCAAAATCGAAACGATCTGCAGGCCGCGCGGCTGCCGAATGGCCAGAAAGCGTGGACGACGATGCGCGCCAAGGAACAGGAGCGGCGAATCTTCGAGCAGCTCGATAACGGCAAAGGCGACGTGAAAGCGATCTATCGCAGCAAGGACCCTGCCTTGCAATTGGAATCAAGCGGACTGACCCAGGGGCAGCAGGCGGCCGTGCATCTGATCGCCACGACTAAAGATCGGTTCGTCGGTGTCCAGGGACGCGCCGGTACCGGCAAGACCACCATGCTCAAGACCACGCGTGAGCTGCTCGATGCGCGCGGATACCAGCTCGTCGGCATGGCGCAAAACAGTGACGCTGCACGCAAGATGCAGGAGGCCAGCGGGATCCCGTCGAGTACCCTGCAGAAACATCTGGGCCGTGTTCGGCGCGATCTGAATGCGATACGCGACGCCGGCGCCTGGAAGGCAAGTTTGATCCAGGCCAAGTACGAAAAGCAGGTCTGGATCGTGGACGAAGCCAGCCAGAACGGTGTGTCTGAACTGCGTTCCCTAAGCTTTGCGGCCGGCCGGCTGGGCGCGCGCGTAGTCCTGGTCGGCGACACCCAGCAGACCGCGGCCATCGGTGCCGGCAAGCCGTTTGGACTCATGCTCGATCATGGCATGGCGCACGTATACATGACCGAGAATCTGCGTCAGAAAGATGCGACGCAGCGCCTGGCAGTCCAGCAAACCTATGACCGCAATATCGATGGGGCTATGACAACGCTCAACGACCGCATCCGGGTGATCCCAGAGGCGGACGCACGGCTTTATACAATCATTTCGGAATGGAAGAAGCTGGGCCCGGAACGTGAGAACAGCTATGTATTGACCGCGCGCAATCGCGAAAAAACTCAACTGAACGAGGGCATGCGGCGGGTCCTGCGCGCGGAAGGAAAGCTCGCCGACGAAGTCATGTTGCCACGTTTGATGCGGGTATTCAGCCGTCACGTCGACCGATCTGACGCGGGCTTTTATCAGCTCGACGATCACGTTCGGTTTCCACGTGAGCTGTCGTCTCTCGGGGTCGAAGCCGGGCAGTATTGGCGGGTCACCTCCGTCGATAAGAAGCAGAACGTCGTGACCCTTGCCACGACGCTGAAAGAAGGCGTCGTATCGATCCAGTGGAATCCGGAAAAGATCGCCGGGAAAGGGGTTCGGGCGGTGGAATTATTCCGGCCGCGGCCGGAAACCCTGGCGCCCGGCGAATCCATCCGCTGGACCCGGAACAGCCGTGAGGTCGACGAAAACAACCCCGGAATTCACCTGACCAATGGCCAGCGATTGTCGGTCGTATCGGTTGCTGACGGGATCGTCGAGGCCGAAACCGAGTTCGGACAAAAGCTGTCGATCGATACCACGCGTGAGCGCGGACAGCACTGGGATCACGCCTATGCGACGACGGTTTATTCGTCGCAAGGTGGAACCAAAGCCACCGTTTTAGTGAATGCAGAGGCCGGCGCCGGAGAGCTGTTTAACCAGAAAGCCTTTCTGGTCGCGATCACCCGCCAGGAGGCGTCCCTGCACCTGTTCGCGGACGATCTCGATAAATTCCGCGATAACGTCAAGACCCATCTCGGCGACAAAACCAGTGCGCTGGAAGGCAAGCAGGCGCTGGCGGAAGAGCACCGCGACGAGCTGATCCAGCAGACCCTTGCCAAACTGGAAGCGGCGTTTCATTCCGTCGAACAGGAACAGCAGCGCGCAAAAGAGAAGGAGAAAGCGGAAGCGAAAGAAGCCGAACGCCAGAAGGCGATCGACGCCGGCCGCCGCGGCTTGCGCGACCTCGGCCGGGTGAGCGAGGCGACGCGCGGCGATCGCCAGCAACGCGAACTTCTGATCGGCGCTCCGGACCCAAACAAAGAGCTTGATCTCGCGCGGCAATACGAACAATCGAAGGACCTCGAACTATGAAATTGATCGCTTTCCGCACCGTGACAGAACGGCTATGAACTTCCAACCACGAATGGTGCTCAAATCCAGTGTGCTCGCGGCCGCCGCGATGCTGCCCATAACCGCCTGGAGCTGGGGACAGGAAGGACATCGCGTCGTAGCCCTGATCGCCGAATCGAAGCTGACGCCGGCGGCGCAGCTGGAAGTAAACCGATTGCTCTCCTTGATGCCCGGCGCGACGCTCGATTCGGTCGCCAGCTGGGCGGACGAGCACAAATCGCCGGCCACCAAGGCCTGGCATTACGTGAATTTTCCGCGTGGGGATTGCCACTACGACGCGGAGCGCGACTGTCCGGACGGCGAGTGCGTGGTGGCGGCCATCCAGCGAGAAAGCCAGATCCTCGCGTCACGCGCTTCCGATGAAAAACGGCTGCATGCCTTGCTGTACTTAGATCACCTTGTTGGCGACAGTCAGCAACCATTGCACGCTGGGTTCGGAGATGACAAAGGCGGCAATGCCTTTCAGGTGAGGTGGGACGGACGGGGCACGAATTTGCATCACGTGTGGGACGACAGTCTGATCGAAGCGATCGATCCGGATGCCGAATCGCTGGCACGCACGCTGGAGCGTGAAGCGCCGATCGGTAGCTACGTACAGAGCGCCGATCCGGTGCAGTGGGTCGAGGAAGGCTGTCGAATCGCCTCTCAGGACGGCTTTTATCCATCGAACCGGAAGATTGGGCTGATCTATCTGCTGGGCTGGCGCAATACCGTCAAGTCGCGCCTGCAGATCGGTGGCGAGCGATTGGCTGAGTTGCTGAACAGCGAACTAAAATAAACGGTCAATTTCCGGATGCGGCGTATTGATCAAAAAATAGTCATCGGACCGAATGGCAAGCCGGAGTACAGTTGTAGACGTTTCTTCACAGACTTATTCACAGCACCAGTGGATAATTACTTCGTACTTGTTCACCATCGTCAAGCAATCTTCCAATCTTCTCAACAATGACCACCAATTTCGTCCTCGTAGACTTCGAGAATGTGCAGCCGAGCAATGTCGGTGCGCTCACGGGTACCGACAAGCGGGTCAAGGTCTTCGTTGGCGCCGGTCAAACTAAGGTGCCGCTGGAGCTTGCCCGCGCGCTACAGGGGCTGGGGGACAAAGCCGAATACATCCAGGTCTCCGGCAACGGCAGCAATGCCTTGGACTTCCACATCGCTTTCTACATCGGCAAGCTCGTCGGCGAGCATCCGGGCGCGTCGTTCCATATCGTGTCGAAAGACACCGGTTTCGATCCGCTTATCAAGCACCTCTCCGGTCTCACGATCGACTGCAAACGCACGTCGGCGTTTGGCGATGTGTCGCCCCCGGTTCGCATCAGCAACTCAAAGCCACTGACCGAGCGCGTGGATGCCATCGTGGAGAACCTGACAAAGCGGAAGTCCGGTAGACCACGCACATTGAAGACGCTCGTCAGTAGCATCAAGGCGCTGTTCGTCAACAAAGTGACCGACGACGAGGCTGCCGGCTTCGTGAAACAACTTGAGGAGCGAAAGGTAGTCCTCATTACAGACGGCAAGGTCAGTTATCAACTGCCATGAGAAAGCGCGAGCCGATTCTGTGGAAGGTCAACTGCATGGAGAATGCGTTTCCTGGCAAGTGGCAGCGCTGGTACCCTATGCGGTCAGTGCGACAAGAAGGCGTTGGATAAACACGTTCATGAATGGAATGAGCTTACTGAAAAGGCAGCCTAGAACCGCGATCAACAAGGACGATCTTGGTCCAGCCCAAACCGGTCGCTCACGAGTGGCCGCTTTCGAGAGACGAAACTGGGTGAATTGATTGTGCGGTTCAATTCGGCCAGATTGTGGAAGGATTACCCTTAGATCAACGCTTTGCGCATGAACCGATTTGGGAAAACCACCGAAATGCAGCAATTAATTGCCGCAATTGATCCGTTCTATTAGCGTTAGCCATGATGAACCTCGGCTACCTTGAGAACTTTAAGGGCGACAATATCGTTCTTCTGTCTGGTGCGGCAGAAGATATCAAGCTGTTGTCGTCTAAACTCGCTGAGTTTGTTAAATCAGGTGAGTCTGAGTGGCCAATCCATCCCATTGCGTCAATATCAGTGACACATTCACTGAAGCTTTGGGCATCACGTGGTGGCACTGGCGTTGGTTTTCGCTGGCTGTGTTCCGCTGAAGAGTTCCCTACTATTCAAGAAAAGCTGGAGCCATTGGCCAACGGGGGAGCCGGTCACCAATACTTTCCCTTGAGCCGTTCATCTGCTGAGCTGATGGTCTCAGTTGGCGAGTACGATGCAGATTGGTGGAAACATCATGGCTAACACGTCGCTCAAGCTGACGGCCCATCCGAGCGCGTTTGTGCTCGGACGGTTTCGCGTTTTGGGCCGCAGCTTCGCTTTGCGTTAGCTCTACAAAGGAGAGCACATAGTGCGCCCTCGCGTATCCATGCATGCGCTGTTCGTCGCAATGGCGGTCTGTTCGGGAGAGAGCTTCGGAGACGGACAGCAAACGGTGCGTATCACACAGCCTGAAATGACGAAGATGACTGAGGAGCAGAGCTTTGCGTTGCTCATGGACAAATCCGCCAAGTGGGAAACCGCAACATTGGGTTCATGGAAATGCTCCGCATCAAGCACGAATCTTGACTCAATGTTGATTTGCCAGAAAGGAGATCGGATCGTGTTCGTTGGCAGTGACCTTTCAACCGGCTTTTCCGTGGCGGTTCCACTCACTGCGGAAAAGAAGCTACAAAATGGAAAAAGCAGCTTTCTGACCTTGGTTGACCATAAGAATGGCGGCGTCTTCGATAAGCTCGAATACGATGGCATTTCGAAACAGGGAGATGTAATCAGGCATGTCGTAGATGAGAATTTAGATGGCTTTATCGATCTCGAACGGGACGCTCAGAAAGGAACGACATCGGTATTAATTGATGGTGCATGGGTGCAGCTTGAATATGGGGGAAGAGATGAGAATGGTCTGGTAATCTACAAAGCAAACATCGGCGGCTCCATGAAGCGTGTAATCTTCAAGACGTACCCATATCAGGTCGTTGACCTTCCTGTGCAGCAACGTGTGCCCCCTTCATCCACTAAAGATGGCAAGCCTTGAGTGTTATTGAGCGCAGAGCTATCTGAACATCTACAAGAAGAAAGCCAAACTAAAGTCACTGCTCGCACTTTGCTTTACGGAGGATGCGGAGACCTATCACCATTGGCGAATCTTTGCGCCCGGCTCCGGCGGTGTGTGTGTGATTTTCAAGAGGACTGCGATTGATGAAGTGGTCAAGAAAGAGCCCGATGCCATTCTAAGAAAGGTCCGTTACGAATGTCAGCTCCCGAGCAAGTAGTTTTTAATCCGATTAGTATGAAAATAATGAAAAGGCAATTGATCGTCACAACGTTAGGCGTCTTTCTGGTGGCGTGCGCAAATGTTAGGCCGGGAGATCGGGACTATCCCGCTCGAAACCCCTCGGCGAATCAGCTCATCCAAACGACGATATTAGTGCCAAATGGCTGGCTTATCAGCAACGTAATTGCGCGGTTTGATCCGAAAGATGGTGGTATCTACAATCCGATGACCGGCGGGCTCGTTTGTGGATATATGGTTGGTCCTGGTGCATCAGTGCCCTATCACGTTGATGCGAGTCTATCTTTGACACAGCAAGGTACTATTTATACGTTCATAATCCCTGCGGATCAGTTCCTGGACGGTCGCTGTGGATGGCATATTGCAGCGGTAGAGGCGAAATTGCAGAGAAATGTGGGCGCCCCAGATGCATATATTGCATTCACCAGGGGCATGTATGACCCGTATACACCGCCTCATGCAACATCGTGGGTGACGGATTTATGGTGCTTCGATGGAGCATTTGGAAATCACGCTTTGGATTGCAGAACAGAATTGGATCCTGAAAATCGTATCAGCGATATTCCCCCATTCAAACGTGGCGAATCTCGAATACCTGCGATTGTGCCCAGCCTCAAAGAAATTAAGATTACCCTACATGATCTGTATGCTGAAGCAGCTATTGAGCGTACTAAAGATACTAAAGAAAAGAACGAGCAGCCGGATCTCTAGATAACCAACGTAACGGGAGACATGGTTAGCAAGGTCAGCCTACATGTCTGCTTACATGCCCTGAATTCAAACCGTTAAACGTCTCAAATTGGCACACACCGACGACCAGCGGTTCCAGCCCTTTGGTATCCGTCGGGAAATGGGCCAGTCGACGTGATCGGCCTAAGCCACGCCATCAC
>CAZOOK010000016.1:0-1990 GCA_964581385.1 uncultured Salinisphaerales bacterium
CATAAGGGTCGTGGCCGTTGAGTTTGGCGGACTGGATCAGGCTGGTGATCGCGGCCGCACGCTGGCCGGCAAGCAGGGTACCGGCGAATAACCAATTCTTCCTTCCAGTCGCCCAGGGCCGGATTTGCCTCTCATCGTGATTGTTGTCGATGGGCAATGCCGGATTGTCGAGATACCGAGTCAGCGCCGGCCATCGAGAGCCAAGCCTATGCGGCATGCCCACGCCCCGCAGGCCCGTGCTCCGGCAAACACTTGCCGCCAACGTGCGGAAGGAGCGCGCCCGCAGGAATTGGAGCCAGGAAGAGCTGGCCAGCCGCAGTGGTCTCAGTCAAACGTATATGAGCCAGATGGAATCAGCTCAGCGCGCGGTGTCCGTCGATGTCATCGAAAGGATTGCCAAGGCCTTCAACCTGGACGCCGATCAACTGTTTCGCCGTTGAGGGCTCTATTAAGCTGAAAGTTGCTTGACCGGAGCATCCGGTGAAAGCACGGCGGAAAGTTATTTTCCAAATTTCGGCAAGAAACTTTCCGTCTAAGGAAGAAGGACGTTAAAAACCAAGCGGAAAGTTGGTTGCAAAAACCCGCTTAGGATAAATGTTCCGCGAAAAATCCCGCTTAGGCTGGAAGATACGTGCATAACGAGGCGGGGTGCACGAAACTTTTAGCTTAGTAGAGAAACTTTCCGCTCCCGACAATTACGGGATACAGAAGAGTCGAGGGCGCAATATTGACCGAATCTTCGGTATCGACGTGAATGATGCGTTGTTGGTCGAACAACTCTCTGGGCAATTATGGACCGCACAGTCCAACCAACTGGTTGAGGAGGCGATGAGGATTCGCCAAAGCTGACAACAGGTCAATCGACATAATTAGCGCTAACTTCCCGGCGTAAATAGATTTTCTAAAAACGTTTGGGGCGTTAATCATGTCATTTGTTTTCGATGACATGATATCCGCGTTTTCGACATGATTGAGCAGGTGCTGACATAAAGAAACTTTCCGCTCCCGACATTCGTCGCACCCATTCTACTTTACATAATATACATTATACGACATTAAGGAGGCGACAAACGGTAAACGCAGACGTAGACGGAAAGCCAAAATCAAGCGGTTTCGCGCAAGGCCGAAATCGACGTTGCGTTGGTTAACGGCGGGGGCACCAACAGTGCAGCAGTCAGTCTTTTACGCTCTAACCAAGATGGTACTCCAGGAACACTTTCTGGAATTTTTATGCTGTGCAGGCCATGCTATTTAATGGCGATGCGCTAGCATACTCAAGTTATAACGCACCAGCTTATAAAGTCGTTGGAAAAGTCGTCTCCCGCGCGCGCCGCTCCCATCAATGCCGCTAGGCTGCATCGACGATTCGGGTCAATTACAGAGACGCAAACGCCGGAAAGATCGACTTATACACGCACTACGCGCTATTCCTGACGGGCGCTCCGTGCGTGGATAAGTCTACGTGCCTCGCCCTGCGGGCGTGGCACCCCAAACAGCGGACCCAGGACACGGGCCAAGGCGCGGATAAAGACCGCGAGCAATTCATGCTTGGGCCGGGGTGCGGGAAGATAGCGGCCCACCAGATGCCACCGGCATTGACTAGCCATATGCCGGAGTCCAGAAAAGTGGCTGCGCCGGAGGGAGCCACAACGAACCAGGGATCGTCAAGGTAACCCTCTCCCCGTCCTTCATACATAGTGGCATTCTCCTGCTCCGCCTAACCGAAAAACAAACATAGATCTTCGCATGCCTGCAGGTTATCGCGCGCTAAGCGCGACCTGGGCCGTGCCGAGCTGCTTCGATCGCGGCGATGTCGATCTTCGTCATTCCCATCATCGCGTTGAAGGCGCGCTTGGCAGCCGCCTGATCATGACTGGTCGTCGCTTCTAGTAGCACCCGCGGGGTGATTTGCCAGGACAAACCCCATCTGTCCTTGCACCACCCGCACTGGCTTTCAGCTCCTCCGTTATCCACGATCGCATTCCAGTAA
>CAZOOK010000016.1:2090-18923 GCA_964581385.1 uncultured Salinisphaerales bacterium
GCACCACCCGCACTGGCTTTCAGCTCCTCCGTTATCCACGATCGCATTCCAGTAACGATCGGTCTCGGTCTGATCCTCGGTGACAATCTGAAACGAGAAAGCCTCGCTGTGTTTAAAGGCCGGGCCACCATTGAGGCCGAGACAAGGTACTCCGAGCACCGTAAACTCGACGGTAAGCACCTGTCCCTGCTTGCCATCCGGGTAATTATCAGGAGCGCGGTGGACCGCTGTGACGCCGCTGTTTGGAAAGGTCTTCGCATAGAAGCTGGCGGCTTCTTCTGCTGTGCCGTCGTACCAAAGGCAAATTACATTCTTGGCCATTATCTGTCCTCGTACGCGCAAAGCGGTGTGATAAACAAATCGCAACACCCAGGCGTGCTCGTTCGCACACCTGTCGCTGGCGCGTCGTGGTCTGCGGCAGTGTTTCTACATGCTACAGTACGAACGCCCACTGAGGCCTAATCGTACCTTTGATGCAGATTGACGCGGTTTCGAAATGTGCCCCGCATTCGCCCCGCATTCGAGAAGTTGCCGGTTCGCGCCACCGTCACTAGTTGCCGCAATTTTCCAATCGATAAATCCATAATCAAAACACATGGGTTCAATAGAAAGAGGAGCCATGTTCAAACAGATCTGCTTCTTCCGGAAACGCCCGGACATGACCATGGAACAGTTCATGGATTACTACGAAAACCAGCACTCTCAGCTGTCCCGGCGAATGGGCCGCGCACCTTCGATTCCCAATGCAGTGCGCTACGTACGACGCTACCTGAAGCCCGAGAAAAATCCGGTGACCGGTGAGGTTCACGATGCTGGCTTCGACTGCGTCATGGAAATCTGGTGGAACAGCCGAGAAGACTTCGAAAATTCGCAGCGGATCATCGGCTCGCCAGATCGACTGGCGATGATCAAGGAAGATGAGTCCCGGCTGTTCGCCAGCCACGCCAATCCGGTCTACTCGGTGATCGAATACGACTCGCCGATGGGCCCGAACGGCGAGATGACGCACGTCGAACTGAAGTACGAGGATTGATCCCGCAATCCGCCAACCATGCAACAGGAAAATCTTGAACCAAGGTCAGAACTATGAGTGACGAATCTTCCGCAGCCATCAGCGCCGTGCGCCGCGACTGGGCAACGGAACATCGGCAGACGTATTTGCGATCCGGGGGTGTCGAGGGCCACATTATGGACCTCACCGCCGTCGGCGGCCGTCCATTTGCAACGCACTGCCTGGTCAAGTACCGGGGGCGCAAGAGCGGCAAGATTTTCATCACGCCGCTGTGCTATGCCGATATCGGGGGCGAAGTGGTGATCTGCGGATCGAAGGGCGGCGCCGACCAACATCCCGAGTGGTATCTCAACATCGTCGACCGTGCGGAAATCGAGTTCCAGATCGCCACGCAGGCATTTCGCGGCAGCTGGCGCGAACCCGTAGACGACGAGCGGAAAAAGGTTTGGAATTTCTTCATCGACTGCCATCCGTTTTATGCGACTTACCAGGCATCGACTGTGCGCGTGCTGCCGCTGGTCATGCTGCAGGCGATCGAGCCTATTGCGGTGTTCAGGGAATCGGACGCTACCGGCATACGACAAATCTGAACCAACACCCTTTCTCAGTGGCAAATATGCGCGTGAGATTCAGCACTGCTGGTCGAACGCAGCGCGCTGGCTTTTGCCGCCCTGCACCTGAGCGACGACGAGCAGTTGCAGTTTGCTCGCACCATCGGTGAAGTCCAATTGCTCCGCCGACTACACACGCGGCGCCTTTTTCTGGCATATCGATGGCGCCAACGATCCCGCGCCCGCCAAGGCCACCATGCTGTCGGTCAGGACGCTGCCCGCAGCGCACGAGGGCGGCGATACTCTGGTGGCAAATACCTACGCCGCCTACCGCCGCGCCCTGCCCGACGAGGAAAAAATGGCACTGCAGCGGATCAGCGATGGCGCAGTCACCCTTCCCAGACCCATCCGCTGGTCTGGCACCACCGTCATGACCACTTTGCTCGGGCACGAGCGCGAGCAATCACCTCTTCGCCGAACCACTGGACACTCTCTAGCCAAGCGGCGCGGCTGGGGTGGAGCAGGTCGACCATGGCCCAGCTGACGCCGACGGCGGCAAGCTCACCTAGGACCTCGAGGAACCGATCGGCTTCTTCTCGGGTGTTCGCTTTAGGACGCCGGTTTGGGTCGATGGCGACATCGAAGGGCTCCGTCTTCCCGAGCTTGGCGCGGAGTTCGTGCAGGACTTTGATCTTCTCGCCCAGCTGCGCGACGTTCTGGATGCCCGCCACCTGATTGGCTGTGGTCTGCGTCGGCCGGCTGAAAAACGGCGACCAGCCGTCGCCCCAAAGGGCGGCACGCTCCACCGCTTTATCGCTGCTACCGCCGATCCAGACGGTGGGCGGGGGATTCGGCGCCGGGCGCGGCTCATTGCCAACGGCATTGAAGTTGCTGCCCTGCTTGATTACCACGCCGCCGCCCCAAGCTAGGCGAAGGACCTCGAGGGCCTCGTCCGTCAGAGCGCCGCGCTTGTGGAAGTTGATGCCCAGGGCGTCGAACTCGCCCTTCTGGTAGCCCGCGCCGACTCCTAGGATCAGTCGCCCGCCGGAGAGCACCTGCAAGGTAGTGGCGGCTTTCGCGGTCACGAACGGGTTGCGGTAGGGCAGCACGACGACGCTGGTGTGCAGCCGCAGGGTGGTGCTCGCCATCGCTACGAAGGCGAGCGCTGTGAACGGATCGAGCGCGTCGTGACCGTTAGCGTGCAACCACTGGGCGTCGGGCGCCGGATGGTCGGTGACACAGCAAGCGTCGACCTTCGCTTTCTCCAAGGCCTGGGTCATTTGGGCGATCGCTTCGATCGATTGGAACTGGCCCGTCGTGGTATCGCCGAGCGGAATGTGTAAGGAGAATTTCATCGGAATCCTGGAGCCCAGCCTCGTTATCATTTTCACACGTCGTCGCCACGGCTATATATTTCAGGTTCTCGACATGTCCACATACTAGTCTCGTCTATGAGCAGCCGACGCCTCAAACGCTAAGCCGGCGGCCCTTCAAGTAGAACAGCAGATATCAATGAGTAATCTACCTATCCAACTGGACCGAATCGCCGGTCACGTCGGGGCCGAGGGCCAAACTGATTACAGCCACTGTAATATCAATCAGCCCTTTCCAGGATAGACCGAAAGATCACCGGCATAGGCAACACCGCCCGGCCAGAATTCCGTCCCGCTGATCTTGCGAAAATAGTGCACCGTTCGTGCGGTGGAGGCGGCATCCGACCGCGGATTCATCGCGATGCCACTTGCACTGCGCCCCATGGCACGATCCTGAAAATCCTTGATCGCGAGGGGGAGATCATCCGTCTGGTGGGCGCAGATGACGAGTTGGTCGCCTGGACAATAACGGCGCGGCTCGATCTGGTAGGGCGAAAGCTGTCCGCGCTTCATTGCCACATGACCGGGGACGTTGGTCACGTCCGGGCAATGCATTTCGTCATACCAGCGCTGATACTCTTCGAAACGCCCCGGCGTGTAATTCGCGAGGAGAAAGAAAAGGCTGGAGAACGGCTCGTCGCGCTGCCAGTTCGCGCTCCCCTTCCAATCGGAGTAGAGCGCATAAGTGTAAAGCCGCTCCGTATCGTCGCTGGCAATCCAGCCGCGGTCGCGGACTTCAGCGATCAGCGGCCCCAGCGCGGGCACATCGATGGCGGGATCGGGCAAGTCAAAATCATAGACGCTTAAGAATCGCCACGGTTGGGGAATGCTCACCATGACTTGTTCCTTGGTGACCTCGTAGCGGTCTGCCGCAAGGAAGCCGCGGAGCCGCGCAAGCGCTTCCCGGTGCGCCCCATCGAACCAGTCGGCGTAATCCGCGGCTTTGTCCGCGGGGACATTATGCAGATGAATGGTGGTGTAAAGCGCCATGCTTAAACCCCTCTCTCTAATTGCTTTGGCCTTGTCAGTTTTTTCAGGGACAAATAGAAAGGCACGTGGATTAGCCCAGCATGAGCATCACGTTTCGATATGTTTGGCATCAAACGGACAGGCGCTTTAGGCCGCGCCTGTCCGCGTGTATCAATCTATCGATGGAACTGGCTGACGAACGGCCACACGATATCGCTGTTCACCAGGAAATCGCTGTTACTGGAGCCGAGCAGCGCGATCTTCGCAGCAATCTCACCGCCGCCCGTGCCGCAGCTCGGACTGCCAAACCAGCAATGACCGCCACCGTCGACTGTGCAGCCGGTGACCACGCCATCTCTCGGACAGCCCGTGTAGCTCACGCACTGCGTATCGCCGCCGCTGTTGGGAAAGCTCGCCGTCGTTGTCGTCGACTGGCAGCCGTTAAAGTTCGACCACCTTTTCATCGTCGAATTGAAAAGCGCGTAGGGGACGATGTGATCCTTGTTGCCGTGTGTTTGCAACACGGCGACATGGCTATTTGGCTTGCATCCGCCCACCACGATGCCACCGGAGGCATCGACAATGGCAGAAAAGATATCCGATGCCTCACACGCAAGGCGCTCTGCCATGAAACCGCCGTTCGAGAACCCTGCCGCGTAGATGCGCTTCGTATCGACGTTCAAGTGTTGCTCGACTTCCTGCAGCATTGCACGGATGAACCCAACGTCGTCGAGCCTTCCGCCCAGTGCGCAGCATGCCCCCGCATTCCAGGAAACACGGTGGCCCTCAGCCATCACCAGGATAAAGCCGTTGTTATCCGACTGCGTAATCAAACCACCCGTATCGCCATTGAGACCGGGGCCGCTCGTTTCGGTACCGTTGGCGCAGAACATAATGGTCGTCGTGCCCAGGCCGGGAAGGCAGACCAGCAGCGGCGTAGCAACCTTGGGGTTATAGCTTTGCGGCACGTGCACCTTGTACTCGCGCGTGTGTCCGTTCTGGCCGGATAAGCCGGTCATTCCAATATAGTAAGTTGATGTTGGACCTTCAGAAGGTAAATCGCCGGGACCCCATTGACCCGCGGGTGCTGGAATATCGGTGTGTTTGCCGTAGCCTAATAACGCGTTCCCCGATGCTGCATCGGTACCGGCCGCCAGCACCGGCAATGCAGCCCCTCCAAGTCCAACACTCAGCGTGAAAGCCACGAATAATTTACGTGCAAACATTTTACTCCTCCGCTTTTGATTAGTTATACATTACAAAAGATAACAAATTTCGCGGGAGCCGTGTCCGGACTTCCGCGGTGGCCACCTATTCTCATTCCGCTTTCCGTATTGGCGTGGCACTGTCCGATGTCACCGTCCGCAATGCCACCGCGGATCGCGTGGAATGGCTTGACGGACGCCGCTCGACCACCCGAATCAATTGGGCATACAATTGGTCGCCTGCTTGGATAGCTCATTTGGTCGTTAAGCCACGGCCGATTTCCGGCAGCCCTGACGGTCGTGAACTATTGAAGTGGCAAGAGCCCGCGAACCGCACTCGGGCAGAAAGCAAAGCCGGAGAGGCGCGTGAATCCCTACTACCCGAAGTTGTTCAGCCCAATGACCCTCAACGGCGTGGAGCTGAAGAATCGACTGGTCATGGCCCCGATGTCGACTTCGTACGGCGGCATCGACGGCAGTGTCACACCCCGCAACATCGCGTTTTATCGCGAGCGGGCATTGGGAGGCTTCGGTCTCATCATCGTCGAGTTCACCTGCGGTGACCCCGCGACGGGGAAAACCGAAGAGCACCAGCTGTCGCTTGAATCGCAACGCAACCTCGATGGCCACAAGCGACTGGTCGACGCCGTGCACGACGCGGGTGCCAAGGTCTTCGTGCAGCTACAGCACGGCGGCCGCTTTGCCGACCGCAAATATGTGCCCATGCCCAAGGGACCCAGCCGCGTCACGTCGCGCAAGGATCCGGGCAAGATCGTCTCGGACGAATTCTCCTCGGATGAGGTCAAGAAGCTGGTCGAAGCTTTCGGCCGGACGGCACGGCTTTCGGTCGAGGCAGGCTACGACGGTATCGAAGTCCACGCCGCTCACGGCTATCTCGTGTCGCAATTCATCTCACCACTCGGCAACCAGCGCGATGACGAATGGGGCGGCGACGCCGAGCGACGGCTCGCCTTCCCGCTGGCGATCGCCCGCGCGATCCGCGCCGAGATCGGCTCGCGGCCATTGGTCTTCCGAATCTCTGCCGACGAATTTCTGCCGGGCGGCATCACCATTGACGATAGCGAGGCGAATGCGCGTCACCTGGTCGAAGCCGGCGTCAGTGCGATCCACGCCTCTACGGGGCGCGGACCTGACTCATTTGAAAAAGTCATGGAGCCGATGTCCACGCCTGAGGGCTGGCGCATTCCGTATGCGCGACGCCTGCGCGATGCAGCGGGCGTACCAGTGATTGCAGTGGGACAGATCCGCACACCCGACATCGCGGAGACGGCGATCACAAACGGCGATGCCGACCTCGTGGC
Source organism: uncultured Salinisphaerales bacterium (assembly GCA_964581385.1). Taxonomy (GTDB): domain Bacteria; phylum Pseudomonadota; class Gammaproteobacteria; order Nevskiales; family Nevskiaceae; genus CAZOOK01. The sequence continues at coordinate 8,523 of CAZOOK010000016.1, forward strand.
GCTTGGCCGTCCCTCACTCGCAGACGCCGAATGGCCGAATAAGGTTGCGGCAGGTCGATTCGAAGATGTCCGTCCCTGCACCAGCTGCAACTGGTGTATCAGCGGTGCCACGCGTCCGATGAGCTGCGCCGAAAATCCGCGCACCGGCAATGAACTGGAGCCGCTCTTGCCAACGGATGCCGGCGCTGGCAAGCGCGCGGTCGTTATCGGAGCGGGACCCGGCGGTCTCGCCACTGCGCTGATGCTCGATCAAGCCGGTTTCGAGACGCATCTCTACGAGGCTCGGGACACCATTGGCGGCGGGCTGATCGCGTCAGGTACGCCGCCGGGCAAGGAGAAGTTCTTCTGGTATCGCGATTTCCTGGTGAGACGCCTTCAGCGCAGCGGCGTATCGGTTCACCTTAGCCATCGCGCCGATGCTGCGAAGATCATTGCCGTGCGGCCCGATGCCGTTTTCGTCGCAGCAGGGACCAAGCCTCGCGCCATGGAAATCGAAGGGATCGACTCTCCAATGGTGCTCGATGCCTATGAAGTGCTGATGGGCAAACTCGAGCACGGCCTTACGGCAGGGCAGCATATCGTCGTCTACGGCGGCGGCGAGACCGGCTGCGAAGTCGCGGAATATTTTGCCGGGCACGGTTTGAAAGTGACGCTGATCACGCGCTCGCCGACCGACAAGCTCGCGCGCACGGCCGAAATGGTCTATCGCAAAATGCTCGTCCTCAGGCTGATGAAGAGCGCTTCGATCAAGATCGTTGCGGAAACGGCAATCGTCCGCATCGGCGACGGCGAAATCGACGTGCGGAACGCCGGCGGCGAAGTGCGCACGCTGAAGGCCGATCGGATCGCGCTCGCCCAAGGCCGCGATCCGCAGGACGACATGATTGGCGAATTCGTGACCGCAGGAATCCAGTGTCATGTGATCGGCGACAGCCATCAGGTCGGCCGGATCGGGCATGCCGTGCACGCCGCCTATCACGCGATGCAGGCCATGCGGGCGCAGTCGCAGCTGGCCGAAGAACTGGCCTGCTGACGATCGTCAACGTCGTCGCGTCCAGGCATACCGCTGCACGCAGAACATTGAAGTGAGGAGAAGAAACGATGGCATTCGACATGAGCAAATTGCTCCAGCCGGGACGTGTCGCCCTGCTGCTCTCGGAAGTACAGCGCAGCATCATCGGCGACAGGACTCTGCGCGGACCACTAGCGGCAGCAGCGCAAGGGGCTGGTGTGATCGGCGCCAGCGCGCGTCTCGCCGAAGCCGCGCGGACTCGCGGCGCTCCGGTTGTCGACTGCCTGGTCAACACTTCCCCCGATCGCTTCGGCGCCAACACCAACGCCCGGCTTTTTCTCGGGGCGAAGGCGCAGGCGGCTGACCGCTCGCCGCACGATCCCGCCAGTGACCTCCCCTGCCCCGAAGTCTGGTGCGATGGCGACGTGCTGTCCCCACGCGATCACGGGCTGAATCCGATGGCTGACTCGCAGCTGGATCACCGTCTGCGCAACCGCGGCATCACCACGGTGATCCTGGGGGGTGTGTCGCTGAATGTGGCTATCGCCAATCTGGCGATGGAAGCCGTCAACCATTCGTACCAGGTCATCGTCGCCCGCGATGCCGTGGCGGGCATTCCCGCCGACTACGCGGAGCTGGTGATGAAGAACACGCTTGCATTCATCGCGACGATCGCCACTGCGGACGAAATCATCGCGGCGTGGCCAAAGCCTTGAATCGCAGTACGAGGACGGACCGTGAATGAGTTCGATACGAAAGCCGCAATCAGGGAAGTGATCAACGCGTATTCAGGCGCCGCGGGCCGCCTCGACATCGAGCGCTTCTGCAGCTTTTTCGTCGAAGACGCCGAAATTCATGGTGTTGTCGAAATGTTCAAACTTCCAGGACCCTTGCGAGGACGCGAACGAATAAAAGCGTTCTTCAGCGCCGCATTCGGAAACCTGGAATGGCTCGTCCAGATGAACAATATTACCGATGTGGTACTCGATCCGGACGGCCAAACCGCGACGACGAGCACTGCCCTAGTCGAAACGGCGAAGCGCAAGAGCGCCTCGCAGATCGTCATGATCGGTCGCTACGACGACCACTTGCAGCTCACTCAGGAAGGTTGGCGATTCACACAGCGCAAGCTCAACGTCTATCGCTTCAGCGAAGTTCCCTGATTGCGTCCACGGCGCGCGACAGGATACGACGGCCAACAATCATCGCGCCATGCGATGGCCGTCGCCTGGAGGAGTCGGTATTTGCCGGCTTGCCGGGGTACTCAAAAAGGTAGCTATTTGAGAATTGGATCCAGAGAGGAACGGCAGTGAGCGACTCAAGCATTCAGAACTATGCTAGCCCGGACGAAAGCCGCAAGAGCAATACGTCGAAATTCGTAGTCAAAGAAACTTATTACGCTCAGGAATATGTAGAACGCGAATTTCGGCGCCTGTGGCCGCGGGTGTGGCAAATGGCTTGCCGCGAGGAGGAATTGGCCGAAGTCGGGGATTGCGTCACCTATGACATCGGCAACGAGTCTGTGATCATCGTGCGCTCAGGGCCCGACCGGCTCCAGGCTTTCCACAATGTCTGCCTTCATCGCGGTCGACGGCTGGTGCAAGACGGTTGTCATATAAGCAACTTTCGCTGCGGGTTCCACGGCTGGCGCTGGGATCTCGACGGTGCCAATCAGCACGTCACCCAGCGGGAAGACTGGTGCGGAAAGCTCGACCACGACGATCTGAGCCTCGGCAAAGTCCGCTTCGACACCTGGGGCGGTTTCGTGTTTCTGACTTTCGATCCGGATGCCGAGCCTTTGCTTAAGTATCTTGGCGAAGCGGCTCAGGCGCTGGCTCCGTTCGAGCTCGACAAGATGCGTTATCGGTGGCGCAAGTGGCTCATTATGCCTGCCAATTGGAAGGTGGCGCTCGAAGCCTTCAATGAAGGCTATCACGTGGCAATCACGCATCACCCGCTCAATCGCTTCGGTACGAGCCAGTTCTCTAGCAAGACGGCCGGCAGACACAGCTCGTTCGGTAGCGTTGTTTCCAAGCTGCGTCCGGAATCAGCTATTCGCGACGCCGCGGTAATGAATACCGATATCCGACAGTCGATAGCGGATTTCTTCCGCTACCTCAAAAAAGAAATCGATTCCAACATGACCGATTCGATGGTCCATGCGGCGCAATTGCTGCCCGCGACCACGCCTGAAAATGCCTCCCCTTCGGAAGTTATGGCCAAGCTCACCGAGATGGCCATGGCAATCGATGCCGAGCAAGGGGTGGAGTGGCCGAATATAACGCCAGAGCAGTACCGGCGCGCGGGCATCGACTGGCACATCTTTCCAAACATGGTGTTGTTGCCCATGGCGACGAATTGCCTCGGCTATCGTGCGCGCCCGAATGGCAATGACCCTGACAGCTGTATTTTTGAGGTTTACCAGCTCGAACGCATGCCTTCCGATACCATCCGAAAAGTGCAGAACCTGCGTAACGACGACATCACGGACCAAGCATTCTGGGGAGAGATCCTGCTACAGGACTTCCAGCAGATGGAAGCCACGCATCGGGGCATCAAGTCGAGCGGCTACAAGGGTCCGCGGCTCAATCCATTCCAGGAAACCGCGATCGAGAATTTCCACCGCAGCTACCACGAATATTTGAGCGATTGAGGCTATCGGATCGACGAAGCGGCAGGTGTGCTCAGCCCGAAGGGCAAAAAGCGAGCGCACGGTGGTCACTACGACATTGGCGTTGTCGAGACGTCAATAGAAGCGGGGCATCCTAGAAATTTGCGCTTTCCCCTAGTAGAGGAGAGGTGCGCAAGTTTAGTTCACCGCACAGCGTCCGACAAATACGTCGCTTGGCCCGATGTTTCTATCGATGAGCTTTATCTGCTGGGCGGTCATAACTCGGCTATATCATCTGGTAACAAAGCTGTGCCAATTAGGAAGAAATCGAGCAGCGGCCGTTGATCGCACCTTCTCAACCCAGGAGTCACACGAAGCACTAAATGAAATGCGCCGGTCACCACAATTACCTGATTTTTACATGTCATTAAATAATTCATTGTCCAGAAAGCGAACCCAGAACGTCAGTTGCATATTTCGAATCGTTATACTCCTTCGAGCAACGAATTTTTTCACCTTCGAACTCGAATAAAAAGTGATAGGTGTTGTTATAAGTGCCCCCGCCGATCAGGTCTACAAAAGATTCCGCCTCCACCGCAACGCGATCTTTCTCAGCGGTAATTCCGTGCACAATCATTCGGCCCACACCACGGCGCAATGTTGCGAACGCATCGATCAGCTGCTGAAACTCCATTCTGGTCAGACGCCTCCGCCCCGGTACCCACCAATAGGCATCCGACGTAATCAGCGTATCGTCTATGACACCGCGGGTGATCTGCTCGATCATTTTCAGCGCAACCCGCTTATTCGCTTCGATGTCACTCATTGTCGTTTCTCAGTCATCTGACATGCACTCAACTGAGATGCATTGATGGGTCGCCAAACTCCACGGTCCTAAAGCGAAAGTGCCCCCCCCACCTCGATACGGGGCCGATTCTATAAATCTGGCAGCTTGAAAGGCAGATTCGTATCCTGGATGCCTCCGTCTATGTTGAGAATCGCTCCAGTAACATAGGACGCGCCAGGCGAGCATAAATACAGTGCGGCAAGACCGACGTCATTGGCACTGCCGACCGATTTCAATGGAGTTTTCTCGATCAGCTTTTCGCGAAATCCCGCATCCATATCGAAGGTTTGCTGCAATGCCGGTGTCATGACGGCGCCCAACGCAAGGGCATTGACGCGAATTTTCGGTGCCAGTTCCTCGGCCATGTTGCGCGTCAAATGATTAAGCGCCGCTTTCGCCACGCCATACGACAGCATGCCGCGAATGCCGATGTGGCCGGCGCCAGAGGATATGTTCAATATGGCGCCACCACCACTTTTCAACATCGGCCGTGTGGCGATGCGGCTCAACAAAAATGCCGACGTCGTGTTCCAGTCGAAATGATGCTTGAATTCGGTCGCGCTGATATCGAGAAACGGTTTGTAATCGTTACCGCCCGCGTTGTTGACGACAATATCGATGTGGCCCAGCTGCTGCACTGTCATATCGACCAAACGCTGCAGCTCGTCTTCCTTCATCACATCGGCGATGATCGCGATGGCACTCCCGCCTGCCGCCTTTATTTCACTGACAGTGGTTTCGATTTCTTTTTGCGTGCGTGCTGAACACACCACGGTCGCGCCACCTTCGGCCAATGCGTGCGCGATGCCGCGCCCCACGCCACGGCCGGCGCCGGTCACAATCGCCACCTTGCCATCTATACGTAAACGTTCAATTGCCACGCCGCTCTCCCCAGTTATTTCGCTTCAATTGCCATGTGACCGTGACCACGCGCGACGGTTGAAAAGCCTATCGCAGGCCACCGAAGCTGCCGATAATCGGAAGATCCAGCAATGTTTTGATGCCGGGGTTTGCGTTGCAGACATATGGAATTGCGTTGACCGCATGCATACCCGTGCCGATCACCGCAGCGTTTTCGCCGCCCTGATTGAATTTCGGATTGTCTGGATCAAAGCTCGCACAGGTCGACACCTTGCATTGATACGATGGGGTACCTTCGACGGTCACTGTCCACTCCACTTCTTTTTCGGACCCGATTGGCCATGCGGGTTCGATATCCATCGTCGTCTTCCAGTAGGTTCGCAAGATGATGGCAGGCTTCCCATTGACGATGCCCTGCCACTCAAAACGGCGGCAGCCCACGGTGCCCGGCTCAATCGTCCGATCTTTCGAAATTACAACGCGTGACTTCGCAATCGCCACCTGGTGATTGGCGATGACCTTTTCCAAGGTCACGCCGAGATGATCCACGATCATTTCCATCGATTCGCGAAAATACGCGCTCATCCATGCGATAAAGGGGTTGTCCGGACGCAATGCCTCCGCCGGCAATTTCCCGAATCCGATATTGTCCATCATGATTTCAGGCGCCTGCGCGGTATACAAGCGCACGTCCGACACTTCCTGCACAGTAATCTGCTTCGCCTTGTAACTTAGCCCCGACAGAGTCAGCGGCAGCACGTCGCTCATGAATGCAGGATTGATTCCCGAGCCATGAAAAACGCTGCTTCCGGCGATGCAGGCACTTTGGATTTTATCGACGATCTCTTTGCCGTAGGTTTTGGGATACATGTTGCCGGCAGTAGTGATCACGTTCACGCCCGCTCGCAACAACTGGGCAATTTCATCGTGATTCGGCAGCATCGGTATGTAGAGTATGCAATCGGCATCGGCCAGCGGCAGATCTTTAACGTCGATGACTGCGTTAATACCGGTGGCCGGCAGCCCAACGATCGCACCGGCGTCAAGTCCGACTTTATCCTGGCTATATACCTTTACGCCGACCAAATTCAATTGCGGGTGATCAATCACCGCGCGCAGGGTGTGCTTGCCGACCGTGCCAGTCCCCCATTGAATGATGCGATAGCTCATTTCTCCTCCCGACCTTATCGTTGGTATCGATTGTCACGCGGTACTGATTGGTCCATATTACAAACTCTGTCGCTGAATTCTAATGGGCGAATACGCCAAATACTGGCCATTCTGGCCGAGCGATGGAAGCCGACTTTAAAGCAGAGAGATTGAACATGCGCGTTGCGATCGCCGTTACTCGCGAATCGATCGTATCGGTCGTTGCCTACGCTTATGAAGTTATTGATTTCTGCGTGCGCACACAGCCTGTCGATGTTGATGATGCGCGGGTTTTTGCGGTCAGCAGTGAATCGGAGGCATCGTTCCAGCGCCGTTTTGGCTTTATTGAATTTTTCGATTCCCTTCTGTCCGTGCCGGTCGATTGGGTATTTGTGCCGGCACTCGAAATTACACGCCCATGGACGGCAGCGCAGTACAAACCACTGATTCAATGGCTGCGACGGAGTGCCGAGCGCGGTGCATTAATAACCAGCGTAGGTACTGGTTCGTTTCTGCTCGCAGAAGCCGGATTACTCGATGACAAAGAAGCCGTCACGTATTCGCAGTACGCGGATTACTTTTCCGGCCGCTACCCACGCATCGCACTGCGGCTGGATACACACTGGGTGCGGAGCGAAGGCTTGCTACTATCCGGCGATATGCCATGGCAGGAGTTATTGCTTGCGGTCATTGGCGAGCACTGGGGAATGCAAACTGCGCAATTGGCGGCGAATACATACGCACTGCATTGGGATTATTTGATCGATACGCCCGCCGCACAATTAGCGCCACTCGATCCAACTGTAGCTCAGGCGCAGCGCTGGCTGTCCGAGCATCTCGCCGAACACGATCTGATCAATCGCTGCTGCGAATACCTTTCGCTATCACGCCGCACATTCAATCGTCGCTTCAAAGATGCAACCGGCATGACGCCAACGGATTTTCTACGGCAGACGCGCTTAAAGACCAGTCAAAATCTGCTGATGTTCACCCGTCGCAGCGTCGAAGACATCTGCTACAGCATAGGATATGACGATATCGGCGCGTTTTATAAACTGTTCCGCCGACACCTTGGCACTTCGCCGAATAAATTTCGCAAGCAATTTACAAGCGCTGGATATTGATATCACGGGACATCAAATCGCGGTGCTTAACTAAAACCGTGATCTCCTGCCGTCGATAAGGGCGTGTTGTCAGTCCTACTCTGGGAAGTTGCCGTCTGCACGTCTTGAAATAGTCCGACTAATCTCTGGAAAAGAGGTATCGATTCGTCGAAATTTGCTCGGGCCGACTGAACCTGACCCGAAATGACGCCAGATGGTCGCGCTATTTCGGGGCCGAATCCCGATTGGGACGCCGGACAAAGACGTGGTGAACAACCGCATCCCAGGCGTTGTGAATGCCGGTGAAAAGCAGCAGCAATGTTGCAGCACCCACGCCAAACAGTGCCTCATGAATCCTTGTCTGCACCAGGAGGGCTGAGAGCAACAGCAGGGCGTAAGACAGGAATGGCAGCAGGAAGTGAAAGCTCCAATCTTCAAGATCCGGGCTATAGACGTCCTGCAACCGAATGCGTTTCACAACAATGAGCGAATAGGCAATCCCGCCAATACCGACCATTCCCCAGGTTGTCGCCGCGACAATCGCGTTTTCCCAGGGCGCACGTGCCAATGCTGACAATAGCAGCGCCGCGCCGAAGTGAATGACGGTCGGAGTCGCAAAGGCCTTGCTTGCCTCCACGGCTCGCGGCGGAGGATGCTCGGCGATCAGGGTCATGACGACAAATTGCAGACCGATCAAGGCGCCTGCGGCGGAGCCTACAATCACATAGAAGCTATCCCATTCAGCCAAGGCATTCATGTCGACTCCTCACACTGGAATTCCGACGCCGATTGCCCGGTCGTCGAGAATCCCGTGTTCCTGGATCTCATCGAATGCCCAGCCCAGTTATCGAACAGCTCAACCAGCTCGGGATCAGTTTCTTTCAGCGTCGAGCGATGATTCGGAAACAGGGCATCATGGTTGCGTCGCGGGGTTTCGGTGATTGCCATGGCTTGATCCGATTCCTATCGTCCAGCACGCGCGGCCAAGTGCGCAGGATAACGGTCCCCCTGCACTTTGATGTGCGCGAGGGCCTCCTCGATCCTGCGCAGTTCGTCCGCTGAAAAGTTGATGGCGGCCGCGCCCAGGTTTTCCTGCAGACGATTCTCTTTGGTCGTACCCGGAATCGGCACGATCCAAGGTTTGCGTGCCAACAGCCATGCCAGCGCAATCTGAGCCGACGTCGCCTGTCTTGCGGAGGCGATAGTACCGAGCAGGTCGACCAGTGCCTGATTCACCTTCCGGGCTTCGGGCGAGAAGCGCGGCACGATGTTCCGAAAATCGTCCTTGCTAAAAGACGTTTTCTCATCGATCTCACCGGTCAGGAAACCCTTGCCAAGCGGACTGAAAGGCACAAAGCCGATACCCAGCTCTTCAAGGGTTGGCAGTATCTCCGCCTCCGGCTCCCGCCACCAGAGTGAGTACTCGCTCTGAAGCGCCGCAACCGGCTGCACGGCATGCGCACGGTGGATCGACTGCACGCCGGCTTCCGAAAGTCCGAAGTGCTTGACCTTGCCTTCCTGGATCAACTGTTTGACCGTGCCGGCAACCTCCTCGATCGGCACGTTCGGATCGACGCGGTGCTGATAGAAGAGGTCGATACGGTCGGTCCTGAGCCGCTTGAGCGAGGCGTCCGCCACGGCGCGGATGCGCTCGGGCCGGCTGTCGAGGCCCGACTGTGAATTACCATCCTTGAATCCGAACTTGGTGGCAATCACGACCTGATCGCGGAAAGGCGCGAGCGCCTCGCCGACTAGTTCCTCGTTGGTGAAGGGGCCGTAGCATTCCGCAGTATCGAAGAAGGTCACGCCGCTTTCGAAGGCTTTGCGGATCAGTGCGATCCCTGTCTGCTTATCGACTGCAGGGCCGTAGCCGAAGCTCAGACCCATGCAACCGAGGCCGAGGCCTGATACTTCAGGCCCGCTATTACCCAATTTGCGCTTTTGCATTGCAATCTCCTTCGTGGTCACGGCACGAGCAGTCCTTTTCGGCCACAGCGCCTTTTCAATGATGATAGTGATTACCCGTTGAATCTTTTTCAAAGCGGGCGGTTTAGCGCCCCGTCATCGCAAGGGCGGTCTCGGGAAGCCGCTCGCCGTGGAGCTCGATCTTCGAAGCGGCTTCGTTAATATTGCGAAGATCGTCGATGGACAGTTTGATGTCGGAGGCGCCGAGGTTTTCGTCCAGGCGAGACAGCTTGGTCGTGCCCGGGATCGGCACGATCCAAGACTTCTGCGCCAGCAGCCAGGCCAGTGCAATCTGGGCAGCGGTGGCATGTTTCCGTTCCGCCACTTCCCGGAGCAGATCAACGAGAGACTGATTCGCTCTGCGCGCTTCCGGCGTGAAGCGTGGAACCGCGTTGCGGAAGTCGGTGCTATCAAACTTCGTGTTCTCGTTGATCGCGCCGGTCAGGAATCCCGCCCCCAGTGGACTGAAGGGAACAAAGCCGATGCCCAGCTCTTCGCAGACCGGCAGAACCTCGGCCTCGGCGCCACGCCACCACAGCGAATATTCACTTTGAACGGCCGTGAGCGGCTGAACGGCATGTGCCCGGCGAATAGTCTTTGAACCTGGCTCCGAAAGACCAAAGTGTTTGACCTTGCCTTCCTGGATCAACTCCTTGACGGCCCCCGCCACTTCCTCGATCGGCACATCCGGATCGACGCGGTGCTGGTAAAACAGATCGATTGAGTCGATTCTGAGGCGTTTTAAGGATGCTTCAGCGACTGCCTTGGTGTGCTCGGGCCGGCTGTTCAGTCCCCCGGAGCGCTGCCCCGTCTTCAGATCGATGTCAAAGCCGAACTTGGTGGCGATCACCAC
>CAZOOK010000016.1:19023-132527 GCA_964581385.1 uncultured Salinisphaerales bacterium
AGCGCTGCCCCGTCTTCAGATCGATGTCAAAGCCGAACTTGGTGGCGATCACCACCTGTCCACGGTAGGGGACGAGAGCCTCACCGACGAGTTCTTCGTTGGTAAACGGGCCGTAAGCCTCCGCGGTATCGAATAGTGTGACTCCGCGCGCAACCGCGGCGTGGATCAGTTCAATCATTCCCTGCTTATCCGCCGGGGGGCCGTAATTTGCGCTCATGCCCATGCACCCGAGCCCAAGGGCCGAAACCTCCAAGCCACTGTTTCCAAGTTTGCGCTTTTGCATTGCTGCCTCCTTTTGCCCCTGTGGGGCGTTCCGTGGCGAGCCCGGCTTACATCTCGATGGGATCGCTGCGCTAATGCGATCTATGGACGTAGAGCTTAGGCCGCTATGACCAGCTCAACAATCCATCTATGATTTGATTCGTTAATGAAAATCTCTCATCTATGCTGCGCGCTGGACTATCTGATCTGACTGCCTTTATTGCGATTGCCGAAAACGGCAGCTTCCGTGCGGCCGCACGCGTTTTGGAAGTGACGCCGTCGGCACTGAGTCACACGATTCGCGGCCTGGAATCCAGACTCGGCGTGCGCCGATGGCAGAGCTGGAAGAGGCTGTCGACGAGGTCATGTCCGCGCGCGATCGGCCATCGGGTTCGATCCGAGTCAGCTCTTCGGAATCGGGGGCCACGCTGTTGATCCGCAACGTCTTGCCGGCGTTTCTCGCCGACTACCCGGATATTCAGGTCGAATTCGTTGTCGACTCGCGCATGATCGACATCGTCGCGGAAGGGTTCGACGCCGGAATTCGATTACTGGAAGCCGTGCCGCAGGACATGGTTGCTGCACGCTTCGGTCCGGACATGCGCATGGCCGCAATTGCTTCGCCAGAGTATGTTGAAAAGCATGGATGGCCGAAAGCACCCCATGATCTCCTCAAACATCGCTGCATCCGCTTCCGTTTCGACAGCGGCACAATCTATCGATGGGGGCGCGCCGAGGCAAGACGGTCAATATCGACGTGTCCGGTCCCCTGACCCTACGTAACATCAAATTGATGGTCGAATCTGCCCTTGCAGGGATTGGCATCGCCTGGGTGCCGGAAGATCATGTAACCGAACACCTTGCAGTTGGCCGCTTGCTTCGTCTGTTACCTGAGTGGAGCCCGGAATTTTCTGGTCTGTGTCTTTACTATCCTGCCAGCCGTCATCCGCCGGCTGCCCTCAGGTTGTTAGCCCAGGCGATTCGCGACTGGGCGCAGGCAAACATTAAAGCGAATTTAGTACGAACAAAGTGACAACGTCCTCATGTGCTGTTGCTGCAACTCTGGGCAATCCTTGAGACCATCGATAAGGGCGCGTTGTCGGCCCAAACGGGGCTTAAGTGTCTTATTCCAGACACAACGCACCTGCCAACCCTCACCAGTTGTGGTAAGACAAACAGGCCGTTGATTTGTCATACGAGTGCCGCCCGCGCGCCGGCTCCGCGCCGGGAAACTATTCGGCCCGTGCGTCCCCAGTAGATCACCCGCATCCCGCGCCCCCAACCCGTCGCAGCCATCCCATCGCCAACTGTGACCCGCGTCACAGACGATTGCGCATCCGCGCTGCTAAGGTCCAATAAGCCCGAATATCGAAGGGCAGCTGACGGCAAACCAAGGCGCAAGGCGAGAGAACAATGTTCAAAGGGAAGAAGAAGAATATAAGCCGAACAAATCAGTTTGCGATCATCGCGGTTGTGTTCGGCACTCTGACAGCCTTTTCCACCAGCCAAGCCAGCGCTACTAGTCTTCAGCTCCTGCATGCCTTCGAGAATCCATATGGAATTGCTCAGTCGCCGCCGGTGCCGAACGAAGGCGGCAACCCACAGGGCGCCCTGGTGACAGGCAGCGATGGCAATTATTACGGCGTTCTGTGGAACAAAGGCGATGGGGGTTTCGGTACGATCTTCAAAATGACCCCCACCGGCACTCTGACGGTACTGCACGCCTTCGACGCACCGAATTGCGTACCCAATCTGTGCACCAACGCGGATGGCGCACAGCCCGACGGCGGGCTTGTCGTCACCGATGACGGCTCTTTTCTCGGTACAACGGCATTCGCGGGAACTGGTGGCAACGGTACCATCTACAAGATCACGCCAGATGGCACATTCACCATCCTGCACGCTTTCTCTGGTTTTAACGAACCGGATGTCCAGTACGGTACCAATGCCGATGGCGCCTTTCCGTTCGGCACATTGGTGCAGGGTCCCGATGACGCGTACTACGGCATCACTGAGTACGGGGGCATCAACGGCAAAGGAGTGTTCTTCAGGATTACTGCCGACGGCCTATTTACGGTTATATGCGCGATGACCGGATCCATCGGCGAAAAGTTTTCTGGGAGTGCCCCTGTTCTCGGCAATGACGGCAACTTCTATGGTGCCTTCGACGACAATTATTCGACCGGCGGATACATCTACAAAATCACGCTACAGGGAAGTTTTTCCAAGCTCTACTCGTTTACTGGCGCGGCCGACGGCGGTGTGCCGGATGTTCTGATCTCAGCGCGCGATGGCAATTTATATGGAGCCACCCGATCCGGCGGAGCCAACGGTACGGGTACGCTCTTTAAGCTGACACTCCAAGGCGTCTTCAGTACGCTGCACGCGTTTGATGCAGTACCGACGCGCCTTAGATTTGATCTCTATTCTTGCGGTACCCCGTCGTACTGCTTTGATCAGGTTCCCATGAACAATATTGATGGGACAGATCCTGTGTTCCTCATGCAAGCAGCCGACGGCAATCTATACGGAAGCAATTTTTATTACGGCGGCGGAGCCTCTCCATCCGGCACGCTGTTCAGATGGACCCCCGACGGCGAATTTTCAGTGCCGTTTGCCTTCGGCGACAGCGGTAGCGATTTCGGGAGCTACATCTACCCGGTGGGGGAACCGACCGGCATCAGCGACGATGGTCAAGGCGGTCTGCTCATCTTTACGCAGGAGAGCGGCTCCGATCCTTTCGAAGGTTGGTCGTTCGACGGCGCCGTGCTGAGAATCACGCTCGATTCCCCGCTCACGGTCAATGTGTCATTCAATCCATCAGAGGTCTGGATTGGCCAAGCCACCCAATTGAAATGGTCTTCGACCAATGCGCAGTCGTGCAAATTCATTGGTTATTCGCTGCCGGAAATCTCCGGTTCCGCAGCGACGAGCGGCACGAAAACGATCAAGCTGTTGAGCCGCCGTACCTTCAATCCGGCATCGTTCGCGGCCGGCGTGGAGTGCATCAGTGCAGACGGCCACGTTGCCAATGCGACTGCCAAATTCACAATAAAGAGTCTGGCGAAGTAATGCACGCGCTGTTACTTACCGGACGGGATCACTCCAAGCGATTGCTGCTCGCGCTTGTCTATTCACAATTCTGCGAATTACACAACAATAGATTTCCATCTAAAGGGGAACAATCATGAAATCGAAAATCGCATCCAAAGTGTGGCGGATCAGCTCGGCTGCTGCAATCGGCGGTGTGCTGGCGTGTGTTTCAGACGTCACCTTAGCGAGCGCTACGGTGATGCCGGTGGGCGGCATTTTCCAGGTCAACACGGTGACGCCGGCATCCGGTTCCAGTCGATATGACAGTCCTTTTCTGGGTACCTCGGTGGCGAAAATGGCCGACGGCCGCTTCGTGGTTGCATTCGGGATGAGTCTGCTGCCCTACCCGGACAATCAGAGCAACCATAACGTGTACATCCGACGCTATGCCGTGGACGGTACGCCGTTCGGTACTGAATTCATCGCCAGTTCGAATCCGGATAGCTCGAGCAATGACGATTTCTATCCGATCGTGAAGATCGACGCGAACGGCAACTTTCTGGTCGCCTGGCTGAGCCGCCGGACCACTTCCGACGGTGCCTTCACAGAAACCCTCGTCGGCCGGCTCTTTGCAGCCGACGGCACGCCGCGCACTTCCGATTTCCGCATCGATTCGGATTCCGCTCCATACTTCAATGGCAGCAATACGCCGGTGCAGACCTACCAGGTCGCAATGGACGACGATGGCGATTTCGTCGTCGGCTGGTATGACCCTGTCAACAACAACATCGTCGTACGCCGCCTTGCCGCCGACGGCAGCGCCAAGGACGCGCAGGCAATGATTGTGCGGAGCCAGCCACAAGTGCTCGATAATCCGCAGGTGTCCGTGGCGATGAATCAGTCAACCGGCGATTTCACGGTAACTTGGGATGAGTCGTCGTTGGCTAGCACCGCCATTCCGCTGCTCTGGCGAAAATTCGCTTCCATTCAAGCACAGGCATTCGCCGGTGACGGAACGGCGCTGAGTACGCAGCCGATTCTGGTCGACAGCTGCGCGGAGTATTTCGTCGGCTTGGCGGCGATCAGGCAGCCGGCAACAGCTAGAACAACCGCTGCACCGGATGCAGTATCCGGTACCCGCCGCTGTGAGTTCGACAGTGCGGAAGTGCTGGAGGATCGTAGCGGTGCGTTTACCGTGGTGCTCAATTCTGGCTCTGCCGGTTACATGGTTTCCGCCAGGCGCTATTCCGCGAATGGCAAGCCAGCGAGCGCTCGCTTTACGATCTCCCCGCCGGGCCAGCTCGGCACCAGCGACGGTGTCGGGCGCGTCGCCGGGGATGGCACCGGCCGCTTCGTTGCAATCTGGAACGATGTTATCGGCAACCAAACCGAAGCGCTGTTCGGGCGTAGCGTCACCGCGGGCAGCCGCTTCAACGGCGCGACGTTCCAGATCTCGCCGACCGATCCGGCATCGCAGCAGCACGTTGTGCTCAACGGCTCGGTGGCCCTCGATCCTTCCGGAGGCGTTGCTGTGATCTGGGTCGAAGCCACACCGTTGGACCCGAGCAATATATTCGGCGACGCCGATCTCAAAGCTTTCGGACAGATCTACTCGGTGCAGTAAATCACATTGAGCCGATTTGGAGTAATCGTACTTTCTGTGCAGAGTGCCAACTCGACGTAGCCAGATCGTAGGCCGCCGCCGACTTGACAGATCATGCCAAATTAACCGACTTTAATGGACAGACAATTAATAACTAGTAAATGGGGGTAAAAGATGATATCTCGTGCGCGTCTTGTGCTTTTGTTTGCCCAATGGATTGGCCTTGCCGTTGCATCAACGGCAGCTCTGGCGGCGGTTCCCACTCCAATGGTGTCGATCCCCTCGGCCGGCACCAACGGGTTTCCCTTCTTGACGTCGGCGATCAATCTGGCCAGCTTCGGTTACACGGAGAAGGAGTTTTTCATCTCCGGTAACGCTCAGGGCTTCGTCAACTCCGGCGCGCTTGGCAACGATGGCGTCTGGAATGCTTCGTCCGGAGCGAACGCGCCATACAAAACGCGCATTCTGGTCCGCACACCGACCAATCCGCATCTCTTCAATGGCACCGTGGTCGTCGAGTGGCTCAATGTCACCGGCGGACTCGATGCCGAGCCGGAGTGGGACTACGCACATGTCGAATTGTTACGCTCGGGCTATGCCTGGGTTGGGGTGACGGCACAGTTCGTCGGGGCGGCCTTCCTTCCGTCCTGGGACAGTGCGCGGTACGGGTCTATCTCCCATCCGGGGGATTCATGGTCTTACGACATCTATTCCCAGGCGGGCATGGCCATCTTGCACGGCAATCCCCAGCCCTTGGGTGCACTCACATCTTCCGTCCGCACGCTTCTCGCCGAAGGCGAATCGCAATCGGCTTTCCGGGTATTTACCTACTACAACGCCATTCAGCCGCTGGCCAAGGTCTATCAAGGCTTTCTGATCCACAGCACCGGTTTCGGTGCGGCGCTGTCGCAATCCTTCGCCGGCGGCGGCATCCTCGGTTCGAGCATCATACCGGCGCCCCCGGGTGTGCCCGCGACGCCGGACATCGCGGTTCCGCCGACTGCTTTCGTCCGTGGCGATCTCGCACAGCCGGTGTTGTTCTTTAATACGGAGACCGATATTTCGCTCCTCGGCGCGGGCTTCAGTGTCCATAATCAACCCGATAGCAACACCTTCCGGATGTGGGAGCTCGCCGGAACCAGCCATGCTGACGCCTATCTCCTCAGCCAGGGGGCGGCGGATGCGGCGAAGTCCGGTTTGGTGGGGCCCCCCTTCAATTGCGGCAACCCGCCCATCAATAACGGGCCTGAGACTTTCGGCGTGCGCGCGGCCGTGTCCGCACTCGCGCGCTGGACCCAGGTACCGCAGATCGCTCCTTCGATCGGCCCGCGCTTCTCGGTGCAAGTTGTTCTGCCGCCCGTCTCGCCTCAGGCCGCCGCCGTAATCGCTCTCAACCCGGCGACCGGCAACGCCATCGGCGGTATCCAACTGCCCCAGACAGCTGTGCCGATCGAAACGCTAACCGGCACCCGGCCACCTGCGGCTATTGCGACCAATCCGACGTGCGTGCTGTTCGGTGCTGCCGGTCCATGGGACGGCGGCGTCGATCCCTGGGACGGTGTGCCCGGCCTTGATCCTGCGCCGTTCCCCGCGCCATCGCTTACTGCGCTCTACGGAAGTAAGAACAACTACCTCGTACAGTATGGCGTGGCAACATTGCAGTCGGTTCTCGGGGGCTTCCTGCTGCCGGCCGACAGTCTTGAAGTATTCGGGATGGCCCAGGCCGCGAACGTACCGCAGGGGGCAGCAAGTAACGCTGCCATCATCCCGAATCCCTGACCCGAAATATCTACTAGACTCACCGAGACTCACTGATCGCGAGAAGGCTCGCGATCAGTGAATTTCAGCGGGCCCTGGGAATGCCACCCTTTCCGGAGCTAAGCAATATCCGTTCAAGCCGTCACAGACCTTGATTACGCCAGAGCCGACACATTCTTAATGGATCGTCGCTTCTTGAGCGAATCCTGCAAATCAGAAAGTAATTGCTGATTGCATGCTGCCAAGGAAGGCTTGGTTGAATTGGATAAAGTGGCTATTTCCGCCGCCTGGCAGAATCGGTGTACCGTCCTTGTCGAGAACGCCGGCATAGACATTTCCGTTAAGCTGAAAATACACGCGATAGTTAGCCGTGGCTGAGGCGGTACTTGATCGTGGCTGGTTGGCAACCCATGCAGTGACGCCCTGGATGGTGCTGATCGTGCCATCCGATGATTGATAAGTCACACCGTCGGTTGCTGAGGTTCTCGGGAAAAAGCTGCTGAGTGCGGTACTTACTGCGCATGGTGAAATGTCAGCATTGTAAGTTGCGCCATTGCAATCCACTGCGAGTATCGCATCGCCGATCTGTGTGGCGTCGAATTTTAGGTACGCCGCCCCGCCTGCGAAAGTGGCACCTGGCTTAAGTAATGAACTGGCGAGAAAGCCGCCGGTCCAGCTGAGTAGCTCGGTTGGTGCGCTGCTGAGCGCGCCGGATACCGGCACCACCGTAATATTGTTACGCAGGCGGCTATAAACGATGGTGTGCTGATCGGCGGCAAGAAAGTCGTAGCGGATACCATCGTCGAGATAGCTCACAGAAGCGTACCCAGGATCGTCCGCCGCAACTAATATTGCGCCGCTGCTCAATACCCTTGTTGGCACAAGTGTCGGCATCGACAACGTCGATGCCATATTGTTTAGTGAAATCGTTGTGATCTGCGGACCCGCGGTCAGCGGTGAAGCGCTATACGAGGAGTCCTGCGAGTACATGTAGTCGGTTCCGCTCACCATCGGATCGTTCCAGTGTGAATCGATGGCGTGGATGCCCCCGTTGGCGGCCAGCGCAAAGCTCTCGTAGGCGGCTTGATCCGCAGTAAGGGACGATGATGGGTTGGAACCTGAACCCGAACCACTGCAGGCTGCAATCATTACCGACAGGCCGATCACACTGGACGACGCAACAAACGTACGCATGGGACTCCCGGATCTCAAATCAAGGCGGTGCTGCAAGCGCAGCTATTCACATAATTACGGAACATCTTTCAGGATTGCGTCATCACTGGCAATCAGCGTGGATTCACCATTGACATGCCCTGCAGGGGATGCGCGGGCCTGGACCTCCGACCTAGGTCACGCGGTGCGATCGGTTTCTGAAATGACCCTCGGGTATCGATCATTTCGATGTCGAGAAAGAGACATTTATTGAATATATCTGCCGTCCAATTAACGGCTGATGGCGACAATGATCTATGTTCGTACACAGAACCCTAGCTAACGCTTTGCCGGACGTTCTCCGGCACTCGTGAGAGAAAGTGAAATGAAGCGACATAAATTTGCTCTGATTTCGCCGTTCCTGTCGCTGGCGCTGTTTCAGTCCGCCTTTGCCGGATCGTTACAAAACGGCGACGGTGCGACCTGTCAGAAAGATATCTGTGAGTACCGGCTTCCGAAAATCCGCAGCGTTCCGGGTACGATCGTCCCTGGGCCCGACGGTGCCATGTGGTTTAGCGAGAACGGTGGCAACAGGATCGGCCGGATTACTCAGCAAGGCAAGATAACGGAGTTCGACATTCCTATCGCGAACGGAAATCCGTTCGCGATCACGTTCGGGCCCGACGGCGCCCTATGGTTTACCCACTCTGCGGGCAAGATCGGCCGGATGACAATTCAGGGCGACTTCACCAACGTGTTCACCGTCCCCCCGCCCATAGTGCCGGGGATACCGTTCGTACCATCCATACCAACATCACTGACGTTCGGGCCCGATGGCGCCATTTGGTTTGTGGACAACGGGCCGAACAGAGTCACTCGAATGACCGTCGACGGAACGTTTACTCAATTCCCAGTCCCCACTCCATACGCTTCCCCACACGACATTGTCACCGGGCCCGACAGCGCGATGTGGTTCACGGAGTTTCTCGGCGGCAAGATCGGCCGCGTAACCCTCGACGGGACTTTCACCGAGTTCGAGGTCCCCACCCAGTTTCCCGTACTCGGAATTCTGACTGCAGGACCTGATGGCGCACTTTGGTTCGCCGAGGGCATTGGCAACAAGATCGGCCGTGTGACCACGGATGGACAGATGACCGAATTCCCCCTTCCTTCGTCTCCCGGCACGCCGGCATCGATCGCCTTTGGTCCCGATGGGGCCCTGTGGTTGGTGGAATATTTCGGCAACAAGGTTGGGCGCATGACCACTGCGGGCGAATTTCAGGAATGGGACATCCCAACACGACACGCCTACCCACAAGGAATGGCCTTTGCGCCCAACGGCTCCTTATGGTTCACCGAGAAGGCCAACAAGATCGGCGCGATGCCGCACCCGATTAAATAGCCACATCGACACGGTATGAACCATATCCACGACTATTCCTGGGCGCGGAACAAGCAGTCCAGCCAATAACTTCTAGCTTACCGGCAAGTGCAGACAGACGGTCAGGTTGTAAACCCAAGCCGGGCGATCAGTGTCGTCTCAACCCCTTGACCTTGATCTTGAAGCTCATCGCGGGCCCGGGAGTCGGCGCTGTCTTGGTCTTGAGGTTGTAACCCAATGGATCGAGCGACATGTCGAGCCGGTAGAAAAGCTCTCCCATCGTGACGGCCATCAATACTTCCGCGAGGCTCTTGCCCAAGCAGGTATGCGGTCCGCGGCCGAACGGCGAATAAGCGCCGACCTGCATGTGCTCGGCGCGTGGCTTCTGGTAGCGGTCGATATCGAATTTTTCAGGATTCGGGTACAGATCTGGCTGGAAGTGCGGCACGCTGGTGCCCAGATAGATCATTTCGCCCTCACGAATCTTGTGACCGTGGAACATGAAATCGCGGTTGGCGATGCGAATCTGGGCTACCGCGATCGGCAGCAGCCGCATGCTTTCCATGATCGCGCCATTCAGGGCCGGCAGGCTCTTCATGAACTCTTCTTCATTGATCGGACGCTTTGAAAAGACTTCATCGACTTCCTTCTGCACGCGGGCAAGCACTTCTGGATGCTTCAGCACGTAATAAAGAATCGCGGATGTGGTGTTGGCGACGGTGTCCAGCCCCGCGACATATGGACCCGTCATCAACATAACGAGATCGCGATCGGGAATCAGTTCCGGATCACGCTTGTGCGCATCCATCACGTCATCGATGAGCGTGCGCGGACACACGCTACCGCCTGCTTTTTCGCGCTCGTGATAAGTCGTGACCATCTTGCGGCCAAGCTCGATCATGCGCGCCTTCGCGCGCTTGTACTCGGGCATATGAATCATGAAATGCGGGCGCTGGCGCGTGACCAGCACATTGAGGATGTAGAGAATCGTCGTGCGGATGTCCTTGACGTACTCCAGCGGCGCGCTGCCGGTCAGGATCGCCCCCAACTGGTCGACGACCATGTACTGCATGCCCTGCAACACCGGGACCTTGGTTCCCGGCTTCCAGTCGCGCTCGATGACGCGATCGGTAATTTGCACAAGCTCGTCGTAACGGTCTTTGATCGCCTCCTTCGAGAAACCCCACTTCATGATGCCGCGCAGCTGCTTGTGCAGCTCACCATCCTCGGCGGTGAGCATCTTCGATGCGCCGAACTCGTCGATCAGCGGCTGCCAGGTTTCCTTGGAGCGCAGCGACTCCTTGCCTTCGCGTGATCCGAGAAACTCGGCGGCTTCGACGCCGGCGATGCAGGTATACGAGTTACCCAGCATCTTCACTCGGAACACTGGGCCATACTCCTGATAGGCGCGGTAAAAAAACTTAGCCGGATCCTTGGCCATTTCCAAGGTATTGCCAAGGAAAGGCAGGCCTCGCACGAGCGGTGGTGGGGCGGGATTTTTGTTCGACAAATTTTCGGAAATGCCCATAGCTTCTCTCTCCAAGGCCAAACCGCATCAATTGAGTGCCGCAACTATTGTCTATGATTTGTGAATATATTTCACAAAAATACTCTCAATAATTCTTCCGCGCACTCATGCGATCGGATGAGTTCCTGGGGATGGCGTTCCGATGGGGCCGACCCATGCGTTAGCCTAATTCCGTCACCGGCAGGTTAGGATTCAATGCCGAATCAACTTCCCCGGCATCTCGCCTGTCGCCTCACCCATGCTCCAAGTGACATGCCCCGCAACGATCGTTGCATCGTAGCCTTCGGCACGCTGCATCAGCCGCTGTCCGTTGGCAGGCAGATCGTGGGCCCAGGTCGGTGGCAGCAGGCGCAGGCGGTCGAAGTCGATGACGTTGAGATCGGCGCGCAGACCGGGTGCGAGGCGTCCGCGATCGCGAAGTCCATACGCGTCGGCGGTGCGGCTGGTTTGCATGCAGATCGCTGCGGCCAGTGGCAGGCGCGGTCCACGGCTGCGGTCGCGCGCCCAGTGTGTGAGTAGAAAGGTCGGGGCGCTGGCGTCGCAGATAATGCCGCAGTGCGCGCCGCCATCGGCAAGGCTCAGCAGCGCGCTCGGATGATTGAGCATTTCCAGCATCGGTTCGAAACTTCCGTCGACATAGTTGAAGAGCGGAAAGTACAGCCAGTTGTCGTCATTGCCGGCGATGAGGATGTCATAGGCAATTTCCGCGGGCGCGCGCTGCTCGCGTGCGGCAACGGCTGCAATCGAATGCTCGGGCGCGGGTTCGTAGTCGGGCGGATTGCCGAGCCTGAACATATTGCGGAAGTTTTCCATGCGCGGCCGCCAGAAACGATCCGTGCTGGTGCTGGTCTGCGCAAGGATGAGGGCGCGGACCTGCGGTGTACGCATCGCACGCAGCCGTTCCGGCAAGGGCAGCGCCGCGATTTCCATGTAAGCCGGGTGTGCCGAAAACGGGTGATTGCGGCTTTCCAGATTGATCAGCATGCCGACCGGACGGCAGGCAACCAAGGGATGCACATGCGCGCCGGCAGTGGCCGCATCGCTGGTCAGCGCCAGCAGTTCACGCCATCGGTTTGGTGCGTCGGGATATTGCACAAGGACGAAATGTGCCGGAATGCCGGTGTCCAGAGTGACGCGGCGCAGCCATGCGAATTCGGTGCACACATCACTGAAATCAGAGACCAGTTGCAATACGCCCCGCCCGCTCCGACGGATAGCTTGGGCGATACCAAGCAGCTCGCGCTCGTCGGCAAAGCTACCGGCGACTGCGCTGCCATCCGCGGCAAGGTGCAGTTTTGTGCGTGAAGTGGAGAAGCCAACGGCACCTGCGCGCAAACCTTCTTCGACGAGCGCCGCCATGCGTGCGATGTCATCGTCGCTGGCGGGCGCTTTGCCGGCACCGCGATCGCCCATCACGTAATCGCGTACAGCACTGTGCGAAATCTGTGCGGCGACATCGAGTGCCCGCGGCATCCGATCGAGCACATCGAGATATTCTGGAAACGTTTCCCAGCCCCAGCGCATGCCCGCGTGCAACGCCGTGCCGGGAATGTCCTCGACGCCTTCCATGACATTGATGAGCCAGTCGTGGCGATCGGGACGCACCGGCGCAAAGCCGATGCCGCAGTTACCCATGACGACGGTGGTGACACCATGACAGCCTGACGGAATGAGATAAGGATCCCAGGTGACCTGGCCGTCATAATGGCTGTGGATATCAACCCAACCCGGCGCGACGATCCGTCCCTTTGCGTCGATCTCCTGCCGTCCACGCCCACAGCGTCCGCCGACCTGAGTCAGGCACCCGTTATCGATCGCGACATCACCCTCGAATGCCGTGCCGCCGGTGCCATCGAAGACGGTGCCGCCTCTGATCACAAGTTCATGCATGCTGGTCTCCCGCAAGGAGCACCCGTCCAAAAATGCGCACATTGCCGTGTTCACGCGCAAGGCAAACCATCACCTCCTCGCCCGAACCTGCGGGTTGTTCTGCTCTTCCATTTTCCAGCACGCCGCACAGCACAGCCATTTCTGAAGCTCATCAATCAAGATCGCAGGGTTTTACCGGAGCGCGGTTTTCGGATGACTGTTGGCACCGAAGCCGCCTGGGCGTCTGCATGGTTGCCACTGCCGTCAGGCACAACGATTACCGAATAATCCGGCTACACCTCAGTCTTTGCTCAGAAAACCGCGTCAACCCGCCGACGCCCATGTAGAGCACAGGTATCGAAAACATTTTGACAGAAATGTTTTACTATAGCCATAAGTATTCGATCAATCTTTTGCGGTGCAGCAACTGGAGACGGTCGATTGAATTGATGTTAGAAGCGGTGATGGCTACGGTGAATCACACGACAGTGTAGTGGATCAGGCGATCGCCACGCAGAGGTGCGGCTTGTTAAGACCTGTAGGTTCCGCGAATTTACTAACCCCAAATGCTTTGGAGATACCCATGCTGGAAAACGTCAATCCTGTGAAAACCGAGAGCAAGGCTCCGGCATATCTCGAGCAATTGTTGGAATCAAAGAAGCTTGAGCGCTGCCCATTTCCGATTCCCAGTAGTTGGTTCTTCGTCGATTTCTCCGACAACCTGAAAGCAGGCGAGGTGCGCAACATCACGCTGTTCGATCAGGAATGGGTCCTATTCCGAGGTGAATCTGGCAAGGTGGGGATGACTGATCCCTACTGTCCTCATCTCGGGGCCCATTTGGGCCACGGCGGACAGGTCTGCGGCGATCAACTGCGCTGTCCGTTTCATCACTGGGAGTACAACGTGGATGGCTGGTGTACAGCGGTTCCGTACGCCAAAGTCGCGCCGCCCGTGATTAAGCAGCGTCCGATTCTCCGCACACTGCCGACGCAGGAGCGCTATGGCCAAATCTGGGCGTGGTTTCACCCGAAAGCCGAGCCACCAAGTTGGGATCTGCCGCATATCGCCTGCATGGAAGATGAGGGCTGGACGGGCGACCATCGCGGCACCTGGACTGTCAGCACGGGGATTCAGGAGATCGTAGAAAACAGCGTCGACGTGGCGCACTTGAAGTTTCTGCATGGTGCTCCGATGGTGCCGCCAGTGTTTGCCGAGTATGAGCATCACATGCAACGCATGAATATCGGGAACGGTTACATCGTGGGCGAAACCTGGGGAGCCGGCGCCGTCGGCACAGTCACCTTTACGCAGGAAGGCGTCAGCGCGACTTTGTTTTCTTATACGCAGCCAATAACGCGCGAACTTACGCGCATGAACATGAGCTTTCGCCACAAGATATTTCCAGAAGGTTCTAAGGAGCTCGTCATCGCCAAAAAGCTCATCGATCACATGGTTCACGAAGCCGACGGAGAAACGAGCGCCGGTTTCGAGAGCGTGGACATGATCATCTGGAATAACAAAAAGTATCGGCACAAACCGCTACTTTGTGACGGAGACGGCCCTATCCTGCAATTTCGCCAATGGTTTCGGCAGTTCTATGTTGCCGATGAAACAGTGATGGCCAAGATCTGAAGCGATGGTGCGGAACAGTCGTCGGCAGCGGAGTGCTTGCGTTTTCCAATGCCGTCAACTGTGACGCATCCATCGGAAAAATGCTGCTCGTTGGCGGCGGATGTCTGCTTCGACGTTTCGGCCAAGTGATCCGTATTTTTCGATGATGGGCTTGACGCACGCGCAAGCCAGGCGCTACTGAATTTTCACCGGCGCACGCTCGAAGAGTATTACGAAAAATTGCGGGGTATGGCGCGCATTAAGCGTCCACTGTTCATGCTACTGTCTCCTCTGATTAATCGCGCGGCTGTCATGGACTCTCCGTATCACGGAAAGAGCGCCATATAGCAAACGCGCTCATCGGCTGGCATCAAGAAGCGTGAGGAGAATCTGTATATGAGAACACTGCGGGCGCTAACCGCAGCCCTGATGCTTGCGTCTGCGGCGCAGGCCGTGGCGGATGTCGACAACAATACGCTGGGCGACGAAAAGGACGGCACCGACTGGGGCGCCTTCGGCCGTACCTTCAGCGAACAGCGTTTCAGCCCGCTGGACCAGATCAACCGGCAGACCGTGCCGCGGCTGGGACTGGCCTGGACGCTGGAACTGCCGGACGTGTGGAACGTGTCCTCCGCGCCAGTGGAGGTGGACGGTGTGATCTACATTGCCGTCGGCTTCAGCGTGATCTATGCGGTGGATGCTGTCACCGGCAAGCCGCTATGGCACTACGACCCCAGAGTCAGTCCGCAAAAGATGCGCATGGCCTGGGGCATCCGCGGCCTTTCATTCTGGAAAGGCAAGGTCATTGCCGGCGTGCAGGACGGACGCCTGTTCGCGCTAGACGCCAAGTCCGGCCAGCTGATCTGGGAAACACTGACCACCGAGCCGGGCGACAACCGCTACATCACCGGCGCGCCGCGTGTCTACAACGGCAAGGTCATCATTGGCCATGGCGGTGCCGACTTCGGTCACGTCCGCGGCTACGTCACTGCCTACGATGCCGAGACCGGCAAACAGGACTGGCGCTGGTACATCGTTCCCGGCGATCCGGCCAAAGGCTTCGAGAACAAGGCGATGGAGAGGGCCGCCCAGACCTGGTCCGGGCAGTGGTGGAAGTACGGCGGTGGCGGCTCCGCCTGGAACTCGATGACGTACGACCCGGACTTCAATCGCATCTACATTGGCACCGGCAACGGCGGCCCCTGGAACGCTAAGCTGCGCAGCCCCGGCGGTGGCGACAATTTGTTCCTGTGCTCGGTGGTGGCGCTGGACGCCGACACCGGCGAATACGTCTGGCACTACCAGACCAACCCTGGTGAAAGCTGGGACTTCAACTCCACTATGGACATGGTGCTGGCCACCATCCCGGTCGACGGCAAGCCACGCAAGGTACTGCTGCACGCGCCGAAGAACGGCTTCTTCTATGTCATCGACCGCGAAACCGGCAAGCTGCTCTCCGCCGAGAAACTCGGCAAGGTCACCTGGGCCGACCACATCGACATTGCCAGCGGCCGCCCGGTGGAAATACCGGGCGCACGCTATGAGGACGGCGAAGCTCTAATCTGGCCCGGATCCGGCGGCGTGCACAACTGGCAGCCGATGTCGTACAGCCCGGACACCGGCCTGACCTACATTCCGATCCACGAGCTGGCCGGCTATTACAACGACAAAGGTCTGGACTCCAAGACTTATGACATGGACCGCGACGGTCCGCTGGGTATCAATCCGTTCTTCGACGACGTGCCGAAGAGTGCCGGCAGCAGCTCGCTACTCGCCTGGGACCCAGTACGGCAGAAGAAGACTTGGGAGGTTCCCACACCGGGCGTCACCAACGGTGGGGTGATGAGCACGCACGGCGGCCTCGTGTTCCAGGGTCAGTCCGACGGCAAGTTCGTCGCCCGCGACGAACACACTGGCGCCCTGCTGTGGAGTGCCGATATGGGCGTGGGAACCCAAGCTCCACCCATCACCTACTCCGTCGCCGGAAAGCAGTACGTCAGCATCCTTGCCGGCTGGGCCGGCGGTCATATGGTGCTCGGCTCGCTCGGTGCGCAACACGGCTGGGTCGGCCGCGACCATCCGCACCGCCTGCTCACCTACGTTTTGGACGGTACCGCTGCGCTGCCGCCCTCGCCGCCTCCCTCACAGCCCGTGCCGCTGGAGGCACCGGAGTTCGAGCTCGACCCGGCGTTGGCGGACAAGGGCAAGTATGTCTACCAGCGTTGCCTGATTTGCCATGGGCCCGCGGTCGCCGCCGCTGGCTACGCCCCCGACCTGCGTGCCTCGCAGGTCCCGCTGAATGCGGACGCCTTCGCCGCCATCGTTAGGGATGGCGGCCTGCAGGCCCGGGGCATGCCGCCCTTCCCGGAGATGAGCAATGAAGACCTCACCGCCCTGCGCCACTACATCCGACAGCGGGCGCGCTACAAACCCAGCATCGGCGAGCAGATCGGGACCGCGTGGCACTTCATCGTGTTGACGATCAAAATGAAGCTGATGGCGTGGGGGTGGATCGCAGTTCACTGAGCGAGAGAATGGGGATGCGCATCGATGCTGAAGAACTACCCGTAAGCAACGCACCGAAGCTGGCATCTGGCGTCTCGACGACAGATCAGATCGTAGCGCCCAATGTCGGTCTGAAATATCGTGACGTCGATGCGCTTCCGTCGTTGGCCCGTAGCTCGTGCCGGCGAGAGCAACTATTTATCACAGCGCGTGATGACTGTCTCAAGGCTACTATCGACTTCGTACAGCACAGCGATGATTCCAAAACTGCGCGCGTACGCCGAAATGCATATTCCGATCGCTGCGCGTCAGAGCATCGTCAAGTTCGAAGCAAAATCAACTATTACGCGAGTGTTCGCACGCAACACTTATCGGAAATCGATCGCTGGCTGACGAGCCACCCTCAATAGTCTGGCTCGCATGCGGCATGAGCTGCCCTATTAAAGGTCGCGATTTCCTTCTAGTCGAAAGGCATGTGGCGTCACGCCTGTGGCTCGCTTGAAGGCTCGCCCGAAGCTTGACTGTTCGGTGTATCCCAACTGAAAAGCAATTTCATCTAGTGTGCAATCGCTCCATCGCAGCGCCTGCTTGGCCAGCTTGATACGTTCATTCTGCACGATGTCCAAAAACGTGACGCCCGTCCGCGCCAGCCGCTTCTGAAGAGTGCGAGTCGACGTCCCCAATTTCTCGGCGCAGCTGCTCAGCGAGCAACATCCTGTTGGAAGCGCGAGCCGTACCGAGGCTTCGAGCCGCTCGATCAAGCTAGCTTTTGATGCAGCGCGCAATTGGGCCAAACTACTTCCCAAGAGAGTGAACAGCATCTTGTTCGACGTTGCGATTGGGCGATCCAGAACGTCGACGGGGAAAGCGATCGCGTCGGCCTGCGCCTTTCCGTAGATACGGCAACCCAGTCGATCCTCAAGCGTATGGATGTCTGCTCGCGCGACGCGAAAGGTCAGAGTGGCATAGCTTGGGTGGAAATCCTGACGCCCGAGCATCTGCAAAGTTTTCATGATCAGCAGAAGGCCGTGGTAATAAACCTGCTCGTTGTCGCCGACTCCTACCGACGTCCGCCACCGCAACTCCACAACTTCACGTGCCGTCACCATCTCAAATTCACACTCAGGTGATGTGGACACCGACACGTGTTCGATGAGACTTTGCAGGGCCCGCCGCATATTGGGCGCGGCCCGCGCGAGCGCCATAACGCAGCCGAATACATCAGGATCCTGCTGCTCCGCCAACCTCAGTCCGAACAAAGGGTCTCGCAGAAGCCTGCTGCAGTACTCGAGCAGGTTCGCCGCTGCCAAGCATTCGATATCCTGATCCGGGTCTTCAAAGGTCCGCGGATCGAGTTCCTGATCTTCCAAGGCCTTCAGCGGATCGCCCCCCAAATCTCGGACTATGCTGACAAGACCCCTCAAATATCCCGCCCGGATTTTGCCCTGGGCAGGGATCGAGACGAAAGGAACTTCTGCACTTGGGACAAAGGTATTCTGGAATTGCACAGCCCTGCTCCCGTGTCGGCGTGCCGGAGAAAGGAAAAGTTGCCAGACACGACACAACCACCAACGCCCGACCAAAAATTTGACTAGTTATAACAATAGTGTAGCAAGATCAGTTGGGCGGCCGTATAGCCACTTATCGGTGAGAACGGTCCTCTCCGTCGCGCAGGGTCCGTCATGCCTCGCCGCTGACGCAAGCCGGTATCAGCAAGGTACGCCGTTTTATCCGCATGTCCCGTCCCCGTCTGTCATGCCCCGGCGTAAAACTCAGAAATGCGGGCGTAACTTATCGAGACATCGATCCTGGTCTTGTGGCTCACTTTAGCGACAGCAGAGTGCACAGCGCAGAGCATGCGGAGGGCCATAACCATGCACGCATCAGATTCGAACAAACTGGCCGGATGTCCGGTGACGGGCGAGACCATCGTGCTTCGCGGCGGTGAGTCTCGGCTCGATCCCTTGATCCGCAACAATCCTTTCCCGTTCTATCGCACGCTCCGCAAGGAAGAACCGGTCTACTACGATCCGAAGCTGGATACGTACCTCGTGACCCGGTACGAGGACGCCATGAGGGTGCTGCGCGATTCAATTGCCTTCTCGCTCGAGCATGGTTACCAGGATCGATATGCAAACGGGTTCGTGGACGAGTTGGCCGAGATCATGAATCGTGACGGCGGCGGGTTTATCCGCGACATCATCGCGTGCGACCCACCGGTGCATACCCGGCTGCGCAAGTTGATCGAGAGAGCCTTTACCGCTCATCGCATGAAAGAGCTTGAACCCCGGATCCGACAGATCGTCGTGGATCTCATCGAGCCGCTGGCACAAAAGGGCTGTGGTGACGGCATGAAGGATATCGGCGCGCCGCTGACAGCACGGATCATCTGCGAGCAGCTTGGCTTCAACTTCGATGAAATTGGCACTGAGAAGATCGCGCGTTGGACCACTGCGCTGCTCGCGCAGATCGGTAGAATGCAGACGCACGAAGAGATGCTGCAGAACGCGCGAGAAATGTGCGATCTGCAAAACTACATCATTCCACAGATTCGCGCGCGGGAGACTGAACCTCGGGAGGACATGACGTCCGATCTGGTTCATGCCCGCCTCGACGATGAACAGAATCCGACGCTGTCTTTTGAAGAAAAGGTTTCCTGCATCCGTGCAATGCTGATCGCAGGCAACGACACGACGGCTGCCGCAATCACCAACCTGATGATGATCCTGGCGACCCAGCCGAAGCTGGCTCAACAGCTTTACGAGTCAGCAGACGATGATCGACTGGTGACTCGTTTCGTTGAGGAAATCCTGCGGCTCGAGCCACCCGCACATGGACTTTTCAGGACTACTACAAGGGAGGTGGAGATTGGCGGCAAGGTCCTTCCCGCCTACGCTCAGGTCTGCATTCTGTTTGCGTCCGCCAACGACGACGAGGCGCTGTTCCCGTGCCCGCGGACGCTGGACGTCAATCGCAAAAATATTGGGAATCATCTGACCTTCGGCGCAGGCATTCACCGCTGCATCGGGGCAGCGCTTGCTCGGATGGAAATCAAAGTCGCGGCACAGGAAATCATCAAGCGGCTCGACAATATCAAACTCGCCATACCCGTTGAAGAGATCACCTATCTTCCGACGCTTGCCACTCACACAATTGCACGCCTGCCGTTGACTTTTTCGCGGCGCGCCTGATCTTCCAAGGGCGGCAACATCATTGACCGATCAAAGCAGACGCGGGGCGAAAACTGTGGATTCTAGAAATTCGCCAGAGAGCCAAACCGGCAAAGGAAATTATCATCCATGACCAACACCGTTCGCATTCCGCCGATAGCGCCGGAAAATTTCACCGAAGAACAAGCTAATCTTGTCGGCGCCTGGAAGCATCTGATCTTTTCGCGCGTACTCGTCAACAGTCCGAGAATGTATCGGAACTTTGTGCCGCATCTCGAAGAACTGGTCTCCCATACTGCGCTACCGACGCGGGATCGCCAGATTGTCTGCCTGCGCATGTTAGAACTGTGCAACGAAATCTATGAAAAGACTCATCACGTCATCATCTCCCGAAAAGTGGGACTAACCGACGCGGAAATTTTCGCGATAATCAAAGGGGAAGGCGCTAGCCTTAGAGAATCTGACCGCACCGTCATCAAGGCCACCGATGAGCTGTTCCGCGATCAGTGCGTCAGCGACGCCACCTGGAACAAGCTCGCCGAAAGCTATTCCCAGGAGCAGCTGATGGACGTTGTTTTCCTCGCTGGCTGCTATCTGACGATGGCCATGCTGACAAAAAGTTTCGGCATTCAGCTTGAGCCCGATCTCGAGAGCTTCAACGCACTGAGAAGCTATGCCTGATCCGATGCAGCTTCTTACCGATCGCCGCAAATTCGAACATCTGCGCGGGTGCTTACTGCTCGCATCGATATAACTGATCTCTGCTCGGGCAATAGCTGTGTAGCCGCCATTTCCGACCTGTCCGCTCCGGCAGTCCAAAGCATCGGCTATCTATGGATCGCTTTGACCTGCCCGCATTGACATCACTGCGTTGAAAGGCAGGTCGCGTTTATTGCGCTGCTGAAGAAAGCTTGCCGCCGCCGGCACCTTTGGTAAACACGGGTAGAGCATCCCAGCCGCGAACAGAAGAGGTCGTCGACATTACTGCGTTGCTGTAGTCGATTTCCCAATCCTGGAAGCGCTTGAGGATTTCTTCCAGTGCAACGCGCCCTTCGAGACGGGCCAGCACCGCGCCTACGCAGGTGTGGATGCCATAGCCGAAGGTCAGATGCTGAAACCTCGGACGATTGACTTCGAAACGATCGCCATCGCGAAAGCGCTTTTCGTCGCGGTTCGCGGCACCGATCATGAACATCATGACGCTTCCTTGCGGCACTTTCTTGCCATAGAACTCCACGTCGCGAGTTACGTACCGCGCTGCAAAGGGACCTGAGGGCTCCAAGCGCAGGATTTCTTCAATCGCGGTCGGAATCAATGAAGGATCCTGCACCAACAGGCGGCGCTGATCGGGATGCTCGGCGAGCAGCTTGCCGGTCCAGCCGATCAGGCGGTTGGTGGTCTCGTTTCCGGCGGCAGCCAGCACGTTGATCATAACCAGGAGCTCTTCACGGGTCAGTTTGCGGTTGACCCCTTTCTCATCCTTGAATTCGGCATTCAGCATTTCCGTCATCACGTCGTCCGACGGATGCTTGACCCGCCACTCGACGTATTCCTCAAAACTTTCTCCGGCATAGTTACTCTGATTAACCTCCATCGGCTTTCCAGCTTCAGTGCGTAGCGCAGCATCGGCCCGCTCGCGTACCGCCTGCAGATCCTGCTCGGGAATCCCAAGCAACATGCCGATGACGCGCATGGGCATCTGTGCACCCAAGTTGCCGATAAAGTCGAACCCTTCGCTGCCGACCAGCGGATCCAGACATTGCACGCAGAATTCGCGAATCTTGGACTCCAGTGGCGCCATCCGCTTGGGCGTAAATATCCGCGCCAGAAAACCGCGGTGAAAGGTATGGAGCGGCGGATCCTCGAAGATCAGCACGCCTGATGGGAACTCGGCATTGGCCTTGATGAGTTCCAGGATATTGCCGCGCCCTGAGCTATACGTCTCCCGGTCCTGCAAGCCGCGCTCGACATCCTGGAACCGGCTGACGGCATAAAAATCGTGATCTTCGTTGTAATAAAGCGGTGCCTCCTCACGCAAGCGTCGATAAATTTCGTAGGGATTGACAGCGATTTCGGGTTTGTATGGATCAAAGTAAACAGGACTCGTTTCAGTAATGCTCATATTCGTTTTCTCTATATCGAGAGTTTATGCCAGGAATTTTCCGTCAATGACTATTCGATAGAAGCAGTCGGTCGATGAGAAATATGCCGTCGCGAATGAGCGCTTTCAGCGTCTGCTCAGGTCTAGACAACACGCTCAGATCAGCCACCGGATCGCCGTCTACGACGATGAGATCGGCCAATGCACCAGGTTCGATGATCCCAACTTTCGCCGTTCTGTCGACGAGTAGCTCACCGGCGTTTTTCGTGCCCCAACTCAATACGTCGGCGGCCGAGAGTCCTGCAATCGCGCCGTAGTATACGAACTCACGACCGTAGCAGCCGACCTGGTGATCGAGCGGATCATCCTTCAGCACGTCCCGGAACACGCCGCTATAGTCATCCCCGACAAGAATCCGCACGCCCGCTTTCTGTGCAAACGGCAACATCCGTCGAACATTGTCGTATCGAGCCTGCATCCGAGCATCGCCCCAGCCGAGCTCAAGCAAGCACTTGGGATAGATGAGGCTCGGCACCCAGAAAGTGCCCGCCTTCGCCATCGCCTCGATGCATTGCTCGTCAACGTCATCGCCATGATCGATGATGTCCACACCCAAATCGATGCATTCGAGGATCATCGCCTTATCGGATACGTGGGCGCGTACCCGCACGGCGAGTGCGTGAGCGGTATCCACGATTTCCGCGATTTCGTCGCGCGCCATGTTGCGCGTGGCGCGACCTTCAAAGCCGTGGCCGGAGCTTGCAAAAATCTTGACCGTCTCAGCGCCGCGCCGGATTTCTTCGCGCACGACCTTACGCAGTGCATCCGGACCATCGGCGAATAGATCGACGCCGGGCGATTCGAAGCGTCGCCACCATTTTGGGCTGTCGTTGAGATCTGCGGTAGTGCCGATGTGGTGGCCGCAAGCGCGAATGCGTGGACCAGGAATGATGCCTTCGGCAATGGCGATCTTGAGCTGGACATCGATATTGTGAGCACAGGCGGCGCCCACATAGCCGGTGAAGCCACTCTCCAGCAGGACGCGGCAGGTACGTACTCCGATCGCCATCATCACTCCGGGCGGGAACTCGTTGCCCGGCCGTTCGCCCGCGAGTCCTTGAGCCAGAGTGAACTTAAAGAAATCGGGATGCAGATGGCAGGTGATCAATCCCGGCATCAGTGTCATGCCATCGAGGTCGATGGATGTTCCCGCGCCGCTCGGCGGCGGCTCGCCAACTGCCACGATGCGGTTGCCATCCAGAGCGACACTGCGCCTGCCCGGCAGCATTTTGCAGCCGTCGAATAATTTTGCATTGGTGAGGGTCAACACGGCAGCTGCTCCTCAAATATTGGGGGTTTAGCGTTCAGCCAATGACCGGAAAGCGCTCGTCGTTCAGCGGTTGATTCATCTGCATACCGGTGCAATCAAAGGCTTCGGACGGCGCACCGTTCCAGCAGATATCAGCAGGCTGAACCAAGACGATATAGGCCCACCGGGGCTGGTTGGTCAGATTGGCCCCGCCGCCATGCACGGTGAGATGCGAATGAACCGTGACATCGCCGACGGCATAGGTCATCTGCTCGGTGAGTCCCAATTCGCGAAGTTCCGGATATACATCCAGCGCATCGCCACCAACATAGGTCCGGTAGCTCCCGATCACGCCCATGTGGTGAGATTTGTTTACGAAAGACATGGTTCCTGTTTTTGGACCGTAATCCTCCAGCGCAATCCAGAAGGTCATCCCGCCCGTTCGGTCGACGGCAAACGTAATGAAATCCTGATGAAAACTGGTCGCTCCGTTCCCTGCGTTCTTGGTCTTCTTTGCGGCGGGCAATTTCGGCGCGAAGAAATCCGAGAAATATCGGACACCAATTCCAGAGCGGCGATTCATCAGCGCTCCCGCATTCTTGCCGATACCTTCGATCAACGCCCGGATCGGAGGATTCGTCATTCCACCGCTATACCCCACCGTGAAATAAGGCTGGCTGATGCCCTCGGTGCTGTCGCCATCTTCGCCCATGCGCTGGCGCGCTGTCTGGAGAAGCATCTGCACGTTCTCTGGACGGACGAAGCCTTTCAGCTTGACCCAACCAAACTCCTGGTAGTGCGCAACCTCCTCCGGCGTCACATAGCGGCAAGGATTGACGTCTGACGCAACAAGTTCTCGCATAACGTTACCTTAGTGATTCTCACGGCTGACAAATCAGCATTTCTTCGCGGGATGGAGCCCTGCGATGGTCGCCAGACAATCGCGCTCCGTACCGTCGCGCCGGCACGACAAAGCTATCAGTCAGATCGCCGCTTTCGCTCAACATCCTGCGCCGCTTCGTCTGCATACCCCGCCTGCTCGGGTGGGAGGGAAAAATTATCGACATCGCGGCACAAATTGTAGAGACGACAACCCTTCTGCTGAAGCAAGCTTCCATCGACGTTAGTAGACATAAATAGGCAAAGGAACTTACGGCATGACCTTCACGGCCTTTCCGAGTCAGCGCTTCATGCAGATGTGCTGGGTTGTCCCCGACATTCACGCAGCGATAGATTCGTGGATACGCTCAACCGGCGTTGGGCCTTTCTTTCTGTTCGATACGGTCACATTCGAGAAACCGCGCTATCGCGGACAACCCTCGGGGTGTGCGGACATAACGGCAGCCATGGCCCAGGCTGGTGATGTACAGATCGAGCTCGTTTGCCAGAACGATGACCAGCCGTCGTTCTGGCGCGATGTCGTGCCGACCGGCCAATCGGGCCTACACCATATGGCCCTGTATTGCAGTGACTACGATGCAACCCTTGCTGCCTATGCCCAAGCAGGCGCCGAGGTGGCTTTCAGCGGCTTGATGATGGGCAGCCGAGTTTGCTGGGTAGACACCACTTCCCGGCTCGGTTTCATGATTGAGCTGATTGAGGAAAATGACGTGGCGAAAGCCGTTTTCAGCCAATTTCGAGCCGCCGCGCAGGGCTGGGACGGAAAGAACCCGATCCGATCATTGTCTTGAGAATGCTGCAAACAGCGCCGTCTGTAGTGGCAGCACCGTGGTCACGATCAACTCAATATTATCCGGCCCTTTGGGGAGTTATCCAACAAGGGCGGCCCGTGTGCATAAAGCGGCGCGCGAGGTTGAGCCAAAACTAAAGTCCCGCGCATAGGCTGGAGCGGGCGACTGAAGTGATTTGTCGAGCGAACAATTGATTAACGCATACCGCAGGATCGGTTAATGGAAGCGATTGAACCCGCATCCACATTGCCTGTGCTATTTGCGAATGTGGTCGCAGCGCAGGGTGGTCATTCCGCCATTGTGATGGCCCGCGAAACCTTGAGCTACCACGAGTTGGATCGGCGCACTGCAAGGCTGGCGCGCGCGTTATTGGCAAACGGTGCGGGCAAAGGTACTCGCATTAGCCTGATGGCACCCGACGGGATCCTTTGGCTGATAACGTTTCTGGCGGGATTGCGGATCGGCGCGCTCGTTTCGGTCGTCAGTACGCTCTGTACCCCTTCCGAATTGGCCTACATATTACGCAACAGCGATGCCCAGATTTTCATCGGTGCGCGCAGGTTCCTGCGTCATGACTATGCGAAGACACTCACTGCGGCTTTACCGGGACTCGCTGAATCGACGTCAGAGGGGCTACGACTTGGCGGTGTTCCCTATCTGCGCTCGATCTGGCTGGACGATGCTGAAGAGCTGGGCTGGGCTCGGCCAATCGACACTCTGATCGAACGGGCGGATGCGCCGGGCGCGCCCGATGCAGCACTGCTCGCTGCGATCGAGAGAGAGGTTGTAGCAAGCGATGATGCGGTGATCGTATATACCTCCGGCAGCACATCGGCGCCGAAGGCCGTGGTGCATACCCAGTGGAATGTGACACGTCATCCGCCGGAGCTCGCAAAGTATTTTCTGCTCAAGAGCAGCGATCGGATGATGCCGCTCTTGCCTGCATTCTGGCTCGGCGGAATGGTGATGGCTCTTGAAGCGCTGAGTGTGGGCGCGACGCTGGTTTATCCGGAATCGCCGGACACGGAGGTCGTGCTCGACACCATTCAGCAGTTCAACGTCAATCGCATCAACAGCTGGGGAGATATGCTGGTTAAACTGCGAGCTGCGGCGATCGCCCGCGGTGTCGACGTTGACAAGATCATCGGCCTTGGGCCATTTCGCGACCAGCAAGGCGAGCTCATTCCTCCTCATCTTCAGGTCAACATGCTCGGCATGAGCGAAACCTTTGCAGTACATAGCGCGGAGCTGCTTGATGCGCGCCTGCCCGATGGTAAGGCGGGCTCGTCAGGGCGTCCCGTCAACGGTTACGAAAGGCGCGTCGTGAATCCGGCGACCGGCGTGGTTGTGCCGCCGGGTGAGGTGGGTGAACTGCAGCTTCGCGGCGGCGCGCTGATGTCCGGTTTCTACAAAATCGATCGCCACAAGGTATTCACTCTGGACGGCTTCTATGCGACCGGCGATCTGGTGCGGATCGACGCCGATGACCATCTCTATTTCATTGCGC
The DNA here is from genome assembly GCA_964581385.1 of uncultured Salinisphaerales bacterium. Taxonomy (GTDB): domain Bacteria; phylum Pseudomonadota; class Gammaproteobacteria; order Nevskiales; family Nevskiaceae; genus CAZOOK01. Next base: position 45,504 of record CAZOOK010000016.1, read on the forward strand.
GGCGCGGCGATATGATCAAGACCAAGGCAGCGAATGTTTCGCGGCTGGAAGTCGAAGCGGCGTTGCGCAGCCTCCCCGAGGTCGAACTACCAATCGTGGCTGGACTGCCGGATGCCGAGCTGGGTCAGATGGTGGTCGCGGCCATCGTTCCAGCGAAAGGCTCCGCGGCTACGGAAGAGTCAGTCAAAACGGCGCTACGTGCAATACTTTCGAGCTACAAGATTCCACGTCGAATCATATTTATCTCACCGGAAGACGTTCCGAGAACGTCGACCGGCAAAATCAAGCTGTTTGAGATTGCCGAGATGATTTCGGCGCGAATCAACCGCGGGCTTCCGGAATCCGGCTCGCGCCAACCGTCGAGCAAAGGCTGACTTGCCGGCCCGCGATCTGACTCACCTGACACTGCGTTATCTGATACTCGCAATCATTTTTAGGAGAAGCAGGAAATGGCGGACCAAGCAACGCGTCCTTCAGCCGAAGAGATCGTGCTTTACAAGAAGGACCCGAATACGAAGATCGCGACGATCACTTTGAATCGGCCCGACAGCCTCAACGCACCGACCACCGCCGCCCGTCATCGCTTCGCAGCACTTGTTCACCGCGCGAACGTCGACGATGATGTCAAAGTGCTCGTGATTCGCGGCGTCGGGACCCACTTCGGCAGCGGAGCCGATCTTCCCGAGCAAGCCGAAATGTTTTCCAGCGATTCGGAATTTTCGCTGCTTTCCGAATTCAATATTTCAGAAGATGAGGGCGTCAAATATCCACCGAAAAATTCTTATCGCTACGTGGCCGCGCTGACGCAGCTCTACGCCAACTCAAATTATGGACTGCGCAGTCTTCAGGATTTCAAAAAGATCAGCATCGTGGAAACGAAAGGCTATTGCTATGGATGGCACTTCTATCAGGCTGCCGATGCCGACCTGGTGATTTCGTCCGACGACGCCTTGTTCGGCCATTCGGCTTTTCGCTATGTCGGCTGGGCCGCGCGCATGTGGCAGTGGGCGCTGATGATGGGACTGCGCAAGTTCCAGGAGATGGTTTTCACTGGCCGTCCATTTACCGCCAAAGAAATGCTCGACTGTCACTTCGTCAACAGTGTTGTACCACGTGAGCAGCTGGAAGCGGAGGTCGAGAAATATGCACTGGCCTGCGCACGCAACCGCCCAACCGACACCATCGTGATGCAGAAAACTTTCTTCGAGGTTTTCAAGCAAAACCAAGGGGAGTACATGGGCAGCGTGATCACCGGATGGCTCGAGTCGATGCTGCCCATGGTGAAATCCGACGGCGAGCTCGAACTTGGCGACGAAACCTTCGGCAAGGGGCTGGGCAACGCCGTTAAAGATAATGACAAATTATTTCCGCCTGACTGGCGTCTGAGCTATGGCGGTCGTAAATCCGGCCCGACTAACGGGGCGAGCGATGTGCAAGAGCTGGAAAAACTGCGCGCGCAGCTCGAAGAAACGCAGGAGCGGCTGCGCATTCTCGAGCGTAAGCTCGCAAACGGACAGCCGTAGAATTTTTCTCCCGAGAGGGCTCCGCGGTCCTGAAGAATGACGGTGTAGCGTTTTTTTACCGCGTCAAAATTGACAGGGTAAGTCGATAGCCGAGCGTTACAAAAAACGCGCGTCGACTCCATCGACGTAACGCCTCGCCGGAGTCTTCAGTAGTCTGTAAATCGTTCAGCGCGCAGTCCACGCACCATCAATTGCCACAGCTTGGCCAGTGACAAAGCTGCTGTCATTGGTGAGCAGCCACTTAACTGTTGTAGCGACCTCGTCGGCTTGAGCAAGTCGTCCGATTGGGCACTCCGCAATCAAGGCCGCTGTGTGTTCAGGAGTCAAAGATTCCCGCGACAGGGGGGTGTCGATGAATGCTGGACAGACGGCATTTACACGAATACCCTGCCTGGCATACTCCAGTGCAGCCGCTTTAGTCAGCCCAACGACGCCGTGCTTGGCGGCAACATAAGCGGGTAAGTACGGAGCGCCAACAAGTCCGGCAACAGAGGCACAGTTAACTATGGTACCGCCGCCATTTTTTAGCATTTGCGGTATCTGGTAGCGCAGGCAATTCCATACCCCTGTGAGATTTATCGCAAGAACTTTGTTCCAGTTTTCCGTGCTGCACTCTGCGGTAGACCCTTTTTCTCCATCGATACCTGCAGCGTTAAAAGCTGCGTCCAAGCGACCGTAGGTTTTTACGGTAGATTCAACTGCAAGATGTACAGCGTGCTCATCGGTTACATCGCAGCGGACGAAAACACATTCTCCAAAGTGGAGTAACTGCGCTTCAACAGCGCGGCCCGCTGTTTCATTGCGATCCACCAGCACAGTGGCATACCCACTCCTGACCAGCACCTCGGCGGTCGCACGTCCGATTCCAGAACTGGCACCCGTCACGAAAGCAACTCTGCTTTGCTCTTTAACAGCCATGGTCGCTCCGATTTATCACCGCATTTTCATCAGGACTCTCGCACTGCTTCCGTAGCATGGTCATTCAGTTCATTGCGGCAGGTTGAGCTTTCAACCGCCGCACGACGAGCTGCTGCAACTCAGCGGCCTTGACCTTGCCGTTGCCGGTCACTGCGACCTCATCCTCGCGCAACACGAGAACGCAGCGCGGCACTTTGTAGCTGGCCAGTCGGTCTTTGAGGAATCGACGGACTGCTTCGCCATCGATCGCCCCGCCTTCCTGCGGTACGATGCAGGACACCACCATCTCGCCCAGCGTGTCGTGTGGGACGCCCACGGTCTGAGCGCGACGGACGCCAGGGTAAGTGGCTAGAATACCGTCGATCTCCAGCGGAGAGACATTGGCACCACCAGTTTTAATGATCTCTGTGAGGCGCCCTTCCCAATAGAAGCGGCCGACGTCGTCGACATAGCCGCCGTCACCCGTGTGAAAATAGCCTTCGTCGTCGAAGGTTTCCTCGGTGGTCTTGCCGATGTAGCCCAGCATGAGCGTCGGCCCCTTGATGCAGACCTCACCGCGACTGCCGCGAGGGACCACGGCCCCGGATTCCGGATCGACGATCTTCAGGATATTGCCGGCCAATGGCATGCCGAAACTGCCAGCCTTTTCTTCGGGCGTAGTATTGGCGGCATCTGACGTGTTGATCGTCATGGTTTCGGTGGCGCCGTAGGCCATAGGCACGCGCCAGTCTGTCTTCACCGTCGGATGCGTCAGTAATAGGTCCATTCTCGTGATGTAGCGCAAGCTGCTGAGATCGGCAGTCATCCAATTGGCTGCCGCCTGCAGCCGCGCCCATTGATGCGGGCGGCCGGACAGGAAATTGACGCGCTCGACTTCCATCAGTTTCAGCGCCATCTCCGGCACAAAGTACGGCTGCAGGACAACCGCACCACCGGTCGAGAGCGCCACACCCACGGTCATTGCAATGTTGCCGGACCAGAAGAAGCCGTTGCCGGTCCAACTGCGCACCACGCCATCCACGTTCATCAGGTACGGGTAACGCCACCACTGGATGGCGAAAGCCCGTTGTGCGTGGAGGATGCCCTTGGGAAGACTGGTCGTGCCGGAGGAGAAGAACAGGCCGCCCGCGTCGGCAGGCGTCACCGCCGCCGCGCGCGCGTTAACCATGGCATCGGGGATGTCACCACCCCTCGCGAGGAAATCGCTCCAGGGTACGAAGGACGACGCCAGGGCGTCGCCTTCGGAGCTGTCCCCGGCCGCCGAATCAAGCCGCACCAGATGGTGCAGGAAAGGGAACTTGGTGGACCGAATCTGACCCGGTAGCGCAGCGCTGATCAGCGGTTCGAGGTCGGCGAGGACAGCGCCAAAATCTTTTTTCAGCACACGGCCTTCGAACAGCAGAACCGAAACACTCGAAGCATTCAGCAGATACTGCAGCTCATCTGCGGTGGAGAACGTGCTGAGCGCAACTGACACACCGCCCGCGAGACCCGTGCCGAATAAGGCCGCCAGATATTCCGGACGATTGGTCATCAGGATGCCGACGCGGCTATCCTTGCCCACACCGCAGGCGATCAGCGCCTTGGCCACTTCGACAGATTTCTGCCACAGCGTGGCATAGGTCCAGCGCTCCACGCTGCTCGGTGTGTGCATGACAAGCGCTTCGCGTTCCGCAAAGCGCGAGCTTACGTCGCGCAGATAGCCTGGAATCGTCAGCGAACCCAGGCCCGGCTCATTCTGCAGCGGGATCCCGTGGACGATCGACATCTGCTGCGGATTGCTCATGCGTTTAAACTCTAGAAAGGAACCTGGACTTCCGCCTTGCCGGTCAGAATGATTTCGCCAGTCTGAGTTGTCATCTTCACTCGCACCTGGACCACCGGCATGCCATAAGGCGACATGTCGATTTTTTCGATCACTTCGCCATCGACAAAAGTGACGTCACCCTCGAAGGCCGGACTGCGGAACTGCGTCGCCGAGTGCCAGATATAGCCGTCGTGGCCGGCCCAGTACGCGATGTAGTCATGGAACCAGGCGTTCATCGAGGAACCATAACCGTAGGCGCCGCCCATGCCGATCTTCTCCGCCTTATCGGCGTTGATGTGACCGCTGGAAGGGCCGTAGTACAGCCCGTCCTTCTTGCGTGGATCGATTCTGACTGCGTCGTAATCGTAGGTCATATCCTTGGCGAACCCGGCATCTTCCTTGGCTGGATCGTGGACACCTTCGGGCGGATTCCAGCGCCAGGTGCCCCAAATGTTTTGGCGGTGAGCGCGGTATTCCAAGGCAAAGCTGACGAGACTGTGCGGTCCGATCACGCGTTGCGGCAGCTTGTCGCCGACGTTTACGGTTTCGTAGCGCGGCGACCTGCCTTCGCGATTGGAGAGGATCCAGTCCATACGGATGCGCTGGATTTCCTCGAGCTCCGCGGCTGTCCAATTCTTGGGCGTGCGCTGTTGCTTGTCGTACATTCCGTGCTTGATCGCTTCTGAAATGAGATACCGAATTGCGGTTGCACGTTCTTTGGCGACCAAGGCGCCATTTTGATTGCGATGCACGGTGTCGCCGCGGGTAAACACGGTGGGCCCCGCGAATTTGGTGTCGGCAACCTTGTACCCGTCGAAGCGGCGCTCCTGGAACAGCTTGTCGCCCGGGCGGATACCAAAGCCGTAGAACCACCATTCCTCACCGCCAAAGATCAGATGCGAACCCGGAATTTTGCCGATACAGGCGGGGTGACAGCCATGGCCATAATCCATGGCCACGGCGAAGGACTGCGGCGCAACAATGCCGCCAAGCTTTGACGCTCTTGCGAATTCCTCATCCCAGTGAATCGGGTTGGGATAGTCCATGGCCTGCACCCAGCGGCGGATGTCCGTCTCATTGCAGGGGTTCCAGAATTCGTTGAAGACAACACGCTTGCCGACCCATTTATCGAGATCGCTCAGATCCAGCTCTACAACGCTCTCTTTCGCAGTATCAACAGACATATGGACAACTCCCCATTTAGAGCCAGCACGAGTTCCTCACGCGGTGAATTGTCCGCGGTGTAACTACTCAGTACGCACAACTATGCCAAAAGATAAAATCACGGTTCCGATAATTTGCGCCCATCTGTCAGGACTTTGTGCCCATCACTTGGCATGTACAGTTTTCGTCGCCGGCTGATCACATCGTCCAACTCTCGGCGAAGGCATCTGCTGCCGCAACGATATGCAGCAGAACCTTCGTATCCGAGCACTCTTCTACCCGGTGCGCGTCCCTGCCCTTTCAGGCTCCATAAATAGTTCAAAGGATTTTTCGACGGCCTGTTAGCGGCCAGTTAGCCTTTGAGCTTCGGAAGAACTTTGTCGGCGAAAAGCTTGATCTGCTCCCAGGAGTCCTCAAAAGGCATGCCGCCGTAACTGACATTTAAAGTGATGTCGTAGTCTCCGACGAGTTCCCGGCGAGCCAGATGAAGCTCCCAAACCTCTTCCGGCGTGCCGATGAGATTGGATTCAATATAGTCTTGGTAGGCCTTGTCGGCGCCGACTTCATTTGCTCTCTTTCCCATTTCCGCGTATTTCGAGTAAGAGGGCATCTGAGCGAAGTGCGCGCCGCCCAACTCGTAGTGTGAACATACCGACTCGTAGTATTTGCGGAAATATGTGTTCGCATACTCTTTGATCTTCTTCTTGTTATTGAAACAGACCAGAAAATCGCAAATGATAAATGGCGGCGCCTCGCGACTGTGATGCTGCGTGTAGATCTTCCGGTACAGATCTACTTCTTTCACTGCGTCTTTCCACGGACCGTTCGAGAACTTAAGCGTTCCCAGACCCAGCCGCCCCGCCACTTCAACCGATGAGGGCGACATGCCCACCATATAGGTGCGATTTTTAAAGGATGCTTCCGGTCGTGGACGAACTTCCACTCGCGGCTGCTTGAAGTACTTTCCATCGGCTTCCACAAAACCGGTTTCGAGTCCTCGCACAATAATCTCGGCGGCCTCATCGAACATCTCCCTCGAATTGGCCATATCGACACGAAATCCGTTGAACTCGGTACGCGACAAACCTCTGCCCATGCCGACAATCACGCGCCCCTCGCTCAAGATGTCGAGGAGAATGGCCTTTTCCACTACGCGGAGCGGATCGTTCCAGGGCAGGATGAACGCGCCCGGCATGAGCTTGATGGTTTTCGTCTTCGCCGCGATATAAGCCAGCACCTGAGCATTGTCCGGACACATTGCATAGTCCGTAAAGTGATGTTCGACCGGTGCGACGAAGTCGAATCCCATCGCCTCGGCTTCGATGGCCAACTTCGTTTCCGTCCTGAACATGTCGGCGTCGGAAATACCATGGAAATTCTGATATGACAGTTGTAATCCCACTTGCATGGTTAGCTTCTCCTAAAAATTGATCGATATTGACCGGCCCAACGTCACGATTTCACGGCACGGTCATCGTGCTTGAGCGGTCCGGCGCTATCGAAGGCGTCGACGTCGTCGAAGGCTTCCAACGCCACCTTCACATAGGTGTCCATGAAGACGTCCCGCATAGTTCCGTCGGTCACCACCATCGGGCGGTTATTCCTGATGGCCTGTAAAACCATCTGCGCCACGCCTTCAGGCGGACGGAACTTCAGATTCGCGTGCGCGAAGAATCCGTCCGGAACCTTGACCTCTCCTTCGCCCGGCCCGCCGAATCGCGCGGGACGGTAGCGCGCATTGTTCGCCTTCATTCCGCTCTGCACGCCGCCTGGGCACAGCACGGTGCAGCCCACACCGAACTCTGCTGCTTCGATGCGCAGGTTCAGCATCATTCCCACCACACCAAGCTTCGCGGCCGAGTACGGTGCGTGATACGGAACCCAACCCGGCAGAAGGCCAGCCATGGACGCCGTCGCAAAAAGATGCCCTTCACGGGCGGCGATCATGTCGGGATAAAAAGCCGTCAGGCAGTTGGTAACGCCCATCAGATTGACCTGAATGATCCAATCGATGTCGTTTTCCGACATATCGGTCAGTCGCTCGAAGGAGGTCGCGCCGGCATTGGCGAATAGGAGCGAGACCGGGCGGCCAAAAGCGGCTGTCGCTTCGGTCCTCATCCGCTGAACGGAAGTTCGATCAGAAACATCGCAGGCCACGGCCACGGCGTTGCCGCCCGCCTTCTTTATGTCATTCGCGACGACCTCAGCAGTGTCCGCCAGAATGTCGGCAATGACGACAGACGCTCCTTCGGTGGCCAGAGCTAAGGCCAGGGCGCGCCCGATGCCACTCCCGCCGCCAGTGACCAGAGCCACTCTTCCGGATATCTCTGTCATCTATCGTCACCTACGCTAGGCATCACGGTCTTTCACGTGGTTGCCGCAGTGACCGGCTCTTCGCCGTCCAAAGTGAAGCGATGCAGCCGGCGCCCGCAATTGATGTCGTAGGGCTTCACGCGGTGCATGGTTCCGGTGTTGTCCCAAATCACGATGTCGTTCAAGCGCCATTCGTGCCGGTAGACAAATTCGGGTTTTGTCGCCCAAGCCATAAGGCGCCGCAGCAAATCGTAGCTTTCTGCCAGGTGCATGCCGACGACATGCGAAGCCGATGTGCTGAGTACCAACGACTTGCGGCCTGAGCGGTGCCGCCAAACCAAAGGATGGCTGCGTATCGGGTAGCTGCGCCACAGGGAAAGCTGTTCTTCTGTCACATCGTCATACGCGGGCCACATCGCAGATGCCATAGAGTGGACGACCTGCAGCGTTTCGAGGAAGGTTTTCTCGTCATCCGGCAGGTCTTCATAAGCCGCGTAGGTGTTGGCGAATTCAGTCTGGCCGCCGGTCGGGGAAAGGACTCGAGGGGTTAAGACAGTGGCGAAGGGCGGCACCTGATCGTACGTGCCATCCATGTGCCAGAAGAATGTACCTGGGAAGAACTCGGCATAGACCGGATTTTCCTTCTTGTCATGAGTCACCTTTAGCAGGCCGGCCTCGCCTTCCGATTTGACGGTGCCGAGGCGCAGATCGCCGATCGTTTTGGTAAAAGCGCGCTGTTGTACATCGCTCATTTCTACGTCGCGGATCACGATCACGCCGCGCTCGACGAGCAGGTCCCTGATGTTCCGAGATGCCTTACCGCTTAACAGCGTATCCAAATCAGTCTTGATTTCGGTTCCAATGCGGGACGTCGAGTCGACCACCTTGAGCACCATTTTTCACTCCCATCCATACTGCGGCCGGCTCGCCGAATCGAAGCAGCTTCGGTCGTCCTCTGAGCGCAATTGCTGTAAGCTTATATTGTCACCCGTATCGTTTCAATATAGAAGAGAGATTTTTTGCGATAACCGATAACCTTGTGTCAGCTCGTGCGGGGACTTGATGACTTTGAAAGACCAAGCGGTTCACAGCCGAGAGGGCAAAAAACCTAAGACAAAGGCCCGCCGGGCGCGCGGCCGGCCTACGCTCAGCAATGCCGAGCTGCTCGACAAAGCGCTGGACCTTTTTCTCGAAAACGGATTCGAGCGGACGTCGATCGACGCCATTACGAGCTCAGCCGGAATGGCGAAAAGAACGGTTTATCTCCGTTACAAGGACAAGACAGCGCTTTTCAAGGCAGCACTGCAGCGTGCAATCGAAGAATGGATTGTTCCCGTCGCGCAGCTGCGGGGCGCAGAAAGCGATGACTTCGAGGAAACGCTGTTGCGTGTGGGTCAGATCCTGGTCGCGAACATCATGAGCCCCGCAGGTCTGAGGTTGCTGCGGATCACCAATGCCGAGTCAGTCCGAACACCCGAAATCGGCGTCTACACTTACCGCCACGGCACCGAGCGCACGATCACTTATCTCGCCGACCTTTTTCGGCGCCGCGTTTCGTCCGGCGCCACTGCAATGGCCGATGCCGAAGAAGCTGCGGTCGCTTTTCTCTATCTGGTCGTATGCGGGCCCGCCACTATGACCGCTTGGGGTATGGTTCTGGATGATGCGGCCATTGACAGGCATACCCGCTATTGCGTGCAATTGTTCTTGCACGGGCTTCTTCCGCGAGAGGCCGTCAGCGAAAAGCTGCATGGCGGCGATCACACAGGCAGACGGTCGGAGTCCGGCGTTGGACAAAAAAGCACGACGGAGTCTCAGCGTCTGAATGCGTTGGAGAATGAAAACCGACGACTGAAGAAGCTCCTCTTGGATTCCATGCTCCAGGTAGCAGTATTGAAGGAGCGGCAAGGAAGCAGCTGAGGTCGAGTCTGACTGATCGCTGCGCTGCAATCGCGGTAGTCCACATATTCCCGACGGACGTCCCGAGCCGACAGAGAGTTGACGGCGTTTTGTTATTGAAACGCTCCAGGTGATAATTAAAACCATACAAACTACACTTTGCCCGTGGGCTAGGAAGAAACAAAATAGGTGTCGATCACCATGCATGCAAAATATCCCCGCATATTTAACCCGATTAGGCTTGGACCGGTTGAGATTCCGAACCGCTTCTACTTTTCCCCAAACGCCTCCGCCTTGAGCGTCGGCACCAAGCCGTCTCGCGACCTGGCCCACTACCTTAGTGCCCGCGTAAAAGAGGGGGGCTGCGGTTTAGTGATTCCGAGCATGACTGCGCATCCTCGGGGCAGAAACCTTCAGTCGTCACCTTTTCCGCGTGAAAACATCCCGTCGTTTCGGGCCATGGCGGACGCCGTACACGAAGCGGGCGGCAAAATCTTCGGTCAGCTTTTGTACTGGTGGGGCAGCTATGGGCAGTGGCAACCGATGAGCCCGCCGGCTCCCTCCCTTGGAGCGTCAGTCGTTCAATACGGGGTTGCTAACAAGACGGTATCGACGCACGAAATGGACAAGGACGAAATCCGCTCAATGATCGACGCCTTCGGCCAGTCGGTCGTCAATCTCCGCGAAGCCGGATTAGATGGCGTGATGCTCCATGCGTCACACGGCGGATTGTTCGAGCAATTCATCTCGCCCTATTTCAATCGGCGAACGGATGAATATGGCGGAAACCTGAAAAACCGCATGCGCTTTCTCCGCGAAGGACTGGAGGTATGCCGCGAGGCTGCGAAAGGCGAATTGGCGGTCGGAATGCGCTTCAATTGTGACGAGCTGCTTCCAGGCGGTTATGACACCCGATACGCGCATGAGGTGCTGAACACGGTTTGTGACGAAGGACTTCTCGATTTTGTCGATCTCGACATTTCTATCGAGCCAAACCAGTTTTATCTGGGCATGCCACCGGTATACGTGGAACCGCATGTATACCGTCCCTACGTCGAGGCGGTTCGGAGCGCGGCAGGAGAGGTTCCCGTCCTCAGCGTGTTGGGCCGACTGACTTCGATCGCCTATGGCGAGGCGGCAATCGAAGCCGGCGTCTGCGATATGGTTGGCGCAGCGCGCGCACTCATTGCCGAGCCGGAGCTCGTTAAGAACGCGTACGAAGGCAAGGAAGAGCAAAGCCGAACTTGCATCGCCTGCAACTGGTGCGTCGCTGCAATCGCTGACGGAGCGCAAGGTTGCACAATCAATCCTGCCAGCTATCGCGAGCGGCTCTGGGGCGTGGACACGTTTCACCAGGCGTCGGAAAGAGTAAAAGTGATCGTCGTCGGTGCTGGCCCGGCGGGGCTTGAAGCCGCGCGAGTGAGCGCCCTTAAGGGACATAACGTCACGCTCTTGGAAGCACGTAACACCCTCGGCGGCGCGCTCGCCCTTTGGGCGGATTTACCGGGGCGCGAATACTTCCACAAGGCTATCGAGTGGTGGGAGCGTGAACTCAAACGCCTGGGCGTGAGAATTCGCATAGGAACCGAGGCTACAGCTGATGCAATCCTGCGCGAAAATCCGCATGCGGTCGTCGTTGCCACTGGAGCCCTCTACAGTCGAGGCGGACGCAGCTATTTTCTCGACGCCGATATCCCCGGACATGAGCGGCCATTCGTTTACCGGCCTGAAGACATCCTTCTTGGGACTGCCAAACCGTCAGGGAAAATCGTGTTACTCGATTGCGAAGGGCTGAACACCAGTTTGGGAACTGCCGAAGTGCTAGCCAGAGCGGGCGCTACTGTCCAATATTTAACACCGGGTTTCGCTCCTATATCGGCGCGGCTTGTGGATGCTCACGAGTCTCGGTTCATCATGAAGCGTCTCCGGGCGGCGGGTGTCTCTATTGCGCCAACCACTTATATCAAAAGCATTGGAAATCACATCGTGACTGTATACGACGTGTATTCCGAAGAGGAGCGGACAATCGAGGACGTCGATGCGGTCGTACTGTCGACTAGCCGCATACCTCAAAGCGTGCTGGCCAAGGAGCTCGCGGGCAAGATCGCGCAGTTATACACCGTTGGAGATGCGCTCGCCGCAAGACCCTGGGCGGCAGCCGCATATGAAGGACAAAAGTTCGCGCGGTATATTGGAGAGCCAGATGCTCCGATGACCGTGGGCGAAGCTTACTTCATGAAGGATCCGCCGGAATTCATGCCGCTGCCTGCCGAGGTTTTGTTGGCTTCAGGAAGTTAAATGGGTTCTGTCGCAATATGGAGCCGTCCACGATAAGGCGGATTGTCGCCCTACCCCATTCGACAATTAGCAATCATTTTCGATTGTTTGCAAGCGACGGATTCCAAGCAATTTAACAACAGCCGTGTCCTCACTTTCTGAAGACGAGCGCCTTTTTGCGTTGCGACGCAACCGTTGGTGACCACGGATGATCTTCAGGGATGAACGTATTGCTGAACCAACAAGGGCTGTGTCGACAGCGCGGGATCATAAGTGCCGGCATAGGCCACGCGCGCAGCACCGGTTGGGTCCAGAGTTACACTAACCGGATCCGTGCGCGTCATATCGGCGATAGGCAGCGGCGTACTCGCGCTTTTCGGCGCACCGTCGGCTGAAAACAGACGCATCAGGGTTTGACCATTGGGTTGCGATTCCGCCATGACCATGCTGCCGTCCTGGCCTATGGCGATGGCCGGAAGCAAATAATAAATTATCGAAACGTCGTCAGTGGCGTTGATCTCCCCGGTTGCGGGGGTGCCGCCGGGCGCAAATGCGCGCAAACAGGTTGAATACACCACACATCCCCAAGCCACCGCGTAGCGGCCAGACTCGTTCATCGAAATCAGCGGGGTAAATGAGAGCGATACCACGCCGATATTGGCTTGAGTAACACTGCCTAGCGGACGACCGCTGAGACTATAGCTGCGCACGTAGATCGTTGCCGGTTTATCGCCAAAGGAGAAGGTTTCCCAGACGACGCTGAAGTTCCCGGCAGCGTCCATCGCGATACCGTCGCCGCCGATCAACATACCCACCGTACCAAGATACGTTCCTAATCCAGCGCCGCTACGCGTATCCACCGTCATCGGCAAGCGGCGCAGAGGCTTTCCGGAAGGAGAATAGGAATTGGCGTGCACGATGCTTTGGAACGTGTACCAGGGTTCCTCGCCAATTCTCACCTCAATGGTGGACAAGTCTTCCACCCAGCTCAGGGCAAAGTCACCAGCTGCATCGATGGCCACGCTCGGCGTCGCCGCAATTGCATCGGTCGTCCGAAAGCGCGCCGTCACGATATCGCCACTGAGCGATTGACCGTTGCTTCCATAGCTCTGTACATGGAGTTCGACGCGACTGGAGTTGTACCAGAAGACCGGCCCCGCTATCGGAATTTTGATCAGGCTTATGTGTAAGCCCGGGTCCCGCTCGTACCATGCAATGACGAAACCTCCAGATGCGTTCATTGCGACATGAGGCGAGTAGTCCAGGTAATGCCCGTCATCATTTGGCGGCGAGGCGCGCACCGTAAAGGCGTCGCCCACGGGCGTACCGTCGGCATGATAACGGCGTGCGACCAGCGATTCAGACAAATCCATCCAGGTGACTACGAAGTTGCCCGCGGCATCGCTTGCGATCGACGGCGCTCCCCAGCTATCGACATTGCGCAATGACCCGACGACAATCGGCGCGCCAACCGGCGTGGCGGGAGCCAACGCAACTGCGAAGGCCGTAGGTGAGAGGGCAATGCCGGCAAAGAGAATGAACGGCCGCAAGTGCTGACTTGAATACTTCATTATTTTGTTACCCCGTCGGCCCACAATGACCGACTGTCATTTCAGCCTCAAGACCATGGATGCACACTTGCCCATTCCCGGCCGACATCTCAGGGAGCTGAGAAGAGCTGTGCCTCGATCGCTCCGTTCGGATCAATCCATGCGGCAGCCAGTGCGCCGCTCGCGTCGAGGGCGGTGGACACAGCACCCATAGCGTTCGAACCGATTGCAAAAGGCGCATCAATTGGGGTTCCATCAACAGCGTAATACTGGCCCGCATTTTGATACAGAAGATTGATAGGCCTAGTGATGTCGTAAGAGCCTACCGCCCATGACATTAAAGCCGTCCCGTCGTTATTCATGGCAACAGCCGCCGACGCTAAAGGATTGAAACCCGCGCCATCAATCGGCGGATAGAAAGCCGGTGTGACAGGCGATCCGGAGGCGCCGTAAAACCGCAGTTCGCTCTCAAATTCGCTGCCCCAGGCGATGACGGCGTCGCCACTAGAATCCATGCCGATCGAGGGTGCGCGAAATTGAAATTGCGTCCCCGCTCCGTGAACATGCTCGACCCATTGCACGGGGTCAGAAAATTGACCATTTTGGTTGAAACGTCGCGCAAGAACGGAACCTGAGTTGTTCACAGTGTGGTTCCATGCGACTGTAAAGTCGCCGGATGCATTCATTGCGACGGCTGCTTGGATATTCCCATAGCCCGTTAGATGAGAGGATGATTTGTCGACCTCAATCGCTTTTGTCTTGGCGGTCCCATCGGCGCCGTAAGCTCTGACGTATACTGAGCCGTGCTCAAGAATGAAGTAAAAGGCGGCAAACACGATCTTGTTGTTGGTCCACGCAACGGCGTAATCACCCTGGTCGTCCATGGCCACACTGACGCTGATTGATCGAGACTGGCTTCCCACATCAATCATGCTTCCGTTTTGGGTGCCGTCGGCATTGTAGCTCTGTGCTTCAACGTTCCAGGATTTACTGGAAGCACAGGCCGCTGGCCACGCCACAACGAAATCCCCGTCGGCATCCATCGCCAGCGCGACGCTGGCAGCGCAATCGGCACCTGCTACGGGTACGGCCGTACTGATCGGAGTTCCTTGCGCATCGTAACGGCGCAGATAGACGGTATTGATGGTGCTGCCCCTATCGAGTGGCGCAATCCAGGCCACGACAAAGTCGCCTACAGCGTCGCGTGCAATTGCCACATTGCCTGTCGAAACATCGACATCGCTTATTTGCAATTCAGATGTCACCGGCACAACCGCCGCATCAATCGCGGGAGCGGTACAAAAGGAGACGGAGGTGGCTGCCACGATTATTGTGCGTTCAGCTATTCTGCATCCGTGGATTCTGCTCCGCGCAACGCGGGAGGATGCCTTTGCTAGCGATTCGCCGTCGTCTAACATAATTTGTTCAAAATGCTTCGTGGTGGGGTTTTCCATCCCGAATCCTCATTGAGTATGCTGATGCAACAGCCGAATACCGAAATATGTAATTCTCTTTTGCCAGAATATGCGGCGTAGGTCACAAAAGCGAGCGCGAGTCTGTCATAAAGCACTCGCTGTTCTTTCGAAACCCGTGTCCTGACGTCACCGCCCATTCTGCAACATGGATTTGAAGAACTTGAAATGACATCGAATCGATTTTCTCGGCGGCCATTCAGCATCGTATTCAGTCTGTTATTGGCCTGCGGAGATGCGCGCATTGCACGGGCTGATATTTACTCCGCAATAGTGACCACGCCGCTGCCACCTTCCATTTCACAACCTGAAAATGAGTTCAGTTCGCTTTATCTGGCGAGCGATGGACACTTCTACGGAACTGATGCAAATGGTGGAAGCAACGGCGAAGGATCAATATTCCGCGTCGAAGTCGACGGCAGCGCAACAACACTTCATTCATTTTCGCCGATTCCCGGCCCTAGTTACACTAACGCAGATGGCGTTGGTCCTCTTGGCGGAGTGATCGAAGGCGCCGACGGTGCCTTATATGGCACCACTTATTCGGGAGGTACCGGTGGCGAAGGCGTGGTGTTTCGTATCACATTTACCGGTCAGTTCTCCATAGTGCACTCATTCGCCGCGGCAAATGCAAGCGGATTTTATCCGGAGGGCGCGTTCCCATATTTCACTTTGACGCGGGATAGGACCGGAAATCTTTACGGCACGACGAGTTCAGGGGGACAACCCAACGGCGGTACCGTGTTCGAGATTGCCCTTGATCGCACGTTCAGCGTTCTTTACCGCTTCGGAACGACGGCGGCAACTTCAGGTGATCTTCCCAACTCCGGCCTGACTTACGCCAGTGATGGGAATTTGTACGGCATCACAGGTCGCGGTGGTGGCAATGGCGATCCGGGCGCAGCGGGATCACTGTATAAGTTGACACCTGCTGGAGATCTGACAGTCGTATATCCGTTTACCTACGAAGCGCCATACGGCACATTAATCGAAGGCGATAATGGCAAACTTTATATTCCCTACAACCGTGAAATCTTCAGTTTTACCAAAGAAGGACAACTCGAAGTCTTGGCCACGCAGGAAGATGGTTACTCGAATCAGGCGCTTGCTAAAGCGTCCGACGGCGATTTTTACGGAACGACGCTGGGTGGCCCATTCAGTGGTGGTTCAATATTCAAGATGACTCCGAGCGGGACCATCACGACTCTATATTACTTTGGAGCGAACTTTGGTGACCCGAGCAGTCCCAACGGCGTGGTGTTTGGAAGTGACGGTAACCTCTATGGCACGTCGCTATATGGCGGGGACAACAATGAGGGGGCACTATTTAAACTGCCGCTGCCACCGCCCGACGGTTGGGGCAGCGGTGCAGTTCCGCAGGTTACAGCGAGCGTGGTTCCGACAGCGGTCCACCATTTTTTTGGCAAGCGGACAGCGACGTTAAGTTGGTCATCTACTGGTGCGCAAGGCTGCGCGTTAAGCAGCAGCGATGGATCTCTGCGCAGCGACGTGGCAACCGGCGGATCGATCACGGTAAAGCCCAAGCTGAAAAAGACCGGAGTCGTTTACTACTTTGTCAGCTGCACGGGCCTGCGCCAAGGCGCGACGAAAATTCCACTGAATATCGAATATTAAACTGTAGTGCTTATTATTGAGCTTTCCTAAAAAAATGACATCTCCGTCGGCAGCCCAGACCATCCCTGCCAAAATAATCGAAATCTCCGTGGTCGCGAACCACCGCGCTTTGCTGATTTGATTGTTCGCAAAACTTTCCTTGGAACAGCGGCCCTCGTATTCCGGCTTATTGCTACACGCCGGGGACGTTAAAGCCTCACTTTGCAGATCGAATCGAGACGGGCTCGGATAGTTATAACACTATGATCCTGCAATCAGAGTAAGGCCCCTGCTTCGATTCGACGTATACAACTTTACGCTGCCGTGAGGCTGAAATCTGGTACCGATGGCTGAATGCATGCGGCGTTGATTGATATCGAGTCTCGCCTATGCCCAGGTGCTGTATCGGGCTTGATAGATGCGCTCGACTTTCCGAGCTTACCCACGAATTTCGGACACCGGAACGTATGCCCATTTGGAGCGTCAATCGGCTGATTGTTCGCTTATCTTGCAGCGCCGAAAAGAGGCATGCTCTACGAACGCCCGACGGTATACGCGTCGCGAAGCGGGCGCTAGCAGTTCGCTTCCCGCCATCGAAGCTTTGAGAAACGGGGGCTTCGACAGCGAGAAATACGGGCTTAGGACGCCTTAACGCCGGTGAATGGAAACGAGCCCATCATGCCGGCCTTGACTTTGCCGGTCATCTGATTGCCCTCGATGGCCGCGGAAAATTCGAGCTTCATCTTCATTGGCGTGGTCGCGTGATTGACCCAGTAGATGTTGCCGCCATCGACTTTCGCTTCGCTGATTTCACTCGTCGCGCCCTGTCCCGACTGCGTGCCGGTCAGTGCGCCGTTGACGCTTTGCAGCACCACGATTGACTCCATGGGCCCCATCGGACTCTTGATCGTAACCGTCCACTTGCCTTCTACTGACATGGGTGACTCCTTACTCTTGCTAGCGTGATTTGAAAAAGATGTTACCGGAATTCCTCACCGACATGGCATCGATGATTGCTAAGGGAACCGAACTGGGCCACCCGGATGGCGAGGCCCGATCACTAGCCCGCCGGGGCATCTCTCATGCTGGGAAGCCTCGACCGCAAACTAATATTTAAATAATAGATGTTAATTTTCCTGGCCGTCAACTTGTTTGGCGCTTAAGACGCCACAGCGATTGATCGCAAACTCTCGCGACGAATCCCCAATCCGACTGGCCGCTAGAAGATCTCGAACAGGCCCGCGGCACTCCTAATCATAATAGCTCTTAGTGGCTCCTCGATTTGCCCGTCCAGCTTCGGGAGCCATCTGCTCGATCAGATCACCGCGTCGCTGCATCTTGCTCCAGCAATGCCTTGAGAGCAGGCTGGCTGATCTTCATGGACGGCGTCCGCGGCAGCTCTTCAACGGCTTTGAGAAGCACTGGTATCTGATACGGCATTAGGCGCGTGCGCAAAAAGGACTTGAGCTCGTCCTCGGTCGGCGGTGTAGCGCCTGCCTTCACGATGTAGGCAGCCGCGGGGACTTGCCCAAGTCTCGCATCCGGAATACCGGCGACGCCGGCCTCCCGAATCGCTGGGTGTTGTTCCAGTACTTTGATGAGATCGTGCGGGAGGATCTTGAAACCTCCTCGAATGATTGCGTTGTCGTGGCGGCCCTTGATGAAAAGAAAGCCGTCCTCGTCCAGAACAGCAAGATCGGTCGTACGGACGAAGGTCTTTCCATCGCCGATGTTGGCCCCGCGCATCTCGAGAAGGCCCTCGCTTCCACGAGCAATCTCCTCCCCCGCCTCAGGATCCACGATCCTCGCCTCCACACCCGGATTGACACGCCCTACACTGCCCCGCTTATGCGTCCAGAACAGCTTGAAGTCATCGAGCGTCCAGCCGGCCGCGCCACCTGCAAACTCCGTCGCACCGTAATTCTGCAGGACAGGTACGCCGTAGCGTTCGTAGAAGGCGTCGGCCAAGGCGGGATCGAGTGGCGCGGTACCGGTGCGGTAAGCGACCAAGCTGGAGAGATCTTCACGCGGAATATCAGCGTCCATAATCATCCGCAGCGCTGACGGCGGAGCACCGGCCACCTTGGGACGATGGCGGACGACCGCATCACGGAAGCCTTCAACGGTGAATTTCTCAAGGAGACAGACGCGGCGGCCAGCAAGAATGTTATTCATGACAGCTGTCACGCCGGCAATATGCGCGATCGGCGCTGAGACGATCTGAACGCCGCCGCGCAGCTTGGGAGCATCCGAGGTAGTACGACCCTTCTCGAACTTTGCCGCTCCGATGAGCGCTTTCTCGAAGTTCGGATAAGGGAGCGGGATCCGCTTCGGCGCTCCCGTGGTTCCGCTCGTGAGCATTTCGATCGCGATCTCCGGCGCAGAGATCTTGGACCAACGGGCACGATTGCCTGGCAACGCTGGATCCTGAGCAATAGGGTTCGCCGAGTCACCCGTCAGCATCAGTGCTACAGCTCCTGAGCGCGCTATCGCTTCACGAACCTTGGGCCGCGCCAAATCCGCCGCCAGCCCCACGATAACGGGACTTTGCACGCACTCGATGTCCGCCCCCAACGCTTCGTCAGGTGCATGTGCATTCAAAGTTGCGAGACAACGCCCGGATGAAAACAGGGAGACCAGAACTGACACGAACTCAGGCCGGTTGCGCAGCAACGTGCCAACCCGAGCACCGGCGCCCAGACCCAATCCATCCAGCAGGTCCGTGAGCGACTTGGCCGCGGCGCCGATCTCACCCCAGGTGTGCCAGCGTTTCTCAAACTCCAGCGCCGGGGCCGACGGATCGATCGAGAGAGTTGCCTCGATCATCCCGGCAAGCTGGGATTTATGCATTCCGGTATTCATAACCACAATTCTCTGTAAAAGCCGAGCTAAGAAAGTCCGCATGAGATCCGTCGTTCGTTCGCGGCCTGCGGTAACCGGCCGATCAGAGCTGTGCCTCGCGCAAGATCGCCTCGGCGCGGAGCAGTACGGGTTTGTCCACCATTTTTCCGTCTACGGTGACGACCGCGCCGTCCGCTGCGGCGGCCACGACTCTGCGCGCCCACACAACGGCCGCCGCGTCGGGCGCGAATCCGCGATGGACCTCTGCGACTTGTCGAGGATGGATGCACAACTTGCCGCCGAAGCCCAGGCGCCGCGCACGCGCCACATCGATGCGCAGACGCTCCGTGTCATCAATCGATGTCGTGACGCCGTCAATCGGCGCAGCAATTCCGGCAAGCCGCGAAGCGAGTATCAACTGCGAGCGGAAGACGATCAGATCGTCCTCCGTGGCTTCGCGCATACCAAGATCGACTTGGAAATCGATGCTGCCGAACGCCAGGCATTGCACACCGGGTGCTGATGCAATCTGCATAGCCGCCGCAAGACCTGCAGCAGTTTCGATCAGCGGCAGCAAGCGCGCGGCACCCGCCTGCATGACCGTGACGATGTCCTCCACGCGCTCAGCCTTCGGCAGCATTACGGCAACGACACCGGGGAGCGCGGCCAGCGACAGATCGTCCGAGAACCACTCTGTGTCCGCAGCATTGATGCGGATCACTGCCCTGCGCTCTGGGGTCAGCCAGTGGCGAATGTTCTCGCGTGCCGAAGCTTTGTCGGTTGGGGCCACAGCGTCCTCAAGATCCATGACGATGGCATCGGCGCCGGCCGCCGCCGCCTTGTCGAAGCGATCAGGGCGGGCGCCTGGCACAAACAGCAATGATCGCAAGTGCATGGCGCGCTACTCCGGTGGACGAAACGTCGTGACCGCTTCAGTTGGCCGGTCCGGCCACGACCCGTCTGTCGTGCAAGCGCCCGATTTCCGCACCGCTGAGGCCGAGATAAGAGGCAAGCACCTCGTCGGTATGCTCACCCAATCGTGGCGCAGGCTGGGCGTCGAGATGCTGCGACTGCGAAAAGAACAGCGGCGAACCCGGCATCCGATAACGTCCGACGCCCGGCTGCTCGCGTTCAACGAATAAGGGATTGTCCAACGAAGCTTCGGGATCATGCTCGAGTAACTCGCGAACTGTCTGATAGGGGCCGAAGCACACGTCATACTGACGAAAGATCGATGACACCTCAGCATAATCGCGAGCGGCGATCCATGATCCGAGCACGCTCGCGATGCTATCGCGGGCCTGGAAACGGTTGCCTTCGAGGTTCAAGTCGAGCCCCATTTCCGCCGCTAACGCATCGAACTGCACTCCAAGCTGCGTTGCCTTGCGCAAGTTGAGCCATTGCCGGGCAGTCAGCGCGATGATCATCACGCGGTGGCCATCTCGCGTCGCGAAGTCGCGCCCGAATGCGCCGAACAAATCATTGCCGTAGCGAGGGCGCTCGCGCTTGCAGGCCTCAACCTCCGCGATGAATCCCATATGGCCGAGCGTGGCAAGCGCGACGTCGAGCAGCGCGATGCGCACGTATTCTCCTTGACCGGTCTTGCGGCGCTGACGTTCGGCGGCGAGCATGCCGACGGCGGCCATCTGCCCAGTGATGTGATCCCAGGCGGGCATCACGTGACTCACTGGACGCGGATCATCCGGATGGCCGGTCATCAGCGGAAAACCGATACGAGGATTGACGGTGTAGTCGACCTCGGAGCCGCCGTGTCGATCGCCCGTCACGTTCACGTAGATCAAATCGGAACGGCGCGCTTTCAGCTTTTCGTAAGCAAGCCAGCCGCGCGCAGGAAAGTTGGTGAGAAACAGGCCGCCATCCTCACCTGGTGCGCAAGCGATGCTGGCGGCGATCTCCTGGCCTTCCGGTTTGCTGATGTCGATCGCGATCGACTTTTTACCCTTGTTCATACCGGCCCAGAACAAACTTTTACCTTCGGCTGACAGCGGCCAGCGGCCATAGTCGACGCCACCGCCGATCGGATCGAAACGCACGACTTCCGCACCGAGCTGTGCCAGCGTCATTCCGCCAAGCGGCGCGGCGACGAAGGCGGAACCTTCGACGACTCTCATACCAGACAAAATTCCCGACAAGTTCATATCCTCCGAAACGACTCGCGGCCACAATACGAACGCTGGTCCACCAATCTTGCTGCGGACGCACGAGCTGCAGCAACGATGCTGCCGGCGCGGCACTCATCACAATGACTAGGAATGGCTGTGTTCACAGCGCGTTCGGCGGCGGCTGATCGGTGTCCGGCAGAAACATGCCTGGCCGCCATCCAGCGGCGGGGTCGACTTTGTATTGAACGAAATCGCGTACGCCGTCCTCGTACAAGAGCGTATCGTCGATGAAGAGGTTGCCGGTGCAACTGCGTGCCGGGCGATTGAAAACGGCATAGGCCGCATCCGCCATAATTTCAGGTTTGCGGCATTTGCGCAGCTCCTCGCGGTTAGCCACGGCAAACTCGATTGCAGAGGTGGCAATGCCAACACGTGGCCACAAGCTATTAAACGCAATGCCTTCCGCTGCGAACTCCGCAGCCATGCCCAGAGTGCACATCGACATGCCGTACTTAGAGATCGTGTAGGCAACATGTCCCGCAAACCAGCGGGCGGCCAGGGTTAATGGAGGAGACAGCGTCAGAACGTGCGGATTCTGCGCCTTTCGCAGATACGGGATCGCCAGCCTGGAGACGAGAAAAGTGCCGCGTGTATTGACCTGCTGCATGAGGTCATAGCGCTTCATCTCCGTCTCCTCGACCCGGGTGCGCGAGATTGCGGAAGCGTTGTTCACAACAATGTCGATGCTCCCGAATGTGTCGGCTGTGACCGCGAGAGCAGTAGCCACCGAGGCTTCGTCACGCACGTCAACCATCAGGGGCAACGCGCGACCACCGGCGGCAGCGATTTCTGCAGCTGCCGTGTGAATAGTGCCGGGCAACTTGGGGTGCGGCTCCGTCGTTTTCGCCGCAACCGCGATATTGGCGCCATCGCGTGCTGCACGCAGCGCGATCGCCAAGCCTATGCCGCGACTGGCGCCGGTAATGAAAAGAGTCTTGCCTCTCAGACTCATCGAGATCCTCTGTGATTGGTGGTGTTCAGCGGCGCGGCCTCAACGCGGGTTGGCGCGATAAACGCCCTCGAAGCGCGAGAGCCGGTTCGGACATTCGGAAGTAAAGGCCGCGATGGAAGTGTCTTCTCACAAACGTTCTTTCCAGAAGGCTAAGACGCTGCCTCAAATAGATAAACAATAACGCCCAGCCGGGCACTTTGCAAAGTCTGGGCTGTGACGCCGTATCTGATCTGCCGCATTCGTCAACTTCCCTACGTCCCGGTGTGTGTTTTCGGGATCTCGCCCGCCAAAGGACTGGGCGCAGAGGACAAGATCTCCAGAGCTTAATAGGTAGACAATTTCAACCAATACTGTCATTCTGAGGTACTCGCAGCGTACGGGAGGCATTCGGTTGGGAATGAACGGGGAATTGGCTGGAGATCGCTTGCCGGTTGAGAGGGTTCCATCAGATCGGGCAGAACCGAAATCGACCGACGACCGAGCGGAATCGCCGGTGCGCTACGAGCACAACGGCAAAGTCGCGGTGATCAGTTACGACCGACTGGCGCGACGCAACGCATGGAGTGTGGACTGCGTCCAAGCAACGATTGAGGCCATCCAACGCGCCAATGTCGATCCGGGTGTCGGCGCCATCGTGCTCACTGGAGAAGGATCGACCTTCTGCGCCGGTGCCGACCTGAAGGAGGAGCCCAAGTACGATGCAGCAACTGGCCGTAGGCTCACGCCCGGGACGTTCACGATGGGACGCGGTGACCGGAACTGGATCACGCTACTGGCGCTGTCGAAGCCTATCATCGCCGCGGTGAACGGGGCGGCGGTGGGCATCGGAGCGACGCAGATCCTTGCGGCGGATATCCGTATTGCTGCCGAATCCGCCAGCTTTTCCTTCCCGTTTCTCCGGCTTGGCGCCATGCCCGAATGCGGAAGCTCGGCGCTGTTGCCACGCTTGGTGGGTGCTGGACGGGCGCTCGACATCATCTTGCGTAGTGCAACCGTGTCGGCGCAGGAGGCTTTGCGCATCGGCCTCGTGACCGCGGTGCATCCAGATGCCGAGCTGCGCACGGCCGCAGTCGCTCTGGCCGAGCAGATTGCAAGCCTGCCGTCGATGCAGGTCAAGCTCACCAAACGTATGTTCATCGAGAATGCCGAAGCGGCCGATGCCGACTCGATCATGCGTACGGAAAGCAACGCTTTCGTCGAGCTGCTGCGGGAGCTGAAGCAGGAAAAACCGCTGTAGGACTTGGTTGGTAGAAATCGCGCGAGCGAGGTAACGCCATTTCGCCAGACACTTGATCAAGTGGTTCCGGCAATCGTCAGATCGGTCATAAATGCCACCGCGCCGCTTCAACGCAGCGTCGCCAGCCTTTACAACTGACGGCGCTGCACTGCTCTATGACCTGGACAGGTGCTCTATCATCATTCCCCGGGCACCGTGAACGCGTATAGCTTATTGTTGGTCTTGGCACCTAAGCCCAGATAGCCAGAGCTCCAGTAGAGTACGCCGTCGACGATGGCGGGCGCGGCATGTACTGAACCGCCACTCGCAAAGGACCATAGGATTTCGCCGGTGGAGGCATCCATCGCGACGAAATCCCCACTCAGTGTTCCACTGAACACAACGCCATTGGCAACGCTCACACCGCTCTGGGCGAGCGCCTCCTTGGTGTCGCCTTGCGCGGTCGGCGCAGGCGTTTGCCACAGGATCTTGCCGGTCGCCGGGTCCAGAGCCGCCCATGATCCGCCCTGCCATTGGGTATTTTTGCCATCTGCAAGCGTATAGGTCTTACGGTCGAAATTCGTTTCAGGAACGTAGATACGCTTGCCGTCAGTCGCAGTGCCCCACTGGATACCTCCCTCCAGTCCACCAGGTCCCGCCGCGGTCGACCAAACGATCTCGCCGGTGTCAGCATTGAACGCGTGATACACGCCAGACTTTTCACCGGCGCCAACCAGATTGCTGTTGATCATGTTGGCGCCCGATCCGAAGTCGTAATCGAAGTGATTTCCCTTGACCGGGCACCGCTTAGTGCCGCCTTGGGTCGGCTTGCCCGTCGGATAGCCACAGAAGATGTCCCAAGTATCAACGATCGCGCGGCGCACCCACTTGATGTTGCCGGTCTTCAGATCGAGCGATATTAAACCGTCGCCAGCGCTTTCCGGCGACATGCAGGCATCTTTCCGCGCCTGATCGTCCGTGGCATTCATGCAGGCTGCGACGTCCGCAGGAACGCTGTAGGTATCGCCAACAGACACATAGAGCGAGCCGCGCGCGACATCAACCACCGGTGTGCTGCTCCACACGGCGCCGCCAAAGTAGCCGTCGGGCTGCGTCGGGGTCTGCCACAGGACTTTACCGGTGCTGACATCGATTGCAGCAATGCTGCCGCGGAACGTCGGCCCTCGGGTTCCCTTCACTAGCGACGTGACTTCGTCAAACGAGGTCACGCCGACGTAGGCTACATTGTTATAAATCACTGGGGAGCCGATCACGAAGCCGCCGCCGTACTTGCTGACATCGGCCGTCCACATCAGCTTTGCAGTGTTCTTGTCGATACCGACTACGGTTGGCGAACCGGCATCGCCGAGCACGATCGCCGTGTCGCCGATCGCCGGACTGGTACGCGATGCTGATTTTGATTTGCCGGTGTACTCGCTCATGTTATGGCGCCACACCAACGTACCGTCAGCCCGGCTCAGTTTGTAGATATAGCCCTTGTAGTCGGGCTCGTAGAGATAAGCGCCATCAATCGTTGGTGTAGGCACCGGGGTGCCCTTGGTCTTGAAAACCCAGAGCTGCTTTAATTGCGACACGTTCGCTGGAGAAATCTTGGTTTCGCTTGGTGCGTAGCTCTGATTGAGAATGCCACCGCCCCAGGATGGCCACTGCAGGGAACCGCCGTCAGCTTGTGCATATGTTGTAAAGACGGCAGAGATTGCCGCCACTGTCGTGATCCAACGTTTTGCCGCAGGCGCGCGCTGGCCGCATTTAAAATAGCCCGTCAATGTCATGCTCGCTCTCCAAATATGTAGTCCCACACCGTTTTGTGCTTTCCAGGTGTACCGCTTGACGTCAGACAGGCAAGTAAAATCACGCCTGTCGTGAGTGACGCTCTACGATGTTTTGGTTTTAGTGCTACGGTCAACCGCAAATCGATATGCGCGTGCGGTGAGGTCAATGGTAACTGTGACCGGCCGGCGACAATAGTCGGCGCGTTGACGGTATGCATCGAGAGACGGCAATGATCGTGTTGCAAAAGAAACACTCATAAGTGCTGTATCTCTAGAATCGCTTGACGTCAACAACAGCTGGCTCTATGCGATTTTCTCTACGTACCTGCCGCGGTGTTTTCATGGCCCGGCGACATCACGAGAAAACTGGCAATTTGTGCGATAAATGTTCGGGTGTCGATCGGCTTGGCGAAGTAACCGTCACAACCAGAGGCCAGCGCCCGCTCCTCGCCTCCCTTTGTGGTGTTAGCGGTCAATGCGAGGATCGGCACCTGACTGAAATCAGCGGTCGCTTTTAGACGCTCGGTCAGCGCCAGCCCACTCATGCCGGGAAGCTCGATGTCCATCAAGACCAGATCCGGCCGCAGGGTCTTCAGAACTTCCAAAGCATGCTCGGCGTCCTCGGCGGTGTAGGGTTCATACCCGAACGTTGTGAGCAGCACTCGCAGCAGCTTCAAATTCAATGGATTGTCGTCGACAATCAGAACTTTGATTGTCTCATTCATGGATGTTCACGCTTCGGGCAACAGATAGTTGTCCAAATGGCGCTTCAGCAGATAATAATCCTGCGCACCGGACTCTTCCTTGTCCTCAATCCAAAATGTGCTTCCAAGCATGCTCAACCTCCTGAGCATAAACCTCCCCCTTTCGAGCTTTATAACAGTTGAAGCGCACCGCGCTCTGTACGCTGTCGCACATTCATTCAATGGCTCTTTCCGGCACGTATGCCTTTGCTGCTAACTACTGCGTTGGCGACTCAGTGATATTCGCGGAAGAAGTCCCCGACTTCGCGAGCAAATAGTGCCGGTTGTTCCCAGGCAGCGAAGTGGCCGCCTTTCGGCATCTTGGTCCAGCGGACGATGTTCACTGATTGCTCAACCGCGGCGCGTGGAGCTGGCGGCAGGAACTCGGCGGGAAACTCGGCGAAGCCTGTGGGCACAGTGATCGGTGCCGGCGAGAAGCTGCTGGCGCCCAAGCCGCTATACATCCAGATTCCGGATTGCACATTTCCGGTGACGAGATAGGTCATTACATTGGTGATCAATGCGTCTTTCGAAAAGACGCTCTCGACGTCGCCGCCACAGTCCGACCACGCGCGGCACTTCTCGATGACCCAGCCGGCGAAGCCGATCGGAGAGTCGGCGAGCGCCAGCCCGATCGTCTGCGGCCTAGTGCCGTGAATCATCGCGTACGCGCTGCTGAGCATCATCAGCCCGCCCAAACGCTGCTGCCATTTGATCAATTCGGGCGAAGGTTCGCCGGCAGGGGTGTGATGCATCATGTTGAGGTGGATGGCACCGACCACATCCCCATGCGTGCGGCCGAGTTCGCGTGTAACTACCGATCCCCAGTCGCCGCCCTGCGCACCGAAGCGACGGTAGCCCAGTCCGTCAACCATCAGTTGCCGCCACATGGCGGCGACTTTCGCGGGTCCTATCGGCCGCGGCGGACGGCCCGAAAAACCGTAGCCGGGCAGCGAGGGAACGATCACATCGAAACCCTGCTCCGCCAGCTGCGGCGCCGCTTCCATAAACTCAAGCGGGGATCCCGGCCAGCCGTGCGTCAATACAATCGGATAACCCTTTCCGCCGGGCGCGCGGAAGTGGAAGAAATGGACAGAGATGCCGTCGATTTCGCAGCGAAACTGCGGATGCACATTGAACTTGGCTTCAGCAACGCGCCAATCGTAGTGGTCCCGCCAATAATCGCGCAGGCTCGAGAGCCACGCGGCATCGACGCCATATTTCCAACTGGCATCATCGTCGGGCGCGTATCCGATCTCCGCATCAGCGACACGTCGTGCAATCCGATCGAGAATTGGTTGGTCAATTGAAATGCGCGTCGGCTTCACAAGTGCCATTCGGATTCCCCACTGTAATCGTTATATTGATGCTGGCATTTTAGCGCTGACGCCGCCAATCAAGGGTGGAAAGCAGAACCGTTGGGACGCGCAATTGTTTAAACTTTTAATACGAATGGATAAAATGATTCTCGTGGACACACGTCGGAGGGATAAACAGCGATGGGCGTGACGAGGAGCGGCAGCGATGGTGCGATCCAGCTACGGCTGTGCTGGGCTCTGGCAGCCGTGTGGCTGACCGCTTTCTTGTTTTCGCAGGTTCAGGCGGGCTTGCCCACCGGCGCTTACGCCGGGGCTGCTCAAGGCCTGATGCTTGCGCTGATTGTGGTCGTGCATGGCTGGCTGGCATATGGCTGGAAGGGACTCGGCGCTTATGTTCTCATTGTCGCCACGGTCGCCTTCTCGCTCGAGGCCTGCAGCATCGCCACAGGCTTTCCGTTCGGCTACTACACGCACTACTTGGCGATCGGTCCCAAGCCCCTGGGCGTGCCGATCCCGGTGGTGATCGGTTATGTCGTGCTCGGTTGGTTCGGATGGACGCTGGCGCGGCTGATCACGCGTGACGACCCGTCGAACGCCGGCGGGTTGACCCGGTTCACCACACCGATTGTCGCAAGCTTCATCCTCGCTGGTTACGACTATCCCTACGACCCCATCGGCTCGGCCGTGCTCAACATGTATGCCTATCGCCACCCAAGCGGACAGTTCGGCGTTCCGTTGACGAACTACCTTGGTTGGTTGTTCACAGGGTGGGTCTTCTTCCAGCTGTTCGCGCTGCTGGAGAATCGATTCCGACCGAGCGCCGCGGCCGGGCGTCGCGGCTTCTGGCTGCTGCCCTGCCTTATATGGCTCGGCATCGCGCTTCAATATCCCATCCTGTTCGCAGCCGCTCCCGCCGGAACGGTGGAGCGCGGCGGGCGCAGCTTCGTGGTGGCGGACATTTATGAAGCCGCCGTTGCGGGCAGCCTCTTCACGGTTGTCTTTCCTGCGTTGATCGCTCTGATCAGGCTCTACGCGCGACGCGACGCTTCGGTCGTCGATTCCGCCTGAAACAACAAAAACAGCATGGATTCCGGGTGGCACGTTGCGTTTCCAATGGTCGTGCCGCATGATAATTGGACACAGTGTCGTGTAATTGGACTAAATGACAATATGGTGGCCGCACAGCCTCTACCGGAAATCGAGTCATTGCGTGATGCGCGGCGGTCCTTCACCCGCGCGCGGATCTGCGCGGCCGCACGCGAGGTGTTCTGTACTCAGGGTTTCGCCACGGCGACCCTGGAGCAGATCGCTCAAGCCGCCGGGACACGGCGGTCAACGGTTTACAACCACTTTCGTGACAAAGACGAGATCCTTGGCGCGATCGCCGAGGACTATGGCTCGGGCCTGATCGAACTCATCAACCAGTTGCCCGAACCGCTGCCCTCACGCACCGAGATCGATCATTGGGTGAGGCAGGTCGCTGCCTTCTCCGTAAGGGAGCGTACGCCCACCGTGCTGCTCATACGCCTCGGTGATCTGCTTGAGGTTCCCGCAGCGCTCGAAGCGCTTGGCGGAAGACTCATAACGGCCCTGGCGGCGCGACTACCGGCCTTCAGGCGCGCGCTGCAGCCCGGTCCCGGCCAGGGATTGGCGTTGGCGCGCGCTTCGGTCGTGATGCAGCAGCTGGGATGGGCTTGCATGCATCACATCCGCCAGGGGGACACCGGATTGGCCAAGGACATGCTGACCGTGGCGGCGGAGCTTTTCGAGCGATTCGTGCGAGAAGGCGCGGATGAACCAGCGGTTGCCCAGTCCGGCGGCTCAGCATCCGAAGGGGCATTCCGGCACGCCCCGGGCGTCGCCGTTGCCGACACAAAGTTAGGAGTTTGATCAATGAACTTGACGGTCCGGTATCCGGAAATCGACTTCGAAAAGTGCTTCCCGAAATGGGCGCCGAATCTCGAATTCGCGATGCAGATGAATGCCTTTTCGATCACCCCTGTTCACATCGAACCGTACATCGTCAAGGTGTACCTAGAGGCGAAAAAGCTGCTCGACCTCGTTAAGGATGCGCAGTTGATCAAAGAGGTCGAATGGTTTGTTGCGCAGGAAACGCAGCACTATCGCCAGCACATACGCTTCAACCGCGTTTTCACGACGCCCCGCTATCCGCTGGTCGAAAAGCTCGGGCAAAAGTTCGCAGAAGATCTTGAAGGCTTCCGGAAGAACCGATCGCTGATATTCAACCTCGCCTACATCGAGGGATTTGAATCCGGCGGCGGCGTCTTCTTCCGCGTATGGTTTGAAAAGCTCGGCAAGTACCGCTTCGGCGCCAAGCCGGAAGCGCTGCTTCTTTACGACTGGCATTTCGCGGAGGAGTTTGAACACCGCGAGGTTGCCTACAAGCTCTACATGAAACTTGCCGCCCGCGGGAATATTTTCCGGCGCATCTGGTATGGCTACTTTTACCGAATCTACGGCGTGGTGACGATGATGGCGCACGGCGGCAAACATTCCGACGCAATCCGAAAGCACATGCTCGATGTCGAGCGCCGTGAAATGACCCCAGAACAAGCTGCGGCATCCGTCACCAGAGAGAAGGTGCTCGGCAGGTCATTTTTCCTGATGACTTTGCGAGGGCTCACAGCGATTCTCTCGCCGTTTTACGACCCCCACAAGAAGGCACCGCCGGAAGGCGTGGAGGCGATCCTGGCTGACTTCGATCGCGGCGGGAAGTACGGCAAGCCGTCGACGTCCGCCTGAGGCGGCCAACAATAAGAGATCGTCGTCGGGAAATATTGGCAAGAACGCGGGGGAAGACAATGCGGAACTATGCACAAACAGTAAAAAGCACATTTAACTTCGCCGCCGATAGAAACGATGGTGGCGAGTTCTCGAATACCATGCCCGAGCGCTCGCGCCAGAACCTGCGGCCTATGGAAATCGAGATCCGCAACGGACGGGATTGGCCTCAAAAGCCCACGCTGGAGAACGAAGGCCTGACCATCACTCAGCACGCGAGTGGCCGCGCTGATTGGTCGAACCCGGCGTGGATCAAATCTGAATATGTCCCGTCGTGTGTCGAACTCGTGAAGAAGTTGACGGGGGCGAAACAGGCGATACCGGTGTACTCCCCGCTGCAACGGCGAGTCGACTACGGCAAGCATCAGGGCGCCGCTCCCACCGCCGGCTTCGTGCATCTGGACCAGACCCGCGACGTCGCGCTGGCGATGGCCGGTGCGATGGGCAAAGCCCAAGGCCTGACGTTTGAGCGCGCCGCCATCTATAACGTCTGGAAATGCATGACGCCGTCGCCTCAGGATTTTCCACTGGCGGTTGCCGACCGACGCACCATCGCCCCGAAAGACCATGTGCTCGGGCAGACCGTGGAATGGGTCGGGGAAAAAAAGGAGAAGCTGGTCAGTCCCTACCTCTTGCTGGTTCCTTCCGAGGAACCGAAGTGGTACTACTTTCCAGACATGACTCTGGACGAATCTCTCGTTTTCGTCGGTGTCGATCTCGATCCCTCGCAACCTCTCGGCTGCGCGCACAGCGCTTTCCGCCACCCCGTACCCGGCGCTCCGACGGTGCCCCGCGCGAGCATAGAGACGAGGGTACTGGCCATTTTTTCCTGATGATGCCGAATGAGAAGACCGATTGCTGCGATGTTTTCAACCACATCACCGATGCCGAGATGAGCATCACATTGGATTGCTCATTCACCGAGGGCAAATGGCCCGTTCCATCCCTGCCTTTGTTGAGCGCGACGTCGCTTGACAGCTCCCTGAATAACGTGGAAAGTGACCAGTGATGCTCATACAGTTATACAATTGAATGCCATGAGACATATCCGAACTGGAATTGTCGATACGCTGATCGGATTTCGCGCTCATCGTCACGTGAAGCCGGTCGCTGCACTTCGTCAGTCGGACCAGGATAGCCATCATCCGCACGGATATATGTTCCGCGACATTCCGGAAGAATTGAGCGAGACGGAGGATGCCTCGGCGTCGGTCCGAGAAACGCTGAAGCTGATGGATGAATTTGGGATCGAGTACGGTCTGATCAGCCTAACCGACGAGCGAACGCCGCAGGCACTGCGCGACCACCCGGATCGTTTCATCGGCAGCCTTGCAGTCGACGGCAATCGCGGCATGGCTCAAGTCCGGGACATCGTCAGGGCTCATGAGGAGCATGGCATCCGTGCCGTGACGACGTTTCCTGCCGGCGTGCATCCGCAAATACCGATCAACGACAAGTTGTGGTATCCGATTTATGCCAAATGTGTGGAACTCGACCTCCCAGTCTTCGTTGCGACCGGAGTGCCTGGCCCTCGGGTCAAGATGATGCCCCAGTATGTCGGTCATCTGGATGAGGTGTGCTTTGATTTTCCAGAGCTGAAACTGGTGATGCGCCACGGCGCGGAACCGTGGGAAGAGTTGGCCGTGAAGCTGATGCTGAAATGGCCGAACCTGTACTACTCGACTTCGGGTTTCGCGCCCAAGTACATCCCGAAGGCGATCATCGACTATGCGAACAGTCGCGGTAGCGAAAAGGTTTTGTACGCGGGCTATTTCCCGTTTGGTCTGGAACTCGGTCGTATCTTCGCGGAACTCGATGAGCTTGCCCTGGGCGAGCAGGTGTGGCCCAAATTTCTGTCGGAAAACGCCCGCAAGCTTCTCAAGTTGCCTGTCTAACCAATTCTAATCAAACGATGTGGTCACCCCGCTTTGATGGAGATGAAGATGTCTGACACCGTAGAGCTCGAAGCATTCGCCGGAAATGCCACCAGCGTTAAGATCAATCCCTCGCTTGGCTATGCCGCCTTCGACGCAGACAGCCACTACTACGAGTCCGAGGATGCGCTGACCCGCCATCTTCCCAAAGAGTGGAAACGGCGTGGACCGAAATGGGCCGTGATCAACGGCAGGAAGCGCCTGCTGCTGGGTGACAAGGTGTTTAACTATATTCCCAATCCGACCTTCGATCCGGTCGCCCGGCCGGGTTGCATGCACGATTATTACGCGGCCAAACTCGAAGGCGTTGATTTCAAGCAAATCATGGGCGATCTTGAACCGATCCGGCCCGAATATCGCGACCGTGACGCGCGCCTGAAGGTGATGGACGAACAAGGCGTGGGCGCCTCCTGGCTCTTCCCGACCCTCGCCGTAACCATCGAGGTTGCCTATCAACCCGACATTGCCGCCTGCCTGGCGGCGCTGCGCGCCTTCAACCGCTGGCTGCAGGAAGATTGGGGCTTCGCCTACAAGGACCGCATCTTCAGCGCACCGGTGATTTCCCTGTCGGATCCCGATTGGGCGGTCGAGGAAGTCGACTGGTGCATCAAACAGGGCGCCAAGCTCATCTCGATGCGCAACGGGCCGGTCTATACCAAGAACGGCACGACCTCGCCCGGCGCCCCAGAGTACGATCCATTTTGGGCCCGGGTGCAGGACGCCAACCTGGTTGTCGCTCCGCACGCAGGCGATGACGGCTACGACTTCATCGGCAAGATGTGGGAGCCCTGGGAAGAGTACTCGGGTTTCCATGTCACACCGATGCGTAAGGTAGTGACCTCGCAACGCGCCGTTCCCGACTTCTTCGCAGCGCTGGTGTGCCACAAGGTGTTCGAGCGCTTCCCGCGACTGCGCGTTGCGTCGATTGAGAACGGCGCATCTTGGGTTGCGCCGTTGCTCGTGCGTCTGTTCCGTGGCCACGCGCAGACCAAAGGCTATTACAAGAAAAATCCAGTCGACCAGTTCAACGAACACATCTGGGTCACGCCGTTCTGGGAGGACAGCCTCGAGGAACTCGCCACTCACATGCCGATCGAACGCATCATCTTCGGTAGTGACTGGCCGCATGTGGAAGGTGTCGTGCGGCCGCTCGACTTTCTCGAAGTCGTCCAGAGTTTCAGCAATACGGACCGGCGCCGCATCATGCGCGACAACGTCGCCAAACTGACCGCCACGGCCAATCCATGAGTTCATTCTGGCCGGACGAATCCGGCCAACCACCAGCAATTCTGGTGGAGGTTCGAGACAAAGTCGCCATCGTGACCCTGAATCGGCCGTCCAAGCTCAATGCCTGGACGCCGGCGATGGGCACGCTGTACTTCGACACGCTGGATCGTCTGGCGGCCAATGCTGCGGTCAACGTGATCCTGGTACATGGTGCCGGCCGTGGCTTTTGCGCAGGGGCAGACCTGACCGGCCTCAACAGCATCGCGTCGAGCGGTGGTTCGACACCGGGACGCGACCCGCGTCGCTACTGGTATCCGATGTCGATCGGCAAGCCGATCATCGCCGCAATTCACGGTCCCTGCTACGGCGTCGGTCTGCAGCAGGCGCTGTGCTGCGACCTGCGCCTCGCCGCGCGCGACGCCAAGCTGACAGCGCCTTATGCCAAGCGCGGTCTCATCGCCGAGATCGGAATATCCTGGCTGTTGTCGCGCATCGTCGGCGTGTCCAACACCATGGACATGCTCATGTCAGGCCGGGTGATTGAAGGCGAGGAAGCATTGCGGATGGGCCTGGTTAGCAGGCTGTTCGAACCGGATGAGTTGTTTCAACGCGCCTTCGACTATTGCGCGTCGCTGGCGGCGGAATCGTCGCCGTGGTCGATGCGGACCATGAAGCAGCAGATTTATCACGACCTGATGACTTCCCTTTCTCCGGCCTTCGAGCGATCGGAAGAATTGCTCAAGGAAGCGTTGGCAGGCGCAGACTTCGTCGAAGGCGTTGCGGCATTCCGCGACAAGCGCGCACCCGCCTTCCCTCCCTTGCCACCAAGGCTCGTCAAGCTGGATCCGTGGCCGGGAGAGTGACCTGTGGAGCCCCTGCATAAAGTAGCCGCCGACGGTCTGGCCCACTGGAAACCCGATCATCGCGTGCCTCTGCTAGAGGAATCGGTGGGGGAATTACTGCGCCGTCATGCACAACGCATCGGCAACCGCGCCGCCGTGCTTCACATCCTCGATCCCGCGACGGACGAATTGGCGACGATCACCTACCGCGAGTTGCTCG
Organism: uncultured Salinisphaerales bacterium; assembly: GCA_964581385.1. Taxonomy (GTDB): domain Bacteria; phylum Pseudomonadota; class Gammaproteobacteria; order Nevskiales; family Nevskiaceae; genus CAZOOK01. The sequence continues at coordinate 80,113 of CAZOOK010000016.1, forward strand.
AACTGGCAGAGAACTGCGCGCGCTGGCTTGCGGTGCGCAGCCAACCGGGGGATCGCATCGCCGTGTGGTCGCGCAATGCCTTCGAAGCGGTGATCCTGCAATATGGTTGCGCCCTCGCCGGCTCGATCCTCGTGCACTTCAATACCGCGTGGACTGATCCCGAAGTCGAACATGCGCTCGCCCTCACCCGGCCGACCATGATCTTCGCAGGGAAAGACCACGCCGGACGAGACTTGGAAAGCCGACTGCCAAGTCTGGCCAGCTGTCCGCTACTGCCGCTGTCCGACATCAGCCGCATTGCTCGCGAAAAATCAGATCAGCCGCTGCCCAAGGTGACACAAGATTCCCCTTGCCTGATCCAGTTCACCAGCGGCACGACCGGTAAGGCCAAGGGCGCGCTCCTCAGTCACCATGCCGCTTTGCTGGGCGGCTGGCTGCGCCCGCATTGCGAAGGCGCAACCGAAAATGACGTCTGGCTCAATGCGGTGCCGTTCCATCACATCGGCGGCTCCGTCGCCGTGGTGCTCGGTGCGCTGGGCGTCGGCGGATCTTTCGTGGTGCTGGAACGCTATGACCGAGACCAGTTGATCCGGCTCATGCCCAAAGTGGGCGCTACCCGCATGGGCGGCGTACCAACCATGTGGCACGACATCCTCGCCTCGCCCAACCTATCCGACAAGGTGAAACTGAATTCGGTCTCGCTCGGCGGCGCCAGCGTTCCGCCGGAGTTGGTGAAGGGAATCTATAACCGCCTGGGCGCTCGCTGCGGCATCGGCTATGGCCAATCGGAATTTCCGATCATCACTGCCGTCATGCCGGACGATCCTCCGGAAGTGGTCAGCGAAACCGTCGGCCGCCCAGTTCCCCACGTCGAAATGAAAACCATCGACGCCGCCGGCGCAACGCTGCGCTATGGTGAGCCTGGTGAAATCTGCTTGCGCGGCCCGATGTGCATGGACGGCTATTGGGACAATCCCAAGGCCACGGCGGAGACGATCGATAGCGACGGCTTCCTGCACACCGGTGACTTGGGCGTGCTTGACGCGAACGGTTACTGCACGATCAAGGGCCGGCTGCGCGAAATGATCATTCGCGGCGGCGAAAACATCTATCCGGCCGAAATCGAGAATGCCCTGCTCACCCATCCTGCCGTGGCGCTGGCCGCCGTGGTGGGCTTTGACCATCCCCGGCTGGGCCAGGATGTCGCCGCCGTCGTTACGCTGCGTCCCGGCGCCAAGCCCAGCATTCCGGAGCTGGAAAGCCACGTCGGAAAATTCGTCGCCAGCTTCAAGGTTCCCAAAACCTGGCGGTTCGTCGAGACCATGCCTCTCACTGCTTCAGGCAAGATACGCAAGGTCGAACTCGAAGCGATGTTCAAGCAGCCATGAGTTCGGAGACGATCGGCAGCCTCGTTCGCACGCAGGCTGCACTCGGCGATCGGCCGCTGCTTGTCGTCGACCAGAACCGCATCACCTATGCCGAAGCAGAGATGCGCTCGCGCCGCATCGCATCCGCGCTGCTGCATGCGGGCGCCGGTCGTGACGGCCACGTGGCCATGCTGTTCGGCAACGGCCCGGACTTCGCAGCCTGCTTCCTCGCCATCACGCGCATCGGTGCGATCGCGATGCCACTCAGCACCATGTCGACTGCGCTGGAGTTGCATGGCCTGCTGCGCGGTGCGGACGCGGAATATCTGATTTCCGCCGACACCTACCGTGGACGCGACTTGCACGAGTTAGTTGGCGAAGCTATCGACGCGGAACCCGCGGGTGAGCTGCTGCTACCTGCGCTACCAGCATTGCGGCGCATCTGGTTCGGGATTGCAGAACTGGAGGCCACAGGCAATGCCGACGATGCGCGGGTTGCGACCGCCGAAGCGCAAGTAATGCCGGCCGATCCAATGGTGATCGTCCACACCTCCGGCTCGACCAGCGCGCCGAAAGGCGTGGTGCACAGTCACGGGCAGGTGATTCGCAACATGCGGCGCCAGAATGCCTTGCGGAATTACACCGCCGAAGACCGGCTGTTTTCCAATTCCCCCTTCTTCTGGATCGGCGGGCTCGCCTATAGCTTCCTCGCCACGCTGATCGCAGGCGCGCGCCTGATCTGTTCGAGCGCCGAGCCCAAGGCAATGCTCGATCTGCTTGAAGCCGAGCAGCCAACGATGTGCAACGGCGTCGCATCAACGATGCTCGGCGCAGCGCGCGACCCGAGCTTTCCGAAGCGCAACCTCGCTCGCCTGCGGCGCGGCAATCTATACCCGATCATGCCAGACGATGTCCGGCCAGCCGATCCCGAGCTGCGCTACAACCTGCTGGGCATGACCGAGACCGGCAGCGTCTCGCTGTACGGTAGTAGCGAAGTGGATCTTCCCGAGCACAAGCGCGGCTCCTTCGGCAGCCCCGTGGAAGGCATTGCGACCCGCATCGTCGATCCCGAAACCAATCAGGATTCCACCGAAGGCGAACTCTGGGTGCGCGGCCCCAACGTCATGCAGAGCTACTACGGACGCGAGCGCTGGGAGTGTTTCGATGCCGAGGGCTGGTTTCACACCGGCGACATGATGCGCATCGACCAGGACGGCGACTTCTTCTTCAAAGGCCGCGGGGGCGACATCATCCGCACTGCAGGCGCGCAGGTTTCTCCACGCGAGGTCGAAGGAGCGGTCAGCGAGGTCACCGGCGGACGCATGTCGATCGTGATCGGCGTGCCCGATCCGGAGCGCGGCCAGGCCGTGACTGCCGTGCTGGTGGGCGATGCGCCTTTCGATGCCGACGCGCTGAAAGCGGCATTGAAACAGCGCCTGTCCCCTTACAAAATTCCACGGCGCTTCGTTGCCATGACGGAAAAGGAACTGCCGACGCTTTCGAGTGGAAAGATCGATCTCAAGAAGCTGGCGGAGCTGATTCGTGAACGCTGAGACGATTCCCGCCCTGCTACTCCAGCGCGCTGCTGAATTCCCGACGCTTGAAGCCGTTGTTGGCGATGACGAACGTCTCAGCTATGCCGAACTGAACCGGCGCAGCGTGGACCGCGCCGCCTGGCTCGTGGCTCAAGGCGTTAATAAAGGGCACCGCGTCGCCCTGTTGATGCAAAACGGCATCGAATGGGCGGTGAACGCCTACGCCGTCATGCGCCTCGGCGCTGTGTTGGTACCGCTGAGTACGTTGCTCCGCACGCCGGAGCTGTCGGCCCAACTCGCCATCGCCGGCGTGCGCCACCTCATCGCGATGCCTTCCTTTCGCGGACGCAATTACGGCGACGACATTGCAGCGATCGATCGCGCCTCCCTGCCGTCACTGCGGAACATCTGGTGGTCGGGAGAGCTGGGCGATGATCGCACGCCGCCGGCGCAGACCGTCGCGCGCGCGCTTGCCGAATTCGTTCGCCCCGCCGACGACATGATGATCATCTTCACCTCTGGCAGCCGCGGACTGCCCAAAGGCGTGATTCATACCCACGGTGCCGCGATCCGTGCCAATGCCGCCGGTCTTGCCGACCGCTGTGTCCGTGGCCAAACGCGAATCTATCTGCCTATGCCCTTCTTCTGGGTCGGCGGTTTTTGCGGTGGCCTGCTCTCGGCATTGATCGCGGGCGCGACCCTGTTAACGGAAGCGGCCCCGGAGCCGGGACAGACACTCAAGTTCCTCGCGCGCGAGCGGGCGACGCTGTTCCGCGGCTGGCCAGACCAGGCAGCGCACATTGCCGCTCATCCAGACTATCCCTCTACCGACTTGTCGGCCCTTGGCCCCGGCAGTCTCGATGCACTGCTGCCATCGAAGTTGCGCAGCCGTCCGGGCAGCCGCGCCAATCTCTTCGGCATGACCGAAACCTGCGGCCCCTTCTGCGGCTATCCGCTCGACCAGGACATGCCAGAAGACAAATGGGGCAGCTGCGGCCGCCCCTTCAGCGGCATGAACGTGCGCATCGTCGATGCCGAGACTGGCGAGCGCCTGCCGACTGGTGAGATCGGCAGCATCCAGGTCAGCGGACGCAATCTCATGCGTGGGATCTGCGGGCGCGAACGCGAAGACGTGTTTATGCCTGATGGCTGGTACGACGGAGGTGACTTGGGCTCGCTCGACAATGACGGCTTCCTGTTCTTCACCGGCCGCAAAGACGACATGGTCAAGGTCAAGGGCGCGACGGTTTATCCCTCTGAAGTCGAGGCCGCGCTGGAATCGATCGCGGGTATCGAGAGAGCATTTGCCACGGGCATTACCCTCGATGGTATTGCGGCCATCGGTGTCGCGATCATTCCGCACACGGCCGGAACGCTCACTATCGATCAACTGCAGCACGAGGCCAGAGAGCGTCTCAGCGCCTTCAAGATTCCGTCGCGCTGGGTGATCCTCAAGTCAATTGAACAGCTGCCTAGAACAACCACTGGCAAGATCGACAAGCCGGCGCTGCAGGCGTTGTTGCTGTCCAGCATTTCGGCTGAAGTTGGCCTCCCGAACCGGCAACCGTCGAGGAAATGAGATGAAGATCGGGTGGATCGGCCTCGGCCTTATCGGAACGCAGATGGTGAAGCGCGCGCTCGCCGCCGGCCATCAGGTTAGCGTCTATGCACGTGGCAAAGGTCTCGCGGAAATCGAGGCGGCTGGTGCCGGTATTAGCTCCCACTACTCGGACCTCGCCGCGGACAACGACGTATTCGCGATGTGCGTCTTCAACGACGTCCAGATGCGCGAAGTGCTGTTCGACCGTGGTGCGCTCGCGGCAATGCGTCCGGGTTCGACCCTGGTGATCCATACGACGGGTTCGCCCGATCTGGCCCGCGAGATCGGCAAGCGCGCACCTGACGGCGTCGCGGTGCTCGACGCCACTTTCAGTGGCGGCCCGGCGCAAGTCGCCGCTGGCGAGTTGACGCTAATGATCGGCGGCGAACCCGAGACGATCGAATGCGCGCGCCCGCTGCTGCAAACCTATGCCCAGCGCATCCATCACGTCGGCACACTGGGCCACGGTCAGATGCTGAAGCTGCTCAACAATCTTCTGTTCGCAGCCAATCTGCAGAATGTCGCGGAGATCCTGCGCATCGCCGAGCAGCAGGGGTTCGACACATCGGTCTGCGCAGGCGTTTTCCAGGATTGCAGCGGCGCGAGCTTTGCCGCCAGCCTGTTCCGAGCCAAAGCGCCGGTCGACGCCGTGCTAACCAGAACGCGACCCTATCTCGTCAAGGATGTGGCAACCGCGCTTTCCTGCGCCGCTGAAGCGGGCATCGACACCAGCGCGTTTGCATCTACCGCCGCCTATTTCAAACAGGTCGACTGACAACCGCGAGCCTCTCGTTCAACGCTTTGGAATCCTTATTAGAGTGTGATCAATTGAAAGACCAATACGACTACATCATCGTCGGCGCCGGATCGTCCGGCTGCGCACTGGCGAACCGCCTTTCGGCGGATCCCGCCAATCAGGTGCTACTGGTCGAGAGTGGCCCGAGCGATCGTGGAGCGTTCGTGCAAATGCCACGCGGTGTCGGTGTGATCCTGAACGAAGACAGCAAGCTCATCTGGAACTATCGGGCCCACACCGTCGCGAATCGACCCGCCGAACGCTGGTTCAAAGGCAAGGTGATCGGCGGCTCCAGCTCCGTCAACGGCATGGTCTATGTGCGCGGCGCGCCACTGGATTACGACGGCTGGCGAGCCATGGGCTGCGACGGCTGGGGCTGGGACCAGATCGGGCCCAAGTTCAAAGAGCTTGAGGATCACGAACTGGGTCCGGCCCAATGGCGCGGCAGCGGCGGCCCGCTGAAAATCTCCATGCATCCCAAGGGCGATCCACTATTAGAGGCGATCATCGACGCCGCTGCGCAGATGGGTGCACCGCGCGTCGCGGACCCGAACGATGTCGATGCGGTGCGCGATGGCGGCGTCGGCTACCAACCCTCGACGACCTGGCGAGGCAAACGCTTCAGCGCATCACGCGCCTTCCTGGAACCGGTTCGGAACCGCAAGAATCTCGACGTCGTCACCGAAACCGACGTGCTCAAGATCGAGTTCGAAAACCTGCGCGCCGTTGCGGTCCGGCTGCGCAGCAAGCACAGCATGCGCAGGGTGCGCGCCAAGCGCGAAATCATTCTCTCAGCGGGTGCAATCGAAAGCCCGCGGCTGCTGCAGCTTTCGGGCATTGGCCCCGCCCCGCTGCTCAAATCCCACGGCATCGACGTCATCGCGGAATCCCCCGACGTCGGACGCAACCTGCGCGAGCACCGTCATTTCGACGTGCAGTTCAGGGTGCGCAGCCACAGTCAGAATTCCAAGCTCACCGGTGTGGGAGTGATCTGGTCGCTATTGCGCTATTTCCTGGCCGGCAAGGGACCGATGACGCATTCGGCGCATGAAATCGGCGGCTTCATGAAAACCGAGCCCGGGCTCGACCATGCCGATGCACAGTTCGGCCTGATGATGCTCTCGACCAGCGGCTCGGCAGCCTCCGGCAAAATCGTGCTGGATACGTTTCCAGGCGTGACTTTCATCGGCTATTACACCCGCCCCAGCAGCCAGGGCGAGATCCGCATCCAATCCGCGGATTTCGATGTTCCTCCGTACATCAACGCCAACCACCTCGGTACCGAAGAAGATCGCAAGAAGGCCGTCGCCGTCATCCGCTGGATGCGCAAGCTCGGACAACAGCCCGCACTCAAGGACTGGGTCGTCGAAGAAACCGTGCCGGGGCCGGCCGTTCAGACCGACGAGGAAATTCTCGCCAAGGCCATCGATATCGGCGGCACCTGCTATCACATCTGTGGAACCGCCCGCATGGGCGCGGATCAAGGCTCGGTGGTCGATCCCAAGCTACGCGTTCGCGGCGTGGATGGCCTGCGCGTGGCCGACACCTCGATCATGCCGACGCTGGTTTCCGGGAATACTAATGCACCTGCGATGGTGATTGGGATGCGGGCGGCGGATTTTATTCTGGCAGATCGTAAGGGGTGAAAGCTGGGCGACGTCAGTCGAAAAAACTGTTCGCGAGATTATGGTGCCAGTACAGATGCAGGTGACGGCGATGCAATTGTTCCACTCGGGGGAGCGGGAACGGTAGCGGCTGGAGCCAGTGCCGCCTTGGCCAGTGATGGGAGCGGATCCGCAAAGACAACGTGCTGTGTTGGGACCGACATCAGCCAGCCACGCAGAGTCTTTAGAACCGTGCGCTCATCGGTGGCCCCGATCAGCTGGCCACGCTCCACCTTATCTGTCCTACCCTCCTGGTAGTGAAACGTCTTGTATTGGGGTGACTGGCTTTCGGCTGCACCGGTACTCCTCGCGATATCCATTATGGCAAGATCCATCGATTCGCCCAGCAAACCGGCGCTTTCATTCTTCAGGTTCTCTCCATTATTGGCTGTCCAAAAACTTACTGGATCAGACAGGTCCCGCGGCTTGGAAACAAGCCGGAAGCTGCTTTTGTAGAGAGGTTTCGATTTGTCTACGGTTGCATGTGGGCCGTGCACTTCGACCACGACGTCGAGAACAATGGCGCTCTGATCCTGCACCAGAGAGAACACAGGCGAAATGTCGATAACATGCTCGTCGTTGCCGGTGAGCGATGCCGGAACAACCGATTTGCCACCTTCGAAGCGGGCGCGCCCGATCGCCTGTTCGAAAAGCTGCCGTTCTGTCAACGCGGAAAGCGTGTCCTGATACGGCAGCAGGACTTTGTCTGAATCCCGCTGCAGCTTTGTCTTCTGTGAATCCCGTACCGAGCTTTCAATAACTGCGTGAGTCGCAATAGCTGCCAACATGGCAATGGCATTCGGGGCGGGATACAACATGGCACCCGATCCGGTTCCTGCACTGTCCATGCTGAGCACGCCATGAAAAGGTACGGACTCGTCCTGCGGAACGCGGAAAGCCCAATTGGCGAGCACCGCTTTATCACCCTGTATAGCGGTCGGGACGGTGTCTTCGGCGTCGGCAACCGCCGCCGCACCCAAAATGAGCACCCCGACAGCAGCGATAGACAGTGGAGGTCTGGTTCTCGGAATCATTTTGGTCACAGCTGCGGTCCTGCCTTAGTTGGCAAAGGGCTTAAGGAAACTGTCCTTGCCCTGTTCGATGGCCTGGTAATACGCGTTGGTCAGCCCCGGGTACGACGGCGGTTCGTCCCACGCGCCATCTGAGCTCTTCTGGATGTTGACCGGCAGATACCATTCGTATGTATTGGTCGACAGATTGACCATATACCCTGTTCCGTCCAACACAGCCTTTGGATCGCTGGTCGGAATGTACGCGGAATAGGTGCGCTGCATACCCAGAGTGTGGACATCAATGACAACCAGCTTATCGATATTATATTTGGCCTTGAACAATGAAAAATCCTTCTTCGCCAGACTCGAACCACTGCCGCTGTAGCTCTGCAGCTTATCGAGATCGATGCTGTCGTCAATGACCGTAACCTTGACCCCCTTGGCGCGAAGAGCATCAGCCATTTGGTTCTTGAATGCCGCAATGTCATCCGACGGAAGCGTTCGTGTATAAGTCGTGAGGCTATTGTTGGCGACGGAGGCGGCGGCCATGCAAAGCAGGCAGCCTGCTCCAGGGAAATCGGTATCCACCTTTGGAAGCGCGGTCATCGCAACTCCAACGGCACTCGTCTGCGAAACCAGAGTGCTCTTGTCGAGCTGCACGGTCTGCTGAGGGGCGACAGCACAGCCGCCAAAAACCAGCGGAGCAAGGACAATCGCAAACTTCAAATAACTCTTCATAGCTGGTGATACCTATTTTTGTTTCAGTAAATTGGAAGTGTGAAACTTACCGACAGGGTCAGCAATTTAATATTTAGTTTTGCCGCGTCCGTTCGAGATGAGAATACCGGCCCCTACTCATCTATCTGAAATGAGAATTCATACTCCGGATCCTGCGGCTTTGGTCCAAACAAGCAATTGGATCGCCCGCCCTAATGCATATGTTGCAAGCAATGTGAAAGCCATACCGGCAAAAAACTCATGTGGATGTCGAAACCGCAATGTGCCGGGCACACGCATTTGACGCCGGAGCTGATTGTTCACTGAAACTCTCAATTTATTGTTAATGCGCAACGACGCAAGAGTTGTGAGCGTGCGCACGCTTTCAGCTTACGATGCTATCACGCATGTGGCTGTGCCACGGCGGTGCGGACTGTAGTCGTTTTAAACTACACGGGATCAGGAAGCATAGCGGGCATGCAGCGAAGCGTGATGCGGGGAATCGCTTGAAGATCAATTTATCTTTGCCATTGTGCACCGCGGTCATGTTTCCTCCAGATTCTGCTTCGCCGCACCAGGGCTGCGCTTGCTTTCTCATAGGCAACGTCGGCCTCCAATCCCGCTGCCGCCACGGCACGATGTCATACTTACCTAGTGACTTTCAGGGGAAAAACGATGAAGCAGGACATCGCTTGGCCGCAGAAGACGCGGGAGCTGCACAACCATCACTTCGATTCGACGATCTGGAACGATTTCCGTTTCCGGGACGACGATATCGTCATCGCCACTTATGCCAAGTCCGGTACCACTTGGACGCAGCAGATGGTGGCGCAGATGCTATTGGGACCGGATCCCGAACTGCCCGTCGCTGAACTGTCGCCGTGGTTGGATCTGCGCATACCACCCAAGGATGAGAAGCTGCCGGCGGTCGAAGCAATCCCGCACCGCCGTTTCATCAAGACCCACTTGCCAGTCGATGCCTTGGTCTTCTCACCACAGGCAAAATATATCTACATCGGCCGCGATGCCCGCGACGTGGTATGGAGTATGTACAACCACCATAGCAAGGCGAACGAGGCATGGTACGACGCGCTGAATAACACACCGGGGCGCGTGGGTGCGCCGATCGAGCCGCCACCGGACGATATCCGGCAATACTGGCGCGACTGGCTGGACCGCGATGGCCATCCCTTCTGGCCGTTCTGGGAAAACATCCGATCCTGGTGGGCGATCCGCGATCTTCCGAACGTGCTACTCGTTCACTTTTCGGCGCTCAAGAACGACATGCCGGGTCAGATGCGGCGTATCGCTAAATTCCTCGATATCGATGTCGACGCGGCGGATTGGGACCGAATCTGCGAATACTGCTCCTTCGACTGGATGAAGCAGAACGCTACCAAGAGCGTTCCGCTCGGCGGCGCTTTCTGGGACGGCGGTGCACAGACGTTCATCAATCGTGGCATCAACGGGCGCTGGAGCGATACGCTCACCGCCGAGGAAAACGCTGCATACGAAACACGCGCGGCGCGGGAACTCGGTGCGGACTGCGCGCAGTGGCTTGTGACTGGAGACGGAATAAGCTGAAGCAGCAGCGCGTAAGTTGGCGTGAGCTTGCGAACCCCAACATTCCTACATTCCCGGTCGCACCAATGTTGGGCTTCGCTGCACGCGCAGTCAACGAGCCGGATCAGTTCGCAGTGTCGACGAACGCAACATGCGATGCAGCATCTGCGCGACGTTTTTCACTGAATAAGCATTCGCTGGCTGTTTGAGCCACCATGCGATGGTCTCGACGATGAGGGTGACTGTACAAACAGTCGCTAATTCAACCGGCAGCCACTTGTTCGCTGGGGTGCGTTCCGTAGCCAGTTCCATCGACAGGCGCAGGAGCTCTTCACGCATTGCGCCACCTGCACCGCCCGTCAGCAATGCCGTCCACAACTTCCTGTGCTTGTCGACATAGGTGCACAGGGCTAGAAATCCGGCTTTGTCACCCGCCGTATCGCCCACCGGCAGCACCAATTCCGTGAGGCGATCGATCTGATCCTTCGCCACATGATCCAAGAGCGCTTCTTTGGAGACGTGGTGTCGGAAGAAGGTTGCGTAATGCACGCCGGCTTCGACGCAAATCTGCCGGACCGTGATCTCGGCCAGAGGCTCGCGTTCAAGCAGCTTCAGAAAAGCGGCGCGCAAGGCTTTGTCCGTGCGGACCATTCGGGGATCTTTGGCCAATGTCTGGGGACTGGTCGCCATGGCGTCTATACTATGCGATACTGTGTCGCATAAGTATGGAGTGTTCTTACGCGTTCGTGTGATTTTCACGCCGCAGGCTCCAAAACGAAAATGCTGCCATGAAGGCAGCACGGTGAGGTCCAAGCTCTTGGGGGAAATCCACCGCGGTCTTGGGCTCTGAGTTTTTCCGGCCACCGGTTTTCAGGTCTGTGTCGGCGATCTTCTTATGGAAGCCGTCGCTATGATGACCTTCGCAGCGATCCGCTTCGAATCGTCCAATGGACGCCGGCGCTGCGCGAATCCGCGGCCGGCAGACCGCAACGAACAATGCAAGTTTCTACAGTCTCATCATGGAGCAAAAATATGGCCAGCACTGAACGTCCCCTCCGAGTGGTGCAGTGGACCACCGGCAAAGTGGCGCGCGAAGCGATCAAAGTGATTCTCGATCGTCCGAATCTGGAATTGGTTGGTGTCTACGCCTACAGCAAGGAAAAGGCCGGACAGGATGTTGGCGATCTGGCGAAGCTCGGCCGCAAGCTGGGAATCAAGGCGACCAACGATATCGATGCATTGATTGCCTTGAAGCCAGACTGCGTCGTGCACATGCCTTTGCATCCGGAGGTCGAGGACATGGCGCGCCTGCTGCGCGCCGGGATCAATATCGCCACGACGGCCAGCTTTATGACCGGATGGGGTTACGGTGAGGAAGCACGCAGAAAACTGGAGGAGGCCGCGCAGTCCGGTAAGGCTAGCCTGTTTGGCAGCGGCATCAATCCCGGCTGGATCGACAATCTGACGGCGGCGGCGTCCAGCCTCTGTCGCGAGGTCAATCAGGTGCGTATCGTCGAGTCGTTCAATATCGGCTTGTGGGCTGGCGACGCGAACCAGGACGCACTCGGTTGGGGCCGGCCGGCTGGCGATCCGACGCATGCCAAGGATGTGGAGAAGACGACGCTGCCATTCGGCGATGCAGTCGAAACCATCGCCGCATTGTTCAAATTCAAGCTCGACGACGTGCGCTGCGAGGTGGAATTTGCGCACGCCACGCAGGACCTCGACGTACCGGGACGGACCGTCAAAAAGGGAACCGTGGCGGGCATCATGGCAAAGTGGCTCGGCATCTCCGCGGGTCTTCCCGTGATCGAAGCGACGGTGCAATGGAGCGTTGGAGACGACATCACGCCGGCCTGGGAAGTCGCGATGGCGTATCTCGTCGAAATCGACGGCACACCGCAGATCAAGATGCGTGTGGAGGTGCTGCCAGAAGACTTGACCTTGCCGATCGAAGAGCTAATGACGATCGGCTTCATGTTTCCCGCTTTGCCGGTGGTCAACGCGATCCCCGCGGTAGTGGCTGCGCGTCCAGGCATTGTCACCTACGCTGATTTGCCGCCAATGACCTCAGTCCTGCGTCCGAAGGCGCTGAAGAAGCAGCCGCCGACGCCCGTGATAGAAGCGCCCGCTCCCCTCACCCCGCAGCGGGAATCCGCCAGCGGACCGGTGTCAGTCGAAGGTAAGTGGAACGTCACCGTCAAAGGCCCCACCGGGCCGCAGGTGACGGAGCTGCTGATCGAGCGACTGGACGGAAAGCTCGGCGGCGTGCAGACCGGACAAGGCATGAGCTCACCGATCACGGATGTCACACTCGAAGGAAACAAGATCCGTTGGCTCAATCACGTGACCAAGCCGATGAAGCTCAAAGTGGAATTCTCCGGCGTCATCGAGGGCGCCACCATGACCGGCAAGTGCAAGGCGGGCTTCATGGGTAGCTATCCATTTACGGCGACCAAGGCTTAGTAATCGGGCCTCAGCCTCGCGGACAAACCGGACACGGAAAGGGATCGTCGACAGCTTGCCAACCCCGCAGCCGATGATTTTCGCCAAGAGGAGCCTCACGATGACCATCATCATTACCGCCTTTGAACAGTCGCCCGATGGCGGCAAGGGACTGGCGCGTGATACACGCGTTCGCTGGGCGCTTGAAGAAGTGGGCCAACCCTACGAGGTTCGACTTGTTTCGTTCCGCGCGATGAAGGAACCCGCGCATCTGGGCCTTCATCCTTTCGGCCAGATTCCAACTTATGAGGAAGGCGATCTCGCCCTGTTCGAGACAGGCGCGATCGTCTTCCATATCGCTGAGCGCCATGCGGGTCTGTTGCCGGACGATGCCAATGCCCGGGCGCGTGCGATCACATGGATGTTTGCCGCGCTCAACACCGTGGAGCCGGTGATCCTTGAACTCGCAACCGCCAGTCTTCTGGAGGGCGACAAGCCCTGGAGCAAGGAGCGCCTGCCTCTGGTCGAGGATCGCATCCGCAATCGGCTGGGCCAACTTTCCGCTCGCCTGGGCGATGCCGACTGGCTCGATGCTGCGTTCAGCGCGGGCGACCTGATCATGGTGTCGGTGCTGCTCAGGCTGAAACCATCGCGCATTCTGGACGAATTTCCGAACCTGGCTGCCTATGTCGCCCGTGGCGAAGCGCGGCCCGCATACAAGCGGGCTTTCGCCGCCCAATTGGCGATTAACGCCGGCAAGCCACCAGCCGGCTGATTGAGCTCCCTCCCGGGCTTGATGTCGTCATCCGAGTTTTCGTTCAGTTGATTGGTCCTGACTCTAGTCCTTCCTCGCAGCATTGGTCTTGAGCTGATTGAACGGCAGATCGCGATCTTGGCTCGGCTCACGCGGCAGACCGAGATAGCGTTCGGCGACTGAATTGCACTGCATCTCTGTGGTGCCGCCGCCGATGCGATGCGTGCTGACCCGGCTCATACCCCAGACCGGCCCCTCGCCGCCCGGCGCGACAGCCACTCCGGCAGGACCGGTCAGTTCGGACAGCAGCGCGGTGCGACGCACATCGGTGCGCGCCGCCATCAAGCTGGAAATCGCCCCCGCCGTGGCTGGCAACGCACGATTGCGCAGCCCCACAGCGATCCTGCGTGTGGTGAGCTTGTGGACAGCATCGATGACGAACGCCTCGCCGATCAGCTGTCGCGCGTGCGAATCGTCAGCCACGTTCAGTGAACGCGCCAGATCGACATAGCTGCGGGAAAGCTCGATCCGTTCGCTTTCCACCGCCGCTTTCATGCCCGTGTGCCAGCCGCGCGCCATGCCGGCCCGCTCGGCGGCGAGCTGGGTGCTCGCCACCGTCCAGCCATCGTTCACCTTGCCGACAACATGATCTTCCGGCACTTCGACGTCGTCGAAGAATTCCTGGCAGAAGTCGCTGTTGCCGCGGATCAACTTCAGCGGAGTAATCGTCATCCCCGGAGAGTGCATGCTGACGATGAACATCGTGAGTCCCGCATGCTTGGGGATACTGGAGTCGGTGCGCGCAAGGCAGATGCCCATGTCACAGTTGAGACCGCCGGTGGTCCATACCTTGGATCCGTTAAGCACCCACTTGTTACCGCGCAATTCGGCGCGGGTCAGCAGTCCGGCGAGGTCGGAACCGCCCGACGGCTCGGATAGCAGCTGGCACCAGATGTGCTCGCCCTTGAGAATCGCTGGGATATAGCGAATCTTCAGTTCTTCGCTGGCATGGGCCAGTAGAGTGGGCACGACGACGTTGAAGGCATTGCCGAAGTGCCACGGCAGCCGATAAGGCTCGGCCTCTTCGTAAAGGATGTCCTCGAAGCGCTTATCGAGCCCCTGACCGCCATACACCTTCGGGATCGTGACGCCGGCGAGGCCGCCATCCCACAGCATGCGTTGAATGTGACGGTCTTTGGCGACGAGGTCCTTGTTCTCCCAATCCATGGGGGCTTCCTCGGGAACACGCGGTGGCAGCCTGCCCTTCATCCACTCCCGCGCCTTGAGGCGGAATGCGCGCTGTTCTTCGCTGTCGCGGCGTTCGTTGTTATTCGACTGAGTCATGGTGTTGTCCTCAAAGTCCGGCAAGACGGCACAGCCGTTCGTGATGAACAGGCGTAGCACCCCACAAGGCCTCGTTGGATACGGCGCGGCGCAGGTAGAAATGGATATCGTGCTCCCAGGTCATGCCGATACCGCCGTGCATGTGCAGGCAATCGCGAATGATCTCGGTACCGAAGCGACCGCAATGACTCTTGGCGACGCTGACCGCAATGGCGGCATCGGGCGCGGCGTTTTGCACCGCCTTGGCAGCATGCGCGACAACGGCCTTGGCACCTTCAAGCTGGGTCGCGTGATCGGCGAGTCGATGCTTCAATGCCTGGAACGACCCAATCGGCCGGCCGAAGGCGTAACGCTGCTGGACGTATTCGAGCGTGAACTCCAGCGCCCGGTCGATTGCTCCGACCGTTTCGGCGCAGTGAATCACCAGCGCAACCTGAAGCTGGCGCTCGACGAGATCAGCCGAACGACCGAATTCGCCGACCAGAGTATCCGCAGCCACGCTTACGCCGGAGAATTCGACATCTGCGAGTTGACGACCCAGGTCGAGCGTTTCCAAGGGACGGATCGTGATTCCGGGCGCCTTCGCCGGAATCAGGAACTGCGAGAGGCCGCTGTCATCCACCGCGGTCACCAGCAGGTGGCCGGCGATCTGAGCGTCCTGCACATAGGCAGCGGTGCCGTCGAGGGTGAAGCCCTTGGCCTTGCGCGTGACACGCACGCCTCCCGGCTCGGTGCCCGACTTAGTGCCGGGGGCGGCAAAGCACCAGGCGGCAAGCTCGTCGCCCGCGACAAGACCCGGCAGCAATGCAGTTTGCTGCTTCTCAGACCCGGCCTGGGCGACTGCGAAGGCGACGACGCAGTTGGAGAGGAAGGGGCCGGAATAAACAACCCTGCCGAGTTCCTCGGCGATGATCGCCGCATCGATCACACCCTGGGCGGATTCTGCCAAGCCGCCGTGCGCTTCCGGCGTGAACAGTGCCACCCAGCCCTGCGCGACGCCTTCGCGCCAGGCGCCTGCATGGAAATCGACCTTGTTGTCCGCGAGGCGCCGCAGGGCACCGATCGGTGATCGATCTTCGAGGTAGCGGCGAGTACTGTCCTGCAGCATCCGCTGGTCTTCAGTTGATATGACGTCCACGTTTTTTATTTCCCATACTTGAATACTGCCGGCTCCGCTCCTCAGTACTTCGTACCTCAGCCTTGCATTCCCACTCCATGATCAAGTGGGTTTGCCAAAACCGCGGAACAGACGCGTACGACAGGCGCTCTACCGCGACCGCGGCAGGCCGAGTTGCTTCTCGGCAATCATGCTGCGATGCACTTCACTGGTACCACCGTAGACGGTCGACACCTGCGAGTGGCGGAAACACAGATTGATGTAAGCCGCATCGGCCGAAGCGAAGGCGAGCGATTCCGGTGCTGTCAGGTTGAGCAGGTCGAAGGAGTCCGACTTGTAAACTTCCGAGGAAAACATCTTCGACGAAGGTCCGTAGGCAAGATTGGTCTTACGCTCGGCCGAAACCCACAGGGCGCGAAAGTGCAGCATCCGCGAAGCGGCGACATTGGCAGCCACCCGCGCGAGGCGCAGTTGCACACCTGCATCCTCGATCATCGGTCGGCCATTTCGTTGAGTCTGGCGGCAGAATCGTTCGGCAGCATGCAGCAGTTCTTCCTGGTCCCGAACGAACGACATGCCGTGCTCGATCTCCAGCGAACTGGCCATCACCTTCAGCCCGCCCCCAACCTCGCCCAGCCGATAGCGGTCCGGGATCTGCACGCCGTCGTAATAGGTGATGTTGGTGCGCTCCTCCTGGAAGGTGTGGACCGCCTGGATGGTGACGCCTTCCGCCTTGAGCGGCACGATGAACATCGTCAGCCCAAGATGCTTGGCCGCATTGGGATCGGTACGGGTCAGCAACAGCACATAGTCGGCGCTCTCGGCACCGCTGGTGAACATCTTCTGCCCATCGATCCGCCAGCCATCGCCTTCGCGCGTCGCGCGGGTCTTCGCAGCGAACACGTCAGAGCCCGAACCCGGCTCGCTAAAGCCGAGAGCACATGTCGCTTCGCCCGCGATGACCCGGCGCAGCGCCTCGGCCTTTAGCTCGTCGCTGCCGAAGCGGTCCATGATGAAACCGATGATGTTGCAGGTGCCCTGGAAGTGGGTCGTCCAGTTGTATTCGTCCCAGACCTTGAGCGCCGCCTGCACCGCGTAGGGGCTGGCACCACGGCCACCCATGCGCCTCGGCCAGGCAAGGAATAGCAGGCCCGCCGCGCCCAGTTTCTTGTGAAACCCCGGATCATGACCGGCGAAGGAATAGTGCGCCTTAGCCCGCAGTTCGGGCGTCATGTTGGCCTCAAAGAAGGCGCGGGTTTCCGCCGCGAGCGCTTCGGCCTCTTCGCCAAGGCCAAATTCGACCGCCATCGGCCCGGCATCCGGCAGCTGTGCCACTTCACCGTGATAGCGCCGCCTTGCCGCCTCGTCAAGAAGTAGATTGGGGTCGCCCAGCACGAGCGGCCAAGCCTTCGCTCGCAAGCTGAAGAGATGAATGTCGTATTCCAATGTCAGACCATAGCCACCGAACGTGTGCAGCGCCTGCCCCACGGCTTTCTCGGCCGCCATGCAGGCCCACCACACGGCGGACGATATCGCTTCGCCTGCTTCCGGCGCATGGTCGGCAATCGCGCGGATCGCTCGCCAAGCCTTAAGGCGGCCAGCATCGACTTCAACCGCCACGGCGGCCAGCGGGTGGGAAATCGCCTGGAAGCCGCCGATCGGACGGCCGAACTGCGAACGTTCGCAAGCATAGGCCGAGGCGATGCGGATTGCTTCCTTGGCAAGACCGCTCAAGGCCAGTGCGATCAGCAGCTTCCACTCCTCGATGGCGGCGGAAAACGCTGCAACGGCTGCTGAGCCTTGCCCCAGCACGATCCGATCGCCCTGATCAAGCCGCAGACGCGCGATCGGCGTGGATGCGAGTGTCCTCTCGCCTTGATCGGCCCGCCCCTTCGGCCGCACCAGCACGACCTTGTCGCCGTCAAGCGCGATGACAGCGTCCGCTACGGCGCCGCCAGCCACAAGCTGTATTTTCTGGACAGCGCAATCGTGCATCGCGAGGGTGACGACACTATCCCCGCTGGCCACAGCCTCGCGCAGCCCCGATTTATCCGCCGGGTCGAGCTGAGCCAGCAGGCGCGCCGCGACAATCGCCTCAGCAAGAGGGCCGGAAGCCAGCGTGCGGCCGGCTTCTTCCATCAATAATCCGGCGTCGAAAATTCCAAGTCCGAGGCCACCTGCCTCTTCCGATGTACGAATGGTCAGCGCGCCAAGCTCGGCAAGGCCTTTCCACAGCTTGCGGTCGAATCCTTGCGGCAATGCGGCCCGGACACGTGCGCTACTGCTTTCCGCATCGAGAAAGCGTGCGAACGTGTCGATCATCATGCGTTGATCGCTGGTGGGCTCAAGCTGCATAGGCTGCTCCACTGCATCTCGCAGCCAATTCATAGGCCGCGCGAATGATGAATTTCACACTGCTCACCAAGCTGATTAAGGTCTTCCAAATAGTATACTAATTAAATATGAGGGGTGTTTCCGGACGAAAAAATATCCCTTCCCGTCATACTTTTCCCATACTTAGTGCGGTGCAGAAGGGTCGTGCACGGTGCCCACACTCTAGGCTCGCCAATCCAGCGATACGCATACACTTTGGCCTTCCAGAAAAATGATGGGGGCGAGATGTCCCGGCACGAGCAGGGCATTGCCGTACGTGTGGCGCTGCGCGCCTGTGCGTGGGCGGAGCGTTGGTTTCCCGATCCTTTCGCCGTGGCGGCTCTGGTACTGGTGTTGGTGGCTGTGACCGCTGCCGCTGCCGGCGCACCGGCGGTCAGTGTGGCGCGGGCATTCGGCGATGGCTTTTGGAGTTTGATTCCGTTCACGATGCAGATGTGCTTCGTGCTGATCGGTGGCTATGTCGTGGCGGATTCGGCACCGATGACTGCCGCGCTGGAATGGCTCGCCGCCCGGCCACGCAGCGGGCGCGGCGCTGTAGCGCTGGTGGCCGCCACGGCGGTGCTGCTCTCCCTATTGCATTGGGGTCTGGCCTTGATCGGCGCCACGCTGCTGGCACGCGCACTCGCGCGGCGTGAAGAACTGCAGATGGACTACCGTGCGGCGGGCGCCGCCGCCTATGTCGGCCTGGGAGCAACCTGGGCGCTGGGGCTTTCGTCCTCAGCCGCGCAGCTGCAGGCCAATCCCGCGAGCATGAGCAAGGAACTGCTCGCCGTGACGGGCGTGATTCCTTTCTCCGAAACAATCTTTCTCTGGCAGTCTCTCGTGCTCACCGCCGTTCTGGTCGTGGTGTCGATTGCGGTGGCTTGGTTCACCGCGCCGGGACCCACTGAAGCATTGACCGCGCAGCGACTCGGCCTCGACACATCGCGCCCATCGCCTGCCACAACAGCGCAGCGCCGCCCTGCCGACGTGTTGGAGCAATCACCGCTGTTGAGCATGGCCCTGGTGGCGCTCGGCGTCGGTTGGCTGTGGCATGAGTTCACCGCCAAGGGACCGATCGGCGCACTGTCCAATCTCAACAGCTACAACTTCCTGTTGCTGATCCTGGGACTTCTGCTGCACTGGCGTCCGCGGCGCTTTCTCGATTCCGTGATGCGCGCAGTACCGGGGACTGCCGGCATCCTGATCCAGTTTCCACTTTATGGAGCGGTGGCTCAGATATTGACCAGCGCACCCGCCGCCGACGGTTTCACGCTTTCAGCGCGCCTGGCCGAGGTTCTCACACACTTATCCACACCCGGCAGCTTTCCGGTTGTGGTCGGACTCTACTCGTCACTGCTCGGCTTTTTCGTGCCATCCGGTGGCGGCAAATGGCTGATCGAAGCGCCTTACGTGATGCAGGCGGCCAACGATCTGCACGTGCACCTGGGTTGGACCGTACAGGTCTACAACGCGGCCGAAGCGCTGCCCAATCTGGTCAATCCAATCTGGATGCTTCCTGTGCTTGGCATCCTCGGACTGCGGGCCAAGGATATGGTTGGATTCAGCGTGCTGCAGCTCGTCGTGCATGCACCGATCGTGCTGTTCCTGCTCTGGTTGCTCAGCGGCACGCTGATCTATCACGCGCCGGTGATGCCTGGACCGTAGTGCGCAAATACGAACCGTGAAACCTTTCGGTTCGCAGCGAAGTGGCGCGCCCGAGTGGCGCCGTCAGCCAGGGCGGAATGTCATTGGTTCAGTGGACTAGACCACATTGCGCGTGCGCAAACCCGTAATCGCGATCGTGTCATAACCCAGCTCGGCGAGCAGTGCATCCGTATGCTCTCCAAGCAGCGGCGGCCGGCTGCGGATCGTTCCCGGAGTTGCGGACATGCGGAACGGTGTTTCGATCACCGGCGCCGGGCACGGGAGGCCGGGGTAGTCGATCGGCTTGAGATAGCCCATCGCTCGCACGTGCGGATCATCGATTGCATCCTGCGGCGACAGCAGCGGCGAAGCGGGTATGCGCGCCGCGTCGAGCGCCTTCATGGCGTCAACGACAGACTTCCCGTCGCACCATTGTTGCATTCGATCGTTGAGCACGTCACCGTTAACAGCGCGCAGATCGTCGTTGGCAAAGCGTGGATCGATGAACCATTGTTCCTCACCCACGAGCCGGCACCAGCGTTTGAACATCGCCTGCCCGGCAACCTGGACCAGGATCCAGCCGTCCGCCACCTTGAACAGGTCGGCGGGACCGATAGCCATGCCCTTGTTGCCGACGCGACCCTTGTTGTTCTGCAAAATCGCCTGTTCGATCAGCAGCGGATTCGAGATCATCAGGGCCGCCGGCAGTATCGCCGCCTCGACCTCCTGGCCTTCGCCGGTCGCGTTACGATGGAACAGCGCCATCATGGTGGCGATGGTCAGCGCTAGCGCGGTGGCGTGGTCGACATAGGGAACGGCGGTGCGGATCGGCTGGTCGGGCAGACCGGTACGGTAGACCGCCCCGGACATGACTTGTCCGATGCCGTCGAAGCCGACGCGATCGCTGTAGGGTCCGCCCCGTCCGTAGGCGGTGGCGCAGGCGAGAATGATGTCCGGCTTGATCGCCTTGAGGCTGGCATAGTCGAGCCCGTTGTCGCGCATCGCCTGGTCGGGCATGTTGGCGACGACGATGTCCGCGGTCGCGATCAGCTTGCGCGCGATCTCGCGGCCCTCAGGCATGGTCGTGTCGAGGGTCATCGACCGTTTATTGCGGTTGCACTGAAGAAAACCCGCTCCCACCCCATTCGGCACGACCGACTGTACCCATCGATCCTCGCCGCCTTCGCGCTTCTCGAGGCGGATGACGTCCGCGCCCATGTCGGCCAGAATGGCGCTGCACCAGGGCGCCGCGATGAAGCGTCCGAAATCGAGAACGCGAATACTCTTCAGTACCTGAGTCGATTCCGTCCTCTTTTCCGCTTGCACCGGAGGGCGCACGATGGTGGTGCTCAAGCGGCCTTCCAGTTCGGCGCGCGTTTTTCGAGGAAGGCCGCCGGCCCTTCCTTGGCGTCCTCGGTCTGGGCGCAGCGCATGCGATAGCTTTCGGCGAGCAGCTCGGCTTCATACACCGGTAGAGACAGGCCCTTGCGGATGGCCATGCGGGTGCCGCGAACGGCCAGTGGAGCATTGCGGTTGACGATCTCGGCAATCTCCCAGGCACGATCCATCAGCGATTCTTTGGGAGTGATCTCGGTGATCAAACCCAGTTCATAGGCGCGTTGCGCGCTCATGCGTTCGTGCTTGCCCATGATTGCCATGCGCATCGCCACGTTGATTGGAAGGACCCGTGCCATGCGCACCATCTCGCGGGCCGACACGACGCCGATCGACACATGCGGATCGAAGAACGTCGCATGCTGAGCGGCAATCGCGATATCGCTGGTCGATACGAGGTCGAGACCCGCGCCACATGCGGCACCGTTCACCGCGCAGATGATCGGCTTGGACATATTGAGATAAGGCGGCGTGGCCTCCTGCGGCACTTCCCACTGGCGGTAGGACGTGAGCATGCCCTCGCCCCACATGTCGACGCCGGTCGGATGACCATCGATGTAGGTGCCTTCGATGACATTGATATCGGCGCCGGTACACAGCGCCTTTTCTCCCGCGCCGGTGACGATGGCGGTCCAGATGTCCTTGTCTTCCTCCACCTCGACCCAGGCGCGCTTGAGTTCGCGCATCATCTCGATCGAAATCGAATTAAGTACGTCCGGACGGTTGAGAGTGATGCAGGCCGTACGGCCGCGCTTTTCAAACAAAATAGTATTCCAGCTCATTTCTTATCCTTCTCTTGCGTCTTTGGGGCCGAGAGGCGGCCATCGATTCGCGGTTTGTTATCGCGCAGAACGAGCGGTGTGTTGGCGATCCGTTCGACCGTGCGGCCACCCGCACGATCCAGATCCTTGCAGAGGTCAATCGCTAGTTTGGCGACACCCTGCGCATCGACCGGGCGCTGGACGAGCCGCTGACAGAAGGCCCAGACCTGTTCCTCGAATTCCTCGCTCGGCCACACGGCCTGCACCAGCCCGGCCAGCAGCGCCGTCTGGGCGTCCATCTGTTCGCCGGCCATGCCCATCCACTTGGCCCAGCCGACGCCGCAGAGGCGGACGATGCGGCTGGTTCCACCGCTACCCGCGATCATCCCGAGATCGACTTCGGGCAGGCCGAAGCGCGCTTTGTCCGATGCCAGCCGAAAATCGACAGCTCCCGCCATCTCGACGCCGAGACCGAGGCAGGGGCCGTTGATCGCCATCACCACCGGCTTCTCCACCATTTCCATCTCGTCGAAATGCAGATGGAGATTGCGGCGATAGTCGCGCCGGAATTCCTGCATGGTTCGCGTTGGTGGAAAAAGTTTCTGATGCTCGACGATATCGATGCCTGCGGTGAAGAAAGCGCCATTCGCTCGAATCAGCAGCACTCGCAGGTCTTCGCGGTCACGCAGATCGTCGACGGCCGCAAAGATGACCTGGCGCATTGCCACCGTCATGGCATTGCGCTTGGCCGGCCGGTTGAGGGATAGGACGATGACCCCATCCCGGTCCTCGCGAAGAATATCTTCTGCCATCAGATCACCAAAGTAAGGTCCAGCAACTTGGAACGCACGAGACGGGGATCACCGAATAGTTGGTGCAGTACATGGGCGCGCTTCATCAGCAACTGGGCGTCCACCTCCGCCGTGAAACCCATGCCGCCATGGGCCTGGATATTGAAACGTGCCGCCTTCAACGCCTCGTCGCCCGCCAGCAACTTGGCGGCGCGGACATGGAATTCAGCGTCCTTGGCGCCCGACGCGAGGGCATCGGCGGCGTGCAAAGTCTGCGACCAGCACAACTCCGCGGCGAGCGCGATGTCGGCACAACGGTGCTTGATCGCCTGGAAGGCGCCGATCGGGCGACCGAACTGGACGCGGGTGCGCGCATATTCCGCCGCCATGTCGCGCGTCGTTTCCAGCTGCCCGCACAGCATCGCCGCCGCCAGCAGCTCGGCGGCAAGAACCAGATCCTTGCCATCGACGCGGGCGAGCTCCGATTCGCGTACTTGCGCTGTGGACAATTGCACCGTCTCGTCGATGCAGGCAAGTGCTCGCAATCCGTCGCTCCCACAATCCATCAGCCGCATCCGGTGCGGCTCGACCAGCAAGAAGATACCGCTATCGCCATCGATCACCCGGATCTCCGTCTGTGAGTGAACCATCGCGATGCCAACGCGGCGTTCTCCGGCAAGCAGCGAATCGCACAACTTCCGAGACCCGGCCCGCGCTGCGACATGTGGTGCCAGGATGTTTCCGATCAGCGCGGGAGAGACAAGGTTGCGGCCCGCTTCGCGAGAGACAAGCACGTCATCGACCAGCGATAGCCCCATGCCGCCATCGGTCTCGGGAAGTGAAATCCCGAGAATGCCCATACGGACCAGCTCGCCCCAACGCTCTGCTTCGGAAACATTCGAAGTGCGAAACCGGTTGACCGGGAATTTATCCGCCAGGAATTCGGCGAGGCCGCGGGAAATCGCCAGCTGCTCTTCAGTCGGAACGAGGAAGCTCATGCGGGGATTTCCGCCACCGCGTCATGCTTAGGCAGGTTTAAGATCCGCTCAGCAATGATGTTGCGGCGGATTTCGGAGGTCCCTCCGCCGATGGTGCCCGCGTAACTGAACAGGTACTTCTCGACTGGGTTGGCGGGATCGTGTCCAGTGCCACGCTCGAGCCCCTGAGGACCGAGCAGTTCCAGCCAGAGCCGATAGACCTCCTGCTTCAATTCAGCCAGCATCAGCGCGACATAGGTCCCTTCGGGCCCAGGCACCTTCTGCGTCATCGCGCGAGCGGCGGAATGGTATGTCATTGCCCTGAGCGCAGCCGCGCGGGCACGCAGGTTGCCGAGCTTTTCGGCCACACTGGAGTCCTCGATCAAGGGACGCCCCCCGCTGCCTTGCGCCTTGCGCGCAAAATCCAGCAGCTTCTCGACCGTGACTGAAAGCCGCATCTGCGATTCGATGAAAGCAGTTCCGCGCTCGAAGGCCAGTGTCGCCATCGAAACGCTCCATCCATCGCCCAGCTTGCCGACAACGTTGGTCAGTGGAATGCGCACTTCGTCATAAAATACTTCGCAATTATGGAACTCGCCGTCGAGCGACAGGATCGGGCGCACCGTGATGCCCGGCAAACGCATGTCACAGATCAACCAGGACAGTCCCTTCTGTCGTTTCGACCCTGGTTCGGTACGCACGACCAATTCCTGGTAGTCGGCTGCCTGAGCAAAACTCGTCCAGATCTTGCTCCCGTTGACGACGATATGGTCGCCCACCACCGTGCCGCGGCAGCGAATGTTCGCCAGATCCGATCCGGCGTTCGGCTCCGAAAAACCTTGGCACCAAATGTCTTGCCCGTTGAGGATCCGAGGGAGATAAAACGCCTTTTGCTCCGGCGTCCCGCACAGCATCAGGGTAGGAGCGGCATGCTGCAGCCCGACAAACAAGCCCGACCCATCCGGTGCGCCGGCACGCGCATATTCCTCGTACCAGATGATTTGCTCGCGCTGGGTCAGCCCGCGCCCGCCATATTCCTTGGGCCAGCTAATGCCGGCCCAGCCCGCTTCGAACAGCTGGCGTTGCCAGTTGCGCAGGTAGCTTGCCTGCTCGATACCATCCCGCGTGATCGGCGGACTCGGCTCTGCGGGCACATTTCCCCGCAACCAGCCCCGCACCTCCGCCCGAAAGGCAGCTTCGGATTCCACGCTGCCGTTCTTCATCCGACTTTCTCAATCATCCAACTAATAGGGCTGAAGTTAGATTGTTGCAATTTGCGAGAATACATTCAAGGTGACTCGATGGGTACTAACCGTCACATCGACATACTGGCGCTTAACAACGTCCTAAATTAGCATAGCTAAAGCGAGTTTCTGCAATTGAACGCAGCCGCTATGCGGGCGCCGGCCAGCTTAAATCAGCATGCCCGCCAATACCGAGCGCCGCGTGCGGCGAAAGTTCTCAAATATTGAACTGTTTAAAACCCTACTTTCTGAATTCAGACGCCAGCTGCAGCCTTATAGCCATAGCCATGTCCCGACTAATCCAGTCAGACTTGCAGCCAGAAGCACCACAGCACGTCAGAGGACACGATCATTATCGATAAAGATAAAGGCCTGAGGATGCCAATTTCATCGCAGTCACAAAACGTCCATTTCCTTGCGCCCTATCAAGGCAAGCGGCCGCCGGCGCCGGCATGGTTTGAAACATCATTGAGCCACAAGCCGGAGCGCAGCTTCTTCCGATCCTCCGGAGTGGGCATTGAACTGCTGACCTGGGGCCGGCTCGGCGCACCGGGATTGCTGTTCCTACATGGGAACGGCGCACATGCCGACTGGTGGAGCCATATCGCTCCGTTCTTCGCCGCGGAGTGGCGATGCGCTGCCTTGTCCTATAGCGGCATGGGTGGCTCTGACTGGCGGGCGGCGGGCTATACCGTTGGCGATTTTGCCCTGGAAGCCCGCGATGCCGTAGCCGCCGCCGGACTCGACAAGGGCCCGGTGCGGCCGATCATCATCAGCCATTCCTTCGGCGGAACGGTAGGCATGGTGGCTGCGTCGCGCGACGAGATGTTCCGCGGCTTGGTGATGATCGACACCCCCATTAACATAGCTCCGGATCAGCTCCGGGAACTCAAGGCCCGTGCCCCGAAAGCCCGTACCGAGCACCAAGCCTTCCACACCCTTGAAGAAGGGCTGGCGCGGTTCCGCCTGTCCCCGCACCAAGACTGCGTCAACGACTTCATCGGCGACCATATCGCACGATGCGCCCTCGTCGAACGCAATGGGAACTGGTTTTGGCGCTTCGATCCGCGCCGGTTGACGGTCAAAGATCGCGATGAGGATGACATCTCCAGCGAGGTGCGCTGCCCGATCGCTTATTTCCACGGTGAAAAGTCCGCACTCATCACACCGGACGCGCTGGAACGAAGCATCAAGGCTTTTCCGAATGGCACGCCAGTCATCCCAATTCCCGAGGCTGCGCACCATGTGCTGATCGATCAGCCTCTGGCCCTGGTCAGCAGCCTGCGCACCCTACTCGCCTGCTGGCCGCCCATACAGGGCTGATCCACCCGGCAATGGAATAGCCCAGTCTGGATACCCCTGCCGGGGCCTCCTAAACTGCGATAGCATGTCATACGTATATATATTTGATTAGGAGATGTTGCAATGTCCTCAGCCGTGATCGTCAGCGCCGTGCGCACCGCCGTGGGAACCGCACGAAAGGGGTCGCTGGCCAACATCCCACCCGAGGCACTGGCGGCAACCGTCATTCGGGAGGCAGTGAAACGGTCAGGCTTCCCGCCTGAAGCCATCGATGACGTAGTCATGGCGGAGTCCATGGCTGGCGGCGGCGCCATCGCGCGCTATGCCGCGGTCGAGCTCGGAATGATGCGCGCGGCTGGCATGGCCGTGAACCGCCACTGTGCCGGAGGTCTTTCCGCGGTTGGTGTTGCCGCGGGATCAATCCTCGCCGGGATGGAACGGATCATGATTGCCGGTGGCGTGAACTCAAGCTCTTTCATGCCTCGCATGCAGCAGCGCAACCCGGTGACCCAGGAATTCCAGGACATGTGGATTCCCCCGACGCATCCCGACAGTCCCGAAGCGCCCAACCGCGATATGTCGATCACTG
The DNA here is from genome assembly GCA_964581385.1 of uncultured Salinisphaerales bacterium. Classification (GTDB taxonomy): domain Bacteria; phylum Pseudomonadota; class Gammaproteobacteria; order Nevskiales; family Nevskiaceae; genus CAZOOK01. The sequence goes on from CAZOOK010000016.1 coordinate 107,107, forward strand.
TGGGTTGGAACGCCGCCAAAACACTCGGCCTGACCCGCCAGGAACAGGATGCTTGGGCATTGCGCTCGCACCAACGCGCCATCGCTGCGATTGATGCCGGCCATTTCATCGACGAGATCGTGCCGGTCATGGTCCGCAACGCCGAAGGCCGTGAAGTGGAATTCAAGGTCGACGAATATGCACGACGCGACACGACCATGGAAAAACTCGCGGCACTCAAGGTGCTGCATCCTGAGATTGAAGGCTTTTCAATCACCGCCGGTAATGCCAGCGGCGGCAACGACGCGGCCGCGGCCGTGGTTATCACTACAGACGCGATCGCCCGGTCGGAACGGGCGAACGTGGTGGCAACCATCCGTGGCTGGACATCTATCGGCGTCGAACCGGCGAAGACTGGACTATCTGTTCCACAGGTCGTCGAGAAGCTCCTTTCTCGCACCGGTGTCGCTCTGAAAGATATCCGGCTCTGGGAAATCAACGAAGCCTTTGCCTCTGTCCCGCTAGGCGCAGGCCGCGTCCTTGGCCTTGACGAAGCAACCGTGAACATCTCGGGCAGTGGCTGCTCCATCGGGCACCCGATCGGCGCATCGGGCGCGCGCATGATCATCACGCTCGCCAATGACCTGCGTCGACGCGGAGGCGGTCTCGGTATCGCCGCGATGTGCGCCGGTGGCGGCCAGGCTGGCGCTGTACTAATCGAAGTGTGAGCCTTTCCTGGCAAGCCGCAATGCGACTATGTGCGGCTCAGCGGGCCCTGCAGCCCTGCGCCAGCGTGCAGTCAGGGCTGGCCTAGCCGCCCCCCCGCCCCCCGCCATGACCGCCTCCCAAAATGGATACACAGTCTGAGCGCAAGTCGGTGCGCCATAATGAAGAATCGTGGAGCTCACAGCGACGACAATGCGTAAACAGAAGGTAGGCCGCGAGGATTCAGCAACACGCTCCGCACTGCTGGATGCAGCCGAGCAGATGATGCGGGAGGAGGGATATGCGGCGGTGACCTCACGACGCGTCGCTGCCAAGGCGCTAGTGCGAGCGCAGCTCGTCCACTACTATTTTCCGACCATGGATGACTTGTTCCTCGCGCTCTTCCGGCGACGGGCACAAACCGGGCTGCCATTGATGGCCAAGGCACTTGAGGATGGCCGCGTCTTCCAAGTGTTGTGGCAACAGAACACCGATCGTGCCAACGCCACCATGAACCTCGAGTTCATGGCACTCGCCAATCACCGCAAGTCGTTACGAACCGAATTTGCAAAATTCGGAGAAGAGTTAAGACGGCTGCAACATCAAGCGCTACTTCGACACTTCAAGACCTCCGGTGTAAACCCTGAGATCGATCCTCGCGTAATGACATTCTTGTTTGCCAGCGCAGGGATTCTTCTAGCCTTAGAATCAGAGGCCGGCATATCGTTCGGCCACGCCAAAGTCCGCGCTGCTGTTAAGTCAATGCTGAAACGTGTATCCACCACCGGATCTGTCCCGGAAGCCGCCGCCGACAACGCATTGAGAACAAAAGGACGATCCAAGCGCCGCGGCAAATCAGGCTCTGCGACCGCGGTCGATTGATTTTGGCGATCGCCCAACTATTTTTGGGCGATCGCCAAAAAAACCCTTGACCCCCGTAGACAGGGTTATGTAGGCTGCGTGCCGAAGTCACTTTAATTCCTTACAAAAGTGATTGATGCTGCTTCTTTGCGGTGGAGCGCTGTAAATGAATAGCTGTGCGGGGAAATCCAAGAACATGCCGGCTACCGGAAGGTCTATCCATGGGCCGGCCATTCCACGCAACTGGAACATCACGCCAGAGTGGATGACTCAAGTCGTCGCCGCCCGGCATCCGGGCGCGAAGGTATCCGCAGTCAAGCGCATCGGTGGTTCAGATGGCACGTCGAGCCGTGCATTGTTCGAGTTGCAGTACTCGGAAGGGAGGGGACCCAAGACACTTTTTGCTAAAACGAAGGGCAACGCCCTGCGCCGCTTCTTCCAGTGGGCGACGGAAAATGCCTTCATTGAAGGCCGGCTGGTTGAGTCTGGAGCCTGTCTTCCTCTTGAGCACCCCGTTTTTTACTACGGGGCCGTGGATTATCTTCGTCTCAACGACATGATAATCATGGAGAACGTCATCGAGCGTGGAGCAGTGCTCAATGATGCGACTCGACCCCTGACGGTGGCCACCGTAGCTCAAGGACTGGAAGGCCTGGCCACGCTTCATAGTCGATACTGGCGATTCTCCAAGGCCACTGACCCGCAGCTGGGGTGGGTTCGCCCCTGGACCGCATCGCGTAGCTTCAAAGCATTGGTCAAGTTGGGATGCACGAGGGGTATCCCTCGGCTTCGGGAACAGTTGCCCGATGACGTAGCGGCATTGGGACCCGAGGGCATGGTGAACATGTGGACGCGTCAGATGGATTCTGGAAATAGCGCAGCAGCCACACTTCTTCATGGGGACGCCCATGTAGGGAACACATACACCCTGCCGGATGGCGACCTGGGTTTCTTCGATTGGGGTGTCGTGCGAAAAGGGCATTGGTCGTACGATGTCGGGTACTTCATCATCAGCGCGCTCGATGAGAACGACCGTCGCCACTTTGCACAAGACTTGGTCGAATGCTATCGAAAAGCGCTGGATGTGCCCCGCGATGATCGCATGAGTTCGGCCGATGCCTGGCTGCGTTTCCGCAGCTCGCCGCCCTACGGTCTCGCCATATGGGTCACGACCGGCGCCGAAGACCAATATCAGCGGCCGGAGATATGTACGCGACTTGCGGCTCGATTTGCTTCGGCGTTCGTCGATCTGAATACGCCCGAAGCGCTTGCGCGCCTTGGCAGCTGAGGGATTTATGACCCCTGAAAGCAGCGTTCCCGCCAATTCTGGATGCCCAGCCATCCTCGAAGGCTCGGCCAATTTCCGCGATCTCGGCGGCTATCCGACAGAAGCCGGTCGACGCATTCGGCGAGGACAACTATTTCGCGCCGGCAATATGGCGCGACTGACAGACACCGACCACCAAGTCCTGGCACGCCTAGCGATCAAGACCATCTGTGACCTGCGTTCGACTCACGAGCGCGAGGCCGAACCCTATGTCTGGTGTTCGGTCGCGGGGGTCGCCTATTGGGCCTGTGACAGCTCGGAAAGCTTTGCGGACCTGGGAAGATTAATTGCCACCGGCCAGCTGACCGCAGAAACGGCCCGCACCACCATGATTGAAGGCTACCGGCGCTTGCCTTTCGAGCAGGCCGCAGCCGTCACCGAATTGCTTCGCCGGCTTGCTGTGGGAGAGCTCCCCTTAGTCTTCAATTGCTCCGCCGGTAAAGATCGGACAGGAGTTGCTGCCGCCATCATCTTGAGCGTGCTCGGCGTCTCCAGGGCAACCATCATCAAAGACTATCTGTTGACGAACGAAATACTACGGGGCAATCCGATGTTCAGAGAGAGAATCCAGGGGTTAGCAGCTCTTTCTAAGGCGCAGAATGAGGGCATGTCCGTGGTCCTGAGCGCTGACCCTGCCTATTTGAACGCAGCTCTCACCGCGATTGAAGACAGCTACAGTACGATCGATGTTTACGTGCGGAATAGACTCGGCATCAGCGACAAACTCCGTGCCCACATACACGAACAGCTCCTTGAATAGCGCCCCCAAGGTCAATAACACGGTTCCACCCAGCATTTGGTGCTGATGTGCCAGCCGCACAGCGTAGTATCTGCACGCCAACACCGGCAACACCCTTATATGTACAGGCCGGTGATCGCGTCGGCGACATCCTGCGGCTGCGCACCCTGCGACAGCGAATTCATACGTCGCCCCACTTCGCTGATCAGGAACGGCATCGCCACCGTCATGCGCGTTTCGATGCTGTCGGATCGAGACTTCGCCGAAGCCTATTTGAAGTTTCAGTTCTAGCCCCGCCTCAGTTCGGCTAAAGCTTAAACACGCGCATTGCGTTCTGTCCAAGGAACATTGTTGTTGCCGTTTCATCCAGGCCCAGCGCGTCCAGTCCATCGAGTGCCTTGGCCGGCATGATCATCGGGTAGTTGGTGCCGAACAGCACCTTACTACGCCCATGGCCCTGCATGAATTCCACCAGGGCTTTCGGGTAGCGCTTGGCGGTGTAGGCTGAGGTGTCGATATAGACGTTCTCGTGCTTGGTGGCAATCGCGAGTGCTTCTTCCGTCCAAGGGTAGCCGATATGCCCGCCGACGATTGTCAATTCAGGGAAATCCAGCGCGACCTGATCCAGGTAGATTGGTCGTCCCACCTCGGAAGGCATTAGCGGACCGGTGTGGCCGATCTGAGTACAGAACGGGACGCCGAATTCACAGCAGGCGGCGTAGATGGGATAGAAGCGCCGATCCGTCGGCGGCAGCTCCCATAACCAGGGCAGTACACGGATCGCCTTGAAACCCAGCTCCTGGATGCAGCGACGCACCTCACGCACCGCGTTCATGGGCTTGGAGATATCCACGGACCCGACACCGACCAGCCGTTCCGGCGCTTGCGCGACGAAGCCGGCGACCTCGTCGTTGGAAATCATGACGTTCCGCGGCGCGACCCAGGCGCTGATCAAGCTTTTGTCCACATGCGCCTGATCCATCATGACGATGGTCATCTCGACCGGCAGTTCTACCGTGGGCATCGGCGTCTTGGTCCAGCGGCGCAGGGACTCGAAGATCGGATCCTGCATGTGCCGCAGGGTGGGATGTTGTGCCCAGGCGTCGATGATCATGGCTTGCTGGGACATGCGTTTCGTACTCGGTCGTACAGTCAGTCGGTTCGACGATTGTGTCAGGTAAGCATGAGCAGCCGACACCGATAAGAATCAATTCTCGGCGCGCAATAACATACTTGTATGCGGGGCAGCATTGCCACCCACTATGACTACCTGTTTCCTCGTCGGTCGCACTACTTGCCGTACCTTAATCCCGTCCACCCTCTTCCACCAGACAGCCAGCTTTACCCCATTGCGTCGCAATTGCCATGTGCCTGCAGTGGTCGATTACGATCGTGCGAGCAGAGAAGCACCATCAGGCGCGGACTGATAGCAATTCATTCCGCAGCGGTGCATTGGATTCTGGCGACGAACACGCTCACCGCGCGCAATTGCTTGCTATAAAGCCCCACCCTTGCGTTGCCTGGCGGCCGCGGACCCCGTTCACCTTAAACATCGCCGACCAATTCGCAGGAACCAGCGCTGGTGTTGACTAACTAGATGAGAGTACAGGATTGCCCGATATACACAGTCGGACCGCTGAAGGAGATGCTTATTGTCAGCGGCGCATTTCAAGCTAGTTTGGATATGATGAACTAATCGTCACCGTTGCCGACGCATTCGATACACTTCCATCCGCAGCAGTGCATTGGATTCCGGCGACGAACGCGCTCGGCAGGCGCAATTGTTTGCTATAGAGCCTCACTGTCGTGCTGCCGCTAGTAGCTGCGGTGCCCTGCATACCTTGGACATCACCAAGCAATTCGCATGAGGTCGCACCGGTTGATGACCAAGAGAGCGTGGTCGATTGCCCAAGATATACCGTCGGACGGCTGAACGAGATGCTAGTTGTCAGCGGTGCGTTTCGAACAAGCTTGAATATGCCGTACTGGCCAAAGTCCGGCTCTTCCAGGAAATCCAGGAGATTGCCTTGAGCGTCTTCCATTAACGGGAACACAGGCGGGGACGAACTGTTCAGAAGGGCGACATTGGCCGGAAACGCAAGAAGGGTGGTAAAACTGCCACTTGGCGTAATACGAAAAACAGTTCCGATTCCGTCCAGTCCTTGCGCGTTAGTTGTGCCATAAAGATTGCCGTCGCGTGCCTGGATCAAGGTTTCCGGCGCATTTCCGTCGGCATTGACTGAGACGCCATGCACAACCCATTTGCCTGCAGTCCACTGGCAGCCCTTGAAGCAAGACCAACTCGGTGGAACATAGGTCGAATAGGTTTCGGGAAAGAATTGATGGAGAATAGTTGAGGCGGCAGCCGGGCTCAGTTTCAAGACCTCGCCTGTCGCTCCGCTGTCCGGCGAAGCGCCGCTGCCGGTATCGGTGGCGTATAGATTCCCGTCGCTGCCCACGAGCAGCGACGTGAGATTTGCACCTGAGGCATAGAGCAATGTGAAACCGCAATCGGTCGTGAACCTGAAAACGCCGATAAAGGTATCGGTGACCCGGTTTCCCATCAAGCCGTAAAAACTTCCATCGTTTGCTACAACCAGTTTTCCCGCGAATTCATTGCTCGTGAGAGGCAGCGAACATACGCTGGTATAGGCTCCATTGGTGGTCAACTTGAAGAACTCGGGTATGTAATCGCTGTTGTAGGATATGCCCCCGACGATGCCGTAAAAGTTACCATCCTTGCCTTGTACAAGGCTACGGCCCGTAAAAATCCCGGAATCCTGATTCGCCTCGAACGAATACAACGTTGTGAAAGCACCGTCGGGCGTTAGTCGAAAGGCAGTGCCGAAACCGTGGGCGCCGCCATTTGTCGTATTGCCGTAAAAGTTTCCGTCACTGCCCAATAGAAGCTGGTTCGGATACGCACCATCGCTATTGAAACCGATACCGGTGGTTGGATCAAAATTATTGAGCGGACTGAACGTGTATAGACTGGTGACTGCGCCATCGACCGCAATTCGTCCGATAGCGTCGCCTACGGTTAGGTAATAAGCTCCGTCTGGCCCAATGATTGGTGCTCCAGTACCCGCCCACGATGCCTGCTGGACGGGAACGATATACGCCGCGGTATTTGACGAAACATCAGCGACCTGAGATTTACTTGCTGCACTGGCTGTGTGGCCAGAGAAAATCGAAGCAGCCAGTACAAGATGGCGCATTAGCATTGTGAATTCTCCCCGTGCTTCAAATGCAGTGCCAGTTATTATTTTGCGGCTTTGCTACAAGCCAACTGACACTTCACGGATAGTGCGCGGCAGCCAATTACGTGTCAATGTTGCAGCGCGCGCACACCTAATCATCAGTAACGGAGATGGTGTCGCCGCGTCGCAAGGAGATGTTCGCGAAGCTCGGCTTCGGCCCGCATGCTGTCGACCAAAATGGCCGGACCGAATTGGGAAACAAAGTCGCGAATCACTCGACCACAATATGTGGCACGTCGTTGTCAGCTCGCTTGCCCGCCGGCCGCACCAGTAGCAACAATGGCAGTGTCAGCAAGGTAGTTATCAGCATGAAGTAAAAATCATCGAGGTAGGCAACCATGGTCGCCTGTACCGTGAGCTTGGCATTCAGGGCAGCCATGCCGGCGGCTGAGTTTATCTGGTGGGCGATATGAGGATCGCGGGCAGCTAGATTAAATGGTGTGATCCGCTCGGCCAGTGTTGAGTGAACAACCTGGGTGTTGCTGATCAGCAGCGCCTGCACTACTGAAATGCCGATACTGCTGCCGATGTTGCGCATCAGGCTAAACATTGCAGTACCCTGATTGCGGAGTTCCGGCACCAGCGTGGCAAATGTCATCGCCGCCATCGGCACATAGGCCATGCCGGTGCCGAACCCCTGCACGATGCCGGACCAGAATACCGGCGTGCCGTCCATCAGCAGATTAAAGCGTGTCATCTGCCACAGCGACACCGCGGTGATCAGAAAACCGGCGCCGATCAGCATGCGCGAATCGACACGGCCGACTAGCTTCCCGGCGATCATCATTGCCGCGAAGGTGCCGACACTGCGCGGCGCGACCAGCAAACCGGCGTCGTAGACCGGATAATTCATCAGGCTCTGTAGCATCGTCGGTAGCAGCGCTAGTGTCGCGAATAGCACGATGCCGACGACGAAGATAAAAACGCTGCCGATGATGAAATTGCGATCCTTGAACAGCAAAAGTGGTATGAACGGTTGACGGCTGGTCGCGCTATGCACCACAAACATATAGAACGCGAGACCGGCCGTGACAGCCTCGATCCAGATTTCGCGAGACCCGAACCAGTCCTTGATCGGCCCGCGATCAAGCACTAGCTGGAATGCGGCAACGGCAACGCTGAGCAGCGCGAAGCCGAAGAAATCGAACTGTGCGTGCCGAGCCTTGTCATTGGGGAGAAACGCCACCATCCCCAAAAAAGTGAGAATGCCCAAAGGCAGGTTGATGTAGAACACCCAGCGCCAGCTGTAATTGTCGGTCAGCCAGCCGCCGAGGATTGGCCCCACCATCGGCCCCAACACGGTGCCCTGCGCCCAGAGCGCCATTGCCTTGCCATGATTCTCCGGCGGATTGATATCGAACAATACCGCCTGCGACATTGGTACCAGCGCCGCGCCAGCCAATCCCTGCAAGAAGCGGAATAGCACAATCTCGGTCAGCGTCTGTGAGATCCCGCACAGTCCGGAGGTAATGGTGAAGGCGGCCACCGACAGGATGAACAACCGCTTGCGTCCAAAACGCTCGGCCAGCCAGCCGGTCAGCGGCATCATGATCGCGGCGGCAACGATATAGGACGTCAGCACCCATGCCATCTGATCCTGTGTGGCAGACAGCGCACTCTGCATATGCGGGAGTGCCACGTTCGCAATGGTGTTGTCCAGCGTTTGCAGAATGGAAGCGAGCGCCACCGTCGCGGTGATCATCCCCCGCCGCAGCGGGGCTTCACCCGCCGCGGCAAACTCACTCATGGTCCGCTGCAAACAAACTGCGGTGATAGCCGGAGTCGACTACAACGGTGGCGCTCAGGCCGGAATGCAACGGTACATCCGGAATGTGTCCGTTGAATTCCAGGCGGATCGGAACCCGCTGGACCACCTTGACCCAGTTGCCGGTGGCGTTCTCGGGCGGCAGCGCCGAGAACTGCGAACCAGTACCCGGCGCAATGCTGACGACACGCGCGCGGAAGGTCTTATCGGGATACGTGTCGATGGTCACCGTCGCCTGTTGATCGATACGCACGTGCGTCAGCTGATCTTCCTTGAAGTTCGCTTCCACCCACATGTCGCGCGTCGAAATTAGGGCGAACACTGGGCTGGCGGCTTCGACGTAATCGCCCGCGTGCAACTGCTCCACTTTGGTGACAATGCCGTCATCCGGCGCCGTTATGCTCGTATACGAAAGATTGAGTTCGGCACGATCAAGTTCGGCCTGTGCCACCTGCACTGTCGGATGTTTGGCGGGATCGATATTTGGATCGCCGCCGAGCACCGCCAGCGCGCTATCGACCTGGTGCTGCGCCGACGCCATCTGTTGGCTGGCTTCATCGAAGGCATGTTTCGCCTGGTCAAATTGCGCCTGGGTAACAACACCGGAGGCCAGCAACTTCTGCCGGCGCTGATATTCCCTCTGCTGGTACTCCAGCGCATCCTTTGCCGCCGCCAGCGCGGCGAGACGTTGGCCATAGGTGGCTTTGTCAACCGAGATCTGCAGTCGCACGGTGCCGAGTTTGGCGCGAGCCGACGCGACAGCGATACGGTAAGGCTGATCATCGATCTGGAATAACAAATCGCCGCGTTTCACAAGCTGGTTGTCGCCGACAGCCACTGCGACGACCTTGCCGGAAACATTGCTGCTGATCGACGCCCGCGCAGCCTGCACGTAGGCATCATCGGTCGACATATAGCGGCCGCCGGTCAACCAGAAATACAGCGCTCCGATTCCCACAGTGACGACACCGAGCAGCAGCAACGGCAGCCGCCACCGTTCGTGCAGTAGCGGGCGGGCGGAATCGGACGATGCTGTAGATGCTGCGGTGCTCATCTGCTGCCTTTCAGACGCTTGCGGCGTGATCGGGTGATTGCGTTGACGGAATGTTTCGCGACCGGCATGTCTGGCGCAGCCTGACGAGGCTCTAGGCCACTCGCACTTGGCACCAATGCAGCGAGATTGCTATGGACTTTGTCCAAAAGTTGGAGCAACTGTTCGACTTTTGCGGCACTAAGTCCGGCCAGTGCGTCGTCGCGGGCATCGTCCGCTATAGCCCAGATGCGTTGCAGAACCGGCCGTGCACCCGGTTGCAGGTGTAGGCGCCAGACGCGGCGGTCACTCGGATCGCGGCGGCGCTCGATCCAACCATTCCGCTCAATATGATCGAGAATCCGCACCAGCGTCATCGGGTCGGTTTCCGTCAGGTAAGCCAGTCGAGTTTGGGAAATGCCCTGATTTTTCTCCAGGTGCACCAATACTCTGCATTGCTCGATCGTTAGCCCAAGCTGGTCGGCGATGGCACGCCGCTCGAAGTTTTTGGACGATAAACGCGCGACATCTTTGAGCAGAAAACCGAAGTGACGCAAACCATCCATACAAGAATGCGGTCAATATGATATCGGGAGATACTATATCATATGATATTTATTTAAAATTTGAGCTCGTATTTTCTCGTGCCTGACATGCATGGCATTTGGTCATAACAAGTCATGCAGCGCCATCTGAGCGTTACCGGACAGAACTAACTCTGTGAGACAAGTCCTCGGCTTTGCCTGGGGTCATTTAACACTGCAGCCGTTAACCCCACGACAGTGCAGTCTGAGAAGCACCATCGGGCGCGGACTGATAGCAGTTCATTTCCATTTCGGACCGGCAATGCTGAGTCCACCATCGATGACGATCGCTTGCCCAGTCACATAAGCACTAGCCGGCGAAGCAAGAAATGCGATTGCACCTGCTATATCCGAAGGCTCTCCGACACGACCCAGCGGGGTAGTGCCCTTGATCATCTGCTCCTGCGCAGGGTCACTCCAAAGCGCCTTGGCGAAATCTGTCCGGATCACACCAGGTGCAACGCAATTGACACGTATGCCTACGCTACCGAATTCAACCGCGAGATTGCGCGCAAGCTGAAAATCAGCGGCCTTGGAGATGTTGTACGCTCCGATAATGTCCGAGCCGTGAAGACCGCCGATTGAAGAAACGATGACGATAGCGCCCTCGCCCCGTGCAGCCATTTCCGGCGCCACCATCTGGATCAACCAATGATTGGACAGAATGTTGTTGTCCAGCACTTTGCGGAACTGCGCATCGTCAATCCCGGACATTGGACCAAAATATGGATTGGACGCCGCATTGCATACGAGAATATCGATGCGACCAAACGCTTTGCGGGCACCATCGACTAGACCCTGCAGTTCCTTGCGTGACGAAATATTCGCCGGAACCGCAATGGCAGTGTCGGCCCCATGGCGGCGATTGATCTCTTTAACCACCACCTCGCAGGCATCGACCTTGCGGCTGGAAATAACCACCTTGGCCCCGTGAGCGGCTAATTGCTCAGCCGCCGCGCGACCGATGCCGCGAGAAGAACCAGTTACAACTGCAACCCGACCCGTCAGATCGAAGAGGGGTGTCATCTTCTACTCCAAATAGAGAACAACAAACTCGACTACCGGTCGCGTCCAATTTTTGGAGCCATCCGGCGAAACGCGGTCGTTATGAATAACACCGAAACTCGCCAGGATTGAACCCCCGGGACTATTCATCAGTTTGGCCGGAGCATTCCTTAATGGCTTTTTCACCGTAAATCATTGTCACCAGATCGACGAAATCCTCACCAACACTGACGTGCATGCCACCACCGATGCAAAGCACTTCGCCTGTTACAAAGGCTCCACGGTCACCACATAAATACACTGCGCCATCCGCGATAACCTTTGGCAACGCGCCGTCGCCAAGTAAGGTGTGATGCGTAACCTGGCGAGTCAATCCCTCCGAAAAAGCCGCCATGATTGCCTCGGTTTTGATCCAGCCCGGCGAAATGCAGTTGACATGGATCTTAAATGGCGCCAACTCGACTGCAGCACAGCGCGTCAGCATCTCGATTGCTGCTTTGGTAGTAGAGTACGGCGCCATCCACTTCGCCACTTTGGTGCCAGCCGCTGACGAAATCGTAACGATGCGACCACCACGCGCCTTCATTGCGAGTGCAGCCTGTTTGATGGTCAAGGCAGTACCCGTGATATTTAAGGTGTTGGTGTAATGCCACGATTCCGGGCTCAGCAATAACAAAGGTCCCGGCACGGCACTACCGGCATTGGCGATCGCGATATCGAGATGCCCATCCCGGCTAGCAAGTTTTACGGCCTTCACCAGATCGCCTTCGACGGTCACATCCCCAACTATGGCGCGAACACGGTCGGCGTCAACAAGCGCTCGCAGCTTTTCGGCAGCTGGTTCTATTTGCTTGGCTAGATGTCCCATCAAAGTGACAGTTGCGCCAGCCAGCGCAAATTCCTGTGCGCAGGCGAAACCGATGCCGGTGCCCGCACCAGTGACCAAAACCGTTTTGTTTACGAATTCCTGGGGATCGGACATAGAGCTTCTCTTTTTTGCACTGCCTGAATTTAAATAAAGCGGCTTGGTTCCAATGTATTTGTTCTTGAGCCACTACGGAGAGCCAATACCTGGACCCGACCTGCGCGCTCGGAACGTATTATGCGATGAATATTGCAAAACATTTTCACAAAAAGCAAAATCTATTATAAAAATGGCTGCAGCCGGAATTGATAACTCCGTCTTCAAACGGGGAATGAATCGGAGAATCGCATGAAAGTATTGGGTCTGAATCGAGTGGAAATGCTGGTCAATGATCCCAAGGATGCATCGAAGGTTTTCAATGATCTATTCAATGGCGCAACTTTTCGCCTGGAAGGCGGCGATCATGGTCAGCCCATCGAATCCTGGATGGACTGGAAACTTGGTATCGAGTTGGTACATCCGACCGATCCCAATCACGTCATGGGACAGATGCTGAAGGCCAAGGGCGAAGGCGTATTTACAGTCGTCTTTGATGTCGAGAGTATCGACGACGCGCGTGATCATCTAAAAGAGAAGGGCTTCAAAATAATTTATGACCATGACTTTGGAGCCCATGATGACATCGCGGTGCACAAGCAGATTTGTGTCAGTCCGGAACGTACACACGGGCTGTTGGTGATGTTGATTGAAAAGAAAATGAAGTAATACCAGAGCGCAACGGCTTGAGGCACGTTACGCGTTTCTTCATCGCTGCCTTGCTTAAATGGATATACCTGGCATGGGTAGTTACGATGGCTTCTGAAATGGATTCAGCGGCTCAACAAAACCTTATGGAATTACCAGTGACGCCAAAACATTCGACCTTTTTCTGTCGCAACCACTCACCCACGCTCGCGCTGCTTGTACTGTTCGCGTGCCAATTGCTGATGATGCCACGAGCTTCTGCGGCAACCGCAAATGGTCTTCATACAGTAGGCTCGCAAAGCGCCACCTATTCTGTCCTCTATCAGCCGACTCCCTTAGCGAATAACCTGACAATGGTCGCTGCCGCCACTGGCGATCTATATGGTTTTTCCCTAAGCAACAACAACGTCGTCCGGATCAAGCTAAATGGCGAATCGTCATTGGTTCACACATTCTCGGCCACAGAAGGCTGGGTCGATACGGCCATCAGCGCACCCGGCGGAAATGTGTATGGCGAAACGGTAGGAACCTATGCGCCAGCAGGTACGCAACCCTGGTCGATTATCTATCGAATCGATCAGAACGGCGCTTACTCCCTGCTGCATGTCTTTGCCCCGGTCGACAATCCCGGTACGGTCTCTTCTCCCTATATCAATGCCGACGGCGCCGGTAGTGCGGTACTGGTCGTCGACACGACCGGCACACTCTATGGCGCCAAGGTCGCGGGTGGCAGCAATGGCAATGGCACGTTGTTCAAAATCGCGCCGGATGGCCAATTCACCTTGCTGCATACATTTTCAGCTGCCGATCCAAACACTTTCAGCAATGCCGATGGCGCTGACCCTTACGGTCTGCTGCTCGGTGCGGACGGCAGCGTTTATGGCATGACCATCAGCGGCGGCAAGCACGGCAAAGGAACTTTCTTCAAGATCAATGCGGATAGCAGCCTCAGCACGGTTTATTCCTTCGACAACAAACTGCCGGGCTTCAACGGCTACGTCATCGCAGGACGGGACGGCAACTTCTATGGAACCGCCGGTGGCGTCGCGCACAGTCTTTCGCCGCAAGGCCAAACGAAAAGGCTATTCGCCTCCGCATCCATGGCACTCGGCAGGCTCATTCAAGGCAGCGACGGCAATTTCTATGGCGTGGAAAGCCCACGACTCTTCCGCTATGGCCCACAGGCGATCTTCCGGCTCACCCCCAGCGGTCGACATACCGTCTTGCACAAGTTCGACAGGAACGGCTGGTCGTATGACTGCGCCGTGCTTTTCTTGCATTGCGATCTATTCAACGGGCAGACCAATTTCGATGGTTGGCATTCGGCCCTCGTGCTGAACAGCGACGGAGCCTTCTATGGCGTCGCCTACGCAGGGGGCGCTGATGAGGGCGGCCTGATCTACAAAGTGACGGAGGATGGAAGCTTCAGCGTACTCTTTGCCTTTGGCTCGGCAAGCGGTGGACGTCCCGGGTCGCTGGCGCAAGGCATCGATGGCAATTTATACGGCACGATCGATAGCAATGCCATATTTAAGCTGCAGCCGCATGGACCTATGACGGTCAGTGCCAGCTTCAGTCCTTCTACCGTCGAAGTTGGCGGCAAAACCGCTCTGACATGGAATTCGACCGGCGCTGAGTCCTGTCAAATTCTCAGTGTAGACCTTGGATTAAGACCACAACCCGGAGACACGACCGCAACTTCCGGCAGCCTGCCGCTGACAGCCCCGCGCCAGCTCAACATTGAACTTGGTGATGGCTACGGCATCGATATCAGTCAGGACCTGTCACGCGACTATATCGCCGAAATTCAGTGCACAGCCGCCGACGGCAGCCTCGCCAATGCCTTGGCTCAACTGCGTTTGCCGGGATGGTATCTGGCCAATCCTTAACCCGACGGCAGCTAATGGAAGAAGGACCACTCGAAGAAGGCGCTGCGGGTAAATTACGCGATATCCCGAAGCAAGCCATGCGTCGATATGCTGCTTCTATTTGGTATGGTGCGTTGGGATCGTTAGACAAATACTAAATACTCTTGTCAACTACAGGATTGCAAGTAACGCGTGTTGCAACCGCCTACCGCATATCGCTCACACCGATATGTGGCACCGGTCGCGGCCAGTCAGACGTTGAGCGCTGGCATCTTCGCAGTCCGCCACTCTTCGTTGCGCGCCTCGGCGGTTTCCACGGCGCGTTTCCAGAACGCCTCGCCCGTAGCGAGCACGTTGAAATTGAACTGGGTCGCGTGACGGAACTCAAGCAGTTCTACACCTTCCGGTCCAGGTTTGTACGTATAGGGAACGCCCGCCGGAACGAAGAAGCCATCACGTGGCCCCAATGCCTCAGTTCCAAGCTGAAGCGAACCGGCGATGACGTAATAAAGGCAGTCGCAGTCGTGGCTGTGAAGCGGCAGCGGATAGTCTTTCTTGAACCAGACGTGCGACAGGCTGAAACCCGGAATGTTGAACAGCACCTTGACCTGTTCGCCGCGGGCCATGCCCGGACGGTGCATGCCCATGAAACCTTCCTGCTGGGCCGGCGTGAACTTGGGCATCGACATGATGCCGGTTTCTGCAAGTGCCTTGGCGTCCTTCTCCCGAAAAATCTGGAATTTCGCGCCGCCAGTAGATTCACTCATCGTTATTTACTCTCTCAGGGGTGACGTCAGGAACCGGTCGTATCGCCTTTTGAGCCACCTGGTCCAAGGCTATCGTGAAAAACAGGGCTTCGCTTTCTGCGACCCGGAACCTTATTTCCAATGATCTAGATATTAAGATCAAAGCCCTTGCCCCGCAATATGCACCCGATTGCTGAGCGCCCCGATCCGCTAGATGCTCGCCGCCTCGCGAAAAGCAGCTACCTCTCCGTCGGTGAAGCCAAGTTCCGCGAGAATCTCATCGGTATGTTCTCCTGCGCACGGCGGAGCGCTGCGGATGGATGCCGGCGTGGAACTGAGGCTTAGCGGCAGGCGTATCAGTGGAATTTCGCGATCCATTCCAGGCACCTTGGTGGGAGCAAACAACTCCATCGCACGAACCTGAGGATGCTCAAGCGCGTCTCGCGGCGAAAGCACAGGTCCTGCCGGGATATTGGCCTTGGCAAGGACATCGAGTGCCTCCACGGAAGTCCGCTCTTCGCACCAAGCCTGCATGCGAGCCGATAGGAATGCCCCGTTCAGACCACGCAGCTCGTCGGTCGCGAAACGTGGATCTTCCAGCCAATCGGCCTCGCCCATCAGCCTCACCCAGCGCCGAAATATCACCGGCCCGACAACTTGAGTAACGATCCATCCATCCTTCGTCCGGAAGGTGTCGGTGGGACCGTTCACAAAGCTGCGGTTGCCGATCGCGACGCGATCGGGCTGGGTAATGGCTTGCTCGATGAGATAGGTGCTGCTGAATGCCAGCGCGGACCCCAGCAGGCTGGCCGAAACCTGCTGCCCGCGTCCGGTCCGGGAGCGCTCTAACAAAGCGGCCATGACTCCGAACGCGGCGTACAGAGCGGCCGCATGATCCACCCAGGTAATTGGTGTCCGATAGGGCACGTCACCCGGGCCGGACAGATAGGCGGAGCCGCACATGGCCTGACCAACGCTGTCGAAGCCGGGTCGGTCGGCCCAGGGCCCCACTGGCCCAAACGACGAAATGTTGGCCAGGATGATGTCGGGACGGATGTCGGTCAGTGTCTCGTAATCCAGGCCCATTTTGGGCAGCGCGCTGTCAGGTACGTTGACGACGATGACATCCGCCGTCGCGACCAGGCGTCGCATCACTTCCCGACCGGCTTTGGAGCCCGGATCGAGCGTGAGCGAGCGCTTGTTGCGGTTGATCTGAAGGAACAGAGCGCCCTCGCCTTCATCAGTGATCGGGACGAGTTGGCGGTCTTCGCCGCCGCCCGGACGTTCGACGCGAATGACATCCGCGCCAAAATCGCCAAGCAAGGTCGCGCAGTAGGGACCGGCCACATATCGGCCGAAGTCAAGGACTCGGATTCCTTCAAGCACTCCCATCAAGTTCCCCTTGCCATTGCGCAGATCCGCCGGCGGACGGCCAGCACAACCACGAGCCGCTCACGCTGCAGGATCGACCAGGACGGTGACCTCCGCTTCCGCGTCCCTCATCCGCTCGAATGCGCCGGCGACCCCGGATAAGCCAACGGTATTGCTGATCATCGCGGCGGCGTCGATCTTGCCGTCCGAGATATTCCCCAGCGTCTGGGCGAACTCCTCCATGCTGTAAGCGATGACGAAGCGCAACGACAGCTCCTTGGCGGACGCCATGACGGGCTCGAAATAGTCCGTCTCCATGCACACGCCCACGACGATGATCTGCGCAGCGGGCGGCCCTTCCGTCATCAGCTTCTGCAGCAGACCCTTCTTGCCCACGCACTCGAAGACGACCGCGTCGCCAGGCGCGCCTCTATAGCGGGCAGTTGCCAGATCCTTCATCGTGGCGGGCACATTGAGTTCGGCCCAGCGCGCGTGAGGCGATTCCTTCGCCGGGTCGATGACGATATCCGCGCCCAGCTTCTCGGCGACCTTGCGGCGACGCTCCGAGAAATCCACGGCGATGACCGGGCCGAATCCGCGCGCCTTCAGCGATGCGATCACGGCCAGACCGATCTGGCCGCAGCCAATCACCATAGCGACCGATTTCCCGGAAAGACGCGCCGCGTTTACCGCATGTTCGCCGACTGCCACCGGCTCCACCATGGCGGCCTCGGCCGCCGATAGTCCGTTCGGAACCGGCAGTAGCAGTGCCTCATCCAACACCATATATTCGGCAAAACCACCGGGCAGAATCTCTGAATAGCCGAGCTGCTCCATTCCCTTCGGACCACTCGCATAGGGCATCGACACGACGGTAGAACCGATCGCGAGTTTGCGGGACGTCCCGGGACCATAGTCGAGGATTTCGGCACAGAACTGGTGCCCGAAAACCATCTTGCCTTTGGGTTTGTCGCCGCCACCCGTCATCACTCCAAACATATGCTCGGCATGATGTAGTGCGTGCAAGTCGGAACCGCAGATTCCGCAGACGAGCGAGCGCACCAGCACCTGACCTTTGGCCGGCTTCGGCTGCTCCATCTCCTCGATTTCCAGAACACCGGGGGCGGAACGAACAACCGCTTTCATCGGGCAGCGCTCCCTAATCCGTCTCCAGCCACCGCCGCAGGAAAATCAAGTACCGTCAGCAGGCCCGGACGCGCGGCAATGACACGAGGCAGCATGTTCATGGCGCGCGCCGCGTTCAGCGTCGTGTTCGAGCGGTGCGGCTCCGCGCCATCAGGCCACCCGAAGCTGCAGTTGATCGACGGATCGCCGTCGATCTCCACTTGCCAGGCCGGCGCTTCGACGGTCTGACGCCAGCCTTCTCCTAAAGCGAGCATCGCCGTGAGCTCGTTGGTCAGCCGATAAAACTCGCACCCGCCTGCCCGCGCCACAATGGTCCAGCGCACACCCGCGACTGTCCCTGCATCGAGCGCGAGGCCGCTGGCCTCAAGCACGACACGGTGCGGCGCCAACGCGTATTCGACCTTGATCAGCTCGACCGATTCCCAGTTGAGCCCCATGCCCTTGGCGATCATTTTGGAGCCCTGGGCGGCGACCGAAGTCCAGCCGGCATTGAGCCGATCGATCAAGGAATTTTTCCCCGGCGGCCGTCCGAGACCCACCAGCTCGCTCAGCTGGAACAGCGAGTGACTGCTGGCGACATGATTGCGCTGCGTGGCGCGGATCTGGCGGACCCGCCCGGTATAGCCGCTCAGAA
The DNA here is from genome assembly GCA_964581385.1 of uncultured Salinisphaerales bacterium. GTDB lineage: Bacteria > Pseudomonadota > Gammaproteobacteria > Nevskiales > Nevskiaceae > CAZOOK01. The sequence continues at coordinate 125,736 of CAZOOK010000016.1, forward strand.
ACAGCGGCAGCACATCGCTGATCAGGCCCGGGATATTGCCGCCTGCGCAGAAGGACGAGCCGCCCTTGGCCGCCGCCGCCGCCAGTTTCGGTTGTTCAGGCGCGCCCTCGATGAAGTAGCCACCCATGCCTGTGTAGAGGTTGCTCCCTGCCTCGAGGATCTTCGCGTAGGCATCGATATCGTAGGTCTTGCCGCTCCAGATCACGCCGTCCGGCTTCAGCGCGAGGATGTCGTCGAGAGAAGTGGTGGTGAGTACGCCGTTGGCAGCGCCGCCTACGAGTTCTCCGGAATCTTTCCCCGCCTTGGCTGGATCGTGAACCAGAACACCCACCAGCTCCATCTGCGGATGACCCGCCATGCGGCGGACAATTTCCGAGCCGATGCCGCCCGTATAGCACTGCGCAATGCGAAGCGTGGTCACGCCACTTTCCCCGGAACCGGCATCGATGGATCAATCCCTGGCGAACAGGATGGCGGTCGCCAGCGGTCCGCCGCCGGTAGCGGCAATTGCCACTTTCGGCTCGCCGGGAATCTGCCGACCTCCGCCCTGCCCACGCAGCTGCACAACGGATTCATGCGCAAAGCCAAAGCCGTGCAGGCGGCCTGCACCGAGCTGACCGCCGCCGGTGTTGAGCGGCAGTTCCCCATCGCGGGCGATGCGCTTGCCGCCTTCGATAAAGCGCCCACCCTCGCCGACCGGACAGAAGCCCAGTCCTTCCAGCCAGGTGATCGCGTTGAAACTGAAGCCGTCGTAGAGCTGGACCGTGTCGACGTCCTCGGGTTTGTAGTCCGTGTGTTTCCACAGGTCCCGGCCGGTCGGATAAGCGGCAACCCATTCAGCTTGATCCCAGCTATGTCTCTCCACTGCGCCAGCACAAGCGGAGATACGAACGGGTGTGCTCGAAATCTCGTCGAGTGCATCACCGGCGGAGACAATCAGCACGGTCGACGCGTCGGTGAAGCGATCGCAGTCGTACAGGCAGAACGGCTCGGAAATCATGCGCGAGCCCATGTATTCGTCGAGCGTCAGCGGCTTCTTGGTGATCGCACGCGCGCGCGGATTGAGCATTGCATTGGCGGTGTCCGTGAGTGCGATCTGCGCGAGCTGCTCGCGCGTCAGGCCATATCGCTTCACGTGACGCATTGCGTACTGGGCGATCCAGTTGGCGGCCGAGATCGCATTGAACGGCATTGTCCACTGCTGAATACCGTCGACACGCCCGGTGTTGAATCTCGACGGGTACTCGTCAGGCCGTGCGAGCGCGGCCGCTTCGTAAACGGTACGGAAGCAGATGATGTGCCGCGCCAAGCCCATGCGGATCGCGCCGACCGCCGCGACTACCGCGCCGAGCTGCGAGGTGATCTCTCCACCGCCGGCGTACCAGGTGGCGCGAATGCCGAGCGCATCGATCAGCTCGTCAGCGCCGACCGGTGAAAAGCCAAGGAACGCGTGGGAGCGACCGGGGTAAGTCGAAACACCGTCGATCTGGCCGATGGCCAAGCCTGCGTCGGTCAGCGCCTCCTTGACCGCATCGATGGTCAGAAGGAGTGGGTGCCGCGCCAAGCGGACGCCGACCTCTGATTGGCCAATGCCGGTGACATACGCTTCTTTCGCTGCTGCCATCTAGGTGACCTTCTCGAACAGAGGGAGCCAGACATCCTCTTGCTGGAGGAAGGTCACACGAACACGGTCGCCAATGTCGACTCCCTTCACCGGCGAACCAACGATATTCGTAGTCAGGAAGACACCGGGCGCACCTTCCAGCGCGACGCGCGCGATGACGAACGGCACTTCCATGCCGGGCATCCAGGCCTGGTGATTGATCGTGAAAGTATCGATCGTCCCATTGCCGCTTACAGCCTTGGGCGCGACGTTCTCGGAGAGGCAATGCCGGCAGACCGGGCGCGGCGGGTGAATGAACGTCGAGCAGTCCTGGCACTGCATGATGCGAAGTTCGCCCTCCGCGCCTCCGGTCCAGAAGGAACGGTTGCAAGCGTCAAGGCGTGGAAGCGTCCTTCGCACCGACATCAACTACCACTCCAGCCAGACCGCATCCGGCCCGATGACGTGGCCGCCGTGGTAATGCAGCGGCTTCGTGGGATCGAGGCGGAATTCCGGCAGGCGCGCCAGCAGTTCCTCATAAAGGATCTGCAGCTCGTAGCGCGCCAGGTGCGAGCCGAGGCAACGATGTGGACCAACGCCGAAGGCGATATGGACGCTGTTCGGGCGCTTGAAGTCGTACCGTTGCGGATCCGGATACTCCTGCGCGTCGAGGTCGGCCGCAGGCAGGAACATCATGGCCCGTTCGCCTTCCTTCATTTCGACGCCCATGAATACCGTGTCCTTGCCGACGCGGCGTGGTGGGACGGTGAAGGTGTAGCGGCGCAGGATTTCCTCGGCCGCTTCCGGAATCAGCTTGGGATTCTCGCGCAGCTGGCGCTGCAGTTCAGGGTTGCGCGCCAGATGGACCACGCCGTGACCGATGCCGTTCATCACGGTATCGAGGCCGGCGATGAACAGCAGCACGCTGAAATCCTCCAGATCATCAATCGTGGTCGGGCGGTCGCCGATCTTGCTGCGCCATAGCAGGCTGATCAGGTCGTCGCGTGGACTGTCGCGCCGTTCGAGCAGGGTTTCGCGCATCACCGATGCCACCTTCACCATACGCATCGGCGTGCTTTCCATCGTTTGTTCGAGTGCAGCCATCTGTTCCTTGACCAGCTCGCGGTATTCGGTCTGTCGCTCCAGTGGTAGACCAAACATTTCGAGGAAGACCTGCACCGGCATCGGCTCAGCAACCGTGGCCAGAAAATCTGCTTTTCCCAGCGGCCTGATTTTCTCGATCAGATCCACCGCGAGCGCGCGAATCTTGTCCCTGAGCGCCATCATCGACTTGGGGGAGAAGGCGCCCAGCAAAGGCGCGCGGAAGGTGCCGTGGGTCGGCGGATCCAGTGTGATCGGAAACGGTTGCGGAAACCGTGGGGCATCCGGCGGCAGCATGGCCATGTACTGCTTGATCAGAGCCTGCGGCATGAGTTCGCTCGAGAAGGTCTCGTAATCGCGCCCGGCTTCGAAGTTGGCGCGATGGCTCATCAGCATCCAGTGACCACCGTTGCGCGGCGTCCAGAATATCGGCGGGGCGTTCTTATGAAGATCCAAAATGCGCGTATGCGGATCTTCGAGGAAAGCCGGATCATGAAACATGTCGAAATCGTAGAACACCGCATCGGACACATGACTCGGGCGGGGTTCGAGGGAGGCTTGTTCAGTCATCGCATTCTCTGGGTGTACTTTGTCGTCACGTACTGGTTCTAAAGCCTGAGAGTCGTCATCTATTCGGGCGGCCGTGCCCGACCGTCGGCCACTGCACCACCACTACGCGACCCGACTTGGGAGCGTATCGCCCCATAATTGATGTGGGCCAATACAGAGCGGAACTCTCAGTGCGCCGTTCCCTCAAGGAGCTGCTTGAGGTTCGTGCTGAAAATCTTCTCGACTTCATCCGCTTTGAAGTTTTCAAACTCTTCCAGGTACTGAAGCGGTTCGGGCACGCCCTCGGCATGTGGGTAATCGCTACCGAACACGATGCGTTCAATCGGCAGCTCCTTGCGCAGTTCGTTCACGTCGTCCTCATAGAAGGGCGCGACATAGATGTGCTTCAGGAATAAGTCGCGCGGATGCGTCTTGAAGTACTGCGGCATTTGTCCACAGGCGCGATCCAGCCGGTGCAACAGCGGAGAAACCCAGGTGGCGCCGTTCTCCACCGACACGACCTTCAATTTCGGATGACGGTCAAATACCCCATCGCAGATAAGAGCGGCGATCGAGTCCGAAATGGCGCGACCGATCAGATCGACGACTGACTTGAATGGAGTGTGCTGGAAGGCCAGCTGCTCGCCGCTGCCGCCTGTCCACCATTTGGTGATGCGGTCGTAGCCACTGTCGGAACCATGCAGGCAGACGAATATTCCAGCGTCGGCCACGCGAGCCCAGAACGGGTCATATTCCTCGTAACCGAACGAGCGGCTGCCGCGTATATCCGGTACCGGTGCCGGGCGAATATTCACCGCCCGCGCGCCGTGCTTGAGTACGAATTCCAACTCCTTCACCGCCGCATCGACATCCGTCAGGCTGATAAACGGCACGGAGTACAGGCGGTTTTCACGCGCGAAACCCCACTCGTCGACGGTCCACTGGTTGAGCGAGTGAAACAGAGCGGCCGTCACATCACCTCTCGCGCCGATACGCTCTTCGATGACCGAAGCCAGGGTCGGAAACACCAGCGCCGCGTGAAGATGCTGCTGGTCCAGCATCTCGATGCGCCCAGCCCCTGTACGCCAAGCTTCCGGCGGCCGGATAGGCTTGCCGGTCAGCTCGCGCAGCGACTTGCCCTCCGTGTTCTGCGCGCGATACCACGTGATATGCGATCCCGGCGCGGCCACAACCGCGAAGGTGGGATTGGGAATGAACTCGGACAACATGCCGTTGATGACCAGCTTGCGCCGGCCTTCGACGTCCACGAAGTAGAAGTCGCGCTTGAACTTTTGCGGCAGGTGGCGGGTGAAGGCCTCCTCGGGCTCATAGAGGTGATGATCCGCGTCATAGACGGGAAAAGGCAGCTTTTGCACGTCCGCACCCTTTCAAAATTGAAGGTTTCTAAAGTCTAACGGTTTCGCGGGAAAATACCAGGTATCTTCAGGTATCTTGATACCCTCTGGATCAGTGACCCGGCTCTCACTCATAATGTACAGACGTTACAGGTCGCCGCTAAACAGCCATCCCACTCTAGGAGATTTCGCTTGTCAAACTATATCATCTACGAAGTTGCCGATGCCATAGCGACGATCACGCTCAACCGCCCAGATCGTCGTAACGCGCAAAACCAGCAGCTCTTGGAAGAGTTAAACAATTCATGGGAACGCGCAGCGGCGGACGACAGCGTAAAGGTGATTCTCCTGCGTGCGAACGGTCCGCACTTCTCGGCGGGGCATGACATGTCACCGGAGGAGGTCAAGTCGAATCCCGCTTTCGCTCAGATTCGCGATTCGATGCCGACGCGTGGCCTGCTTGGGCTCTACAGCTGGGAAGCAAAGCATTATTTCGGTTTCTCCCGTCGCTGGCGCGATATTCCCAAACCGTCGATCGCCGCCGTCCAGGGCGCCTGCATCGCCGGCGGCCTGCTGCTGGCCTGGCCCTGCGATCTCATTATCGCTGCGGACAACGCGCGTTTTTCGGACCCAGTTGTGCTGATGGGAATCGGCGGCGTCGAATATCACGGCCACACCTGGGAACTCGGCCCGCGCAAGGCCAAGGAAATGCTGTTCACCGCCAAACCGATCGAGGCCATTGAAGCGGAGCGGCGTGGCATGGTCAACCGCATTGTCCCCGTGGCGGAACTGGACGAGCAGTCACGGGCTCTCGCGCTGGAAATCGCGAAGATGCCCGCGCACGCGCTAGCCATGGCCAAGCGCGCCGTCAATCAGACGCTTGACACCATGGGCCAGTACGCAGCGCTGCAGTCATGCTTCGACATCCACCAACTCGGCCACGCCTCGGCATACGCACAGGGCGGCCAGTTCGTCCTGATGGACCACCGCGGCGTCAAAGCCGAGGGCAAGAGCTGATGCTGCGCATCGATGACACGGATGGCGTGCGGACGCTCACGCTTAACCGACCGGACCGACTGAACGCCCTCACCACGGCGCTCGCCAAGGAACTGCACGCGGCGCTGGTGGATTGCGCTCGCGATCCGGGTGTCCGCGCTGTGGTACTGACCGGAGCCGGACGCGGCTTTTGCGCCGGCTTCGACCTGTCGGGCGGTGGCGGAGAGAACGACCCGGTGACGGAACGCTGGTCCGGCGACCCGATTTGGTGGGAGCCGGAGCAAATCGCCGCGCGGCTGCTGGAGGATGCCAACATTCCCATCCTGCTACACCGCATGTCGAAGCCGACCATTGCTTCGGTACGCGGACCCGCCGCGGGTACCGGCTTGGTCCTTGCTGCAGCCTGCGACTTGCGCATCGTGTCGGAAACGGCGGTCTTCAAGACCGCATTCGCCAGCGCCGGACGTTGCGGAGACCCGGGCGGCAGCTATCTGCTCACACAACTGGTCGGCCCTGCCCGCGCGCGTGAGCTATACCTGCTCGACGACAAGATCGGGGCGGCACAAGCCCTTGCCATGGGGTTGGTGACCAAAGTCGTCCCCGACGACCAGCTCGAAGCCGAGACGGCTACCCTCGCAGCGCGCTTTGCCAAGGGTCCCGGCCTCGCCTACGCGGGGATCAAGCGCAACCTCAACGCCGCGGAGACGGGCACGCTTGAGGAAACAATGGCTATCGAAGGGCCCGCCAACGCTCGCGCCAGCATGTCGCACGACGGCAAGGAAGCGGGCCGCGCATTCGTCGAAAAGCGGCCTCCGCAGTTTCGCGGCTATTGACGTGAAGGTCGCGAAGCGACGCCAGTGTCCCTCGCCCGCGAAGTGGGAGAGGGAGGGACCGCCCGCGGAGCGGGTGGTTGGGAGAGGGGCGGTCATGCCCATGCCGACATTAATGATTCGGGGCACTGCGTCTGCATGACCGTTGAATCCAGGAAAGTGAAATACCGCCGTCGCAGCGGCGGGTGCCGCCGACTTGTCAGGGCGTGGAGCTTTGTAACTGATCGACGTGTTCGATTTGTGGCGGATGGCCGGGAACCACGGCATCCACTACATGCTGGTGCTCGAAGAATACCGAAAATGCGTCATAGTCCCAGCGCGTGATCGGCGGGGTTTTGGGGCTGCCGCCACCCACGGC
>CAZOOK010000017.1:0-131494 GCA_964581385.1 uncultured Salinisphaerales bacterium
CCGCTTTGCAACAGCGCACCGATACCGCGCAGGTACTCTCGGCGCTCGATGATGTTGGTATCGGAAGCAACGGGAGGAAGGCGGACATAGGGGAGCCGTGAGACGCGGGCCCAAGGATGTCGATTGAAACTGATGGTATATAGGAGAGCGTACTAAACCGGGGCTACGCAGCCTTGGCTGCGCAGGCGTTGTTGGCGGCGATACCTGGATACCAGTTCTCGAAATGTCGGCGTAGCTCGTTGTTGAGAACCACCGTACGGACCTGCAGGAGCTGATGGGCATTGTTGTCGGTCCATCGCAACTGCTGCTTTTTGACGAAGCGCTTGGCAACGACCTCATGGATGGCGGACTCGACGAAGCTGCTGGTGTTCGGCTTGCCATGCCGGAACCGATCGCCATAGTCGAAGATGTAGTCCCGATTATTGCGAAGTAGGTCATGCACTCGTCGAGTTTCGCCACCAGCTTGACCTTGGCGGCGCGGTCCGCCAGCGCGTCGATATCCCAGCTCAAGTTTTCGAAACGCTGCATCGCCCGCTGGGGACAGCCGTGCCAGAGATGCCACTTGGCGCCCTCGATGTCCGTGAGAATGGCTTTACGCTTGGGGGCGATCGTCCTTTTGGTGGTGCGCCGGTACAAACTGGCAAGGAGTTAGGCGGTGAAAGTCCGCTGCGATGAAGGTTTAGCAAGCCACAGCAACCCCGAGTCATGCGCCGCTATTGATTTTGATCAGTGCGGCGCGGTCGCTTGGCAGATAAACTTTACCTATAACAATAACGGAGAACGCTGATATGGACTGTGTCGAGTCAGGCATTCAGGAATCGGGCGCGAGGTAAGACATGACAACCTTCGATAGTCCCTATTGGATGTGGGCGGAAGCTTGTGAGCTTCTCGATCGGGCCGAGCGTCTGCAGCGTCAGTTCTTTCGCCCCGTGCATTTTGCGCAGGCCAAGCGAGTCGCCTGGGAGCCGCCGGTTGATATTTTCGAGACCGACTTCGAACTTTGGATGATCGTCGCGCTGCCGGGTGTGGCCGTGGATCAGGTGGAATTGCTGATCGACGGGGAGGGCATCACCGTTGCCGGCGTCCGATCGCTACCGGGCGCCGTGCGCGCTGCGGGGATTCGCAGACTGGAAATACCCGCAGGCCGTTTCGAGCGCCGCATCGAGCTGCCGCGCGGACAGTTTGAACTGATCGAGCGCAGTCTTGCCGACGGATGCCTCACCGTCGGCCTGCGCAAGCTTGCCGGCGGAAGGAGCCTGCCATGACCGACGTTCGCGACGCGACCCCGACAGATCAAACATCATCGGCGCAGGCCGAGCCGGCAGCGACGGTATCGCCTGCCGAGATTTCGATTCCGGCCGATGCGATCATCCTCCTGCCGGTGCGCAACGTCGTACTGTTTCCCGGCATCATGCTGCCGCTTGGTGTCGGCCGCGCCGGCTCAGTCGCAGCTGCGCAGGAAGCCGCGCGCAGTCAGCGGCCGATCGGAGTCGTCCTGCAGCGGGATCCGGAAGTGGAGCAGCCGGCGCCGGCCGATCTTCATGAAGTTGGCACCGTCGCCAGCATCCTGCGCTACGTCACGGCACGGGACGGCGGTCACCATCTGATCGTGCATGGCGAGCAGCGCTTCCGCATCCTCGAATTTGTCGACGGCTTCCCGTTTCTGGTGGCCCGCATCGAGCGGGTGGCAGAATCCGACGCTGCCGGCACCGAAGTTGAAGCGCAGTTCCATCGTCTGAAGCAGGCGGCGCTGGAGGGCATTCAGCTGTTGCCGGATGCTCCGCCGGAACTGGCCGCCACGGTCGAGAGCACGTCCACGCCCAGCCAGCTCGCCGATTTCGTCGCCGGCTTCATCGATATCAAGCCGGCTGAAAAGCAGGAAGTGCTGGAAATTTTCGATCTGCTGCGGCGGCTGCAAAAGATGCAGTCGATACTGGCGCATCGGATCGAAGTGCTGCGACTGTCGCGCGACATCGGTCAGCAGACGCGCGAGTCGATCACGAACCGGCAGCGCGAGCAATTGCTGCGCGAGCAGCTCAAGACCATTCAAAAGGAACTCGGCGAAGGCGACGAGGGCGGTGCCGAAATCGCCGAACTGGAAAAAGCAATAACTGAAGCAAAGATGCCTGAGGAAATCGAGCGGCATGCGACCAAGGAGCTGAACCGTATGCGCTCGATGTCGCCGGCCGGCGGCGAATACTCGATGATCCGCACGTATTTGGACTTGCTGGTCGAATTGCCGTGGTCGAAGATCAGCGGCGCGGACGTCAATATCGCCGAAGCCCGCCGCATTCTCGACGAGGATCACTTCGGTCTGCCGAAGATCAAGCGCCGCATTCTCGAATTCCTGGCTGTGCGCAAGCTTAATCCGGAAGGCCGGAGTCCGATTCTCTGCTTCGTCGGACCGCCCGGCGTGGGCAAAACTTCGCTCGGCCAGAGCATCGCGCGCGCGACCGGGCGCAAATTCGCACGCGTGAGCCTGGGCGGCACTCACGACGAGGCTGAAATTCGCGGACATCGCCGCACCTATATCGGCGCGCTGCCGGGCAACATCATCCACGCGATCCGCAAGGCCGGCACGCGTGACTGCGTGCTCATGCTGGATGAGATGGACAAGCTCGGCGCCGGCGGCTTTCACGGCGACCCTTCGTCGGCGCTGCTTGAAGTGCTCGATCCGGAGCAGAACGGCACGTTCCGCGACAACTATCTTGCGGTGCCCTTCGATCTGAGCAAGATCATGTTCATCGCTACCGCGAACGTGCTCGACACCATTCCGGGCCCACTGCTCGATCGCATGGAGGTGATTCAGCTCAGCGGCTACACCGAGCGCGAAAAGCTCGAGATTGCCCGTAAATACCTGATCGCGCGGCAGCTCAAGGCCAATGGCCTGACGTCCGATCAATGCACAATCACGGATGAGGCGCTGAGCGCGATCATCCGCAACTACACGCGTGAATCTGGCGTGCGCAACCTCGAGCGTGAAGTCGGCGGCGTCTTCCGCCATGTGGCCATGCGCATCGCTGAAGGAACGGCGACGCAGGTCACCGTCGATGCCGCCAGCCTGCAGGTGATTCTCGGTGCGATACGTTACGAGAGCGATGTTGCGCTTCGCACCAGTCTTCCCGGCGTTTCCACCGGCCTGGCCTGGACACCGATGGGCGGCGACATTCTTTTCATCGAAGCGAGCCGGGTGGCCGGCAGCGGGCGACTGGTTCTTACCGGTCAGCTTGGCGATGTCATGAAGGAGAGCGCGCAGGCCGCACTGACACTGGTGAAGTCGCGGTTGTCAGCGCTGGGTTTGGCGCCAGAAGAGGATCTGAACAAATTCGACATTCATATCCATGTTCCCGCGGGTGCAACGCCAAAAGACGGCCCGAGCGCCGGCGTTGCCATGTATGTGGCGCTGGCTTCGCTGCTCACCGGCAAGACTGTGCGCAGCGATACGGCGATGACTGGCGAAATCAGTCTTCGCGGACTCGTGCTGCCGGTCGGAGGCATCAAAGAAAAGGTCATTGCTGCCGCCCGGGCGGGCATCAAGACCGTATTGTTGCCGGTGCGAAACAAACGCGATCTGGACGATATACCTGAAGATGTCCGGCAGCAAATGAAATTCGTCTGGGTCGAACATGTCGACCAAGCGGCCATTGCAGCGATCGAGGAAATGGACGAGCGGGTGCATCTTTTGGCCTGACCTGTTGGCGCTGGGTTTGTATTGACCTCCACTCCACCGCTTTCGTCGAGTCGGCGGTCAATCAGCTCATCGACAAACGCATGTTGAAATCCCAACAGATGCGTTGGTCGCCGGAAGTTGTGAACTATCATGACGACATGAGCAGATCATTCCGGACTTGATCACAGCTCGCAGAGCAAGGTCTTGCAAGCCATTTCACTGATGTCGTAGATATTTGTTCGACGTCCGCTGCTCTGTGGGCGATGATCAGGCCTGCTCAGATGTCGGCGATTATTCTCAGGCCAGCGCCGCTACTTCTTGCCGGCGGCCTGCTCGAAGGTCGGGGTAAAGGCCTTTTCGACCGCGTTGCGCACGATATTAGCCAGCGTCGCCCAGACATCCACGCCGGGACTGTCGAGGCGGCCCTGGATCGGGATGACGGTGGCAAGCTGTTCCTTGCTCTGGTTCTGGAAAATCAGATTGAACAGGCTGCCCACCGCGTCCACCACGAAATGCAGTGGATCCTTCTCCTCGTCCAGGTGCTCCACGCGCAGCAGTTCCAGATCGTGGAACAGCGGCTTTACGTAGCCGCTTACCCCGCCGTCGCGGGCATCCAGCTCGGTTACCACGTCGAGCGTGCCGCGCTTAGGATCGACCACGGTGTAGGCGCGCAAGAAGTCGCGCAGCCGGGTGACGTCGAGCCTGATCAGGCGTGCACGCAGGTCGAAATCCGGCTTCGGCGCAAACGGGTCCAGCTTCAGGTCCAGGCTGACATCGGCCTGGTCCACGGCGACGGCGTGCAGTTGCAGGGTGGCAGCGCGGTCGCGGCGTTGCGCGTCCTCGCGATTGCTCAGGTTGGTGGCCACGGCGTTGACATGACTGAGCGACAGATCCAACTTCGGATCGCGGAAGAAATCCTGGTAGTGCATCTGGCCGTCGACCGTCTCGAAGCGATCGATGCGCATCGGGGCCAGTTTCTTCAGCGTCTCGATCCAGTTGGCGCCCTTGCCGGTCTGCGCCGCGTGACCGGCATGGCCGGGCGCGAAGTTGATCCTGGGCTGGAAAGCCTTGACTCGCGCCACCACACGGCCGTCGAGCAGGGCGCTCCATAGCACCGAAATCTCCATAGTCGGGGCCTGGAACAGTGGATCCTGGCTGTCGCTGTCGAGCTGACGGATTTCGATGCCCCGCACCTCGTAGGCGCCGCGCCACAGTGCCAAGTGTACTTTCTCGACGTGGCCGGAATAGCGAGGATTCGCGTTGAACACCTGGTTCACGTAGTCCTTGACCACATATGGCAGCAGGGCACGCAGCAGTACGGCCAGGATCAACAGGATCAGCAGGCCATAGCCGGCGTGGCGTGGACGCAGGTTCATGCGCGCAGCATAGGGGAAGGACGCATGCTAAACAGACAGCGCTGCCGAAGCAAAGTGCGCCGCATCAAGCGGCTGGCCGGACAGTGCGGGGAAATCGTACCTTGAGTGCAAAATCACGCGGTGAATACGGATTGGAACGACTTCCCGCCTCGCCCCGATGATCAGTCGGGGCCGATGGCGTTACACTTTCATCAACGCGGGATACGAACAACCAAGGTCATACGGGATTGTTGTCGCTGAACCTGGCTTGACCATAGTGCTGACGGGAGGACTGACCAGATCGGCGACCGAACATTCTATGATCATCAAGATCGTAGCGTAGCTACAGATGATTAGTAGATGTCGAGCACCGCCGACCCTGAATGGTCATTCCAGGATCGGCGCCAACAGTCAGTAGGGCAGATCGTGCGCGCCACAGTCCGATTTGTGGGCTGCAGCTTTCGTCACTCACGCACCACTCGCAGTACTCACAGTTGTTGGACAGAATCCGAGAGCGGTCTTCGCCCAGCCGTGAGCGAGTACGCGCAACCACGTCGCTGCGATCAAACGGTGATTTGATGTGAGGGCGGACCCGAACGGGCCGGCCGCGACTTTTTTTTGAATCTATATTGTCGTGCAGCACAAAAAAAGCCGCACTGGCGAAAGCGATACCCATTGCGCATTCGCGCAGGGGTATGCGGTCTGTTCGTGGGCGTTCGGTGCAGTATTGGGTGTATTCGGATATTCGTTCGGGCTTTGTTCGAATGGTGTTCGGCTTCTTGTCGGATCGGATTCGGATTCAGGTCAATAAAGACATTCACGTTGAGCACGTTACAAAACGACGTGTCAGCGTTCGCAGCAAGCTTTTTTCAATGACTCTCTGCAAAGCAGCCAAATCGACTGCGAAGGCTGACGCGGTGCTGTGTTCGGGTCACCCAAAAAAACTGGTAGCTATTCCAACGGGCTACGGAATCACCAAACTCCCCCTCACTTCGTGGGGGACCCGCTTTTCCTTCACACCCTATGCAAGGGTGCTTGCGAGGTAATTCATTTTACTTTCGCGCAGATAGGCTATTTTCTTCCTTCTGCCAACCGTATGACATTGCACTACGGTGCTTGTAGCACAAGGGTTCTGCGGAAATTTCGTGTCTACGCTACATTTTTTTGATGAGGAGTTTGCCCCAACGCATACATCGCGATGCATGGTCAGCCCCTGCGCAAACGCGTAACTGTTGTCGCCACCAAGCGTGAATTATTTTGGCTTCGCGACAATGGAGATCCACATCGTGAGCCAGGTCACTTGCAAGCGTTGTATCAGAAACCGCGCGCAACCAGTCTGCGTGTGTGAACCGAGCAGGTGCGGCGATCTCGACTTACGTCCATCGAAAAGTAATGGGCACGGACCAATACCTCACCTCGATTCGCAAGGTCGACGAGCCGGAGTGAAAGATGGATGAATCCCTCGACCTCGACAGGGCTGCAGCCTTCCTGCATGTCTCGCCCATCGTCCTGCGCCGCTGGGCGCGCGCTGGACGCGTCAAGGCGGCCAAGCCCGGCAAGTGCTGGGTGTTCCTCACGTCCGATCTTGTTGCTTACCTCAATGCGCTATACGCTGGTTCCCGGCAAGCGCCGCGTAGTGGCTCCAAGCAGGAGATTGGAGCATGGCAATTAAGCAACGCGGCGGAGTGTGGTGGATCGACTTCCGCGCCCCGGACGGCATGCGAGTACGAAAGTCTTCTCGGACTTCCGACCCGCGCGCCGCGCAAGAGCTCCACGACCGCCTGAAGGCGGAAACGTGGCGCACCAAGCATCTGGGCGAAAAGCCGGTCTATCGATGGGAAGATGCTGTCGTGCAGTGGCTGAAGGAAAAGACGCACAAGGCATCGCTGGAGAAGGACAAGGAGATATTCGTTTGGGTTGATCGGTATCTGCGGGAGAGAACGCTCGGAAGCATCGACCGGGCTTTGCTGTTTCGCATTGCCGAGGCCAAGGCTGCAGAGACGACGCGCGCCACCGCCAACCGTTACATGGCTCTGGTGCGGGCCGTTCTCAAGCGGGCGTGTGACGTCTGGGAATGGATCGAGCGTATGCCGAAGGTGCCGATGTATTCGGCGGACTCAAGGCGCATGCGCTGGATCACGCCGGAGCAGGCAGAGCAATTGCTGGCGCTGCTGCCGGAACATCAGGCTGAAATGATGCGCCTAGCGCTCGCCACGGGTCTTCGTCAACGCAATGTCTGTCGCCTTGAGTGGCAGCATGTGGACTGGGAACACCGGATTGCGGTGATCCCCGCGCACATGAGCAAGACGCGCAACGCGCTCACTGCGCCGCTGAACGCGGACGCGCTGGCCGTGCTGCAACGATGGAAGGGGCGCCATGAGCAGTTTGTGTTCACTTACCAAAGGAAACCCGTTTGGCAGGTCAACACGAAAGCCTGGCGCAAGGCGGTCAAGCAGGCGGGTCTTGAAGACTTCCGATGGCATGACCTCCGGCACACCTGGGCATCGTGGCACGCTCAAGCCGGTACGCCGCTCAATGTGGTGCAGGAGATGGCCGGATGGAAGTCGCGGGAAATGGCGCAGCGGTATTCGCACCTGTCCGCGGCGCACCTGCTGAGCCATGCGGAGCGCATCGCGAAGCGGGAAAACGATTCGCCATCGGCTGTGCCCGAAATTTGGACACATTTTGGGCACAGTGGTCGGGAATCGAAGGTGGTGGCCCTTCGTATGTCTTTGAAATGACTGGTGGCTACGGGTGGGCTCGAACCACCGACCTCAGCATTATGAGTGCCGCGCTCTGACCAGCTGAGCTACGTAGCCAACGGAGCCGCGAATTGTAATTTGTCGCCGCGCTGCGGTAAATGCCGGCCGCTGCGTTTGCACGGCGCCGGCCGCGTGCGACTAGAAGTGGCGGTCAGAAATGATTGATGACCGCTCCAAGAATCTGTGCCTGCGTGGCGGCCAGTCGCCGCAGCATTTCGCGGGTGTCTTTGTATGGCGTGTGCTCGGCGCGGCTGACCAGCAGGACGCGTCCCACTAAGGTGGCGACGGCAAGCCCGTCCGCGTACTGGTTGACGGGCGCGGTGTCGATTACGACGAACTCGAAGTTCCGCCGCCAGTCGTCGATCAGGCGTTCGAAGCGGCTGTCCGAAAGGAGTTCGAGCGGGTTGTGCGGACTGGGGCCTGCACTCAGCAATGACAGATGCTGGAGTCCGTCCACGGGGTGCAAGTAAGGTGTGTCACCCCGTGCAATGGCTTGCGACAGGCCTTGCTGGTTGTCGGCGTTGAAAAGCACATGCTGCCGCGGATGGCGTAGGTCAGCGTCGACAAGCAGCGTCGGCTGGCCAAGTTGGGCGAAGGCGATGGCGAGTTCAGCGCAGAGCTGCGAGCAACCTTCGCCGGCTGACGAACTCAACAGCGTAACGATGTTGGCGCGTCCCACCGCGTCGTGGCGCAGCAGGAGTTCCGTGCGCAACGCGCGGACTTTCTCGCAATGCGGATCGTAGGGATCATGCGCCAGGAGCAGCTGGTCGGACGGCTTGACCCTGCGCTTTTCCATCAGCGCTATCTTGCGGCCGAGTGCCAGCGCTTCGTCGATATCTTCCTGAGTCACGAAGCCCAGGCGCAGCGCGGCCTCGCTGAAGCGCACTTCCAGCATGCGCTGTGCCGCGGTGATCTTGGAGACCGCATCTTCGGTCAGTGCACAGCGCCGGATCAGAGTGTTTTTAAGTCGAAGGTCCGGGTCCTGTGCGGTGTTTTCGCTAGAGGCTTCTGCATTCATGCAAGGCTCCGGCGCGGACGGATCGCGTCGAATTCCACCAGAACCGGTACACCGTAATCGCGTTCGATATCGTCACGGCAGCGGATGCGCCGGTTGATCAGCAGTCCATAGCACAGCGGACCGATGATGCCCAGGAAGGTGCCGGCAATCGTCCCCTGCAGAATGTTCTTGATGGTGTTCGGCTTGCTGTGCCTTACTGGCGGCGTCGCGCGGCTGACGAAGTTGACGTTGGTGGCGTGCGCGCTGGTCGCGAACATGATCTGGTCGTAGCTGTCGAGGGCCCGCTTATAGACGGTCTGCGCCGATTCGAGTTCGAGCAGATATTTGGTTCCCTCGTCCTGGATCTGGCGCATGCTCAGGACTTTGGCGCGCTGTTCGTCGAAAGCTCTTTTGACCTTTTGCTCCATCTGCTGGGCCGCGGTCAGCTCGGAGGCAGCATTGCCCGCATAGACGCCCATTTCATCGGCAAGCGCTTTGCGGGTCGAATCCAGCTGTGCCTGCAGTTCCATCACCTGCGGGTGTTTGGCACCGAGCGTCGCTCGCAATTCCGCCATGTGGGCTTCCTGCGTGGCGAGTTGTCCTTTCAGATTCTGGATCCCCAGCGAGCTCAGTACGCGATCGCCGACCGCGAGATCGCCTGCCGTGTTCACCTCGACCGTCCGCCGCGCATTCTGTGTTTCCAGCAGACGCTGCTGAAGTGCATTCATCTCCTCGGTATCGGCATCGATCTTGGTCTGCAGGTCGATCAAACCGGTACGCTGACGGAACTGCGTAACCTGTTCCTGGGCCCGGCTCACTTTGTTCTTGAGCTCATCGAGCTGTTCGGTATAGCGCCGGGCGTTCTCGGTCGCCGGACCGGTCAGGCGCTCGATCTGCTGTTCCATATACACATCGGCGACGCTGTTCGCGACGTCCGCGGCTTCCACAGGATTGCTGGCGGAATAGGTGACATAGACAAGCTGGCTGCCTGACCGGCCCTGTTCGACGACCAGATTCTTGGCCAGCGCTTTCTGCACCCAGTCACGCAAGGTACTACCATCGCCGTGATAGCCGGCGGTATACATCTTGTTGTCGGCGAGCTTCAGCCGATCGATGACCGGCAGCAGCACTTCCGCGCTCTGCATCAATTCGATCTGCGTGGCCATGTAACTGGCCGGGAGCCCGCCCAGGATCTCGTTCGCGACCAAGGGATTGTTGGCTTGGTAATTGACCATCAGGGTGGCGGTTGCCGTATAGGTTTTCGGTGTCAGCTTGCTCATGACACCGGTTGCAAACATCGCCACCAGAGCGATCAGTGCCGTCTGCTTCCGGTACGCCTTGGCGATGGACAGGATCTGGCTAATCGAAAGACCGGGACTGGCATAAGCCTGCGGCAGCATCGGTGTCGATAACGACACGGGGCCGGAAGCGGTTAGCGCTGGCAAGCCTCTGGAAGCCATTAGAAAATGCGCTCTTTGACGCGAATGACGTCGTTTACCTGTACCGGATCGGTCAGGTGAGCGTCAAAGGTGGTGTATTTGCCGTCGGTGTGACGGCGCTTGATTTCGATCCGGCTGTCGCTGCCGCTCGGGGTGATGCCGCCGCCGAGCGATATCGCCTGAATCACGGTCATGCTTGGTTCCAGACGATACATACCCGGTTTTTGTACTTGGCCGTAAATATAGAACTGTTCGGCGCGTGGAATGAATACCGAATCGCCGCCGCGGATTGCAATGGTCGGGATCGGTTTGGTCGGATCCGACAGGCCCTTGAAGTCGATCGGAGAACGGATGAGATTGCCGTCGCTGTCGTGGCGCAGCAGGTAGATCACATCGGCACCATTCTCATTGATGCCGCCCGCTTGCGCGATGAGATCGAATATCGTCATTTTCGATTCGATCGGATAACGCCCGGGATTACGGACCTCGCCAAGTACTGATACCTGCTGGCTGCGAAATTGGACTACGTTGATGGTGACCTGCGGGTTGACCAGAATCTGGCCTTCCCGGTATGCGTCTGCGACACGCTGCGCCGCTTCCGCAGGCGATAGCCCGGACACATGGACAGAACCCGCAAGGGGTGCGGCGATGGCGCCATCGTCGGAAACGTAAGTGGTCGTGGCTAATTCCGGGCGCCCGTAAACCTGGATGCTTACAGCATCTCCGACGCCGAGCTTGAGTCCGGAGTTCTCTTCGGGGTGCGCAGGAGTCGGAGCGGCATCAACAGCCGGTGCAGTGTTCGCCGGTAGCGGTACCGCTGCCGGCGCGGGTGCCGACGGTACCGTCTCCTGAGCGACACACGCCACGGAGATCAGCCCGGACATGGCAATGAAGGCCAGCATCAGCAGACGCAGGCCGAACTGTCGGATGGACACTCGCATCGACATTTGTCGTTTCAAATTAACGGGTTTCATTCCGCCACAATTTCCTGATCCAATGGCCTTTTACGTTCCCGGCCAACAAATAGTAATTGCTGTGCGGTGAAGCGACGCTCATTCTACGGTGACTATTTTTCATATCCCGTTTTGCGAAAATACTACGCACTATTCACACCTTTCGTCATGCTGTCCAAACTAACTACACAGTATTCACGTCGCCCCTTGTCTTATAACGCTTTTCGGGCCGGCTTCACGCCATGGCACCGATTGAAAACCCAGGAGCTGATGCATCAGCCGCCATGCAGCGTACCCGCGTTGATGATTGGCGATGCGCCGCGCTCGCCACACAGCACCACCAACAGGTTGCTGACCATTGCCGCTTTACGCTCTTCGTCGAGTTGGACAATCTGTCGATGAGATAGTTGTTCGAGCGCCATCTCGACCATGCCTACAGCCCCCTGCACAATACGCGCCCGAGCCGCAAGGATGGCCGTGGCCTGCTGCCGCTGCAGCATCGCGCCGGCGATCTCGGGTGCATAGGCGATGTGACTGATGCGTGCTTCAATGACGTTGACGCCGGCCTTGGTCAGTCGGTCCTGGACGTCGTTGGCGAGCTGGCCGGTCACCTCGTCGCTGTGCGTGCGCAAGGCAGGTCGCTTGCCTGCATTGTCATCGGCATCGTACGGATAGCGGGTCGCGAGCCCGCGCAGCGCCGCCTCGGCTTGGATGCGGATGAAATTTTCGTAATCATCGACTTCAAACACGGCTTCCGCTGTATCGACCACCTGCCAGACGACGACCGCCGCGATTTCGAACGGGCTGCCGTGCAGATCGTTGACCTTGAGTTTCTCGCTCTCGAAATTGCGGATACGCAAAGACACCGCCTTCGCCGAAAGGAATGGATCGGCCCAGCGCAAGCCGGCTTTGCGCACGGTACCGGTGTATTTGCCGAACAGCATCATCACCTTGGCCTGGTTGGGCTGCACCATGAACAGTCCAAACCAGCAGAACACGGCACCCGCTTCAAGGATTACCGCAGCGACCGGTGCTTGCGTGGCCACTAACAGCCACGCACCCAGCAAGTGCGAAGTCAGCAGCACCATCGCGACCGGGATGCCTGGCAGGGAAATCTGCTCTTGTTCCTGGACCATCTTGATCCTTCCGGTGGCGTATGGAATCAAAACGATACCACGTCAATATCAAGTGCCAAGTGACTCATGCCGGCAGTTTTTGCCGCCATGTGACCAATGGCGTGCCGAAATGACCGACACGAAACTATCGGGCGCTTGTGATGCGGCGCGCGAGACCGGACAATACGCGCCGGTCCGCGCCGGTTCCTCCGCGACGGCGATCCGTGAATCCCGCCAGGCCCGGAAGGGAGCAACGGTAGCGGTGATGCCGGGTGCCGGGGTGTCGCTGGCGCGGGCCGCCTTTCCCGATCCGCTCAGGGTCGGATATCCGCTTGTTTTTGATGCGCGCGCGCGAGCACCCACAGCCATGTCGCCAGCGCGGCGACGGCGATTGCACGGACCAGCGGGATGCCGAGCGGGTATAGCGGCGTATAGAACAGCAGTGCAATCGCGCAACCGCAGAGAATCGTCGCGAGCAGAGCACAGCCCGCCGGTGCGATGCCCCCGTGCCAACGTTGAGCCAATGGCGCCGCAAGCAGAACCGATACGCCGCCGACCGCGGTGCCAGCAAGTACGTCCAGCGGCCAGTGAGCACCCACGGCGACGCGGCTCCAGCCGATCGCCGCCGCCAGCGCCAGCCAACACCATCTGATCACCGGCCGTGGCTCGAACCAGCCGAATACCGCTGCTGCGACAAATGCGGTCACGGTGTGCCCGGAGGGAAATCCGCGCGTCAACAAGCCAGGCCCCACCAAGTGGAAACGATTCGATGCCAGCACTGCAGCCGGGCGTGGCAGCGCGAAGGCAGCCTTCAGCCCGTTGGACAGCAGTGTGGACAACCCCGCCGCCACTATGCCCAACCGGACCGTATGCGGTCGTTTTGGCACGAAGAACAACAACGCAGTGAGCGCGACGAGGCTGTCGCCGAGATCGCTGAGGCTTTCCAGAAGAGTGTCCGGCCAACCGGCAGCAAGCGTGTTGATCGGTACGAACAGCGCGTGATATCCGAATATTGCGCTTACTGCCGCAACAATGACGGTTGCGGACAGAACAATAATCCAGATGTCACGACGCCCGTGGGCAACGGGCTCGGTGGCGCTTTCTTCGCCCGACGGTTCCGGCGCGATGAATTGCCGCCAGCCGGCCGGCGTCACGGATTCTTCGGTGCGACGGTGACCTGGAACAGCGCGACGCCACCTTTGCGGAATTCGGGCACGAGCACTTCGGCACCGATGTCGCGCTGCAAGTCGGGAATCCGGTCGACGCGTACGAACACGAGTTCGCCAGGCTGCGGCAGGCGGTTCGGTGTAATGGCGTCGCGATACACGCTGAAGCTCGGCAGCCAGGCGTTGTAGCTGACCACCGGCAGCCCGAGTTCTTTGGCGCGCAAGGCCGCTTCGCGAATCGCTTGCTGTTGCGCCGCCGCAAGCGTCGGCATCACCGCGAACCAAACCGCAATGGCCTGCGCCAGCGCCGCGCCGAGTAGTGCGCGCTGCGCGCTCAGACGCGGGAGAACGGCGAGGGCGAGCACTACGCAGCAAGCGGCAATGGTGATAATCCGGTACCGCAGATTCAGCGCACCGATGGCAAGATCGATGATGCCGCGTTCGAGCGGATGGCGATCCGCCGAAATCGGGATTTGTGGCAACAGCCACGGCAGCGATGCGATCAGTGCAGTGATCATCAGTGCGGGTAGCAACGTGACAATGCGAGGCGGACATTTTGCGCGCCAGCGGCCTAACAGCACGAACAGCGGTGAACAGCCGTATAGCAGATAGTGTGGAAGCTGCGTGGCTGAGAACGAGAACACCACGAACACAATGAGAAACCACAGCATCAAAAACACATCCAGCGGTTCGCGACTGCGCGCGGCTCTGCGCAGCACCGGCAGCAACAATGCTGAGAACGGTGCAATCACCAGCCAGATCCAAGCAGCGTAATACCACGGCTGCCCACCGTGATTCTGCAAGGTGTTTTCGTAGCGGCCGACGTTGTGGTCGAGCAGGAAATGGCGGAGGAAATCGCCATTGTCCGCGCCCAACGTCAGAAACACCCAGGGTAATACCACGCCCAGCAGCACGGTCCAGCCGACCGGATCGAGGGCGCCGCGCAGCCAGCGACCGACCTGCCGTCGCCATAGTGCGTACGGCAGACTGACCGCTACCGGTAACAGCAGCGCGATCGGACCCTTGGCGAGCAGGCCGAGTCCGATCCACAAATAAACACGCAGCAGCCGTCCGCGCGAAGGCTGTTCGAGCCAGCGGTACAGATCGAACAATGATGCCGCGATCAACGCGTTCAGCATCGCGTCGGCGGTCGCCGCGTGTCCGATGACGCCGGCCATCAGGCTCAATGCGACGCCGGCGGCAGCGATGGTCGCCGCCGGCGAGTCATCCGGAACGGTGTAACGCGTGAATCGGAACACCGCGAGCATCCACAGCATCGCGCACAGCGATGAGGGCAGACGCAGCGACCACTCGTGAAAGCCGAACAGTTTCACGGAAGCCACCTGCAGCCAATAAATCAGAATCGGCTTGTCGTAGCGCGGCTCACCGTTGAGTGTCGGCAAGATGTAGTTGTGGCTCGCAATCATCTCGCGCGTGGCTTCGCTGAACGCGCCCTCGTCGAGATCGAACAACGGTGTCGAACCGATGTTGCTGAAAAAGCCAATTGCCGCGGCCAGAACCAGGAATAGAACCTGCGGCGCGCGGATCATGCGGCGCGGAGAATCAGACACGTGCTTTGGATGGAGTAATGGCGGATATTTGCCAGTCGTTGCCGGCAGCGGAAATTTCTGCCGCTGGCAGTGCGATCGGCTGCTCGCGGCTCTGATAGAAAATACGGCTGAGCATTTCGGCGATCACGCCGGTGGTCAGGAACTGCATCGAGAACATCATCAGCAGGATACCGGTCAGCAGCAAAGGCCGCTGTCCGATGTTTTCGCCGAGTACGAACTTCACGAACGCGAGCCAGGTCAGGATGCCGCCGCCGATAAAGCCGAGCGTCAGCCCGATCGAGCCGAAGAAGTGCCCGGGGCGTGCACGATAGCGCAGAAAGAAGAACGCGGTGAGCAGATCGAGCACGACACGGAAGGTGCGCGAGATGCCGTACTTGGATTCCCCGAACTGGCGCGCCTGGTGCGAGACGGCGGTTTCATCGATGCGGCTCGGCGACGTCACCATCGCCACCCACACCGGAATCAGACGGTGCATTTCGCCGTACAGCCGCACCTGCTTGATGATGCTGGCACGGTAGACCTTGAGGCTGCAGCCGTAGTCGGTGATACGCACGCCGGTGACGCGCGCGATCAGGCGATTAGCGATTTTCGATGGCAGCTTGCGCGACATCCACGCATCCTGCCGTTGCGCGCGTTTGCCACACAGCAGGTCGAGATTGCGTGCGAGCAATTCATCGACCATGCGCGGAATGTCGGCTGGATCGTTCTGCAGGTCACCGTCAAGCGTGGCGATCAGTTCGCCGCGCGCGGCATCGATGCCGGCCTGCATCGCGGCGGTCTGGCCCAGATTGCGCGCGAAGCGCACGACACGCATATGCGCGCCGTATTTTTTCGCCTCCGTGATCAGACGCGCACCAGTTTCGTCGGGGCTGCCGTCGTCCACGCACACCAGTTCCCAGGGGCCGCCATAGCCCGCGAGTCCCTCGTGGACCCGCGCCACCATCGGTGCGACGTTGTCCTGCTCGCGATACATCGGAATGACGATCGAGAGCGTGGGTCTGGCGGTTGATTCGGTTATGGTCATCTGGAAATTTTAGCAACCTTCGCGGATTCCGCTGGTAGCGATGTGCGTCCGAACAGCGCAGCAGCGCCGCCGGCGATGAGCGCAATGGTCAATACGAACAAGTGCAGATTGACGGCAGCAGCCAATAAGCCCGGCGCAGGCATTAGCGCGCCGCTCAGGCCGGCGAGGGTACCCGCTTCGTAGGTGCCGAAGCCACCGGGCGCGTGAATCGGCAACACCGTGCTGAGATCGCCACCAATGGCGCCGAGCGTGCCCGCGGCCAGCGACAGCCCGGCGAGCCGTGCCAGCAGCCATCCGAGCGCGGCGAGTTTAACTGTCCATGCTGACCAGCTCAGCAGCAGGTCGAAGCCGAGTCCGTAGTGCCGCGTGGGCAGTCCGGTAAGCAGCCGTTGCAGGATCGAAAAAAATTTTCCGTCACGGGACGAGCAAATGCGTTGCAGCGGGCGGCGCAAGGAAAACAGTGCGATCGGACCCAGCATTGCGGTGATCGCGACGACGGCAATTCCGAGGGTGACGCTCGCGGATGCCAGCCAGCCGGTGCCGATGCAAGCGAGGCCGATGGTCGCCAGCACATGCAAATCGAGTACGCGCAGCCACAGCAGGGTACCGGTCGCGTGCGCGGCGTCGATGCGGAACCAGCGGTTCATCAGGATCGGAAAACTCGCTTCACCGCTGCGCATCGGCAGTAGAAAATTGAGCACGTTGTTGAGCAGGATCAGCCGCAGGCAGGTGCCGTAGCGGCCGCGCGGAATCGCGGTTTCGGCGACGTAAATGCGTAGTGCACGCAAGCCGTAGCTGCAGAGCTGCGCGGCGGTGGCGGTGGCGAGCCAGCCCATCGGTACTTCGCGCCACGGCGTGAACAGACGCCGCCAGCCCCAGTAGTGCTCGACTACCACAGCGAAGACGGCGACGATCGCGATGTTGGCGGCGAGCAGTGCCGCCTGGCGTAGGCTCATGGTCGGAAGATGTCTAGCGCACTGACTTTGTTTCCGCGCCGATTTCAGCGCGCAGCCAGGCCGCGAAGCGCTTCAGGCCTTCGTCGAAATCAGTCGCCGGCTGGTATCTGAAAATGCGTCCGGCTTTCTCGATGTTCGCCCAAGTGCGGCGCATTTCACCGGGCTGCCAGTCTTGCCAATCGATCTTTGCTTTTACGTCCAGCACCGTTTCCAGCCGGCGGATCAGATCGAGCAGGCCGATGGTGCGATGGTTGCCGAGGTTGACGACTTCATAATCGCTCGCGGTGTAGTCCATCGCCGCGCGAATGCCGGCGACGATTTCGGCCCAATAGGTGTAGTCGCGTTCGGAGCTGCCGTCGCCATAGACCGGGATCGGCTTACCGGCCAGCATCAACCGCGAAAACTTGTGGATCGCGAGGTCTGGACGCTGGCGCTCGCCGAACACGGTGAAGAAGCGCAGCCCGATGAAACGTAGTCCGAAAGTTTTGGTGTAGACGTAGCCAAGCTGTTCGCCTGCCAATTTGGTGGAAGCATACGGATTCAGCGGCAACAGGCTGAGATCGTCCTCGCGCCACGGCAGATTCGGACAGTCGCCATAAACGCTACTCGACGACGCGAACACGAACTGGCGGATGCCGTGCTCGTGCGCGAACGTCAGCAAGTTTTGCGTGCCAATCACGTTCGTCATCTGGTAGCCGAGCGGATCGATCAGCGAATTGCGCACGCCGGCTTTTGCAGCGAGATGCACGATCACACCGTAATCCGGACGCAGCGCGCTCTTCAGGGCGGTTGCGTCGCGCAAATCGATCTCGATCAGCCGGTAGTCCGAATGGAGTAGATTCGCTGCAATATTGCGACGCTTGATTGCAGCGGCGTAGTATGGATCAAAGTTATCGAGGCAATCGACCTTCCAGCCGTCGGCCAGCAGACTATCGATCAGATGGCTGCCGATGAAGCCGGTGCCGCCGGTGACAAGAACAGAACGGTTGGGCGCCACGTGCGGCGTTCCTTCGAGAGGTGGGGCGTCATTTTATCGTTATCGGAGCGTGCGGAGGTGAGGTGCTCGTGCATGCCTGCGCGAAGCATTCCCGCTACTCCTGAATCGAAAAATCGCGCGAGCAGTTATCAGCCATATCCGGCTTGTAGAGGAGGTTTTAGTGAGGAACGGAATCCTGCACCGCAGTGGATTCGGTAGCGAGCTCTCCGCGCCCAAAAACTAAAACTACGAAAAATTTACTTACCACAAGATGAGTTGCGTAAAAGGAGATCACAATGAAACATCACTCAATTGCTGTATTTGCGGCGGCGCTGTTCGGCCTGCCAAGCGTTGGCTACACCGCTGGCTATACCCAGGCCAATCTTTCCGCTGACACCCCTGGAGTAGCCAAATACACCGATAGTTTTCTGCAGAATCCATGGGGCCTGTCGGTTCCGCCGGAAAAAAAATATAACGAGGCATTCTGGTGGGCCGCCGATAACGCTGCTGGCGTCAGTACCCTTTACGATCCGAAGGGTAATACCCGCAAGCTTGTGGTGACCGTTCCTTCCGCGGACGGAGTCTCTGCGGGCAGTCCAACCGGAACCGTCGATTTCAACGAAAACTTTGTCTTTGTGACTGAAGATGGAACAATCTCGGTGTGGTATTTGACTCAATACAGCAGCACCAATGGTGCTGCGCCACCGACTCGCGCTGAGATCGCTGCCGCGCATGCTCCCGTATCGGATGCACGCGTGACGCCGGATACCCACACCAATTGCTCTACTTCGGGATGCCATATCACCAATGCGGTCATCAAGGTGAAGAAAGCGGGCGCGGCATACGAAGGTGTGACGGTTGCCGAGTTGAACGGCGCTGCCGCATTGTTGGTCGCCAACGTCAACAGCCCCACGCTTGAAGCCTATGACTCGAACTTCAGTCCGCTGACGCTGGCGCCTGGCGCATTCTCCGATCCGCAATTGCCACGGGGTTATACCGCGACCAACGTGCAGAGCGCCGGGGGTCTGGTCTGGGCGGTGTACGTCAACGATAGCGGTGGCAGTTATGTCGACGGCTATGGTACCGACGGCACGCTGAAAGTGCGTCTGCAGCAAGGCAACTGGCTTGATGATCCCTGGGGTGTTGCAGTGGCACCATCCAACTTTGGCACCTTCAGCAACGCGGTGCTGGTTGGCAACGTTGGCAGCGGTAAGATCGCTGCTTTCAATGTGACCAGCGGTGCGTTCCAGGGCTATGTATCTGATTCCAAGGGGCAGGCAATCGCCAATCCCGGCTTGTGGGCAATTGCCTTCGGCATTGGTAACAAGAGCAACGGTCCGACCAACGTGCTGTACTTCAACTCAGGCACCGAGACTCAGACGCATGGCCTGTTCGGTTCCATCAGTTACAAGCGCTGGTAGTTATAAGCACCTGGAGGAGGGACTTCGGTTCCTCTTCCAGCGTGCGATGTGGCGTAAATTGCTCTGACGAGTGTTGATATCTAGAGTTATCTCTAGAAAACAAGTGTATATTTTGTCGTTGTAAAAAAAATAAAAACATTTAATAATCATTAAATTAGCAATCGTTTTTAAATTAAAAAACGAAAATTGGTAAACAAAATCGTTCCTATCGACTGCTCTTTGTGATTTTGCGAAGTTCTTGTTTATCCGCGACCGGGGCAATTGAGATCGTTTTCACATTACCGCTTAATTGCTCGGTCTGGCACTGTGAAAACGCGCAAAGCCGATAAAGCGCCGCATCGTCTAATATCAGCGGTTCGTACTGAGGGCGTAATTGAGACAAGGTCGAGGCCATTCAGGGAACCGGTTCCCGTATCCTGAGCCGATCTGCGCCATTTCAAGCCTTAACGCGATTGGCGAGCGAGTGTACCCGTGGGCACCATGCCCTGCTTTCATCCCCGCCAGCAGCATATCGAAAATCACCCACTGAAAACCCGCTCGCAAAATCGCCGAGCAGGGCCTGCTCCGGCGCGTTGTTGGCGATCTGATGCATCACGCGTTTGTTTTCGCTGACCTTGTCGCGGATGGTGTAGGCGTAGTTGATCAGGTCGCGGTCGGTCAGCCCGTCCGTGACGAACAGCTCGTTGAGGCGCGTGATGATCGCCGAGAGCAACTCTTCTTCCTTGTTTCGGGGTTTGCGCGTGCCGAGGTCGCTGACGGCGTACAGGCCCTGCGCACCCTCCTTCACCATCAGTAGATCCTGCTGCTTGATCAGACTTGGTTTACTCAAGAAACTTTATTCGCATGGAATCCGACAAGTGACGTTCGAGATCTCGCCACATATTGCAAAAAAAGCAGGGCTCATCCGTCTTGACGCTAACGCGCTCTCCTATTGCCGGCAGTACTGCGGGCTCGAAGCGACCACGCTGCCAGGCGATAACCTCGTAAGCTCCCAGCACACCCTGATTGAATCGGTATTCGATCGCCGTCGGCGCTCCGACAGGTGATACCGACCGTACAACGATCTCGACATCATCCAGAACTACGCGATCGCCAGCCGTAAAGCCATAGCGACTGGGACGTAGGGCGTTGAAGCCCGCCGCACAGCTGACCACCACGGTATCGGCATCTTTACGCAGCAGTTCGAATTCGCCTTCACCTTCGGCAAGGGCGCGTATTCGGGCGATGCTCGGTATTGGCCGTGTCGGCATGGCGCCAAGAGACAGCGCCTGATCCTTAAGCATCGGAAAGGTGATGTCGCTGACATAGCTGAATGTCGAAATTGCTAACACTTTTCTGCCCGGCACTCCTTCATTGGGAAGCTGCAGGTAGCGCGAATCCATGAGCCCATCAACCACATTCGTGCCTGCTTTGGCGTAGCCGACAAATAGCAAGGGACTGATCCACAGATGCAGGACCATCATGGCGCTGGCAAAGGCGGCGCTACAACGCCGTCGCGCTGGCGACATCGGCAGACTGCGGAACTGCTCGATAAAGAGCGCCAATAAGCCGGTTGCGCCGAAACCGACAAACCACAACGAGCGGCTGATCAAAGCAGAGCCGCAAATCGGAATCACCGCAATCAGCATTCCGAGACCATAGAAGCGCGCCGTACGAGAGCGGCGCAGCAAAGGCATGAAGAGCCAAGTGAGCAGCGCCACGACCAAGAGGGCGTAGGCGAAAGCATATGTATGCATCCAGGAGTACTTGGAGTATTCGGGGATATTAAAGATCTCCGCTGGCGGAATAGATAGTTGCCCAACCACGTAGGCCGGGAAGCGATAAATCATTGCCGTCAGAAACAGCGATGGGTCGCTTATAGGGTCGATATAGAAGCCGGGGCCTGAGATGCCAAAACCTCGATATTTCCAGAACGCCAACCAAGCCATCGCCAGAAAAGAATAAGGCAACAAGCGCACGATGCGCTCATTCCACGGTCGATCTGAGAGGAACAATTCATACGCGAGGAAATAGGCTGTAATCGCTAACGCAGCTTCACTACAGGCAAGACTGAACGCAAAAAGAGCACAGCCCACAATTCGCCAGTGCAGCTGGCGCTTTCGATAGCACAGTAGAGAGAGAAGAGCGCCGGTTAGGCATGGCAAGGCATTGCGATTGGCTAGCCATGCAACGGCGCTACCATGCGCCGCATCGACGGCAAACAGGACTGCAGCGAGGCCCGCTGCCCAGTGGGTCGGCATTATCTGGCGATAGGCAAGACTCGCCACCAGAACTAGCACGCCGTACCAAAGCACCGAGTGCAGATGCATCAGCGGCAAATTGTCGGGCCAAAGCCGGTAGTCCAGCTTCATCAGCCATTGCGCAACCGGCCGGTAGAACATGACCTTGCTGCCTGGGTATGTCCACCATGGCAACACTCCATTTTGCAGCTGGGTTTTGGTCGCGGCCGTATTGCTATGGAAGAAGTCAAAGAGATTGCCATCCGCCCCGCTCAAAAGATTGATTCTTTGCTGGTAATCATCCAGGAATAAGCCACTGTCTAGCGTTGGCAAAGACACCATAATTCCAAGCAGGAGTGCCAAAAATGGGATATGGCGCCAAGAGAACAAGGCGTGAAGGGTCATGGTTCTTTTGTCAAAAATGTAATGAGGGATGATCTTGCATGCGCGTGAGAACTGCATTGGCAGCATTGCGCAATGCCTATCACCTCGCTCGGTGCTCTGCCGGCCCAGGGGATGTTATCTCGTTTGACGACGGTCACCCCCGAAAAACTCCCAGCCCAGAACGCTAAAAAAAGAACCCAGGCAACACAACGCAACGACCGGCACGCGAAGAACATCGCGACTCGCAGCGCTGAATTCAATGCCTGACCGCGATGACGATCCGGACACAGCGACAGAATGGAACGCGGAATAGTGGGGAAAATAATGGACTCGACAAGCCCAGCCGACTCCACTTAAAGAAAACATTTCAGAGCGCTGCCCAACGCCCAGCTTCACGCGCGGCCGCGCCAGAGCGGAGTGGAGGCGTGGCCGTCGCGTGGAAGCGCTGGTGTACGCCCAGCATGGGCATGAACTGATGGGGTGTAAGTCCCCTGTAGGAGTTTCGGACCCGTTGAGATTGACGGGTATCACCACTAACCGAAAGCAAGGGCCTCTCCGCGAAGGTCGGCCTGAAGGAAGCCGGAGTGCAAACGTGCGAGCAGACGAACAGAAACTGCATAGAAGGCCTAGTCCATGGGTAAGTCGGCACTTGACGATGAAGCCTACCTGGAACGGTGGACAGGGTAAATGCAGCGGTTGTGCACGGATAGTTCATGCCCTTATCTGGGGAGAGCTGAGGGCAAGGCACGGAGTGTTTTCGTCGTGAATTTCCAGCCGGTTCACTGGATGAATAAAGGACCAGGCGTGTTGGCGGACGGCCCGCCGCCGACGAGCGAATTGCCGCACACCCGAAACACACTGCGCGCGTCGCACAGCAATGCGCGACGTAAGCGCTCAGCAGTCAGCAGAGGCCATAGTAGCCGTGGGCACACGGTAATCCGCTCGAAACTGGCCGGCGACAACATCTCCAGCGTCTCGACCATGGTGCCGTCGCGGTCCAACAGCGCGCTGGGCGGTAGCGTCATGGTGTTCTAGTCAATGAATCGCCCTGCCGAGCTTTTTCGCTGTAACCCAGATGTGCTCGCCTACCTTAGCGGGGCCAGCGACGGCGAAAGCTCTCAGCTTTGCCGGTGAATGGTTACCGATCGACGGGTATCTATTCACCGCAGCACGCATCGTACGACTCACGCGTTTCTGATCTGCTTTCATGTGCTTCGCCACCCAGGTCTCGCTATTTTTAAGTATCGTTGAGCGCCAACCAACCGACGTTCATGTAAAAATAAAGATAAAGCACTGCGCGTGAAAAATCTGTGAACTGGATCGCATTTGATGCAGGGTCGTCTTGATTTCACGAGGCTCTGCAATGCGGAGTGTTAGGCAGCCAAAGAGAGGGTCCCCGTGTTGGCGCGCACGTAACAGTGACCATTTGCAAAAGCAACAACAGTCAGAGGTTCCATCGTCCCGGACTGATGCCATCTCGAACAACAGCTTGCACACCGCCCCGTCACTTGAGTCGCTCCCGCACCGCATCGCGAAGGTGTTGCTGCCCACGCTGGAAATCTCGCAGCAAAACATTTGCTACTACGCCAGTCTGGCCGGCTTCTACACCATCTACGATCTGCGCAATCTCAAATCCGAGCAGACCTATCTCTATCTGCTTTGCTACGCCTGGCTGCGTTACCGGCAGCTCAGCGACAACCATCCCTATTACAATGCGACATGACTAGGGACACCGCCATGCGTCAAGAAAAATTACCTAACGGATTCGTGGTCAATTGCCATCATCCTCGCGAAGTTAGGTTCATGTGGAAAGAAATTTTTGAAGAAAAAGTCTATCTGAAGTACGGTCTAGCATTAGAACCGGGAAGCTGCGTTGTCGACATCGGCGCCAACGTCGGCATGTTTTCGCTCTGGGCTAGCGAACAGGCTGATGGATTGTGCTTGCACGCAGTTGAGCCCATACCAGAAACATTCGCAGCTCTGAACAGCAATCTATCTCATCTGAAAAATATAACTCTCCATCAGAAGGCTATTGGTGGCGAAGCGGGGGAAATGACAATGTTTTATTATCCTCGAGCGAGCGTGCTGTCGATGAACTCGTTGGAGCATTCGCGCAATGTTGAAACAGTGCGTGAATCGTTAGCTAAGTCTGCCAAGTACGCAATCGTTAGATGGCTAGCCAGCAAGCCGACTCTTTACGCCTACGCGCTTCGGCTAATCATAGGAAGTCCCAAGCAGCGCGTGTGCCCAGTCGACACGCTATCGGGCCTTATACGCGAACAGTCCATTGCTAGAATTGATTTGCTTAAGATCGACGTGGAAGGCGGAGAAACCAAGGTGTTTGAGGGCATTGCAGCGGAAGACTGGCCGCGCATCCGCCAAATCACGCTCGAAACCGATCAAAATCGGCTGCCCGCAATTCGCGAACTGCTGGAATCCAAAGGTTTCCAAGTTGATGACGAGCGGCCGGAAATGATGGGCAACGCCCCCATTCGCCAAGTCTACGCCAAGCGTCATGCGAACCTCTCTGTTTAAATCTTGGTCATATTTCTTACAGAAATGCTCTAGACGCATAAACAGGTTGGTCAAATGGCCTGCAGATCGGTTCTC
Source organism: uncultured Salinisphaerales bacterium (assembly GCA_964581385.1). Taxonomy (GTDB): domain Bacteria; phylum Pseudomonadota; class Gammaproteobacteria; order Nevskiales; family Nevskiaceae; genus CAZOOK01. The sequence continues at coordinate 24,619 of CAZOOK010000017.1, forward strand.
GGCATACCATGCAAGGACAAGTCGCGCGGATTCTACGAACGGCCGGCTCGCGTTGATGAGCGCGAAATCAAGACGTACTAACATGCTGCTTTCGCGAAAGGACCAAACGGTCTCACGAGGATCGAAACTGGCACCATTGCAGGTCTTGAGAAGGCTCGGAAGATATGCCCCCGATTTCGAGAAGGCAGGTAATCGCACCGGATCATTCATCATTTTGATCCCCCTGCACTAAATTTTTCTGTAAGGCCAGCGACGCCTTTCGAGCTTTCGCCCGAACATGGCGACGTGTGTAGATCACGGCCATCTCCGACGTGGGCGACCATCCCATGAGATAGGTTCGGGTTTTGCGCTCAGTTTCCTCCGATGCTCTTTGCCGATCCATCTCGCGCGAGTATGCGTCGTTCCAGGTAGGGCGCATCACGTGCGGTGAGAGGTCTGCCGGTAATTCGGGGTGCTTCTCTCGAAGACCCTCGAATATTTTGGCGAGCGCCGGAATTGAGAGCGGGTTTCCGCGCGACGACACGAATAAAAACTCATGTTTCCGTGCCCCCGGAATACGGCTGCGATGGTCAAGGACATATTGCCGCGTGTCGTCGAGCAGTGACGATCCGATGGGAACTACGCGTGCCCGTGTCTTCAGATTCGGCTGGTAATCGCGGATAACCTGAAGACGCGTACCGGCCACTTGTAGCGATATCTGCCGGGCAGAAGACGGCTGTGATCGAGCGCGGCGCGATTCCAAGCTATTCGTCGACGAATGAACTTGTCGGATCTCGGTCTTTTCGGTTGAACCAGCAAGTTGATCGATCGGTAACCGGCACGCTCTCACGAGCGCCTCGACTTCCCCGAGGGAAAGTAACTGGTTTTCTGTCAATCTCTCTTGAAGATTGATTCCCGTTCCGTGCGATCGCAGAAACAGCTCGAACAGCATCAGCGACCTCAGCGAGTTGCTGATCGTCGCGAATGCAAGATTCCTACCCCTCAGTTCGCTAACAGAGTAGACGGTGGGCCCAAATAGCGGGAGCCCATTGGCACCAATCAGCAATGCGAAGCGTTCCCCATCGGGAAGCACAACGGTCTTTACCTTGAAGCCTGACATCGGCTTGTTTACCTACCAAGGGAATTATTCCCTACAGGGCAAAGCAAGCAAGCTCAAAGTCAAAGTAAATAATAAAATAATCCTATCTATTACAGCATCTTACGAAATTTAATTTACACTTCGTTGGAAACTATATCCTAGAACGGAATGTCGTCGTCTTCAAAGCCGCCTTCGTCAACCGAGGGTGCGGGCGCTGATGAATCGCGCGCTGGCGCCTTGTCATTGCGGGACGGAACGCTGCCTGCGCGGCTGCCGCCGCCAAACTCATCGCCGCTACTGCCGCCAGCTCCGCGGCTGTCGAGCATCTGCATTTCGTTGGCGTGAATTTCCGTAGTATAGCGATCCTTGCCTTCTTTATCCTGCCATTTGCGCGTGCGCAGTGCGCCTTCGATGTAGACCTTACTGCCCTTGCGCAGATATTGCGCGGCAATTTCGCCGAGCCGGTTGTGGAACACCACGTTATGCCACTCGGTGCGTTCCTGCTGATTGCCCTCCTTGTCCTTCCAGTTGTCGGAAGTGGCGAGGGTGACATTGGTGACTGACCCACCGGACGGAAAGCTGCGCGTTTCCGGATCCTTGCCGAGGTTGCCGATGAGAATGACTTTGTTGATTCCACGCGCCATGGTTGTGCTCTGTTTGAAAAGGTAAGTCGCCGGCTCCTGTTCGGGAGCCGGGCGTCAGAGAGGATAGATGAAGTGCGGCGTCGGCGGAATGGGTGCCGGCGTAATCAATCCGCGTCGTCGCTGTCGCCGGCATCATCGGGCACGATCGGTCCGCTTTCCGCGCCCAGCAACCGTTGCGCCAGCACCGCGGCCTGCGTGCGGCGATACAGACGCAGTTTGCGCAGGATGGCCGTGACGTGCGCCTTGACGGTCGCTTCGGTGACGCTGAGCTCGTCCGCGATCTGTTTATTGAGACGGCCATCGGCGAGCATCATCAGCACGCGGAACTGCTGCGGCGTAAGACTGGTGATCCGTTGCGCGAGTTCGCGATCTTCATTGTCGGCTTCCGGCCCCGGATCGGTGACCCCAGGTGGCAGCCACACCGAGCCGGCAAGCATTGCGCGCAGTGCGGTCCCGATCTCCTCGATGCCGGCGGATTTGGGCACAAAACCGGTCGCACCGAAATCGAGCGCGCGCCGCATCAGGGCGGGCTCCTCTTCGGCGGAAACCAGCGCGACCGGCACCGCGGGGTATACCCCGCGCATCTGGATCAGTGATGAGAAGCCTTGAACGCCCGGCATGCGCAGGTCGAGCAGGACAAGGTCCGTTTCCGGATGGGCGCCGACGAGTTCGATCAGTTCGGCCAGCGACTCCGCTTCAAAAGTCAGCGAACCGGGCAATAACTGACTGACCGCCGCGCGCAGGGCGGAGCGGAACAGTGGATGGTCATCAGCGATGATAATTGTCGCGGTTGCACTCACGGCAGCGGCGATCTCTGTGGGGTCCATTAGTTGAGCGTTCATAATGCCTCTTCTACAGACCGGAAGCGAAGTACCCCATTCAACTTTCGTCGATAGGAGGCTCGAAACGTACTCCGCGGCTACCCTTGAACTATGCACGATTCGAGCCGGATCAAGGTGTTGGTCGATCAAGCTGATAAGCTGCATACTCATGCGGTACAACTGCCGCGCAGTGAGCGTATGTTACTAGGACAGCGCCCCGAGCGCTGAGAATTCCGCCATTAATTACTTATGCACTATCGCCATAGCTACCATGCTGGCAATTTCGCGGATGTCTTCAAACACGTTTTGCTGTGTGGGCTGTTTGCCGCCCTGAATCGCAAAGAGAAGCCCTGGTTCTATCTGGATACACATGCGGGCGCCGGCATCTATGATTTGGCCGGCGAGGGGGCCACACGCACCGAGGAGTGGCGGCAGGGCATCGAGCGCATCTTCAATCTGGCGGGCGCGCCGGAACCTCTGGCTACTTATCTGAGTATCGTCAGGCAGGCGCAGCAAGTCGCCGATGCCGGAGCGCAGTCCCCACTGCTATATCCCGGATCGCCGCTGATTGCACGTTCACTGGCGCGCGAAAGCGATCGTATCGTCCTTTGTGAGCGTGTAGTCGATGTGGCCCTGGAATTGAAGCGGGTGGTCCGCGCTGATCCGCGCTTACACATCCATCTGCGCGATGGCTACGAGTCATACTCCCTGTTGCCGCCAAAGGAGAAGCGCGGTCTGGTGCTGATCGATCCGCCGTTCGAGCGCCCCGATGAATTCGATGCGATCCAGACATTTCTTGCCGAAGCACTTGCACGTTTTGCGAGCGGTGTCTATGCGGTCTGGTATCCGCTCAAGAACCGTCACGCGGCCGAGCACTTCGTGCGCCACATCAGCCGTAGCGCGATGAGGCCGTCTCTCAACATTGCATTCGAGACTGGCGCTTCCGCGCAGGGACAGATGCGTGCTTGCGGTTTCCTGATTGTGAACCCGCCTTACCGGTTCGAGATCGAGGTCAATGAGTCGCTGCGGTGCATTTTCCGTGAGCTTGCGCAGGGCAGCCTGGCGCGAATCCGCGTCGAATCGTTCGAGGAAACCTGAACCTGCAGTTTCCGATGCTTCACCGGCCTATGTAACGATGTATGTAAGCAGATGAGCGAATCCATCGAAGTACTTTATGAAGGGCGTTTCCTGCGGCTATTGAAAAACGGCCGTTGGGAGTACGTACAGCGGGTGCGCGCGCGCGGCGCGGCGTTCATCGTCGCGCTGACTGATGCGCACGAGATCGTCCTGGTGGAGCAGTACCGTGTGCCCATGCAGGCGCGCGTGATCGAATTGCCGGCCGGCATCATCGGCGATGAGGCCGAGTTTGCCGATGAGGCCGTGGAGGCCGCGGCACTGCGCGAACTGGAGGAGGAGACCGGTTTTCGCGGTGCGCAGATTGAGCGCTTGCTGAGCGCGCCGACCGCGCCGGGAATGGCGGCCGAGATGCTGCATCTATTCCTGGTCACCGGGTTGAAAAGAGTCCACGCGGGCGGCGGTGTCGATGGCGAGAATATTACCGTGCACGTGGTCTCCGTTGACGACATCGCGGAGTGGCTCGATGCGAAGACACGGCTCGGGACGCTCATCGATACGCGGGTCCACGCTGGGCTGTGGTTCGTGCAGCAGGCGTCTCGTCGGAGTTCTGTGCGGCCGCGCGCGCAGCGATCAGATCAGTAGCGGACCGAGCTGGTCGATCGCCAGCCCCTGCACGTAATCGACGCCGATGCGCGTCACCACCTCGCATAGCTCTTTGCTTTCGACATGGCTGACAACCGTTTTGCGGCCGAGCAGATGAGCGGCTTGGTTGAGCCATTCAAATTCACTGCGATCGACCGCGTCGCTCATCATGCGCCGCACCAGCGATTCGTGGAATTTCACGAAATCAAACGGCACCCGGCGCAGCAACGCGATTGCGGCGGCGCTGCGGCAGTGATCCAAAAGAAAATGCACGCCATACGGTTTTAGCGTCGCGATCAGTTCGATGACCTGCTGCGAATTGTTGGCGGCGCAGCCTTCCTCGATTTCGAAACAGATCTTGCTGCCGTTCCCCCCCGAGCGTTCAAACAATTCCGCTGCGCTGCGCCGGAACTCCTCGGAAGCGACGGTGGCGCTGTCGAGATTGATATTAAGGCCGGCATGCTTATGAAACATTGCGTGATCCTTGCCGATCGCGGTCAGGCACTGCTCGAGAACCCACAAGTCGAGCTTCGGTGTCAGCCGGTTGCGGCGCAGCGCCGGCAGATAGCTGCCAGGCGGTAGCCAGTGACCATCGTCTTCCTCGACGCGCACGAACACTTCCACCCATGGCAGCGTATTTTCATCCTTGCCCGACGGCATGATCGTCTGCGATACGAGGTGGACGAGATTGCGCTCGAAACGCGGCATCAACCAGTCGATCCAGCCGCGGTCGTCGCGGCGCGTTTGTTGATGCTTTTCGTCCTGATGGAAAACGGCGACGCGATTGCCGCCGGCGACGGCCGCTTCCAGCAGTACGTTATTTGCCGTTTCCATCAGTACGTCGGGACCCTCGGTGGATTCGTTGATTTCGAGCAGCGCGAGGCTGGCGGTGACGTTGAACTGGCGGTCGCCGCGGCGGATCGCATTGCCGGCAACATCGCTGCGCAGCGTTTCGGCAAGTTCGCGCGCGGGCTCGCCGCTGAGTTCGGGAATCAGCGCCGCGAAGGTATAGATCGATACACGATAGGCATCGCCGATCGCAGCGACGCGTGTCTGTACAAGTTCTCCAGCTTGCCTGAGCACTTCCTCGCTGGCGGTCGAGCCGAATTCCCGGTTCACGACATCGAGCTCGTCGACCGATATTAACAGCAGCGCATGGCTGACACGGTAACGGCGTGCGAGCTCGATCAGCTCCGCGATGCGGATGTCGAAAGCCACTGAGTTCAGCAGATTCGTCAGCGCGTCTCTCTGGGGTCCCTGTTGCGTCGGCGCAATCTGCAGTTCTTCACCGTGACGTTGCGCGGCGACTGGCTTTTCCACGATAACGATCGCGCCATGCGTGACGCCGTAGGCGTCGAGCGCCGGGACCACGGTCATCGACAGCACCAGATCATCTTCGTTGCCGAACACCACCATGCTGCGCAGCCGCTTGGAGCCGCCGCCGCTTTCGCTGGTGAGATGGGAGAGCTGTTCTATGGGTCGCTCCCGCTTTGGATCGCGATCGATATCGTAAAGCCGGGCGACGCTCTTCAGTGGACGTCCCACAGCCGCACCAGAGGTTGTACGCAGCAGCTCGGCGGCACTGGCCGTGATGCCCAGAACGTTGCAGTCGCGGTCGAGGTGGATCAGCGGACCATCGCTGTGTTCGAACAGGACATTGATGCGGGCACGCAGCGATTCGATGACACTTTTTTCGCCGAGTGATTGTCCGCGGAGTTCTTCGTTATCGACGATCGCGGCATCAAGCTGCGCGCGGACGCTGTCCAGCACCTGGTTCAAGCGGGCAAAATCTTCGCCGCCGGGGGCGGCTCCGGACGGCGACATCGCGCTGACATAGGATTCCGCGGGTGCTTGCAGCAGCACGCTCGCAACATACGCGTAGATCGCGGCGACGATCGCAGCATCTTCAACGACCAGGATAAAGAACAGGCCCAGACGGTGCCCCGCCGGCCCGGCGATTCTCGCGACGACGATATCCAGCACCACCGCAAGCACAAACAGTGCGCCCAGAAGGCGATATAACTGCGAAGGCGCTTCACGAAGCCGCGAGCCCAGATCCCCCATCAAGTCGCGCATGGCAATCGGTTTTCTCCTTGAACGACAAAGCCACTGCTGAATCCGAACATGCTCTGCTGCCCCCTTCCGCAGCGCGGCTGTTCGCCTTTTGTCTACAATCTTACAATCATTACAGAAAATTCAGTATCCTGCGTCAGGGTCTGGAGGGAGTGAATGACATGATGCCGGTTTCAGCGAAACAAGCGGTGCGGATGGCGGCAGCGGCGTGTTTCACGGTGGGAGCTGGCGCGAGCCAGGCTTTCACGGTTACTCAACCCGATGTCCAATCTTATTTGACACAGCGTTTGCGCGCGCGCGTGCATATCGATCTGGCGCCCGGCGAACTGCCGCCGACCCATGTCGGCCTGGCGACCGCCGAGGATTCCACCCGTTACGGACTGCCGCCGCAGTCGCTGGTGAATCTGTCGGTGCGGACAGTCACTGTCGCCGGCGGTGTCGATGTGTTCATCGAAAGCAGCAGTCCTGTCTCCGAACCGATGTTCACGGTATTGCTCGATGTGCGCAGCGGCTCACTACGGTCGCTGCGTGAATTCACCGTACTGCTCGATCTGCCGCCGATCGAGACAATGGTCGCCGATACGGCGTCGGCTCCGGTTTCGATTCCGGCGCCAAATCCCGCTGCGGCGCCGAGCGCTGAGCGCATGACGTCCCGCGCACGTGAGACAGCAGCGATCGCATCGCCGCCACCGGCTACCCATGCACGGCGGGCCGGACATGGCCGTGCTCACGTCGCTGCCAATCCCGAGAATGAGGAGCTGCTGGCTTGGACTCCGCCTGCCGCGTCAGGTTCCGCGGATGAGAGATATGGCCCCGTTGCCGCGAACGAAACTCTATCGCACGTGGCACAGATCTATCGTCCGACACCGACCGCCCCGTTGCCGCCCATCGTGGCGAAGATTGTCGCAGCCAATCCTGAAGTCACTCTCGGCCGCGACAATTTTCTGCCCGAAGGCGCCACTCTGAAAATTCCCGACGAACTCGCTCCATACCGGAATGCGCCGTGGTCCGGCGTGCCGGCATCGGTATCGAGGAAGAAGTTGAAAGGACTGACCCGGGTTAACTATCGTGTGAACGCCGCGCCGCGCTTTCAGCTTGCAGTCACATTGAGCAGCCTGCATGACAATCCGATGCTGGCGGAAATGCCGGCGCCAGTCGCACGGGAAAATGAGGGCGTGGCAGCAGCAGCTCCGTCAGAAAACACGGTCGCAGCGGTTGCCCCGGCGGCACAGGCGCCAGCGGTGTCGGCGCCGGCCTCCCAGCAGCCGGCCGCGGTGGAGTCAAATCCGAGCGCAGAAGCTGTGGCTACTCCGTCGCCTGAAGCAGCGTCGCCGTCGAAACCCCCGGTCGATGTTGCAGCACCATCCGCGCCGGAGCGTGTAGAGCCGACCACTGCGGTTCCCGCCGCGGTTTCGGAGAACGAACCTAAGGTTGAGACGGCGCGTCCCTCTTCGGGTTCGCGAAGCGTGGTGATTTTCGTCAGTGTGCTTGCCGCGCTTGTCCTTGGCCTGCTCGGCTGGGCGCGCGGGAGGGAAATATTCAACCGCGCGCGCAAGCCGGCAATGGCGGCGCCGCTCGTTGCGCCGGTGCTCCGGCAAGACGCGCTGGCTTCGACGAAAGCGCCGGCTGCAGTCAAAGCCGAAATTTCGCCAGACGAACGTGTCGTTCTGCTGAAGCAGGCTTACGCGGCGCGCGGCAAGCGATTCCGTGATGTGCGCCATATCCCCTAAATTTTGGGGCGTGTCCCGGCCAGGGCCTGTTAACAAAGCCTGTTAATAGAGGCCCTGGGCGTCGTTGACATATTTTTCGCGCAGATGCGCAGGGTTAATCGTCGATCACCGTGATCGCGGATATACGTGTTATGGGCGACGGCGGATTTTTGCTCGATCCATCTTGCCGTATCGGTCGTTGCAGCCTATCGTGTGTGGAAAGCCGGGGGTGCCCGCGGCGTTTGCCGCAGGCTGAGAACAAACCCTTGGAACCTGGTCGGTTTACCGCAGGCGCGCAGCGCTTGCACCGGCGAAGGGAAGGCTGAAGCGCTCCGTCGATGTACCCTGGGTGCTTGAGCGGGCCCTTCGTCGGCATCTTCGAGGCTGAGCGATGAACGCCCCCATTCCGCAAACAAACAAAAAACAACTCAGCCCAGAATTTTCGCGCAAGGCGCAGGAGCTATCTGCCGAGGTCAGGCGGCCGTTTCCAGGTAGCCGCAAGATCCATGTCGAAAGCCCAAATGGCATTCGTGTGCCGATGCGTGAGATTCAATTGGGACCAACGCGCACCAGCAACGGATTGGAACCCAATCCGCCAGTTACCGTTTACGACACCAGCGGTCCTTACACCGACCCGGCGGCGCGCATTGACCTTCTGAAAGGACTGGCGCCATTGCGAGATGCGTGGATCGGTGCTCGCGGCGATACGGAACAACTGCGTGGACCGTCATCGATTTTTGGCCGCATTCGCGCTGCGGACGAGGAGACCAGGGCCCTGCGTTTCGAGCACTTGCGTGCGCCGCGCCGCGCACGCGGCGGCGCCAACGTCACGCAGATGCACTACGCACGCAAAGGCATCATCACTCCAGAAATGGAGTACATCGCGATCCGTGAAAACGCGCAGCTCGCGGAACTGCGCGGGAGTTATGAGCAGGCGGGTTATCTCAAGCGTACTCACCGCGGCCAGCGCTTCGGCGCGCTGCAACCGGATCTGGTGACGCCGGAATTCGTCCGTGACGAAGTCGCACGCGGTCGCGCGATCATTCCCGTAAATATCAATCACCCGGAAAGCGAGCCGATGATTATCGGCCGCAACTTCCGCGTGAAGATCAATGCCAATATCGGCAACAGCGCCGTCGGCAGCGGCATCGCCGAGGAAGTCGAGAAGATGGTGTGGGCCACGCGCTGGGGCGCCGACACCGTGATGGATCTTTCCACCGGCAAACACATTCACGAAACACGCGAGTGGATCATCCGCAATTCGCCGGTGCCGATCGGCACTGTGCCGATTTATCAGGCGCTCGAAAAGGTCAACGGCAAGGCCGAGGAACTGACCTGGGAGATGTTCCGCGATACTTTGATCGAACAGGCCGAACAGGGCGTCGATTACTTCACGATCCACGCGGGTGTGCTGCTGCGCTATATCCCGTGGACGGCGGATCGCATCACCGGCATCGTCAGCCGCGGCGGTTCGATCATGGCCAAGTGGTGCCTCGCGCATCACAAGGAGAATTTCCTCTATACGCACTTCGAGGAAATTTGCGAAATCATGAAGGCCTATGACGTCAGCTTCTCGCTTGGCGATGGCCTGCGTCCCGGGTGCATCGGCGACGCCAATGACGACGCGCAATTCGGCGAGCTGCACACACTCGGTGAGCTCACGCAGGTGGCGTGGAAACATGATGTGCAGGTGATGATCGAAGGACCCGGCCATGTGCCGATGCAGCTCATCAAGGAGAACATGGATGAGCAGCTCAAACACTGCTTCGAGGCGCCGTTCTACACGCTGGGCCCGCTGACCACCGACATCGCGCCGGGCTATGACCACATCACCAGCGGCATCGGTGCGGCGCAGATCGGCTGGTATGGTTGCGCGATGCTGTGCTATGTCACGCCGAAAGAACATCTTGGCTTGCCGGACAAGCACGATGTGCGCGAAGGTATCGTTACCTACAAGATCGCCGCGCATGCCGCCGATCTCGCCAAGGGGCATCCCGGCGTACAGGTGCGCGACAATGCGCTATCGAAGGCGCGTTTTGAATTTCGTTGGGAAGATCAGTTCAATCTCGGCCTCGATCCCGAGAAAGCGCGCGAGTTCCACGACGAAACGCTACCGCAGGAAGGCGCCAAGCTCGCGCACTTCTGTTCGATGTGCGGCCCGCATTTCTGCTCGATGAAGATCACGCAGGACGTGCGCGACTATGCCGCGCGGCAGGGCGTGGATGCGGCGGCCGCGTTGCATAAGGGCATGGAAGAAAAGGCGAGCGAGTTCAAGGCGCGCGGCGCGGAAGTTTATCGCCCCGTTTAGGGCATGCCACCAATTGCTTCAGTCGCTACGTTGTTGCCGCCTTAAGCCTCGCGAGCATTGTTTTCGCGTTCCTGCACCTGCGGTGAAGCGAACACGGTGATCGAAGGAGTCGCCGCTGCCGGCGGCGGCGTGGTCGCCGGCGCTGCTTCCTTGGGCTTGAGCGTCGAGCGCAGCGAAACCAGCTTGTTGAGCATGTCGAACCAGAACGGCGCGCCCAGCGTGACCGCAAACGCAGTCAACAGCAGCCCGATCAGCGGCTGCAGCACGAAGTACCACCACGAGTGCATTTCACGCACGGAGAAGTGATGCGGCCTCACGGCCATCGGATCGCCTGGCGATCCGGGCCAGCCGTCGGCCCAGCCCAGTGGCAGTGCCATCCGCCCGAGACAGGCCAGCGCTTCCGTCGCGGCGGTAGCGGGGGGCAGCGTACCGCCGCCGTCGGCGATGCTGTCATCGGATGCGCAATGCAATCGCGTAGCGACCGCGGCAGCGGCAGCGGCGGTTTCGTTGGTGCCGGGCGCGTTCACGGTGTCGGCGACCACGATCGTAGTCTGCTGCGCCTGGCTGGTCAGGGCCTGACGCATGGACGAGTCGATGGAAAGACGCTGGATGATCGTCAGCGTATTGGCATTGGCAGCCACCGTGATGATCAGGCTGAGCCATAGGATGATGCTCTGCGTGCGTCGCCGGTACCAGCCAGAGACGCGATCCATCGAACTGTTGAACCAGGCTTCGATCGATGTCTGGACTTTAGCCAGATCGCCGTCGGCACGATCGAGCACCGGCAGAATCACGCGCTGCACGGAGGCGTTTTCGATGAGCCCGGCGGAGGCTCGCACGGCATTCAATGTCAACGGGATGGAGGGCACCGCTTCGTTGCGGGTCACGAATGGTTCGCGCGTAACCACATCAAGCAGCGCGATCGCGAAGTTGCTGGCGGGAATGTACGACGGAAGCCGGGTGCCGTTGGGCACGCGGCGAGTGCGCTGGTCGATATCCGCCGGATCGTACTCGCCGGCGAAGAGGCCGTAGATCAGCGGATGATCGTATAGCTTCTTGGTCAGGCCCGTGCCCGTGGGATCGCGCAGCAATTCGCGGATCGCGCGTTCGAGATCGACGGCCCGTGTTTTCTGCACCGCCTCGATGCGCTCGCGGATCGCGCTGCAGATCGATGCCAGAAGCAGGTAAATGAGTGTGAGCCCGATGGCGACTTCGACGATTTCCAATCCAAACATTTTCGCTCCCTCGACGACATTTTAGTTTGGACGATTATTGCGCAACGCGGCGAAAAATAGCTGCGTCGTGTGATTCGCCCTGTGATCACTCAGTCCGCTGCTGCTGGCGCACCACCGCCGGAAGGCCGTTTCGCGAGCCACACCAGTGTGAGCACGGCCAAGCTGAGCCAGGCAGAGATCCAGAAATAGTCGAGTGATGACAGCAGATATGCCTGTCCCGTGAGCTGCCGGTTGAGCAGCGCGAGTGCGGATGAATCGGTTAGGCCGAGCGCGTGCAATCGCGTCAACGCTTCCTGCATCGGCAGATCGAAAACACTGGACGACTCAGCCAGACGCGACTGATGCAACGCCTCGCGGCGATCCCATAGGGTCGTAGTGATCGACGCCGCGAAGCTGCCCGCGGTGATGCGTATGAAGTTGGAAACGCCGGAGGCGGCCGGTACCCGATTCGGTGCGACGCCTTCTAGGAGGATCGATAGCATCGCGATAAAGAAGGTACCCATCGCCAGACCCTGCACCAGCAGCGGTGCGACGAACGTGGCGAAGCTCGCGTCCGCGGTATAGCGCGCGCGCATGAAGTACGAGACTGCGTAGGCCGCGAAGGCAAACGTCGCGAACCAGCGCGCGTCATAGCGGCCCAGGTAGCGTCCAACGAACGGTGAGATCAATACCGCGACCACGCCGCTGGGCGCAGCGACCAGACCTGCCCATGTCGCGGTATAGCCAAGTTGCGTTTGTAGCCACAGCGGCAGCAGCACAATGTTGCCGAAGAACACCGCGTAACCGAGGCACAGCGGGATGGTGCCGAGCGTGAAGTTGCGGATACGGAACAGGCTCAGATCGACGATCGGATGCTGCTCAGTCAATTCCCAAATCAGCCACGTGATGAAGCCGACGATCGTAACGACCGCCAGCGCGACGATCAGCGGCGAATTGAACCAGTCCTCATCCTTGCCCTTATCCAGCACGATTTGCATGGCGCCGACCCAGACCACCAGCAGCCCCAGACCGACGCTGTCGATCGGGAGCTTGCGCGTTGGTGTTTCGCGCGTGCTCAGATAGATCCAGCACACCGCGGCTGCGAACAGGCCCACCGGGACGTTGATGAGAAAAATCCACGGCCACGCCGCGTTATCGGAAATCCAGCCGCCGAGAATCGGACCTGCGATCGGCGCGATCAACGTGGTCATCGACCAGATCGCCAGTGCGGTTCCCTTTTTCTCCGGAAACAACATCAGCAGCAGCGCCTGCGAGCCCGGCACCATCGGACCCGACACCGCGCCTTGCAGTACGCGGAAGGCGATCAGCGTCGGCAGACTCCACGCGATGCCGCACAGGAAAGATGCGATGGTGAAGGCGAGAATCGAGAACACGAAGGTGCGCACGACGCCGTAGCGCTGCATCAGCCAGCCGGTCAGCGGCACGCTGATGCCGTTGGCAACGGCGAACGAAGTAATCACCCAGGTGCCCTGATCGGGCGCCACGCCGAGCGTCCCGGCGATCGTCGGGATCGACACATTGGCGATTGTCGTGTCCAGCACCTGCATGAAAGTGCCGAGCGCGAGCGCCAGTGCCGTGACCGCCTTGGCAGTCCCCGCCAGCGGCACACTGCCGCCCGGAGTCGAATCCGTCACGGCGCGCCCGTCACCCCGGCGTCGCCCTTATCGCGCGTAGATACCACCGCAGCGCCCGCGCCGGAATTGTTGCGGATAATCTTTGCGATGCGCGCGTCCAGCGCCGGATCGTCGCCGTCGCTGGCCTGCGTTGGCAGCGGTGTATTACGCAACTGCGTCGCAACCAGCGGGCCGGAAGCGTCGCGTATATCGACCCTGACCTGCATGGACAGACCGATGCGCAGCGGATGCGCTTTCACTTCCTGCGCATCGAGCGCGATCCTCACCGGCAGACGCTGCACGATCTTGATCCAGTTGCCGGAGGCGTTCTGCGGCGGCAGCAGCGCGAACGCGCTGCCACTGCCGGCCGATAGGCCAGCGATCCTGCCGTGGAAGTCCACGCTGCCGCCATAAAGATCGGCATGCACCGCGACCGGTTGTCCGACGCGCATGCGGTCGAGCTGAACTTCCTTGAAGTTGGCATCGACCCAGACATCGTCGAGCGGGATCACCGCCATCAGCGGTGCGCCGGCAGCCACCCGTTGCCCAATCTGCACCGCTCGCCGGGCGACGACACCGGCAACCGGAGCGACGATGTTCGTGCGGTGCAGCGCGAGCGCTGCCTCACGAACCTTCGCGGCGGCTGCGAGCACTTGCGGGTGTGTCGCGACCGTCGTTCCATCGGTTTGCGCGGCGGTCGCGTCCAGCTGTTCACGCGCGACGACGAGACCGGCGCGCAGCGTGGTGATGGTGTCGCGGGTGTGCGCCAGCTCCTCAGCCGATACGGCGCCATCGGCGACCAGTGTCTGCCGGCGGTTGAAGTCGTCCACGGCACGGCTCAATTCCGTTTCGCGCTGCTCAATCTGCGCCTGCAATTGATTGACCTGCGCGTATAGCGCACGCACTTGACGCACGGCGCGCGCGAGTTCCGCTTCCGCGCTGGCAGCGGCGATGCGCGCGTCGGCGGGGTCGAGCTCCAGCAGCGGTTGTCCGCGTGTCACCGCCTGTGTGTCATCGACGTGAATGGCGATGACGGTACCGGGCACTTCGCCGGTGATCTGCACGATGTCGCTGGCGACGTAGGCATCGTCAGTGGTTTCGTAGTGGCGCGCGACCGCCAGCCAATAAGTTGTATATGCGATGCCACCGAGCACGACGAGCACGGCAAAAACAAATAGTCCGCGCCGGCGCGCGCCGTTGCTGTTCGCGGGAGTGGGGGTGTCGTTCATGGCGGACTCTCCGACACAGAAGTGGAAGTCGGGTGGGGTGACAGCGTGGCCGGATCGAAGCTGCCGCCGACATAGAGGAGCAGCGCAACGCGCGAGGTCGCTTGCGCGGACAGCACGTCAACATAGCTGCTGCGGGTTTCGAGCACCCGCGTTTCGGCCGTCAGTATCGGGAGTTCGCTCGAAAGACCGGCACTGTGGCGCTTTTCGGCGAGCCGGTAGGCGGCTTCGGCGGCGGCGAGTGTCGCGCGTACTTGATCGAGCTGCTGGCTTTGCGAACGCAGCAGGCTCAATTGGTCGGCAACCTGCTGCACCGCCCGCACCACCGTGTCGTTGTAGGCGGCGACAGTCTCATCTTCCGCCGCCGTCGCTGCGTAATAGCGGGATTTGAGACGCCCCGATTTGAACAGTGGCAGGCTGAAGGCCGGGCCGGCGCTGTAGGTGGCGTCGGACATCTGCAGCAGATTGCCCAAACCTATCGCCTCGAAGCCGGCAAACGCGCTGAGATTCACATCGGGATAGAACGCCGCTTTCGCTGCTGTGCGTCCCTGCGTTGCTGCCTCGACGCGCGCGCGCGCCGCGAGGACGTCGGGCCGGCGACCCAGAAGATCAGCCGGCAATCGGTCGGGGATTGGCAGCGCCGCTTCCAGGTTGACCTGCGGGCGGTGAATGTTGAGATAGGTTCCGCTGCCTTCGCCGGCCAGCGCGGCGAGTCGGTGCACGGCGAGTTCGGCGTTTGCCTGCGCCTGCAGTCGTGCATAGCGCGCCTGCGGCACCGCGCCCTCGGCGTCGCGCAATTCGATGTCAGTGTCGAGGCCCGCAGCGACCCGCTTGCGCGTGATGTCGAGAATTCGCAACCGCTGCGATTCGGCCCGCGCGGCGATGTCGGCGAGTGCATCGGCGCGATTGAGGTCGGCATAGACTTCGGCCAGTGTCCCGGCGATCGCCTGATGCGCAGCCACCGCATCGAGCCGTGTCGCCAGTGTTTCCGCCTGCGCCTGCCGGATCAGCGATGCCTGCCGGCCCCAGAAATCGAGGTCCCACGACAGATTGGCGAGCACTGCTCCCTGCCAATAGATGCCACCCGCGAACGGCGGCGGATAAATGAATTTTTCCGGGTAGCGTTGTCGCTGTTCCTGGCCTTCCAGCGTTATGCCGGGGCGTGATTCGGCTGTTGCCGCCTGCACTTGCGCCTGTGCGGCGCGGATCCGCGCCAGCGCTTCCGACAGGCTGGGGTTTTTGCTCAGCGTGCGCTCGATCAGATCGTTCAATTGCGGATCGCCATAGGCGTGCCACCAGCCCTCAGCCACTTGCGGTGCCGAGGTGTCGCCGAGACCAAGGGCCTCCGCGCTCAACGGCTTTAACTGAGGGGAATCTTTGGGCGGTGTTACGCAGCCGGCGACGAGAATCGCAGCGAAAGCCACTGACGCTAGCAGCCCGTCGGACTTGAGATGATCAGCTGCGGCTTCGACCGCGTGGACGAAAACTGCGCGCGTCGTCGCAAAATATGATCCGACGTTCTCCTCAGGCGCGCACATTTTTCGCCTCACGCGCCCAGACCCTCGTGACGATCACCCAAGTCCGACAAGCTGCCAGACCCGAAGAGCGGGTGCTCATGGTTCCCTCCTTTCCGAGGAGGGAGCGGCCGAAGATGCTGAATTGAGTTCGCGCATGCGGCCTATCAGGCGCTGCAAAAGATTCTTGAATAGCGCTACTTCTTCGCGGCTGAAATCATCCAGTGCCTGGTTCAGACAGCCGACGACCAGCGGAATCAGCGACTCCACCATTTCGTGACCGGACGGCGTAAGTTTCAATTGCACGACGCGGCGATCTTTGCTATCGCGTTGGCGCTCGATCAGGGCACGGTCTTCAAGCTGATCGATGAGTCGAGTCATTGCGCCACTGTCGTGACGCGCTTCCCGGCACAGCTCGGCAGGTGTCGCAGCGATCCCATCGCGCAAGTACATCAACACGATCCACTGCTGGAACGTGAACCCCTGCGCCTCGAATTCCGCTTCCACGCGATCCTTCATCAGCTGGTGCGCATGCTTGACCAGATAACCGATGCTGTCGCGGGCACGGAACCCGCCGGCCTTGTAATGCTGCTTAGGCATCGTATGCCTCGGCAATAACTGCTCGGGCAGCTATTATCTACGGAATCGGTAAAAGCTCAAGCATGGGAGCGGCCGAATTTGCAGGGATGCCTGAATTGCCGGCGAATAATGCCCCGAACGGCATGTGGTCGTAGCCGCCTATCGGCGGAAATTCCGGCGATGGGGCTTCAGTTTTCCGTTGGGATTCCGATGATATTGGGTGGCATGGTCGGGAATTCGTAATGCGCATCAGCCGGAAAACCAATGGCAGCGCGGTGCGCTGGAGACGATCCGCGCGGAGCGCAGGAGCACAGGCGGGGAATTTGCCGCGCCGCGCCCCTTTTTTCATCGATGATTTTCGCCGAAACCCGGTAATTCCTGCTATGGAACGGAAAGTGCAGGATAGTGTTCCTTTAGATGGCCGCCAATTCGTTGTGGCCGCCGGTCATCTCAGAGGATACGTCCGTCTTTCAGTAGCGTTGTGCAGTGATGTTCGAGCTTAAAGTCCGCAATCAGTGCTTTTTTGAATGCACCCAGCCGGGTGTCGCCGGCGTGTCTACGTCGCTCATATGGCCCTGGGGTCGCAGCAATGGTCCGAAAACCGGACGTGACCCGTTGTGGTTGCCGCTCATTGCGGAAACTGCGCCGTCGCGGTCCTTTGGAAAAATGGCAACGGTAACGGCGAAAGTGGCTATTAATCATGGCGCTGCCGCTTGTGTAAGTTCAGGACTCGCGGGTATCGACGTGTATGTCGCGTCGATGCTCAGAGACTGCGGCTGAACGGGTAGCTATCAATGCGCTTTCGCAGCCTCCAGATTCGGTTCACGCTGCTGGTCCTTGCCGGGGCGGGGTTGTTTGCGACGCTCGCAGGTCCGCTTACCTATGAGCTGGGCTATCAACGCGCGATCCAGAGCGGGCGCGATGCGATCAACGACCTGGTCAGCGCATTCGAAAAGACTGCTTCCGTTGCGGCTTTCACTTCCGATACTCAACTGCTTCAGGAAGTGGTGGATGGTTTGGGTCGCAACCCAGTCGTCGCCACGGCGGAGATTCGCACGTCGCTGAACGCTGAGGCCCGCTATACCTCCAGTCTGCCCGGTGTCGTGGTGGAAACCAGCGGGGTAACAGTCGAGCGCGACTTAGTGTCGCCGTTCGATGCGCATGAAACGATTGGCAAGCTCCATATCGATGCGGACATGGCGCAGATGAAAATCAGCGCACGGCGCGAGGCTTTGCTTCTGACCGCGCTCATGGTCTTTCAGGTCGCGGTCGTCGCGGGAATGCTGTATGTCGGCGCGATGAAATTCGTTTCGCATCCGATCGTGACGCTCGCCGGCGAACTGCGCGCAGCGAAGCCCGGCACCACCAATCGATTCGCCGCGCCCAAAGGACATGAGGACGACGAAATCGGCGTACTGGTCGATGGCGCCAACGCTCTATTGCAGTCGAACGAGGAAGCGCTCGAACGCGAGCGCAGTCTGCGCGAGGAGATTGCCTCGATGGAGGCTCAGTATCGCCAGATTTTCGACTCGACCAGTGCGGGCATTTTCGTGCTGAACAACGAGGGGCGGCTGATCAATGCCAATCCGACGGTGCTCAAAGTCATCTGCTATCCGGTCCAGGATACCCGCAAGCTTCGCGACAAGGATTTCATCGATACGGTATTCGCCAGTCCCGAACGTGTACGCGAAATGGCCGAGCAGTCGTTACGCAGCGGCAGCACGGTTTCCGCTGATCTTGAATTGGCGCAAGGAAGCAGTACACCGGGCCGCTGGGTGCACTGCCTGATTTCGGCGCGCGGCTCGGCTGAGCGCGCCGACATGATTGAGGGCGTGATCTACGACATCACCGAGCGCAAGCAGGCCGAACACGTCGTCCGCCATCAGGCCGAGCACGACAGCCTGACCGGACTCAAAAACCGCGCGGCCAGCGAAGCAACGATCGAGCGGTTCATTGCAGAGGCCAAGCTGAACTCGACCCATGTCTCGGTTCTCTACGTCGATCTCGACGGTTTCAAAAAGGTCAACGATACACTCGGCCATAAGGCTGGCGACCATGTGCTGCAAATCTGCGCACGCCGCATGCTGACTGCCATGCGGCGCTCTTCAGATCTGGTCGGGCGCGTCGGCGGCGACGAATTTGTTATCGCGCTCTACAACAGCGGTGTCGGCGAGACCGCCCTGAGTCAGGTCGTTGCCGCCCTCGTCGAATCACTGTGCCGGCCGATCACGCTGGACGGCGGGCATGTCGCGCGCATCGGCGCCAGCATCGGTGTCGCGACCTATCCGCTGCACGGAAAGACCGCCCGGCATGTCATGAACGCGGCCGACGAAGCCATGTACTACGTCAAGAACCATGGCAAAAATGCATTCGCCGTGGCCATGACGCCGCGCGTCGTGGCCGAGCCGTTGAGCAAGCTGCGGGCGTAGGGCCTGTTTTCGAATCCGCTGTCGCGGATGCCGTCAGGAAGCAGAAATGGCGGGGCGGCCCACGCAATCGTAGATAAATCCTTCGCCGCGCACCCACGCTGGATCGTAGAGATTGCGGCCATCGACGATCAGCGGGCGTTTCAGCAGCTTCTTGAGCTTCGGCAGGTTCGGACTTTGGAATACGCGCCACTCGGTAACGACGGCCAACGCGTCGGCATCCTTGGCGGCGTCCATTGGCGCGTTCATTAATTCGAAGTCATCGCGCTCGCCATAAATGCGCCGCGCCTCGTCCATCGCAACGGGATCGTAGGCGCGTACGCGGCCGCCGTCCGCCCAGATTGCTTCGATAAGCGCACGACTTGGCGCTTCGCGCATGTCATCGGTGCGCGGCTTGAATGCGAGTCCCCACACGGCGATGGTCTTGCCGCGCAGATCGCCGAGATGGTGCTTGAGTTTGCGGTAGAGAAGCTGTTTTTGGTTGTTGTTGACTTGCTCCACCGCTTTCAAGATCGACGCATCGAAGCGCGTGTCTCCGGCGCTCTTGACCAGCGCCTTGACGTCCTTCGGGAAGCAGGACCCGCCATAGCCACAGCCTGGATAGATGAAGTGATAGCCGATGCGCGGATCGGCGCCGATGCCGATACGGACCTTTTCGATATCCGCGTTGACGCGCTCGGCGAGATTTGCCAGTTCGTTCATGAAGCTGATCTTGGTCGCCAGCATTGCATTGGCGGCATATTTGGTTAGCTCGCTGCTGCGTACATCCATCACGATCATTTTGTCGTGATTGCGGTTGAACGGCGCGTAGATCGCTTGCATATGGCGCGCTGCGCGCTGCGTGTCGGCACCGACGATGATACGGTCTGGTTTATTGAAATCATTGATCGCGTCGCCTTCCTTCAGGAACTCCGGGTTGGAGACGACGTCGAATTCAACATCTTGACCTCGTTTTTGGAGCGCCGAGCGTACCGCTGTCCGCACCTTGTCGGCCGTGCCCACCGGCACCGTGGACTTGGAAATGATGATCCGGTAGTCCGGCATGTGCTCGCCGATCGAGCGTGCGACATTGAGCACATATTGCAGGTCCGCCGACCCATCCTCGTTCGGCGGCGTGCCGACCGCGATGAACTGATACAGTCCATGCGAGATGCCTTCGGCGGCGTCAGTGGTGAAGCGCAGACGGCCTTCGCCGATACCTTTATGGACGAGCTCGGTCAGGCCGGGCTCATAGATGGGCACTTCGCCGTTGCGCAGACGAGCGACCTTATCGGCGTCGATATCGACGCAAAGGACCTCGTTGCCGACATCTGCGAAACAAGTGGCGGTGACGAGTCCGACATAGCCGGAGCCGAAAATGGTGATATTCACTCGAATTCCCGAAACGAAAAGAGAACAATGGGATCGCGATCCATCCCGGCTCGCATCCTACCATTGGCGATCTTGTAACGCCGCCGCCAATTGCCGAAGATGGTTCCTAGGGTCTGTTGACAATAACTTGACCGCAGCGATCAAGTTATCGTCAACAGACCACTAGTCAAGTGGGAGAATCACATGGACCTGCGCCGTACCGAATGTATTCGCGACATGCGTCATGCGACCGATTACCGGAGCTGGTTTCAGGCAGCTGCCGAGCTTGATCGTCTTGAAGGCGGCGAGGACTGGAAGAGCAGCGACGATTCGGAGCTATACGACTGGCGGCTGATCCGCAGCCGTCTGCGGCAGATCCGCCAATTTCGTGCCGAAGGCGCGATGCAGAAGCTGATCCATCATTTGCGGCAGGGCCTGCATTGGAACCTAGGCAATATCGGCAATCCCGTGTTGTATACGCGGACCCACGTTGGCACCAAGCATCTGATCCGCGATTACATCGACGAAGTCGCGGATGCGCTGAATTATCTCTGTGATACCCGCATCGACGGTTTCGATCCGATCGCCAAGGTGCAGTTTTTCCGTGACACCACGCACAGCTTCGGCCGCTCCGCGCTGATGTTGTCGGGCGGTGCGACGCTGGGGTTGTTCCATGTCGGCGTGGTCAAGGCGCTCTATCGCGAGGGCATGCTGCCGGATGTTGTATCCGGCTCTAGCGCCGGCGCGGTGGTCGCGGCGACGGTCGGAACCCGCCGTCCGGATGAGGTCGAGGAGCTGCTCGACGCGCGCAATGCCTATTATCATTTCTGGCGGCCGCTGCGGCTGCGGCAGATGCTTCAGCGCCGCGCGATCATGGATCAGGTGCAGTTGCGACGCGCGATCTCGCGGAACATCCGCGACATGACCTTTGATGAGGCTCACAAACTATCCGGACGTATCCTCAACATCACCGTTTCGCCGGCCGGCCGCAATCAGCCGCCGCGCTTGCTGAACTACCTGACCTTCCCCTACCTGTTCCTGCGCGAGGCGGTGCTCGCATCCAGCGCAGTGCCGGTGCTGTTCCAGCCGGTGATGCTGATGACGCGCGACGAGGCTGGCCATCGCGTGCCATATGCGCCGACACTGCGCTGGGTGGATGGCTCGCTAAAGAGCGATCTGCCGATGATGCGCATGCGGCGCTTGCACAACGTCAATCATTTCATCGTTAGTCAGACCAACCCGCATGTGCTGCCCTTCCTATCCCGTTCGTCGCCCGAGGAGGCGGGAGTGATGGCGGCAGTGCGTGGTTATGCGTATTCCGTCGTGCGCTCGCATGCGCGCGAAGCGCTCCATCTGAGTCGCCTGTATGTGCCGGGAGGCATACGGCCGACCGTGGATACTGCGACATCGATCCTCGAGCAGGACTACAGCGGCCACGTCACGATCATGCCGGACGTAAGCCTGTGGCGTTACATGCGGGTGACGGCGAATCCGGATCTCGACTCTGTCGAACGGTTCATCCTCGAAGGCGAGCGCGCGACCTGGCCACGCATGGCGATGATCCGCAACCAGACGCTGGTTGGTCAGACATTGGCGCGTTGCGTGCGCCGCAGCGAGCTACAGTTGCAGGGCGTGGATGACCTTCCGCGTGAAACGCAGGGACGACGTCCCGGCCTACGCGTCATTCGCAATAAGGATTTGTGAGCGGCGGTTATAGCCCGCATCGCCGGCTCTTCTACATTTCCCTTGGGGCTCCGATTCGTCAGTAGCGGATTTGCGCCACTCGCTGTCGCTATCCGACTAGCGCGCCGCCAAGCCGAAACACTGAGCAATCCATCGCGCCCGCTGTTGCAGCGTATGGTGCTGGCGCGTGTGCTCACGCACGGCCTGACGGTGCTGGGTCAGGTCGACCTGCTGGAGCATATCGATCTTCTCCGCCAGATGATCCAATGAATCGAAAGCGAACGGGCGAACCGCTGGATCGGGATACAGCAGTTCCAGTTCAGGACGGGAATCGGTTACCACTACGCCGCCGGCGGCACTGATATCCAGCACTTTGGGATTGACCGTCGACGATACCTGCATGAAATTCAGATTCAAGTTGATGCGCGATCGCCGATAGAGCGCCGGCAGTTCAGTGGGATTGAGCAATCCCCTGAAACACTTGGAAGTCACTCCCGCCACGTGCAGCCACTCATCATCGCCGTAGAGGGACACTTCGACGCCTTCCCGCACCAAGCGTTCGATGGCGGCGATCCTGAAAGCTCCACTCAAAGCCATTTCCAGAAGATAGCGCAGATAATAGACATGCGCAGGGAACGCTGGCGCAAGCGCAGTAATCGCGTCCTGTATGTCCGAGTAGTGACGCGCCAGATAGCCGTGCAGCTGCTCAAAGCGGCGGGAACATTCGAGGTCCTTGGCCAAGGCAGGCGCTTTGCCGCCGAGATCGCGCAGCGTATGCGTCAGACGCTGCAGGTTCGCATGCAGGTGCTTCAGCCGGCTTTGGCCGACAAACGACACATTAATGTCTTGCGCGATCTCCGGCTGTGCGCCGGCCTCGACGAATGGTATGCGCGCGCCTGGAGGCAGCCACTCCGCTCCTTGCGGCAGCAAAGGCAGAATGTCCCGTGCAAAGCCGAAAGCGCGCGCGTTGCCGCGGGGATGGCGCAAGTCGACATGGGTGGCGAGGTTGGGCACGTCCCACCACCACATCGCCTTGTTTCCTGGAACCAGGGCCTCCGGTTGTGGATACGCCGTCGGTTGTTCGGTTTCAAACAGTGTGCGATTGCGCGTAACAACCAGGCGGCTGGGCGCTTTTGCCAAACTCAACTGAGCTGCCCGGAACTGGTCGGCGGTCCACATGTCGGGCCTGTCCGGCACTCGCAGGAGCTGAGTTTTCAGCCCCAGGCGATGAAAGCACTGCGCGAGATCATCGAAAATGATGCAGCACGGGCTCACCACGGTGACGTCATAGGTCGCCTCCGACGCCCGCGCTTTGGCGAATTCTTCTATGGTGCGCACCGCACCATGTACCCCATGGAGCACGGCGTCGAAAAAATCGCTGTGGCGTGAAGTGGTGGCGGTGGCCAAGAAGTGCACCGTCCCACCGGGGCGATGCAGTCGGTCCACTAGTTCAGACGTGCATTCGCGCAAGGATATTTCGCGCGCTATCGCGGACGCCGCAGGCACCAGAAACAGGCGCAAGCGGCCAGTTGCCAGCGCCGTCGAAAAATCGATGCGAGACAGAACCGCGAAGCACGCGGCCATCTCGCACTCCAACACCATGATGCGGCATGACGGTCCTTTGAGAAGCTGCAGAATCTTGCTGCCGTCACCAATGCCAAGCAAGGCGACTGTATCTTCGGCTACCACAGCCGGGAGAATCTCGTCAGGCTCTTGCCCGACACGAAAATCAGTCAACGAAGCGACTGGAAATCGCGCGATGCAGGCGGCTGCCCGTGGGTCAAACAGTTCGAGCGTACGTCGGTTGTGGGCCAGTACTGAGTTGTCGGCGCGCATCGTTGTTATGGAACCTGTGGAACCCTCTGGCCCGTGCAATCCGGGGCACTCGGCTCATCCAGCTATGGCCCCCCAATGGTGGTTGTAGAAGATTGCCGTAATGAGGTAACGGTAAGAATTCGCATAGCTTTAGCCGCAGCTTATAAACGGCGACAGCTATCACGCCGATGAGCCGGAACGTCCAGGACTGCTCCGCGTTTCATCCCGCTGCTCGCGGTGCTTCAGTTCCAGGAGCGCCGACAATACGGATGTCGGTTTGGCACTGATTTACGAGCGTATATACGTTCTGCGGGCAATTCAGCCCGACCTCGGTAGCAGAGAACCGTATATCAATGATCAGCACCAGACATTGGCGCGTTGTATGCGCCGGCTGATGGAGAGACGGGATTTCGCGCGGGTGCGCGAAGTGTTCAGACGCGAGCGAACAAACGTTGCGAGAACGTGCCGTTGAAAGCCTTGCGGGGACCGTAGGTCGGCGAATCATCCATTAACGGTGCCAGCCGCGACTGTACGCGCGCCGTGCGTGCATTGATCAGTGTGCCGTTCGCAAGATTGGCGTCCATGCATTTCTTTAGCAGCTGACTCAGTTCCTGGCGATCGGCTTCGCGCAGATTACTGCGGCCACCCTGGATCTGCTCCAGCAATCCGGACAGATCGCGCAGTGCCGAGGATTTGGCGGCGCGGAGTTCATCGATACGCCGGGTATCGGAGATTTCGATGGCAGCCCGCTCATCCTCGATCAGCGTGACCAGATGTTTCAGGGTCGCGCGGTGGTGATCGAGGTTCGTGGATGGCATGAAGATTTCTCTAGTTGTTCCGTCAACTTCAACGCATCAGTTCTTGCCGAGCAGGCGATCGGTGTTCAACAACTTGGCCGCAACTGACCGGTCGTTGATTTTGTACTGTCCGCTCGCGATCGAATGCCGCAATTCGGCGACCTTCTTGACGTCGACGGAGGGAGTCCGCGACATCGACTTATCGAGATCTTGCAACTGCATGGCGTCCCCCGTCAGATGCACCGTGTCTTGCGAAGTGCTCGTCTGGACAGCAGGAGAATCCGTACTGGATGACCCGGACCGCATCGCAATAGGGGGCAAACCAACGCCGCCCGCCGCAGCTACAGTTGAATGGTCTATTTTTGTACTCATATGGAAGCTCTCAATCCAAACCTTAACCTGACTGTCGTATCGGCGC
This sequence comes from uncultured Salinisphaerales bacterium, assembly GCA_964581385.1. GTDB lineage: Bacteria > Pseudomonadota > Gammaproteobacteria > Nevskiales > Nevskiaceae > CAZOOK01. The sequence continues at coordinate 49,627 of CAZOOK010000017.1, forward strand.
CCGTTTCCGGAACTTTAGCAGGACTCGGTGCCATGTATCCGACAAACGGTAGATTAGGGCTTCCACCCGGTAAGTGCTTATGTTGCCGGTTTTTACTGTTTCGGCGTGCTCCGGTAGGAGTTTAGGGCTTGGCGTCAAAGCGTTATGCGGACACTGCCATCGTCCTGAACGGTGCCTTCCACGACCCGCTTCGAGCTTGAATTCTCGACCTGGACTCGATCGCCGCTGCCGCCGTCGGCGAGCGCCCGGCCTTCGGCACGGACTTCAATGACGCCAGCGCTGCCGATCAAAACGACGCTTTGGCCGCGCCGTACCGACAGCGGGGCCCCGATCACGTCAGGGGTCACCGGGCTTCCTGCCCCAAGCGGCCGGCGCAATACTTTGCCGACGATCCGTGCGGGGTCGCTGATATAACCATAAGCAAGATTGGCGGTTTCACGCGTCTGTACGCCGAGCGCGTCGGCCGTAATCGGCTCACCGGCGTGCAAATTTCGCTTCAACACTACGACGGTACCACGCTCGCTGACCCGCACAGGTACGTAAAGTGTCCAGCTGCGCGGGGCTGAGCAACTCACCGCGATGTTCCACTGGCCGTTCACCGGCCGGCTGGAAGGTGTCGCTCGCAGCGGTTGCGTACAGTCGGATAGTTGCAGACGCGTATCGAGATTCGCCGTTTCAATCTGTGCCCCCACGGGAACCTGCGCGGCAACATAGCTGCTCGCGACGGCACGAACCGCGGCGATCGATTGGCTTCCTTGTTCTTGTGCCTGCGAGTGGGTTGTAAACAAAACGACCAGTAGCATCGCCAGCCGCAATACCGGGCTTTTGAAAGGAAGGGGATTCCCGGGAGAAGCCGGATGCTTCGATGACGCTATCTGCACGGTTGTGATCCCTCGCGAATGTTTACAGGCATGGGCATCTGGCAAGTTGCGTGCCCCGAGCAAGCACGAAAACGGGCCCGGTTCCTGCACTAGAGCGCGTTATGCATAACGCGCTCTAGTCGCGGCAATCCATGCAGGGGCGGCCGCCGGATATATCGTTCAAGTCCATAGTTGTGGCGCCGATATCGAACCGACATTCACACGAGATACAAATGCCTGGGTTGATTGAAAGCATTGATCGCTCAACGCAGCTGGCCGGGTATAACCGGCTTGCGCTGCTGCTGTTCCGACTGGATGACTGTCAAATCTTTGGCGTTAACGTCCTCAAGGTGCAGGAAGTGATTCCGCGGCCGCCGCTGACGCCGCTGTCATCGGCCCATCCTCATATTGCCGGGATGGCCGATATCCGTGGTGTGGTCGTGCCAATCATCGACATGTGCCACGCGCTCGGACTACCCTCCGACCCGCTCGCCACCCATGTGATCGTTGCTGAATACAACCGTTCGGTGCAGGGTTTTCTGGTGCGCGCAGTCGATCGCATCATTCATCTTGGCGTGGAGTTGGTGCTGCCGCCGCCGCGCACCGGCAGCACCGAAGGGTATCTGACCGCGGTCACGCGCTATAACGATGAAATCGTCGAGATCGTCGATCTGGAACGTATCTATTCGGAGGTAGTCGGTCCACCACCGCCGCTGTCTCCCCACCTGACGGCGGAATCCCATGCGCTGGCCGACGGACGCTGCGTTCTGGTGGTCGACGATTCGCGTGTCGCACGTTCCCAGATCGAACGGGTACTGCAACAGCTCGGCATCGAATGCGTGATGATGAATGATGGGCGTGAAGCCTTGCGCTATCTGCAGGGGCAGGCGGAGCAGGGCAAAGATATAAACGACAAACTGCTGATGGTGATCTCGGATGTCGAGATGCCGGACATGGATGGTTACGCGCTGACGACGGAAATCCGACGCGACCCGCGGTTGAGCGGCCTTCATGTGCTGCTGCATACGTCGTTGTCCGGTGTTTTCAACAATACGATGGTGAAAAAAGTCGGCGCTGACCGCTTTATTCCGAAATTCGGCGCGGACGAGCTTGCGCAAGCGGTTCTCGACCGTCTGCACACCATTACGCAAGCGGCCTGAGCCCGCTTGCAGCAACGTTTTTGGGTGCTGTGCCGCTGATGCTGGCACAGGCCTTGGAGGAACCTGGCGCCATTTCTTGAGAGGAGGCGCCATGGCCATCGACCCACTGTTCGGCATTCACGCCGACGCTCTTGCAGTACAGCGCAAGCGTATGGACGTGCTTGCCTCGAACATCGCCAACGCGGACACGCCGAATTTTCTGGCGCGCGATGTCGACTTCGCGAAAGTACTGGCGAACACCGCTAAGGGTGAGCCTGCCGCCGGCGGCAGCACGCTTGCGATCACCAATGCACATCACCTGGAAGCATCCGCTGCCACCAACACGAATTCTCCGGATACGGTCTATCGCGTTCCCGTACAACCGAGCGTCGACGGCAACACCGTCGATACGCAGATCGAGCAGGCGGCGTTCGCCGACTCGGCGCTGCACTACCAGGCGGGGCTGTCTTTCATCAATAACCAGCTGCGCAGTCTGATGACGGCGATCACCGGTCAATAAGGAGCGCATCATGTCCTCATCGTTCCGAATCTCCGATATTGCCGGCTCCGTGCTTAGCGCGCAGCCGGTACATCTCAACAATATGGCCAGCAGCACCAAGGCTGAGTCCAGTGCTGGTGGCGGCGCGCTCGTGATTACGGATGCGCGTCACCTCGCAGCATCCGTCGCTACCGACATGAATTCTCCGGATGCGGTCTATCACGTTTCTATGCAGCAGTACGAGCAGGCATTTGCCGACTCGACGCCGCGTCGTCAGCAAGCGGGCCTGTCCTTCATCAGTGATTCGCTGCGCAGTCTGATGACGGCGATCATCGACTAATCGGGAGCGTGTCATGTCCTCATCTTTCAAAATATTCGACATCGCCGGTTCCGCGCTCAGCGCGCAGTCGGTGCGGCTCAATACGGTGGCGAGCAATCTCGCCAATGCGGACGCAGTCGGCTCCGACCCGAACACGGTTTACAAGGCACGCATGCCGGTATTCCAGGCCGCCCCAGAACTCACCGGCGGTCAGACGCCGGGCGTGCGCGTGCTCGGCGTCGTCGAAAGTCAGACGCCCGCCGAAAAGCGCTATGAGCCCGGCAATCCGCTCGCTGATGGGAACGGGTATGTATTCGCGCCGAACGTCAATTCGGTGGAGCAAATGGTGGACATGATTTCGGCGTCGCGCTCGTACCAGAGCACGGTCGATGTCATGAACACAGGTAAAGAACTCGCATTGAAAACACTGAGTCTCGGCAGCTAGGAAAACCAGGAAAACTTATGACCACTACATCCGCCCTTACCGGCAACAGCTTCATATCGAGTCTGAGTGCACCGGGAGTTCCCACTGCATCGGCCAACACAGGTTCAGTCGCGGATCCGGCGCTGTCGCTCAACGAGCAGGATTTCCTGCAGTTAATGACGACACAGATCAAGACGCAGGACCCGCTGAATCCGCTGCAGAACAGCGAGTTCTTCAGCCAGATCGCGCAGATGTCGACGGTGTCGGGGATCACTCAGCTCAACTCCTCGTTTTCGTCGCTGTCGTCGCAACTGACTTCGAGTCAGTCGCTACAGGCGGCCTCGCTGGTCGGTCACTACGTCATGGTGCCGGGCAGCCAGGCACCGCTGACGTCGTCGGGGCTCGTTGGCGCGGTCGAAGTGCCGTCCAGCGGCGATGTGACCGTCCACATCCGCGATGCCTCCGGAGCGGTGGTGCAGATCCTCGATCTCGGCATGCAAAGCGGCGGCAGCAAAGCGCAGTTCGGCTGGGACGGCAAGGATGCCGGCGGCAAGGCCATGCAGACCGGAATCTATAGCGTCGATGCGACAGTCAGCAGTGGTGGCAACTCCACGGCGGCGACGACGGATGTCGCGGCGCAGGTCGATAGCGTCACGCTCGGCAGCAGTGGTCTCACACTCAATCTGAACGGCATCGGTTCGACCGCGTTCAGCAACGTTCTGCAAATCATTTAGTCGTCCGGGGAATTATCCATGTCTTTCAATATCGCGCTGTCGGGCCTCAATGCGGCTTCGACCGACCTCAACGTGATCTCCAACAACATCGCCAACGCCAACACGACCGGCTTCAAGGATTCACGCGCCGAATTCGGCGACTTGATCCAGGGTTCGGTGTTCTCGGTGGCCGGTGTCTCCTACGGCAACGGCGTCGCGGCGGAGAGTGTTGCGCAGCAGTTCACGCAAGGCACCATCACCTCGACGAACAATCCGCTCGACCTCGCGCTCAACGGCAATGGTTTCTTCGCGCTGTCGGACGGCGGCAGCCGGGTGTACTCGCGTAATGGTGCATTCGCGACGGACAAGGACGGCTATGTCGTCAATGAAAAGGGATTGCAATTGCTCATCAATCCGGTGGCCACTGCTTCACCCATCACATTCGCCAGTGGCACGTTCCAGCCTTTGCAAATATTGCCTACGCCGAATCCGCCGGCAGCGACCCAGAACTTGGCCGCCGGGGTGACGTTGCCCGTGGGTATCGCGCCGCCGAGCGTCGCGATCTTCGATCCGACTAATCCCAACAGCTATAACGTTACCTCGACGCTGACGATCTACGACTCCCTCGGTCAGTCGCACAGCATGGGACTGTATTTCGTGCAGACTGCGCTACCGGCACCCGGAGGACCGGGAATCTGGAATGTTCACTCGGTGATCGACGGAAACCCCGCGACCGACACCGTCGCGACGATGCAATTCGACAGTGCCGGCAAACTGATCGTACCAGCCGCGGGAACCGTGGCGCTGAACGCGTTCAACCCGGGCAATAGTTCCGCAGTGATGAACATGACGCTGGATGTCAGCAAGGCGGTCCAGTACGGATCAGCTTTCACGGTCAACGCGCTCACGCAGGATGGCTACACGACCGGTAATCTCAGTGGTGTGCAGATTTCGCAGGCAGGCGTCGTCACCGCGACCTACACGAACGGACAGAATGTTCCGCTTGGACAGATCGCGCTCGCGAATTTCGCCAATCCCCAAGGGCTGCAGCAGCTCGGCAATGCGACTTGGGCGCCGACCTTCGATTCCGGACAGGCGCTATCCGGCAGTGCCGGCAGTAGCAATTTCGGAACACTGCAGTCCGGTTCGCTCGAAGCGAGCAACACCGATCTGACCGAACAGCTCGTCAACATGATGACTGCACAGCGCAACTACCAGGCGAACTCGCAGGTGATTTCGACCCAGGACCAGTTATTGCAGACCATTCTGCAGCTGCGCTAAGGCAGCGGAATAGATTAATAGGGGGGACGCCGTGGACCGAGCACTTTATGTTGGCATGACGGGGGCGATCCAGACGCTGAGCGCGCAGACCGCCAACAGCAGCAATCTGGCCAATGCGAGCACGGTCGGTTTCCGTGCGCAGCTCGTCGATGCGGAATCGGTTGCGGTCGCGGGACAGGGATTGCCCTCGCGCGTCAACGCGCGCCTGATCGATCAGGGCTGGGATTCCAGCCTTGGTGGAATCCAGCAGACCGGACGCGATCTCGACGTCGCTATGCGCCCAGGCACCTGGCTGGCGGTGCAGGCGCCCGATGGCGGCGAAAGCTATACGCGCGCGGGTGATCTGAAGGTCGATGCCAATGGACAGTTGCTGACCGGTGCTGGGCAGCCCGTGCTCAGTGACAGCGGTCCGATCTCGGTACCGCCGTATTCGCAAATCCACGTCGGCGACGATGGCACCATCTCGATCGTGCCCGCTGGTGCGCAGCCGAATGCGCAATCCACGATCGGCCGTCTCAAAGTCGTCGAAGCGACGCCGGATCAGCTGCGGCGCGATCCGAGTGGATTGATGCGGGCGGCACCTGGTATCACGCTCAATCCGGCGGCTGGGAAGACAGTGTCCTCTGGCGCGCTCGAGGGTTCCAACGTCAATCTCGCCGGCTCAATGGTGACGATGATTGCGCTCGCCCGCGAATTCGATTTGCAGACCAAGGTCATGCATACCGCCGACCAGAACGCCAGCGCGGCATCGTCGCTGGTGCAGATGCAATAGGCGCTGCACACGGTTTTGTCGGCGCACGATAGCGGTTTGTCGTAATTGCATACCGGTTAGCGCCGCCCTGGCGTTGTTCCCCCGTTAAGGTTTCCGAAGGGGCGGTCCGATAACATCCAACACTCGGGGGAGACGCGGGTTATGCGAGGTTTGATTGCGAGCGTCAGCACCGCATTGGTAGCTTTTGTGGCGGCGTGCAGCTCATCCAATCCCACATCGACCAGTGCCGATCTCAGCGATCCCGGCGGAACCGTGTCCACGTCTGATCTCAGCTTCGCAGCCGGCTGCGATTGGTCTACTGCGCTCGACGTGAGCAACAATAATTACGCCTACCCGGAAACGCACTCGACTTACTGGCTCGCCGTTGGCCCGACTACGCCCGCGCCCGGTATGCGCCTGCGCATAGAGGGTCGTTATGCGAATGCGCGCTACTTCTCGCTGCAGGTTTATAACGGTCACGGTGCGATCGAAGGTGGATTGGCGGATTTTCAGATCACCCCTGACGTCGCCGGCACGAACACATTCAGCAGCGATACCGCGCGCAGTGGCGCAGCTCCCGGCGGTACTTTCACCGCCTACGTGAATTTCGAGGCAGCGCCCGCGGTCGCCGACGTGAACACCATCTATCGCAGTTCCGCGATGGCAAATGCCAACGCGGTGCGCAAACGCACGTATTTAATCCTGCGCGTGTACCTGCCCGCCAATGGCGCCGGCGAGGATGGCGGCTATGGCTTGCCGACACTGGTATTGGAGACGCCGGGTGGAGAAATTCCGCTATCACAAACGCCGGACGCCGCTGCCTGTGGACAGCTATACAACCGCATCGTCGATCACTCGGCCAGTCATATCAATCTGATCGGAAAGCCACCGCACAATCCGCCGCGGTTCCAGTCCTTCAAGGGTATCGCCAACGGCTTGCTGGGTCCGGGCGTGCTTTACAACGAGGACTCCGCCTATGTTTACGCGACCACCTCACTCCGAAAAGGTGAGCTGCAACTGGTACGCGCACAGGCACCGACATTCACCGATGAACCGTCCGGTCCCGCCGGTCCGCAAGTGCGCTACTGGTCGATCTGCCAGAACGACTACGTTACGCAGGCCGTCTCGGCCTGTGTAGCCGATGCCGACGCGGTGCTCGATTCCGGCGGGTTTTTCAATGTCGTCATTTCCGATCCGGCTAACCGACCTGCGAACGCGACAGTAGCCAATGGGTTCAACTGGCTACCGTATGGTGACACCCAATTCAAGGGCAACATTCTCTATCGCAATCTGGTGACATCGCCCACTTTCACCCAGGGTACCAAGGACACCCCGGTGTTCGGCGATCTGTCGCGCACGATGGGCGACTATGCGCCGCAGGCAACCTACTGCAGTCGCGCCACATTCGAAGCCTCCCAAGGACTCTCTCCGCAAGCGGTGTTCGACGCCTGCAAGGCTGCATCGTCTCCGTAACACGCTCCAATTCCCGCGCCGGAATGTTGACTCGCCCGGGCTGGTCCGGGACTTGTACAGACTCCCTGGGATGCCGGATTTCCGGCGGAGGATGTAACGATGAATTCAGCATTGTGGGTGGCCAAGACCGGTCTCGATGCGCAGCAGACAGCGATGTCGGTGATCTCGAATAATCTGGCGAACGTGAACACGACCGGCTTCAAGCGTGGTCGCGCCTCGTTCCAGGATCTGCTGTATCAGAACGTGGTGCAGGTCGGCGCGCAGACCAGCAGCGATACGCAATCGCCATCGGGCCTTTATCTGGGCACGGGCGTACGCATCGGCGCGACCGAGAAGCTGTTCCAGCAGGGAACGCTGCAGCAGACCGGTAACAACCTCGATATGGCCATCAGCGGCCGCGGCTTTTTCCAGATTCAAATGCCGGATGGCACCACCGGCTATACGCGTGACGGCAGCTTCCAGGTCAACAACCAGGGCCAGGTGGTGACAACGAACGGCTACACGCTGTCGCCGAGCGTCACCATTCCGCAGAACGCACAGAGCGTGACAATTTCGCCGGACGGTGTCGTCTCCGTGCAGATCCCGGGACAAGCTGCGGCGCAGCAGGTCGGCACCGTTACCGTCGCCGATTTCGTCAATCCGGCCGGACTCGAAGCGCGCGGCGACAACCTGTTGTTCGAGAGCGGCGCCAGTGGCAGTCCGCAGAGCGGCACGCCGGGTCTTAACGGGCTCGGCACCTTGCAGCAGGGTTCCCTCGAAAACTCGAACGTTAATGTCGTCGAGGAAATGGTGAACATGATCGAGACCCAGCGCGCTTACGAGATGAACTCCAAAGCAGTGTCGACGACTGACCAGATGCTGCAATTCATCACCAACAACCTCTGATCCGGCCTCCATCCATGCGTGGTTTTGTGTTCCATCAAGTGGTTGTTGCCGCCGCCGTCATGCTGGCGCTTGCCGGTTGCAGCTCGATCGAATCGAAGGCTTATTCGACGCCGCCGCAGCTGCCAGTGATTCCGGCGCGCGAAGCGGCGTTGTCCGGCGCCATCTCTTCGCCGGGCCAGAACCTCGCTTTGTTCGAAGACACCAAGGCACACAACGTCGGCGATCTGCTGACGGTCACGCTGGTCGAGAGCACTAGCGCACAGAAGTCGGCGACCACCGATTCGTCGAAGGCCGACGACGCCACCATTCCAGATGTGAAAGTCGCGGGCCGCGATCTGCACACCAATGCGTCTATCACCGCCAAGCGTGATTTCGCCGGCAAGGGTGACAGTGCGCAGAGCAATAAACTCAGCGGCAGCATCACGGTGGAAGTCGTGCAGAAGCTTGCCAATGGCGAGTTGGTCGTGCAGGGCGAAAAGCAGGTGGAGATCAACCAGGGTATGGAATTCGTGCGGCTACAGGGAATCGTGCGGCCGGCGGATATCGGTTCCAACAACTCCGTTTCGTCGGATCGCATCGCCAACGCGCGCATTTCATATACCGGCAGAGGTCAGCTTGCGGATGCGAACGCGCAGGGCTGGCTGACGCGTTTCTTCAGCTCGCCATGGATGCCATTCTGATGAAACGTGTGCGCTCAAACTTTACCATCGCTGCCGTCGTGCTGTTGCTATGCACCGGTACGCTGGCGCGCGCGGATCGCGTCAAGGATCTCGCCGATGTACAGGGCGTGCGCAGCAATCCGCTGGTCGGCTACGGCCTTGTCGTCGGCCTCGACGGTACCGGCGATCAGACCACGCAGGCGCCGTTCACGGTGCAGAGCCTGGAAGCGATGCTCAACAAGCTCGGCGTGACGGTTCCAACCAACGTCAACCCACAGCTCAAGAATGTCGCTGCGGTCGCGGTCCACGCCGAATTGCCGCCGTTCCTCAAGCCGGGACAGACAATTGATATCACGGTCGCGTCGATCGGCAACGCCGGCTCGCTGCGTGGCGGCAGCTTGCTGATGACGCCGTTGAAAGGCGCTGATGGGCAGGTCTATGCCATCGCGCAGGGCAACGTCGTCGTCGGTGGACTTGGCGTATCGGGTAAGGATGGTTCGCGTATTTCGATCAATATTCCGAGCGCCGGCCGCATTCCGAACGGTGCCAGCGTCGAGCGCGACGTGCCGAGTGGGTTCGGCAACGGCACCGAGATCACGCTTAATCTGCACACGCCGGATTTCACCACGGCATCGCGGCTGGCGACTGGCATCAATGCGGCACTGAACGCGCAGGTCGCGCGCGCGCTGGACGCGGTCAGTGTCGCGGTACGCGCACCGACCGATGCCAGCGATCGCGTCGGTTTTCTCGCTTCCGTCGAGAACATCGAAATCAATCCGGGCGATCCGCCGGCGCGAGTCATCATCAATTCGCGTACTGGTACGGTGGTCATCAGCAGCTATGTGGAAGTCACACCCGCGGCCGTCGCGCATGGCAATCTGTCGGTGACGATCGCCGAACGGCCTAAGGTCAGCCAGCCGCAGCCATTCTCCACCGGCGGAACCACCCAGGTTGTCGAACAGTCGTCGATCGAGGTCAAGGAAACCGGTGGGCACATGTTCGTGTTTCAGGCGGGTGTGAGTCTTGATGACATCGTGCGCGCGGTGAATCAGGTCGGCGCCGCTCCCGGCGATCTGGTCGCGATTCTCGAAGCGCTCAAGGAAGCCGGTGCGCTGCATGCGCAGTTGGTGGTGATCTGACATGTCGTCGTCCCCGCCAACCACCACGCCCGCGATCACCGATTTCGGTCAGTTCGGCGCGTTGCGAGCCGCTGCCAATCGCAACGACCCGAAGGCGCTGCGCTTTGCGGCACAACAATTCGAGGCGCTGTTGACCCAATCCATGTTGAAGTCCGCGCATGCCACCCAGTTCGGCGATGACATGACTGGAGAGCAGGGCGGCTTTTATCAGGATTTATACGATCAGCAATTGGCAATGCATCTGGCGTCGTCGGGCCACGGTCTAGGCATTGCCGATCTGCTGGTGCGCCAGCTCGGCGGTGCCGCCAGCGCGGCTGCGGCGGCGAAACCGACGACGGTGAGTGCCGCGACGGCCTACGGTTCCACGCAAGCTGCTGCTGCATCCGCTATCCCATCCGCCGCGAGTCCGTCTTCTGTGAGTCTGTCCTCCGCCAAAGGCCCGGTGGTGCCAGGCGCGAAGACGTCACCGCAATCGATCAGTGAATTCGTATCGGCTGTTCAGCCGCATGCCGAAAAGGCGGCTGCCGAGCTCGGCGTGCCGGCGCGCGCGCTGATCGCGCAGGCGGCGCTGGAAACCGGCTGGGGCCAGCATGTCATGAAGCAGAGTGGTGGTGACAGTAGCCACAATCTTTTTGGTATCAAGGCCGGCGCCGGCTGGAATGGCCCAAGCACCAGCGCAACGACCGGCGAATTCGTCAACGGCAACTGGTCGAAGGAGCAGGCGAGTTTCCGCAGTTATGGTTCGATCGGCGAATCGTTCGACAACTATGTGGGATTCCTGAAGAACAATCCGCGTTACGCAGACGCCTTGCGCGCCGGCGACGTGCAGGGTTTCGCGCAAGGCCTTCAGAAAGCGGGCTATGCGACCGATCCTCAGTATGCACAGAAGCTGGTTCGCGTCGCCTACAGTCCCGAGCTCGACGGCGCTCTGGCGGCGGCGGGCATCGTGAGCGCGTGAGGGTAGTGTCATGAGCGATATGCTGGGTATCGGGAAATCAGCGCTGCTGAGTTATCAGACGGCGCTTAATACGATCAGTCACAACATCGCGAACGCGAACACACCAGGGTATACGCGCGAGCGCACCAATTTCTCGCCGCTGCCGGGACAGCTGACGACCGCGGGCATCGTGGGCAACGGCGTCTACGTTAATTCGGTCACGCGTGTCAGCGATTCGTTTTTGAAAGGTCAGCTGCTCACGGATTCGAGCAACTCCGGTCGCATCGACACCTTCCAGACATTCACCTCCCAAGTGGACACCTGGCTGTCGGATGCCAATACCGGCCTGTCGAAGCCACTGCAGGGATTTTTCGACGCGATGAACGGTGTCTCTGCGAATCCGTCGTCATCGGCGGCGCGCCAGACCTTGTTGCAGAGCGCCCAGTCGCTGTCGAGCAGCCTGAACGGTATGCAGTCGCAGTTAAATGGTCTCGATGACGAGGTGGTATCGAGCATGAGCGACGCGGTTGCGTCGGTCAACAGCGATGCGTCGCAGATCGCGCAGCTCAACCAGCAGATCCTGCAGCTGCAGGGGCAGACAGCGAACGGGCAACCGCCGAACGATCTGCTCGATCAGCGCGATCAGCTGGTACAGAATCTCGCGGGACAAATTGGGATCACCACAACAACCGAAACCAATGGCTTCGTTGATGTGTTCACCGCCAGCGGCCAGCCGCTGGTTCTGGGTAGCAGCGCGAATACGCTGTCGCTGCAAAACGATCAATACGGAAATAGCGGCGAGATTATTCTCAATACCGCTGGTGGCCAAAAGATGGATATCACTCCGCAGGTCTCCGGCGGAACGATCGGCGGCCTCATGGATTTCCGTCGCGAAGTATTGAACCCGGCGATCGATCAGATCGGCCGCATGGCGGTGGCGCTGTCGGATGCCGTTAACACTCAGCAGGCCGCGGGTATGGATCAGTATGGCCAGCTCGGCGGGCCCATGTTCAGCACGCCCAGCGTGCCGGTGTCCGGATCGTCCGGCAACGGCGGTACGGCTTCTGTGTCCGCGACCGTTTCCGATCCCAATCAGCTCGGCACCGGCGACTATCTCCTGACGCAGACCGCCGGCGGCTGGACACTGACCGATCAAGCCACCGGCGCGCTGGTTCCACTGGCCGGCGCCGGCACGGTGGCCAGTCCATTGACCGGGGCCGGCTTGCAGATCGTCCTCGGCGGCGGCGCGGCCAACGTCGGCGATAAATTCCTGATCCAGCCGACGCGCTATGCGGCAGGGGAGATCAGTACGGTCATCACCGATCCGGCGAAGATTGCCGCGGCGTTGCCGGTACAGACTTCCCCCAGTCTTGCCAACACGGGTAACGCGGCGATCAGTAATTTGCAGGTGGTGGATGCGACTGATCCGGCTTTGCTGACGACGGTGCAGATTCAGTTTCCCACCGCGACGACGTACACCATCAACGGCGGCGCGCCACAGGCTTATGTCAGCGGCAGCGCCATTACCGTCAACGGCTGGAGCGTGCAGATCAGCGGTACTCCGGGAATCGGCGATACCTATACCGTCAAGGCGAATAACGCCGGCAGCAGCGACAACGGCAATGCGGTGCTGATGGCGGGAATTTTCAGCCAGAAAATCATCGGTGGCGGCACCGATACGTTGAGCGCAGCCAATGGCGCGCTGGTATCGGGTGTCGGCGGGCAGGCGCAACAGGCATCGGCACAACTTGCCGCGCAAACCGCGCTGACCAATCAGGACACGGCCGCCCGCAATTCGGTATCCGGAGTCAATCTGGATGAAGAAGCCGCTGCCCTGACCCAGTTCCAGCAGGCCTATCAGGCTTCGGCGCAGGTGATCGCAGTGGCGAACTCTCTGTTCCAGACGCTGATTACGGCCATTGGGCGATAAACGGAAAACCAACATGCGCATAGCAAGTTCGATGCTGTATCAACAGGCGATCACCACTATCGACAGCAACCAAGTCGGGCTCGCCAAGCTGCAAAGCCAGATGAGTTCCGGCCTGCGCGTGCAGGTGGCATCGGACGATCCGCTCGCCGCCGGCCAAGTGCTGAGTTCGCAAAAGGCACTTGCCGATGTTACACAGTGGCAGAGCAACGTGACGACGCTGCAAAACCGTCTCGGCCTCGAAGACAGCACGCTGACCTCGGTCAATCAGTCGCTGGCGCAAATCCAGTCGCTGGCCTTGCAGGCGAATAATTCAACCCTTAACAACACCGATCGCCAGTCGCTCGCCGGGGCGATGCAGCAGCAGTTGAATTCAATTCTTTCGCAGGCCAACGCACAGGACAATAACGGACGTTATCTGTTCGGCGGCACACAGGACGGCAGTCCGCCGTTCGCGTTACAACAACCTTCCGGCGTTGTCTACAACGGCAACAGCACGACCACCATGCTACCGGTGGGGGGCAACCGTGAAATCGCCGTCAACGATCCGGGCGACAACACTTTCCTCAATATGAAGTCCGGCGACGGTCATGTCGTCATCACTGCGGGTGTCGCCAATACCGGTACCGGTTACGTCACCGATCTGCACGTTGCCGATCCGACACAGGCCACCGGGCATGGTTACACCGTGAGTTTCAATGGCGGGAAGTATCAGGTCGTCGATAACGTCACCACCAATATCGTCGCGAGTGGCACTTACGCGCCCGACACGGCGATCCAGTTCGACGGACTGTCGCTGACGCTGACCGGTGCGCCCGAAAACGCCGATACCTTTCAGGTTGCACCGAGCGCGCCACAGGATGTTTTCACGACCGTTCAGAATCTGATCAATCTCGTCGCCGCGGGCAATGGCGCCAGTCCGGTGCAACGCGCGTTTCAGCAAACCGGTATCTATGGTCAGCTCCAGGCTTTGCAGGGTGCGCAGAATCACATTTCGTCTGTTCTCGGTGGTGTGGGCGCGCGCGAGCAGGCTCTGAGCGATGCGAATACGCAGCTCACCACCGTTTCCACGCAGCTACAGACGACTATTTCGGGCCTTCAGAGTCTCGATTACGCCGCTGCCTCGACCAAGTTCGCACAAACCCAGCTCGCGCTTCAGGCCGGTGAACAGACCTATGCCACGATTCAGGGTCTGAGCTTGTTCAACTATCTGCGTTAGTCGTTTTATTTCTACCGCGTATCCGTCGCTGCGGTCTCCCGCCGTACGGCCGGCGCATGCTGCCCGACCTCGACATAGCCACGTCGACTTCATCTCCAGGCGCTATAGCCGAATTTTTTTGACGCACGCTTTTTCCCGGAAGTCAAGTTGAATTTAAGTTTTACCGGGAACGTGCCGTTAAGGGGTTCAGCACAGGTTGTGAGTCCCGGAATCGGGAACTACCGATGCATCCCGACCGGGGGTCCGGCCGGTAAACAATCTAGCCAGTTTTAGGAGAACATCCGTGTCCCTTGTCGTTAATACCAATATCGCTTCACTTGATACTCAGCGTTATCTGACCAACAACCAGAACATGCTGAACCAGGCGCTCCAGCGTCTCTCGTCCGGTCTGCGCATCAACAGCGCGAAGGACGACGTCGCCGGCTACGCCATTGCCCAGCGCATGAATGCGCAGGTCAGCGGTGACAACGTCGCCTCGCGCAACGCCAATGACGGCATTTCGCTCGCGCAGACGGCCCTCGGCTCGCTGTCGACGATCGCTGCGAACCTGCAGCAGGTCCGCCAGCTCGCGGTGCAGTCCGCCAACGCCTCCAACAGCCCTGCCGACCGCGCCTCGCTGAACTCCGCGGCCCAGCAGCTCCTGTCGGAAATTGACCGTGAGGCATCAGCCGCATCGTTCAACGGCGTCCAACTGCTCGACGGCAGCTTTTCGTCCCAGCAATTCCAGGTCGGCGCTAACGCCGGCCAGACGATCTCGGTCAATAACATCACCAGCGCGCGCATCGCCAATCTCGGCAGTAGCGACGCCGCTGCGGTGACCTCCGGCCAGAACGCCTCCAGTGCCGCGATGGTCGATGGTGACCTGCTCATCAACGGCATCGATATCGGTCCGTCGCTGGCGTCATCTGATACCGCTTCGACGGCCAGCGCGTCAGCCAGCGCGATCGCCAAGGCGGCCGCGGTCAACAGCAAGTCCAGCCAGACCGGCGTCAACGCCACCGTCAACAACACGCAAGTCTCGGGCAGCTCGATGACCGCGGCGGCGACGACGGGCAGCGTTACGATCAACGGCACCGTGATCGCGATCAGCACGACGGCTGCCAACAACTCCTCGCGCGCATCGGTGGTCACCGCCATCAATGCCCAGTCCAATCTGACCGGCGTCCATGCGGTGGATACCGGCACGGATAGCGGCGGTGTTCAGCTGGTTGCCAACGACGGCCGCAACATCGTCACCTCCTTCACGACCTTGACAGCGGCGGAGACGGGTCTTGGGGCCGCGGCGACCTACACCGGTTCGTACACGCTGACGTCACAGAGCGCGTTCACGCTGTCCTCGAACGTCACCGGCACCCTTTCCAATGCCGGCTTCGTTGCTGGCACCTATAAGCCACAGGTGGCCGCTGCCGACTCCATTCAGGGTGCGGCTGGCGCGGGCACGGCGATTGTGGCCGGCGACTTCTCGGTCAACGGTGTGCTGATCGGCGCCTCGCTGGCCAACTATGACACGGCGTCTTACCACTCGGCCTCTGCCAGCGCAATTGCCAAGGCAGCGGCCATCAACCTGGTGAGCTCGCAGACCGGCGTCACCGCGACGGCCAATCCGAACGTCGTGGCCGACAATACGGCGATGGTTGCCGGCGGCGCGCACACGGGATCGATGATCATCAACGGTGTCACCACCGGTGCGATCACGACGACTGCCAGCACCACCAACTCGCAAAACCGCCAGGCGGTGGTCTCTGCGATCAATTCGGTTTCCGGGCAGACCGGTGTGGTGGCTGTGGATACCAATACCGATGCTGGCGGTGTGCAGCTGGTGGCCGCGGATGGCCGCAACATCTCGGTCGTGCAGAAGACTGCCGGTACGCTGGTCGCTGCCGACACGGGCCTGAATTCGGCCATGATGACGGCTGCGGCGGGCGCTAACCCGACGAGTGGTGAGTTGGATGCCGGCACGTTCCGCGGCACCGTGAGCCTGACGTCGACAACGGCGTTCACCCTGGCCACCGGCACCACCGGTACCTCGATGAACACCTCGCTGGGTCTGTATGCCGGCACCTACGGCCAGGGCAAAAGCGGGCAGGCGCTGAGTTCCATGGATATTTCCACGGTCACTGGTTCCAACAATGCGCTGGTCGCGATCGACAATGCGATCAACTCGATCAACTCGTCGGCCGGTATCCTGGGTTCCATTCAGAACCGCTTCCAGTCGGTAGTCGACAACCTGGGCACAACGTCGGAGAACCTCTCCGCCGCCGTGAGCCGTATCCAGGACGCCGACTTTGCCGCGGAAACGGCGAACTACACGAAGGCGAATGTCCTTCAGCAGGCCGCAACGTCAATGTTGTCGCAGGCCAACTCAAACCCGCAGCAGGTGCTTTCACTCCTGCAGCGTCTGTAACGTCGTAAAGCTCGATGCAGCTTCTCCGGCCGGTCGTGCGACCGGCCGGAGAGGTCGCAAAGGGCAGAGGAGGCACTGACTTATGTCTGACAGTGTTGCCAGTATTGCCGCAATTGCTCCCGTTACCAGCGGGTTAAGCAATAGCGGCTCTTCGTCTTTGGCGCCATCGCCGCCGGCCGCCGCCGAGCCACCGATGGATTTCCAGAAAGCATTGGGTTTGCTCAACGACCACTTCGGTTCGCAACAGCCACCATTGCTGTTTCATACCTCCCGTGACGATGGCGATCTGGTCATTACGGTTGTTGATCCGCGCGACAACAGTGTCGTGCGACAAATGCCCAGCCATGAAGTTTTGCGTCTAGCGCGCAATCTCGAGAGAGGCAATCCCGCGCTGATGCCCAAGCAGAAGGCTTGAATGAATTGTTCGCCGAGGCGGCAAGAACCGCACCCGGCACGCCGCAGTGTGTCGCATCACGCCATGGCGACAAAGCTTTACGTGTGCATATCCGAAGGCGTGTCGGGTGCACCTTTTTCAATGAGCCCGTGTCGAGGGCTGTTACAGGTTCGCGGCTGAAAGCGATCGAGGAATACACTGATGGCCATCACACTCTCTACCAATCCTAACTCGATCGGCGCGAGCGTTACGTCTTCCGGTTTGGGCACCAATCTGGATGTCAATTCGATTGTGCCGTCACTGGTCAATGCTGAAATCAGCCCGATGATGACGCACTTGCAGTCCTCGCAGGCAGCCGATCAATCGACGATTTCCGCGCTTGGCACTGTGAAGTCGACCTTATCAACGTTGCAAACGTCGCTCGAAGCCCTGACGACGGGGACTGCCTTGACCAGCCTCGTTGCGCAAAGCAACGCGAGCTCGGTATTCACGGCGTCCGCGTCCAGCAAGGCGGTAGCGGGAACCTACAATATCGAAGTATCGACCCTGGCGACGACCAACACGATCGTGTCTGGTGCTTATACGGACGCGAATACGGTCGTCGGTGACGGGACGATTACGGTCAACGCGGGCGGCAGCTCATTCGATGTCACCCTGAGCAGCGGCAACGACACGCTCTCTAATTTGCGAGATGCGATCAACGAAGCATCGAACAACACCGGTGTTACCGCGACCATCATCAATAGTGTCGACGGTTCGCATCTGCTGCTGTCGTCGACGCAGACGGGGGTGGCCAACGCGGTGTCGGTGAATTCGGCCACACCGCCAATGACGTTCTCCACAGTCGGCAGTGGGGCCAGCGATGCAAAGATTTTTATCGACGGCACTTATGAATACGACAGCCCGAGTAACGTCATTACGGGTGCGATCGACGGAGTCACGCTCAATCTGTTGAGCCAGCAGCCGGGGACGCAAAATACGCTTACGGTTACAAACGATACACAGGGCGCAGTCAGCGCAGTTCAGAGTTTCGTCAATAACTACAACAGTGCACTGGCCATGCTCAATCAGGCGACCGCCTACAACTCCACGACACAGATCGCCGGTCCACTGCAAAGCGATATTTCGATTCGATCGCTGATCGGTCAGATGCAATCGATTGCAGGCGGAAGTCTGCCCTCTCCAGTTTTCGGCGTCAGCACTCTGTCGCAGATCGGCATCACGACCAATAAGGACGGTTCGCTGAGCTTGGATACCTCGACTTTGAGTGCCGCGCTTCAGAGCAACGCGCAAGGTGTGCAGGCGTTGCTGTCACAGCCCAGCACCAGCCTCGGCGCCAAGCTCGACACGGTGTTGACCGGTTTCGTCGGCAGCGGCGGTCTGATCGACGCGGAGACTACGGGATTACAGACCCAGGTTCAGAATTTGGTGTCCCAGATTACGAGCCTGAATCAACGTTCGGCGGATCTGACGCAGATGTATACGAGTCAATTCAATTCCATTGGCACCATCGTCAGCCAGTATACGAATATGGCCACCTATATTACGCAGCTCACCGCGCAGTTTTCGAAGGGCACATCGTCTAGCGGTGGGTAATATCCAGAATCGTCAGATCTTTGCTTCAAGCGCTTGTCTGGTCGAGCGCGCGAGCAAGATGCGCGCATCGTATTTCGTACTCGGCTGCGGTGTTTTTAATGTGTTCCGGAATATACTTTTAGGGTTAAGTTTCGACTTCCGGCGCCGATGCTTGGGGTAAGAATCCAAAGCGGAATTTTTCATATGTCGAACACGTCCCACGCAGCCGCATTGCGCTACTATAGAGACTCTGGCACCGCTGCTGTAGCCTGCGATGCATCCCCACACCGGTTGGTAACGATGCTGTATGACGGCGTCATCGAACGTCTCGGCCGGGGTGTCAGTTCGCTCGCCGCCGGTGATATCGTCGGCAAGGTGCGGGCAGTGAATTCCGCGATGGAGGTCATCAGCTATCTCCGCGCGATTCTCGATTTTCAGGCCGGTGGCGACCTCGCGCGCCAGTTTGACTCGTTGTACGATTACATGCTGCGCCGGTTGACGCAGGCCAACGCCGCCAACGACCCGGAAGGGTTGCGCGAAGTGGCACGCCTGGTCAATACCTTGAAATCGGGCTGGGAACAGATTCCGGAGTCGATGCGCGGCTGATGCGGTGCGCCTGATGGTCCGCCGCTTGCACGGGTCCTCATCGATACTTAATGGCGGGTTGACATGCAAGCGCAAAGCGATCTGTTCGACGGCGCCATCAGTTATTCGGACGAACTGCCGCTGGAATGGCTGCCGGCCGGATCTTCGACGTCGCCAAGCGATGCTCTGCGGCAAGCGGAATCCAATCTGCGGCTGCTACAAACGATTGCGCAGCTCGAGGATCGTGCCGCACTCAACGACGACCCCGATCCCAACGAGCTTGAGCTGGCGCGGCTGCATGCCAAGGTCGATGCACTGATTTTCATTGTCGGGGCGGTCTTGCCCCGTCTCGTACGGCTTCCGCCGGTCCGTCCGGTGCGCATATCGTGGTGTGGCGTTGTCTGGCGCACTACCGGGCCGGAACTCGCCGTCGGCGATAGCGGTATCGTCGAAATCTACCTTCATCCCGCAGTGCCGAAGCCCCTGCGGCTCGGAGCCCGTATCGTACGGGCTGAAGAGGGGTGGGTGCGGGCTGATTTCTCGGAAAACCTCCAGCTTTGTCAACAGGCTTTGGAGCGACAAGTATTTCTTCGCCATCGACGCGCCGTAGCCGAGCGCCGTAATCTTGAGCGAAGATCCTAAAACGGGATCTGAAGCAGTGTGGTGCCAAGGATGGAAATCGGGGAGGAGAAGGACATGCCGCACGTGCCGTGCCTTTTGACGGCGCACGCTGACTATAAGATGGAGAAATATGGGCGTTTTAAGCATTGTCCATGCCGATTCTCAGCCGCTGGTGCGTGCGGGCATCCGGCGCCTGCTGGAGGCGTTGGAGGGGGTCGTCGTCGTCGCCGAGGCTGGGGATGGCCGCGAGCTGCTGGAGCGTGTCGTCGCCAAAAGACCGCAGCTGGTGATCACCGAACTGTCCTTGCCCCATGTCAGCGGAATTGAGGCGGCCAAGCGCATCGTGCGCCACATGCCGGGTATCTATGTACTGTTTTTGTCGGGACAGGCGGAGCAGTCCCAGGTGCGCGCCGCGCTGAAGACCGGGGCTTCCGGGTTCCTGAACAAGGCCGGCGAACCCGCCGAACTGGAAATGGCGATCCGTGCGGTGATGCGCGGCCAGATCTATCTGAGTCCGAGTGTCTCGCAGCATGCAATCGAGCGCCGGCGCGCGCAGCGCGTCGAGGAAGGCGTCATCCTTTCGATACGTCAGCGCGAGGTTTTACGCCTGGTCGGTCGCGGCAAATCCACCAAGGAAATTGCCTCGCTTCTGGGTATCGGCAGCAAGACGGTGGAAACGCACCGGTCACGGCTGATGCAGGCACTCAATCTTCCCAATACGCATGCTTTGATGCATTTCGCGGTCCGCACCATTCTCGAAGCCAACGACGAGCGGTAGGCCCCGACGGACGGAAGGGTGCGTTCCGCGCATTTCTTGACGGATGTAAGAAAAAACATTACACGAGGTAAGGAATATTCCGATTGGTTCATGGGCCATAAATCGCGAGCATGCGTTCTAGTGAAACGATTGTTAGCGATGTGGTCGGAACCTGGAGGCGAAGAACATGAAAAGCGGCGCGAAGGCAAACATGCGGATGAGCATGAGTCAGACTCAGATCATGACGCCGCAACTGCTGCAGTCGATCCGACTGTTGCAGTTGACTTCACTGGAACTGGAAATGGACGTCCGCCAGGCGCTCGATTCCAACCTCATGCTCGAAGAGCCCGAAGAGGAAGCCGACAACACCGACCAGGCCGCTACCGCCGCGCACGCTGAACTGGAGGCCACAGCAGTTGCCGACGCCAGCCCCGAAGTGGAAGTGAGCGGCTGCGATGTCGCCGCGAGTGAACGTGTCGAAGCTGATTTCGACTGGAGCAGCTCGGAAAGCTGGTCCGGCGGCGAGCCCGGCGGCGATGATGATCGTGAACCGGCCGTTGCCCGTATCGCCGAAGCTCCGACCCGCGATCCTCGCATGCATGCGCTGGCGCAGCTGCAACTGGTGGTCACCGATCCGCGTGAGGCCGAACTGGTCGCCTTGATCGTCGATGCCGTCGACGACAACGGATATCTCAGCGAGCCGCTCGACGCGATCGCCATGCGTTTCACCGGCTCGCCGGAGGCGGGTCCCGAGGAAATGAAAGCGATTTTGCGTCGTGTGCAAAGTGTCGAACCGACCGGCTTCGGCGCGCGCGATCTGCGCGAATGCCTGCTGTTGCAACTGGAAGCTCTGCCGGCGCGCACGCCGGGCCTGCGTCTTGCGAGGATTATTGTCTCATCACATCTGGAAACGCTGGCCGAGCGGAAGATTGCGGTGCTGGCGCAAACACTGGCTGTGCCGGAAAGCCAAGTCGCGCAGGCGGTTGCTCTGATTCGCAGTCTCGATCCGAAGCCCGGAGCGGCCGGCACGCTGCCGGCGGAGGCGGTGGTTCCGGATGTCGTTATAACGGGCACTGCCGGCGCGTGGAAAGTCGAACTCAATCCCGAAACACTGCCCCGCGTGCGAATAAACAGGTACTATGAACAACAGGTTACAGGAGGTGGTTCAAGTGGCGCCTATCGTGCGCTGCGGGACCAGCTCAACGAGGCGCGCTGGTTGGTGCGCGGCCTAGAAATGCGGCATGAAACACTGGTGAAGACCGCGCGAGTGGTCTTTGAGCGGCAACGAGGATTCCTTCGGATTGGCGAGGAGGGCATGGTGCCATTGACGCTGCGTGAGGTTGCTGAGGCGATCGGTATGCACGAGTCGACGGTTTGTCGCGTCGTTGCCAATAAGCACGTATTGACGCCATGGGGCGTTTACCCCCTGAAGGCGTTTTTCCCCACGCATATCACGGGAGTCGATGGCGACACTTCCGGAACCGCGGTGCGGGCGATGATCCGCAAGATCATTGACGCCGAAAACCGTGCCCATCCGCTGTGCGATGGCGAGGTCGCTGCGCTTCTTGCTCGTCGCGGCGTGCGTGTGGCGCGGCGGACCGTCGCCAAATACCGCGAATCGATGCATATTGCGCCCGCGGCATTGCGCGCGCGGACTGTCGCGGCAGCCGTTGCACATTAATTGCTTGATGCGAAGATGCGAATATGATGTCGTCGGCACAGGACCATGGAATGACGACAAACAGGACCAAGGAAGCTCTGAGTAATACTCGCGAGCGACGATGGATCGCACGCGAACGGAGCATGGATACCCCAGTGACGATGGAATTGCGCCGGGATTTTCGGCATCGCTCAGGCGCAGATTATCCGACGACGCGGACCGTTCAGGGATTCCCTAATCAGGGGAAGCTTGAATAATGAAGCGGCTACGGACGCTGCTGGTGGACGACAACAAGTCCTTTCTGGTGCTTTCCAAGCACTTGCTGGCACCTATTGAAGGGCTCGATCTGGTCGGATTCGGCCATGATGGGTTCGATGCAGTGCGGCTGGCTGACGAGTTGCGCCCGGATCTCATCATCATGGACTTGGTGATGCCAGGGATGAGCGGCTTGCAGGCTACGCGGCTGATCAAGGCGCAGGACCATCCGCCGCGTATCATAATTGTCAGTCATTATGATGATGCCGAACATCGTGAACACGCATCGCAGGCCGGAGCGGATGGATTCGTGGAGAAGAACAATTACGAGGTCCAGATCAAAGAGCTGGTCAGGCAGCTGACGGAGGCCGAACAGTAATGTCCGAGTCGCGCGTACTGGTCATCGATGCGGACTCGGAGCGTGCCGCGGCGCATGCCGCCGTTCTCCAGTTTATTGACTACCGTCCAGTGGTTACGTCGTCGGCTGCGGATATTCGCGTTGAGTCGCATACACCGCAGGACTGGCTTGCCGTGCTCGTCGGCGAGGAATCCGATTGGCCGGCGCTGCGCCGTTTCGTGGACTGGCTCAAGCGTGACCGTTTTCATCCTCCGCTGCTGGTGCTGCAGCCCTATCACGAGCGCGCGGTTGATCTGCTGGGCCTCGATCGCAGTGCCTGCCTGCCCCTAGACAGCCCGGTCAAGTACTCGCAGTTGAACGATCTGCTGCGACGTGCCGGTCTGCTGAAGATGGAACAGCAGGAAGCGATCATGCGCACGCCCGGACCAACCGGGAATTCGGTGGTGATCCGCCGTGTGCGCCAGATGATCGGGCAGGTGGCGCCCTACGACAGCACCGTGCTCATCACCGGCGAATCCGGCACCGGCAAGGAAGTCGCCGCGCGTGCGATCCACGATCAGTCGCCGCGGCGCGAACGACCGTTCGTGGCGGTCAACTGCGGCGCGATTCCTTCCGAACTGCTCGAATCGGAACTGTTCGGCCACGAGAAAGGAGCGTTCACCGGCGCCATCACCGCCCGCAAGGGACGTTTCGAGATGGCGGACGGCGGCACTCTGTTCCTCGATGAAATCGGCGATATGTCGCTGCCGATGCAGGTCAAGATCCTGCGCGTACTGCAGGAGCGCAGCTTTGAGCGTGTCGGTTCCTCGCGCAGCCAGCGCTGCGATGTACGCATCATCGCCGCGACGCACCGTAATCTTGAGGATGGGATCGTCAAAGGCACCTTCCGCGAAGATCTTTTCTACCGCCTGAACGTGTTTCCGATCGAGATGCCGCCGTTGCGCGAGCGCCTCGAGGACCTGCCGATGCTGATCGATGACATCATCGCGGCGATGGAGCGGCATGGACATGGCTCGGTGCGCATCGCGCCGGATGCGATCCACGCGTTGCGGGCTTATCACTGGCCCGGCAACGTGCGCGAGTTGTCGAATCTGGTCGAGCGCGTCGCGGTGCTGCATCCCAGTGCGGAAGTGACCGCTGCCGAACTGCCGCAGCGATACCGCAGCACGGAGACCAAACCGGCCGGGTCGCCTTCATCGGCGCCATCGGTAGCGTCTGAGCGAGCCCAGGCGATGGCCATCGCCGAACCCGTCGCGCTGCTGCATGAGGAAGCAGTCGCCGGGGACCACGAGGCGGAGCTGCCGGGCCTGGATTCCGCTTCGGTGGTCTGGTCGGCGCAATTGCCGCCGGAAGGCGTCAATCTGAAGGATCACATCGAATCGATTGAGATCGCGCTGATCCGTCAGGCGCTCACACAAAGTTCCGGCGTCGTCGCGCATGCCGCGAAATTGCTCAACACGCGGCGCACGACTTTGGTTGAAAAGCTGCGCAAGTATGGTCTCCAGCGCGAGACCATTGACGACTGAACACACGCCTTAGGGTCTGTCGTCAAACTCCCTGATCACTGCGTTGCTGTCCCCAAGGGCGTCGCAGCGGCCCCGCCCGCACCCACGCTACGCGGCACCGTGGCGGGGCCTTCAGGCGCAGTCCGCCGGGCATGGTGGTTCCATGTCCAAGGACTGCAACGCCGGCCGTCGTCCTTGGGAACGCAACCCGGAGGGACGGCCCCTGCCGGGGCGCATCGCCACGTCACGGGCTCCTCGCGTACGTCCAGTACGCCACCGTCGCCCCTTCCTTGCGCTGCGCCCCGGCAGGGGCCGTCGCAGTGACCAGGGAGTTTGACGACAGGCCCTAGTGCCGGACTTTCGGCGCCCGTGTTTTTTTTCCCGCGCTATTTCTTGGCCGGAATTTCCAGCAGCGCGACAGAAACCCGTCACGACGCACCGTCCAGCTGCTGAAAAATCCATGTAAAACAGGTCGCCGGCCGAGGCACAGGACTTGCTCTAGTGCCTCGGGTTAATAGCAATTCGAATATCTCGAACATCCGGCGCATGAATACGATCGACGTGAACAGTGTGCTCGCGCAGATCCGCGTACTGAGCACGCAGGCGCAAGGTGCCTCGCAAAAGGCACCGGTCCAGCAGAGCAGTGGCAGCGGCTTCGGCACGCTGGTCAGCGGCTCGATCGATCAGGTCAATGGTTTGCAGCAGCAGGCGTCGAAGCTACAGGACAAGTTCGAGATGGGCGATCCCAACACCGATCTTTCAAGCGTCATGCTGGCTACCAGCAAGGCGCAGGTTTCATTCCGCGCGATGGTCGAAGTGCGCAACCGCCTGGTCAATGCGTACCAGGAAATCATGAACATGCCGATCTGAGCTGACCTATGGCTGATACCGCACTCACCGGGTTGCGACAGGCTCGCAGCATCACCGATCTTCCAATGGTCCGTCAGCTTGGTCTGATGGCCGCGGTAGCGCTGGCGATCGCAGCCGGCATCGCGCTGTTCTCGTGGTCACAATCGCCGAATTTTCAGCCGATATTCGCAAACCTCACGGAAAAGGACTCCGCCGAACTTGCCGACGCCATACGTGCGTCCGGCATCGAAGTCAAAGTCGATCCAAACAGCGGCGCGGTGATGGTACCCGCCGAAAAGATCCACGAAGCGCGGCTGCGCGCCGCTTCGCAGGGATTGCCGAAAAGTGCCTCGATGGGATTTGAAATGATCCAACAGGACGAGGGCTTCGGCACCAGCCAGTTCATGGAAAACGCGCGCTTCCAACTCGCGCTCGAAACTGAGCTGGCGCGCACGATCAGCAGCCTGCAACCGGTGAAGAATGCGCGCGTGCATCTGGCGCTGCCGAAGCCGTCCGCCTTCGCGCAAACCACCGGTACGCCGAGCGCTTCGGTGCTCGTTGAATTACAGCCGGGCCGCATGCTGGAAGCGAACCAGGTCGAGTCGGTCGAGCACATGGTCGCGTCGAGCGTGCCGAATCTCAGCGCCAGCAACGTCACCGTTATCGACCAGTTTGGCCGACTGCTCAGCGGCGGTGACAAGAGCGGTGAGCTGGCGGTGAGCTCCGAGGAATATCAGTACGCGCGTCGCGCCGAGGCCGATTACGCGCGGCGCATCGAGGAAATCCTCACGCCGATGCTGGGTCCGGATCACATGAGCGCGCAGGTCGCGGCGGATTTCGATTTCTCGGTGACCGAGGAAGCCAAGGAAAGCTACAACCCGCAGCAGAAAGAGGCGTCGGTGCGCAGCGAACAGAGCAGCGAGGACACGACACGGGCACCTAACGGCGGTCCGCTTGGTGTCCCCGGCGCGACCAGCAACCAGCCGCCTGCCACCAGCGCCCCGCCGGCACAGCCGGCACCGTCTGTGGCCGCTGCTGCTGCCGCCGCGGGAGCGGGCGCAGCGAGTACCGCCAAGGCGACGGATACCACGGTATCGCAGAGCAAATCGGAGACGCGCAACTACGAACTTGATCGTACCGTCAGCCATACGCGGCAGTCGGTTGGACGCCTGAAGCGCCTGTCGGTCGCAGTACTAGTGGATAACATTTCGAAGACCAATGATAACGGCGATGTCGTTTCTGAAGCATTGACGCCGGAGCAGGTTGCAAAGGTCGACGCGCTGGTGAAGAAAGCGGTGGGATTCGATGAGTCGCGCGGTGACACAGTCACCGTGCAGAACGCGCCTTTCCATACCGAACCGGTCCCTGAGGTGCCGCCGATCCCGCTGTGGAATCGTCCCGAGCTGCGCGAATACGCACGGCAGGGGTTGGGTGCGGTCATCGTCCTGGTATTGATCTTCGCGGTGCTGCGGCCGACGCTGCGTTCGCTGATGGCGCCGAGGGCGCCGGTTGCGGGTGGAGTGATGCGAGCCGAACTCGCGGAAAGCGGCTCCGGCCAGGACGCCCTGCCGGTCGCCCCCAATCCGCAAGCGCTGGCGCCGCCGCCGTATGAGCAGAAACTCGCACTGGCGCGGAACGCGGTGGCACAGGATCCCGCGCGGGTCGCGCAAGTCGTGAAAAACTGGATCGGCGAAGATGGCGGATAAGAACGGCGACGGCCCGCCGCCCTCCGGACCGGAGCGGGCCGCCATCCTGCTGATGTCGCTCGGCGAGACCGAAGCGGCGGCAGTGCTCAAATTCATGGGCGCCAAGGATGTGCAGAAAGTCGGGCAGGCGATGGCGGCGCTCGCTAATGTTTCGCGCGAGCGCGCGACTGGCGTGGTCGAGAAATTCGTCAGTGAACTGGATACACAGACTTCGCTCGGTGTCGGTGCTGACGATTACGTGCGCCGCGTGATGGTCAACGCACTCGGCGAAGACAAGGCCACCAGTGTTATCGATCGCATCCTGCTTGGACGCAATAGCAAGGGTCTGGAAGCGCTGAAATGGATGGAAACGCGCGCGGTTGCCGATCTGGTGCGCAATGAGCATCCGCAAATCGTTTCGATCGTTCTTGCTTATCTTGATTCCGATCAGGCTGCTGAAGTTTTGTCGCTGTTGCCCGAACGCATGCGCAGCGACGTGCTCATGCGCATCGCGCGTCTCGACGGTATCCAGCCGGCGGCGCTGCGCGAGCTCGACGAAATCATGGAAAAGCAGTTCAGCGGCAACGGCAATCTGAAGGCATCGAGCGTCGGCGGCATCAAGGTTGCCGCCAATATTCTCAACCTGATGGACACGTCGGTGGAGACGCAGATTCTCGCGCGCATCGGCGAGAGCGATTCGGATTTGAGCACCAAGATTCAGGATCTGATGTTCGTGTTCGACGATCTTGCCGAGATCGACGATCGCGGCATTCAGGCGCTGATGCGCGAAGTCAATTCCGAGCAGATCGCGCTTTCGCTCAAGGCAGCGGATACGCGGCTCAAGGACAAAATTCTCAAGAACATGTCCAAGCGCGCGGCGGAAATGCTGGTCGAGGATATGGAGTCGCGTGGTCCGGTGCGCGTCGCCGACGTTCAGGCCGCGCAGAAGGACGTGCTGCTCGTCGCCCGTCGCTTGATGGAATCCGGCGAGATTTCCGTCGGCAGCAAGGGGGAGGAGTATGTCTGAGTCCGATGTGCCGACCGTCTCAGTGCTCACCGGCGAGCAGGTCGCGTCGGCGTTCCAGCGGTGGGAGCTGCCGGACCTGGACGTGTGGACCGATCCGCAGGTCGCCGCGCATACCGCGCGCCATCTCGATCAGCTCGAAGCGGCAGCCTATGAGGAGGGCATCGCCCGCGGCCGCAGTGAAGGTTATGCTGCCGGTGCGGCAATGGCGCGCGAGCAGGCGCAGCGGCTGCATCATCTGCTCGATCATCTACGCTTTCCGCTGGCCGAATTCGACGCCGAAGTCGAACGGATGTTGATTGCCCTCACCATCGAAGTCGGGCGCCGGCTGGTCGGCGCGCAACTCGAGCTGGATCCGACACTGACGGCAAATGCCGTGCGCGAAGCGCTCGAAGCCTTGGGGACACCGCCGCGCGACGCGCGGGTGCACCTCAATACCGAAGATCTGAATGTACTGAAAGACGTCATTGCGGCGCCGGATAGCGCGTCACAATGGCGTTTCGTCGCCGATCCCAAGCTGCGCTCGGGCGACTGTCGCATCGTTACCGAAGGTGCACAAGTCGATGCGCAGCTCGACACCCGGCAGGCGAGCCTGTCGCGTGCCCTGCTGGGCGATAACGAATAGCCATGACCGCAAACACTTCCGAAATCGTGCAGTCGAACACCTTCCGCCGCGATCGCGATCAGCGGTTGGTGGCCAGCTTGCGCACGGCCTGTACGCGCGTGGCGGACGCACGGACCGTCGTGGTCGAAGGTGTGCTCAAGCGGGTAACCGGGCTGACACTGGAAGCGGTTGGTTGCCAGGTCCGCATCGGCGAGCGCTGCAGCGTGATGAATGCGGACGGCGACGCGGTGGAAGCCGAGGTTGTCGGGTTTTCCGGTGATCGCGTTTATCTGATGCCGGTGGACGATCTGCGCGGAGTGCTGCCGAACGCGCGGGTGGTGCCACTGCACCGTTCGGCGTCGATACCGATCGGTAATGGCCTGCTCGGCCGTGTGCTTGACGGCGAAGGCACTCCGCTCGATGACTTGGGCCGTCTCAATTGCCAGCGGCGCAAGGCGCTGTCGACCACAATCAATCCCTTGCAGCGCGAGCCGATTACGCAGCCGCTCGATGTCGGTGTGCGCGCGATCAACGCGCTGATGACGGTCGGGCGCGGCCAGCGTCTCGGCCTGTTTGCCGGCACCGGCGTTGGCAAGAGCACCTTGCTCGGCATGATGACCCGTTTCACCAAGGCCGACGTCATCGTCGTCGGACTGGTTGGCGAGCGCGGCCGCGAAGTCCGCGAATTTCTGGATCACAGTCTGGGTCCGGAAGGACGCCGCCGTGCCGTCGTCGTCGCGACGCCGTCCGACCGTTCGCCGGTGCAGCGCCTGCGCGGCGCGTGGCTGGCGACGTCGATCGCGGAAGGCTTTCGCGACCAGGGGAAGAATGTCCTGCTGCTGATGGATTCGCTGACGCGCGTCGCACAGGCGCAGCGCGAGATCGGCCTGGCGATCGGCGAACCGCCGACCACGCGCGGCTATCCGCCCTCGGTATTCGCATTGATTCCACGACTCGTCGAGCGTGCCGGTAACGGGGCCAAAGGACAGGGATCTATCACCGCGTTCTACACAGTTCTGACCGAGGGTGACGATCTGAACGATCCAATCGCCGACACCGCGCGCGGCGTGCTCGATGGGCACATCATCCTGTCGCGCACGATTGCGGAGGCCGGCATCTATCCTGCAATCGATGTCGAATCGTCGATCTCGCGTGTGGTGCAAACCATCACGCCGCCGCAGCAGCAGCAGCTTGCCCGGCGCTTCCGTGCACTGGTTTCCTCGTATCAGCGCAATCGCGATCTGGTCACCATCGGTGCCTACCAGAAGGGCAATGATGCGCGCGTGGACGAGGCGATTGCGTTGTGGCCGCGCATCGAGGCATTCCTGCGCCAGGATGTGAAGGAGGCGGCTGACTATGCGTCCAGTACCAGCGGGCTTGCAGCGTTGTTCACGCCATGAGTGATCGGCACGGACTTTCATCGGAGCGGCTGGCGCCGATCCAGGAGCTTGCGGACAGACGCAAGTCCGAGGCGGCACGTGCGTTGGCCGAGGCGCAACGCATCCTTGCCGATCGCGAGGCCCAGCTCCACGAACTTGAACATTACAAGGAACCGGAAGCGCCACGCGGCGCGCCGACAATGCAGAGCGCCGCGCTGCTGCGCAATCGGGAGAGTTTCAGATTGCGTCTTACGGAGGCGATCCGCTACCAGCGGCAAGCGGTGGCCGATGCGTGCAAGAAAGTCGAAGCGGCCCGTGCGGCTTGGATCGACGAACATTGTAAGACCCAAGTAATTGGAAAACTGGTCGAACGCAGCGAAGCTAGCGAACAGCGAATACAGGAGCAGCGGCAGCAGCGCGAATTGGACGAGTTCGCGTTGCGACTGATCCAGACGGCACCTTCATCGAGATCGAACGGATAATGAACACTTCAATGGCGTTGATTCCAAGTGCACAGTTCGCAGTGCCGTCACCGACGGCGGATTGGTCGCGGAAGCTGTCCGGCGATGGTGGCGACGGCAGCGACAGCTTGTCGTCGCCACGATTCGAGTTGCCGGAGACCACGACAGATTCGAACAGTATCGTTTCGCCCGATAGCCGTGCGCTCAATCCAAGGTCGGATCGCACCGATGCCGAAGATGTGCAACGGACGACTACCCAGGGAACCAAAGACATCGAGGGTGATAGTCGAACCAAACCCCGTCGCGCGGCGGACCAGAAGTCCGCGAAGTCGGATGCTGACCAGGCCAATTCGAGTGTGAATCCGTGGGTGCAGGGACAACCCGCGACTGATACGGCCGACGCCGGAGCAGACAGCGCGAGTGGCGGCACGGCGGGCGATTCAGAGGCATCGAAGGCAGCGGTGAAGGGCGCCGCTGATGGCACCGCTGACTCACAAGCCGCCACGGGCACGGATGCATCGGCTGCGGCGTCACCGCTCGCCAGAATCATGAACCTCTGGTCGCAGACGCGGTCCTCCGCACAGGCGCCGGTTATTCCCACGCCCGGGGCTCCCACCGCTTCCGCCGATGGGGCGCCGAGCGGCGCGATCACGGTCACCGTCACTTCAGCCTCGCAGGCCGCTGCTACCGTAGCCCCGCAGAGTACCAACGCGGTGGCACCGCAGAGCGCGTCAGCGCAGTCCGTCGCAACACTACTGCAGATGCTAGGCGGTGTCGCGGATGATGTGGCAGCTGCGGCGACGCAAGTGCTGCCACCCGCAACGGCCGCGAGCGAATCCGGCAGCGATCGAGCTACTGCGGTGTCCGCGACGGCAGTTCGTGTCGATGGTTTGGTGTCGTTCCTGCTGTCCGCGATGCCGGGAGGCGGCAAGTCCGGAGACAATCGGAAAGAGGACAGCGGGTTCAAAGATCTTCTGGCGATGCTGCCATCTGCGAACACGCCGACGAACGCGGTTCCCGATGTCAAAGTGGACGCGCTGCTCGCGGGTATTCAGGGACTGGCGGTTTCCCCGCACACCGGGGGCGGAACCTCTGGAGCCGCGGCTGACTCCACCAGCGCTGTGAATCAGCCGCCGCTCACGCTGAACAGCCCGGGTTGGGAAGATTCGCTGAGTGACCGCGTGCATATGCTTCTGCACACAACCGCCGATGGCGAAGTGAACGAAGCCCGTATCCAACTTCATCCGCGTGAGATGGGCAGCATTCAGATTCATGTTCGCATGGGTTCGGAAGGTGCCGACGTGCGTTTCGCGGCGACGAATCCTGATGTGCGTCACGCGCTGGAAGCCTCGCTGCCGAGGCTGCGCGAACTCCTTTCGGCGGGCGGCACGTCGCTGTCTCAGGCGCAGGTCGGATCACAGCTGTCCCAGAACTCTCAGCAAACGCATGCACAGGCGCGCAGCGCTTCGGCCGCCCCGATGGCCGGCGCGAACACCGTGTCGGACGACGAGACGGCCGGTGCCCGGCGCATCCGCATTGCGAGCGTGTCGCTGATCGACGATTACGCCTAGCAGCCTATCGGATTTCGGCAGTTCTCTAAGCGGTGCGCAGCTCAATAAATCGCGCCACCCGCCGCTATTGCATGTGTCAGGGTTGGAATGCAAAGCTCGACAGACCACATATTTTAAATGCGGGGCCGTGCAGATCGCTTTGCCGGCTTTCGGCCATATCCGGCTGAGGTGTCGGCGCCGACATTGATTTTAGTCGTGCAGACACCGGCGATTGAGCGCTTTTGAGGGTAGGGCAACGCGGAATATCGGTGGATGGATAGAGGATCATGACAGATCGCGATTCCAGAAAAGGAGCTGAAATCCCGGAAGAGATCGGCGTAATTGCCGCTGCCAAGCAGGAATTTGCGCTGACCGGATGGTTGCCGCGCTTTGTCGATCGCGATATCGAAGAACAATATCTCGACGATATCTTTGAATCCGCTTCACGCACACGCGTCATCTGTTTCTCATTCGCGGCCCTGCTGGTGGTGCTCAGTCCGTTCACGGCCCAACAGACACTGCCACAGTCGCCGGAACTCGTGTCGTTTTTTGTCCGGGGTTCATTGCTCGTTCAGCTCCCCATTTTCCTGCTTGCCATTCTGCTATCCATGCTCACGACCCTACCGGGCCGGATGGTGACGCATCTGACCGTGATTCTGGTTCTCCTGATTGGCATGCATAGCGAGTACCTCCGCGTGTTCGCGCTGAACCACGGTGTCGATTTTCCGAGCTCTGCACCTTTTATGGTGCTTTATCTTGGAGTTCTCGTTTTCGGTCTGCCGCTCCGGCAGACCATACCGGCGCTCGTGCTGCTCTTTTTCTTGGCCAAAGGCTTCGAACTATTCAGGCTCGAAAACTCCCCGCAGCGCAATCTGGTGCTGATGATCGATTTCGTCATGATCTTCGTGTGCGGCCTTGTTGGCATCCGCCTTGATCTCATGCGGCGCGAGGCATTTACGCGGGTTGTACTGACCGAACAGCGTGCTTATCTCGACCAGTTGACGGGACTTTGCAACCGCTGGGGATTCGAGCGCGACGCGGAGCGCATCCTGCGGCACGCGGCGCGTGAGCGCCACCCGGTTACGCTGGGGATCATCGATCTTGACCACCTTAAGTCGCTGAACGAATCCGCCGGCTATGCGTTTGGTGATTTTGTGCTGTCGCAGATCGGACACTGTTTGAGCCAGCACGTGCGCCGACCTCTCGACAGCGCGGGTCGCCTTGGCGGCGCCGAGTTTGTGCTGCTGTGGTATGCCCCGCGCGGGGAATTCAGCTTGGATGTCGGCAATCAGATCGTGGATTCGGTGCGCGCATTGTCGATCCGGCGTCCCGATTCGCCGGACGGCATCGTGACGGTCAGCGTGGGAATCGCAACGCTTTGTCCAAAGGGCAAAGGTGATCTTGATCTCGAGCGACTGATGCGGCTGGCCTACGAACAACTTCATTTCGCGAAGAGTGCCGGTCGCAACACGTTCCGAATGGCCAGTCTGAGCGACTAATCGCTTTATAGGGTTACACCGTATCAATTGCCGCCGCGGCGCCGCATTTCTGACGGCGGTTCTTCGCAGGCGCGAGTCAAAATGCTGGCAGCAGGAGTGACGTAACTGCCTTTTCCAAGCAAATACAATGGCTTCAGGCGTGGCACATGGCTTGCTCCAGGAGGACGCCAATCTCACAGGAGTTATAGCTATGGCACGTGCCGCCACGCAGGAAGCAGAGGAAGAAACCGAAAAGCCGGTCGCTGCCGCAGGAGGTATGCCGAGCGGCAAACTCATGCTAATTGGTGTGCTCGTTCTGGTTCTGTTGCTGACGATTTCAGTCGGACTAGCGGCTTTCTTCGCGCTGCGCGGCTCAGCATCGCATCAGGAGAGCGCCGCCGACGGCGATAGTGCTAGTGCCGAAGCCAGCAGCGAAGAGCACGTAGCGCCGAAGGGCAAGGAGAAAGGCAAGGAAAAGGCCAAGGACGAAAAAAAGGAAAAAGAAAAGAAACTTCCCCCGCAGTATCTGGACATGTCGCCGGCCTTCGTCGTGAATCTTCAGGACGACCAGGCAATGCGTTACCTGCAGATTGAGATCCAGGTGATGACGCGTGATCTGAAGGCGGCCGAAGAAATCAAGGCCAATATCCCGCGGCTCAGGAACACACTGATGATGCTGTTCGCGCAGCAGCATGCCAAGGATCTGATCACGCGTGAAGCCAAGGAAGCGCTTCAGCAACAGGCGCTCGAACAGGTGCAGGCGGTGATGAAGGAAGAAACCGGTTCGCCCGGCATCGAAGCCGTCTACTTCACCAACTTCGTTATCCAATGAGCTCGCGCGAACTGCTATCGCAGGACGAGATCGACGCGCTGCTGCACGGCGTCGATAGCGGCGCGGTCGATACGACACCGGCACCGGCTGCGCCCGGCGAGGCGCGTTCCTTCGATTTCGCGACGCAGGAGCGCATCGTCCGCGGTCGCATGCCGACGCTCGAAATGATCAACGAACGTTTCGCGCGCCTGTTCCGCATCAGCCTGTTCAACATGTTGCGCCGCACGCCGGAATTGACGGTGAACGGGCTGGAAGCTTCGAAGTTTTCGGAATATACGCACAGCCTCTACGTGCCCACCTCGCTCAACGTCGTACGTATCAAGCCGCTGCGCGGCTCCGCACTGTTCATTTTCGAGCCGAAGCTGGTGGTTTCAGTGGTGGATAATTTCTTTGGCGGTGATGGACGCAGCAACGTCAAGATCGAAGGACGCGAATTCACGCCGACCGAAAATCGTGTGATCCAGATGCTGTTGCGGCAGGCGTTCCTGGATTTGCAGGAAGCCTGGGCGCCGGTGATGAATCTCCAGTTTGAATTCGTGCAATCCGAAGTCAATCCGCACTTCGCGAACATCGTGGCGCCGACGGAGATTGTTGTCGTTTCCCGTTTCAAGATCGATCTGGACGGCGGCGGTGGCCATCTGCACGTCACCATGCCTTATTCGATGATCGAACCGATTCGTGAGCAGCTCGACGCCGGCCTGCAGGCCGATCGCGCCGATCGTGATGACAAGCGCTGGCAGATCAGCCTGCGCGAGGAAATGCAGAGCGCAGAGGTGGACGTCGACAGCCGCCTCGGCAACGTGCGCATCTCTTTGCGGGAGTTGATGGCGCTGAAAGCGGGCGACGTCATTCCGATCAACATGCCGAAAGTGATCGATCTCTGCGTTGACGAACTGCCGGTGTTTCGTGGCCAGTTCGGTGTTGCCCATGGCCGCAACGCGGTCCGTATCACGGAAGTCGTCCGTCGCAATTCTTCTAATACAGCGCAACAGGGGCAAGGCAAATGAGTACTGCGAATAGCGCGGCCACCGCGGCACCGGAATATGCGCGCGCCAATTTCCAGGAGTTGCAGAGCGATGGCGCTGCTGCGCCGTTAGGGAATGGCGAGGTCAACCTCGACGTCATTCTCGATGTCAGCGTGACGCTGTCGCTCGAGGTTGGCCGCATGCGCATTCCGATCCGCAATCTCCTCCAACTCAATCAGGGTTCCGTCGTCGAGCTGGAGCGGACCGCGGGCGATCCGCTCGACGTGTACGTCAACGGCACGCTGATAGCGCATGGTGAGGTGGTGGTCGTCAATGAGAAATTCGGCATCCGCTTGACTGATGTAGTGAGTCCGAGCGAGCGGATCCGCAAGCTCAAGTGAACACTGTATCGACTCTTTCCGCTGCCGCTTCGCCGACCGGCAGCCTGCCTCATATGATGGGCGCGCTGCTCGCGGTGCTGGGGCTGATTTTCGTGCTCGCGTGGCTGCTACGACGCGTGCAGAACATGCGTCCCACTAGCGCCGGCAGTCTCAGCGTGCAGGGCGGTCTGCAAGTCGGTGCGCGCGAGCGCGTGCTGTGGGTGCGGGCGGGTGAAACCCATTTGCTGATTGGAGTCGCACCGGGTCGCGTGCAGACACTGCATGTGTTCGATCACGCGCCGGAAGTCGCGCCGCCCGTAAGCGGTGGTGCCGCACCGAATTTCAGCGATCTTCTCAAGCGGGCCCTGGGTCAATCATGAAGCGTCTGATTCTCGCAATCGCTGCCGTGATGGCAAGTCCAGCAGTACTCGCGGTCGGTATGCCGGCGTTGTCGGTGACCACGGCGCCTGGCGGTGGGCAGAACTACAGCCTGAGCATCCAGGCGCTGTTGTTGATGACAGCGTTGACGCTGCTGCCGGCGATCTTCCTGATGATGAGTGCGTTCACGCGCATCGTCGTCGTGCTCGGTCTGCTACGGCAGGCGCTCGGCACCGGCAGTACGCCGTCAAATCAGATTCTGATTGGCCTGTCGCTGTTTCTGACTTACTTTGTGATGAATCCGGTGCTCGATCGCATCTACAGCACCGCCGCGCAGCCGTACATCGACGGTAAGATTGAATTCCAGCCGGCGCTCGCGGCCGCGGAGAAACCGCTGCGTGCTTTCATGCTGGCGCAGACTCGTGAAACGGACTTGATGACCTTCGCCCGTATCTCCGGGCACGATAAATTCGCGACGCCGGACGATGTGCCATTCGCAGTGCTCGCACCGGCGTTCATGACCAGCGAGCTGACCACCGCGTTCGAGATCGGCTTTCTGCTGTTCATTCCGTTCATCGTCATCGATCTGGTGATCTCCAGCGTACTGATGAGCATGGGCATGATGATGCTTTCGCCGATGCTGATCTCGCTGCCGTTCAAATTGATGCTGTTCGTACTCGTGGACGGCTGGAGTCTCGTTATGGGTTCGCTTGCGGCAAGCTTCCGGGCGGTGGCGCTATGACTCCCGACCAAGTTCTCACCATCGGGCAGGAAGCACTCCAGCTCGCGTTGATGATCGGCGCGCCACTGCTATTGACTGCACTTGTCGTCGGCCTCGTCGTCGGCGTCTTTCAAGCGGCGACGCAGATCAACGAAATGACGCTGTCGTTTATTCCCAAGTTGCTGGGAATGGCGGCGATGCTGGTATTCACCGGTCCATGGATGCTGCGCCTGCTGACTGAATACACGCGCCGGCTCATCGAAAATATTCCCTCCTTGATTCACTGACGGCATGAACTTCACAGATGCGCAACTGCAAGCTTGGCTGCAGGACGCGCTGTGGCCATTCATACGTATCGGCGGCCTATTGATGGTGGCGCCCGTGTTCAGTGGCCATACCATGCCGGCACGGGTGCGGCTGATGTTCGCGTTCGCGCTGACCTTCGCACTCGCGCCGCTGCTACCGCCGTCGCCGCCCATGGAGATATTCACCGCCGTCTGGTGGCTGCGCGGTGTGCAGGAGATGGTGTTCGGAATCGCGCTCGGATTTCTGCTGAAGCTGGTATTCGAAGCGGTGATTCTCGGTGGCGAATTGATCGGCAACGGTATGGGCCTCGGTTTCGCACGGTTGGCCGATCCCGTGCGCGGTGCGGACGCGCCGGTCGTCGGTCAGTTTCTGCAAGTAATCGCGGTATTGCTGTTCCTGACCGCCGGCGGTCATTTGCGGCTGATCGAATTGCTCGCCCAGAGTTTTCGCTCGGTGCCGGCCGGTGGTGATGTGCTGACCGCGCCAGCAATGTACGCACTGGCTGGATTCGCGAGCGAGACATTTTCCGGTGCGCTATCGGTCGCGCTGCCGATGGTTGGCGCGCTGCTGCTGGTGAACATTGCTTTCGGCGTCATGAGCCGCAGCTCGCCGACGTTGAACGGGTTGTCAGTGGGATTTCCGCTGTCGCTGCTCGCCGGGCTGCTGCTGATGCGGTTCGATCTGCCAATGATCGCCACCGTGCTAGATCGCGAACTGATGGCCGCGTGGACCTTCATTTCCTCCTGGATTCTAGTGTCGTGAGTCAGAAATTCGTCACGTATCTCGGGGCGCCGTTTTGCCGCCCGCGGCGTTGCGACTTCTCGCCATATGCCCAATATGACTCGTCGTCGCGTCTTGCGCGCGACAAAACGGCACTCCCGATTTATGCAACGAATTTACGACTCGCGACACTAGGAGTGCGCTGACGTGGCCGAGTCATCAGCTCAGGACAGAACCGAAGAAGCCACCCCTAAACGCAAGCGCGATGCCCGTAAGCGCGGGCAGGTGCCGCGGTCGCGCGAATTGTCGACCGCCGCCGTGGTCGGCGTCGCCGTGCTGATCCTCACCGTATCCGGCTCACGCGTTGCTTCCGGTGCTTTGTCGTTCATGCGTAGCGCGTTGCACATCGATGCCGCCATGCTGAGCGAGCCGCGCCAGGCAGCGGTGATCGCAGGTCATCAGCTAAGCCAGGGATTATGGGTGGTGGCGCCGATTCTCGGCGCGACCATAGCCGCCGCGCTGATTGCGCCGGCGCTGCTCGGTGGCTGGAATTTCAGTATCGAGGCAATTCAGCCAGATTTCTCGCGCGTCAATCCTGCACGCGGCTTGGGTCGCGTGTTCTCGACACAGGGCCTGTTCGAGCTTGCGAAAAGCGTTGCCAAATTCACGATGCTCGGCGCAGTCGGCGCGGCCTTCGTATGGCAGCACCGCGCAGAGCTGTCGGGTCTCGGTCTGCAGGCGGCGGACGCGGCGGCTGGCCATGTTTCCCGCCTGGTGATTTCGTGCCTGGGCTGGATGGCGATGGCATTGGCGGGCATCGCGGCCGTTGACGCGCCATACCAGCGCTGGAACTACATGAAGCAGCTGCGCATGAGCAAGCAGGAAATCCGCGACGAGTACAAGCAGAGCGAAGGTCGTCCTGAAGTCAAGGCGAGGATCCGTCGCATCCAGCACGAAATGGCCAAGCGCCGCATGATGGAAAAGGTGCCGACCGCCGATGTTGTCGTCACTAACCCGACGCACTACGCCGTTGCGCTCAAATACACCTCCGGTTCGATGCGCGCGCCGGTCGTAGTGGCCAAGGGCGCGCATGTGCTCGCTGCAACCATTCGCGAACTCGCGCAGCACCATCGCATACCGCTGGTGTCAGCGCCGCCACTCGCGCGTGCACTCTACCGCGAGGTCGATCTCGATGCTGAAATCCCGGTGCCGCTCTATGCAGCGGTGGCACAGGTGCTGACTTATGTTTACCAACTCCGCAAGTGGAGCGGCGGTATACGGCCGCCGGAGCCCGATATCGGCGACATTCCGGGTGGCGAGCCCGATCCAGAATAGAGATTTCAGTCCATTCCATATCTGAACTCTTGCCGTTACCGTTGCGCGCGCCATAGACTCCTGGAGCGAGCGATGCACCTTTGGATCACTGCTATCCAAAGGTGCATCGCTCGCTCCAGCACTTGATCGGGGGAATGTTGGTGGAATCGCACTACGACGTTGTCATCGTCGGGACAGGGTTTGCGGGCAGCTTTTTTCTGATGCGTTACCTGCAGCGAGCTCCGGCGACCGTACGCGTGCTGGTGCTGGAGCGCGGAAGGAACGATACGAAAGCATGGCAGTTGCAGAACCGGCGCACGTCCAGCATCGCGCCGGAGGATGTGTTTATCAACCGCACGCCGGAAAAAGAATGGTTGACCAGCCCCGGCTTCGGCGGCAATTCAAAATGCTGGTGGGGCGGGGCGTCGCGCATGATGCCGGGCGACTTCGCGCTGAAGTCGCGTTACGGCGTCGGCGTGGACTGGCCGCTGTCATACGATGATCTGGAGACTCACTACGGCGTCGTCGAGGAAACCATGGTGGTATCGGGACCGAGTGACAGCCCGATGCCGCGTTCGCGACCGTTTCCGCAGCCGCCGCATCGGATGTCGGATCCCGATGAGCTGCTGAAGAAGCATTTTCCGGACGGCTGGTTCCATCCCGCAACCGTGCGTGCGCGTCTGCCGACACCCACGCGCGGTGTCTGCTGCGCCACCGGTTACTGCGAGCTGTGTCCGGTGGATGCCAAGTTCACCATCCAAAACGGCCTTGCGCACCTCTACGACGATCCGCGTGTGACGTTGTTGCTGGAAGCGCCGGTGGATGGCATCGAAACCAGTGGCGGTGTGGCGAGCGCAGTCGTCTATCAACACGAGGGTCGCGCCGCGCGTGCTTCCAGCGACCTGTTCGTTCTGGCCGCCAGCGCTTTGTTCAATCCGCATATCCTGCTGCGGTCCGGGCTGCACCATCCACTGCTCGGCAAGCGCCTGCACGAACAGATGCCGGTGGATGTGTCCCTGAACCTGAGTGGCGTGAAGAGCTACAACGGCAGCACCACGATCTGCGGTAACGGATACCTGTTCTATGACGGAGAGCACCGGCGCGAGCATGCGGCCTGCCTGATTGAAACCTGGAATTCGCCGTTTGCCTACGGCCGCGCGCCGTTGCGCGCCGAGCGCAATCGTTGGACCGAGCGTGCTTACATGCGATTCATGTTCGATGACCTGCCGCGCGAAGACAATACGGTTATTGTCAACGCGGAGAATCCGCGCCTCGCGGAGGCTCGCTTCAACGGCTATTCTGATTACGCGAAGCGCGGCATGGAGCAGATCCCGCGCATGGTCGAAAAGATGGCGCAGGCACTGCCGATCGAGGGTATCGAAAGCATGGCGATCGGCCGCACCACCGCGCACATCCAGGGAACCGTGGTGATGGGCGACGATCCGGTGACGAGCATCGTCGATCGCCATCTGATCCATCACCAGTTTCGCAATCTGCTGGTGCTGGGTGCCAGCGCGTTTCCAACTGCCAGCCCCTCGTATCCGACCGTCACCATATCCGCCCTGTCGCTGTGGGCGGCCGATCATTTGCTGGCCCGAGGAGCTTGAAATGCTGTCGCGTCGCGGTTTCATGGTATCCGCGCTGGCCGGTTTGTCCGGTCTGTTGGCATGGCAACTCTTCCGCGGTTCGATGGAGGACGCTATCGTCTCCATGTTGCGCAAGCGGCTCGACTATCTGACGCTGGACGACAATGGCTTGAACGCATTTGCGCGCGACGCGGTGGCGAACGGCGTCATCGCTCGTCCCAAGCTCCATTTGATGGCCGCTGCCGGATCGCAATATGCGCGCCTGGTCTCCCCGGGCGCGGGTTACATCGGACACACCGTACGGCACGGCGAGGAGCGCATCATCAGCGCATACCTGATGTCGAGCGATTTCTTCATCAGCGGTGCCGACATGAGCCGCGTCGTCCGCTATCTCGGCTATTACGATCCGCTGCGCCGGCCCTGCGGGAATCCATTCGCGCGCCTAGGCATTTAGAGTCAATTAACAATAACCCGCTGAAACCTCTCTCTTTGTCGGAAAATTCCGCCGTGGCACACGGCCTGCAGGGAAGGCTGTAACGACAAGTAATGGGGCGGAAAAATGTCAGCGATCCGTCAGAGCGGCCGTCAACGCCAAGCGGTGGTGGTACTCGCCGCGGTCGCTGGCCTGTCGTTGCCTGCCGCCTCCGATGCTGCGATCGCCGGGAATCCAAGTGCTGCCACGATGTTGCTGGCCGCTTTAACCATTGTTGCTGTCACTACCGCGGCGATATTCGCAGCGAAGTGGATGCACTTGCGCGCGGTCAGCCGTGGTGAGCGCATTCTGATCGGCGCAATGAAAGCTTGGGGCGACGCCGAACTATTGACGTCAGAGGGGATCGTCGCCTCCACTGGAGAAGTATCGTCACGCAGCGGCGCTGACCGTGCTGGGCGCCACTTCTGGGGATTGCGGCCATTTGCTCACGATCCGGCCATTCGTGAGCGCGTGCGCGAGGCAGTGATGGCGGCGGCGCGCGGCGAAACGCCGTGCATCGAAATCGACTTGCCTGCCAGCCACGGTGAAACGCATACGTTGGAGCTCCGGGTGCGTCCGGCCGCTGGAGTCGGTCGCGTCCGTTATCTGCTCGCGACGACAATGGATGTCACTGCGCGCCGCTCGGCCGAGCGGATCGCCGACGAGGTCGCGCGGCAACGCGAGTTCTACCTGCAGCACACGCCGCTGGCGATCATCGAATGGTCGCCCGACCTGCGCGTGCGGCGCTGGTCCCGCCACGCGGAAATCATCTTCGGCTGGACCGAAAACGAAGCGCTGGGCCATACCTCGGTGGAGCTCGGAATGAACGCCGAAGGCGAACGCGTGGCGCGTGCCGATTTGCGTCAAGCTGCGGACGGTAAGCCTACCGGCGTAGCGACCCGCCAGTTCCGTCGCAAGGATGGACGCTGCGTATGGGTAGAAACGTCCAGTTCCGCAATGCGTGGCAGCGGCGGAGAAATCCAGGCGATCGTAATGCTCGGACACGATGTCACCGAGCGCCATCTGGAAACGCTGATGCTGCGCGACAGCGAGCGCCGCTATCGCGGAATTTTTGAGAACGCTGCCGCTGGCTTGGCGTTGCTCGACCGCAACGGTCGCTGGCTTACCGTCAACGAACATGTGTCACACATCACTGGCTATTCTGCTGAAGAGTTGCTGAAGCTGGACTACCAGTCGATCACGCATCCGGACGATCTGGAGGCTGATATGACGCTGGCACGGCAGGTGATGAGCGGAGAGCGTGAGGGCTATCGGCTCGAAAAGCGTTATATCCGCAAGGACGGTTCGCTCGTGTGGATTCTGCTGCACGTGCAGCGCATCGAGAATTGCGGCGAACGTGCGCCGTGCTTCGTGTCGGTGATCGAGGATATCAGCGAGCGCAAGGCTGCCGAGGAACAATCGCGGGCACTATCGGCCAACCTGGAAACACAGGTCGCCACGCGCACCGCCGAACTGGAAACCATGATGCAGCGTGCGCGGTTGCAGCACGCGCAGCTGGCGCTGGCGACGGATATGAACGGCTTGCTGCCGGCAGCGCACGACGTGCAGGAAACCGCCGGCATCGTCGCGCGTTATATGCCGCAGGTGTTTCCGAACAGCACCGGAGCGTTGTATTTCGAGGAAGCGGCGAGCGGACAGTTTGTTTTGCAAGCGCACTGGGGGAGCGGTGATCAATTCTCCACCGCTTTCGATGCTGCGGACTGCTGGGCGCTGCGCCGCTGCCAGGAACATCGTGTCGACGGCGCGCATGATCCCTTGCGCTGTCGTCATCTCAATGCGGGCATCGTTGCGTCGGTCTGCATTCCGCTCGTTGCATTGGGCGAAGTCGTCGGCGTGCTCGAATTGGCCTGGAGCGAGCGTTCGGCGGAACCGGACGACGCGCTGTTGCGAACCATCGCCGAACAGGTCGGGCTCGCGATCAGCAATCTTCATCTGCGCGACGAGCTGCGCAAGCAGGCGTTCTACGATCCTCTGACCGGCCTCTACAATCGTCGCAGTCTCGACGATCACCTGCGGCGGCGCGCATCCGAGTGGGCACGCAACCAGCGTGGTTATGGCATCGTGATGATCGATGTCGATCACTTCAAAGCGGTCAACGACCGCTTCGGGCATGACGCCGGCGACCAGGTGCTGCGCGAAGTCGCGGCGCTGCTGCGGCGCGTGCTGCGCAACCATGATATTGCGTTCCGCCACGGTGGCGAGGAGTTCTTGCTGGTGGTGGAGTCGGACGGCGCCGAGGGCGTCATGCAGTGCGCCGAACGCGTCCGTCAGGAGATCGAAACCCTGCGTATGGCCGGCAACGGTCAGATCCTGCCGGCGCTGACGGTGTCGATCGGCGTTG
The DNA here is from genome assembly GCA_964581385.1 of uncultured Salinisphaerales bacterium. Taxonomy (GTDB): domain Bacteria; phylum Pseudomonadota; class Gammaproteobacteria; order Nevskiales; family Nevskiaceae; genus CAZOOK01. Next base: position 93,032 of record CAZOOK010000017.1, read on the forward strand.
CCTGCTGTCCCGACGACGGCGAGAACCCGGCGGTCTTGCGCGGTCACGCGGATCAGGCGTTGTACGCCGCCAAAGCTGCCGGCCGCAATCGCGTGCTCCGGTACCTGCCGGATCCAGGTTCCAATTCGGCGATTGCGTGACGGCCTTTGAGAGCTTTGCGGCGAATCCAATGACGGAGATCCCGACCACGGTCGAATCGGCAATGCATCGCGGAATCGCTGCACTGGCCGCTGGCGATTGCGAGCGGGCGCTGTGCTGTTTCGACAATGTGTTGGAGATTGATCCGCGTCATGTCGGCGCACTCGTGCTCGGCGGCGGCGCGCTCGCCGCCGCAGCCCGTCACGAAAGAAGCGCGAGCCTGCTGGATCGGGCGCTGGCCATCGATCCGCATCAACCTGACGCGCTAGTCTGCCGAGGCATTCTCGCCGGCAATCTCGGTCGTCACAACGAAGCCATCGACTATTTCGACCGGCTTCTGGCCATCATCCCTAATCACCTCGTCGCGCTGAGCAACCGTGCGGCCGCGCTCACAAAGTGTGATCGCCATCAGGCGACGCTGGATACGCTCGAAAGAATTCTCGCAATCGACCCATCGCATATCGACGCGCTCGTTGGCAGTGCTGCCGCGCTTAGCAAGCTCGGGCGTCACGCGCAGGCAATCGCTTTTCTGGACCGCGCTCTGACGATTGAGCCGCACGGCTCCGACGCGCTTCTATGCCGGGCGCTCGCGCTGGGCCATCTCGAACGTCACGACGAGGCACTGGCGTGTTTGGACCAAGCGCTCGCGCTTGCGCCGGAGCATGCCGAGGCGCTGGTGAACCGTGGCATTGCGCTTGGAAAACTGCATCGCCGTCATGAGGCGCTGGCCTGTTTCGAACGGGCGCTGGCGATCGATCTCGAATGTACTGCGGCCCTTGATGGATGTGGTTTCGCGCTGGCCCGGCTGCGCCGCCATCCGGAAGCGTTGGCGTGCCTGGATAGGGCGCTGACGATTGAGCCGGGACTCGTGCAGACCCGTTACAACCGTGGACTCATCCGTCTCATGACTGGCGATCTGCGCGGTGGTTTCGCAGATTTCGAAAGTCGCTGGGAATCACCGGCGCTGCTCGGACACGTCGGGCTGAAGACCGCCGCGCCGCTGTGGCTCGGCGACGTGCCGTTGACCGGCAAGACGATTCTGCTTCACCACGAGCAGGGGCTGGGCGACACGATTCAGTTCGCGCGCTTCGTTCCCCTTGTCGCCCGGTGTGGCGGGCACGTTGTATTCCGCGTGCCGCGCGTCCTGCTGGATCTGCTGCGCACGCTGCCCGGAGATTTCGATCTCATTTCCGAAGCCGACGCATTGCCGCATCATGACTTCCACTGTCCGCTGATGAGCCTACCGCTGGCGCTGGGCACGACACTGGCAACGATTCCGGCCGAGATCCCTTACTTCCACGCGGACGCTGTGCAAATGACTGGTTGGAGAAAGCATCTCGGTCCCACGACGCGAAAGCGGATCGGAATCGTTTGGGCGGGCCGCCAATATCCGCCGATCGATGATCTGCGCGACATGCCACTGGAATCGCTGAAGCCATTGCTGGATATGGATGCCGATTTCATCAGCCTGCAAAAAGATATTCCGAAGCGCGACCGCGCGACGCTGAACGCGCTGCCGGCACTGGCGCGGATGGGCGAGTCCGTGACCGATTTCGCGGACACGGCTGCGCTCGTGGCCAATCTCGATCTCGTGATCGCTGTCGATACTTCCGTTGCGCATCTGGCTGCCGCGCTTGGCAAGCCGGTCTGGATACTGAATCGATACGCATCCTGCTGGCGCTGGTTTCTTGATCGCCCCGATTCTCCCTGGTATCCCAGCGTCCGCCTGTTCCGTCAGGAAGTGTTCGCGGACTGGGGCGGCGTAGTCGCGGAAGTCCGGCAGGCGCTGACCGGATTTATGAGCGCCGACGCCGCTCAGCCCGACTAAATCACTCGTCCGGATGATTGCGCATCCAGTCCGCGGTCTGCGAAAACGCCGTGGCTAGACGTTCCTGCAGGATTTCCGCCAGCGCTCGCTCCTGCATCGCCAGCTGCATGCAATGCAACCATTGATCGCGTTCCGCCGAGCAGATCGCGAAGGGAAGATGCCGCGCGCGCAGACGCGGATGGCCGAAGCGCTGTACGTAGTGGTCCGGGCCGCCCGACCAGCCGCAGAGAAACCAGAACAGCTTGTCGCGCGAACCTGAGAGATCCGGCGGATGCAAGGCGCGGATACCCGCATGTTCCGGGTCGCGATCCATATGGTCGTAAAACGCATCGACCAGCGCACGCACTCCTGCTTCGCCGCCGAGCGCTTCAAAAACAGTGGTTGTCATATCCGGAGGAAAGAAATCGGTCGCGTCATTATGATGCCGCAAAGCGGGCGGGAGACAGGCGACGGCTAAAAGCGCTTCACGTACAATTGCGCCCACGGAGAGGTGTCCGAGCGGTTGAAGGAGCACGCCTGGAAAGCGTGTATACGGGTCAAACCGTATCGCGGGTTCGAATCCCGCTCTCTCCGCCATTATTAAATTTAACCCCATGATAGACATGGGGTTTTTAATTTATGTGGCTCCATTTCCACACTGTAACCCACACTTTGGATATTGCTTGAGGGCGCAAAAAGTCCCCTTTGCGGAACTGCGACGTCATGCTTGACCCAATCGCATCCCTCGCGTTTTCGATTCAAGCTACGAAAGGCGTGTATAGCGTCCTCCTTGGTTCCGGCATATCGAGGGCCGCCAAGATCCCCACCGGCTGGGAGATCACTCTCGAACTTGTGCGCAAGGTCGCCGCGCTGCAGAGTGATGACTGTGGGAGTGATTACCGCAGGCGCCGTGAGGGGGAACTCATAAATGTCGATGCTCCGATTGTTAGCTGCTTTCATTCTGGCGGGCAGCGCCAGCCTCCCTGTCGGCGCTGCGGGTGCGCCGCGGGAAGCCGCCCCAACGTCAGGCACTGCGGGTTACACGGTCCCTGTGCAGGCCACATGGCAAATTGGCGGAGCGCCAATCGCCGGACCTGATGGCGCCAGCTATCTGCCCGTTTTCACGGCCAGTGGCGCGACCTACTTCAACGGAGCGATCGAAAGAGTTGCCCAGGATGGCAGCTCGACGGCTTTGTACACCTTCAGCCCGCTCAGCAATGCCGATCCGGTTACCGGTATCGGATTCAACAGTGACGGCGAATATCCCGACCAGATTTTGCTGAGCAGCGACGGAAATTTTTACGGGTCGACTGAAGGCGGCGGCGCGTCGGGAGCCGGCACGGCCTTCCGTCTGACGCCAGGTGGGGTTTTCACAACCTTGCATTCCTTCGATAGCGGCCAGCTCTCTGGATATCAGATCGGCCGCAGCCTAGTACAGGGCCGTGACGGTGCTCTCTACGGGCTTACGTATGCCAGTGGTTCCGTCCCCTGGTCCGCAACTACGTTCTTCAAGCTGGCGCTTGATGGAACCTATACGAGCATGTGCTCGTTGCCCCTTACTGGCAACGAATACGTCGGCCATCTGGTGGCGGGGAGTGACGGCAATTTTTACGGTTTGCTGGGAACCAACGCCAATTCAACTACATTCTCCGGCTATATTTTTACCGGCGTCTTCAAACTCACTCCTAATTGCGGTTTTACGCAGATCTATTCCTCCGGGAAGGACCTCACAACGCTCATTGATGGTGGCGACGGGAACCTGTACGCCGCCGACCTCGGTTATAGCGGCGGCTGCTGCATTGCCCAGATCGGAGCTACAAGGCTGATCCTGCGCCTGACTTCGGCGGGCATGTCGACTGTGTTTCATCAATTCCTTCCCGAAACGTACACTGATTACCAACCTGGCTATTGGAGCTGTATCAAGGGGTGCGTCTGGGTTCCGGGCAAATGGGTAGTGAACAATGTCGACAACAACGCCAATGGGAGCGCGCCAACATCCCTTATCCGCGCGGGCGACGGGAACTTGTATGGCACCACGGCGGCGCAAGGACTGAATCAATACGGTACCGTTTTTCGAATCACGCCTGACGGGAGCTTTACGACTCTTCTTTCGTTCCCGTGGGCGGTACCTGGGGGCAATTACCCGCTGTTCGAAGGTCCCGATGGCAACCCTCAAGTGCTCCTCGTGACTTCAGGAGCGATCGAGTTTTTCAGGCTCATACCGGACGCGCCGCTTATCACCAGCATTTCGTTCAGTCGTCCGACGGTCAATCTTTGGCAGCCAACGGTTCTGAGCTGGGCATTCACGAACGCGCAATCCTGCACGTTGATCGGCGATGTTCCAGGTGTATCAGGCACAGTGAGCGCCAGCGATAGCAAGACGGTGCGGCTTAACAGCAAACAAAACCGGACACCGGCATCGTTTGTCGCTGGCATTCAATGCACTGCCACCGACGGCAGCGTTTCGAATGCATCAGCGACCGTTACGATCCATTAGCTAGAGAACTTCGAGTGACGGCGGGCGTCCCGCTGCCAGAATCCAGCGGGTAATAATCCCGTATTGCCGCGTCTCTCAAGTACGGCCGAATGGCAGCGACAAGGGCCATCGTCTCTCAGCCCAAGTTTTCCATTACGCGTTATGACCGGGACGGATGCGGCTGATCTACCTGACTGTTGTTAACGTCAGCAACATCACCGACTTCCCGATTTGCGATGACTCACGGTACCGTGAAAGCGTAGATCTGGTTGTTTGGATGGCCGATGCGCCAGTAACCGGAACCCCAGTACACGGTGCCATCGACGACTGACGGTGCGTCGATTACCGAACCGCCGCTGGCATACGTCCAGAGGACGTTGCCGTTGCTGGCATCAAGGGCGACGAAGTCCCCATCCACAGTGCCAGCGAAAAGCACGCCGTTCGCAATGGTGACACCACCGGTGGTAATGGTCGGTTTATTCCTCTTGCCTTTAGTTGCGGGTGTCTGCCAGATCACTTTTCCCGTCGTGGCATCGAGAGCCGCCCAGGAACCACCACTCCAGCTGGTCTTGTTATCGGGGCCCAGCAGGAACTTCTGGGCTTCAAAATTAGCTTCCGCCACGTAAACGCGGTTACCGTCGGTTGCCGAGCCCCATTCGATACCGCCCTCGGCACCGGAAGGACCTGCCGGGCTGGACCAGACGACACTGCCATCGTCCGGATTGAGTGCCCAGTAAATGCCGCTTTTCTGACCGGCGCCGATCAAATGGCTGTTGATGACATTGACGCCTGCTCCGAAATCCAAATCAACATTGTTGCCTTTCACTGGGCACCGCGCGGAATTGCTCGTATCCGTCACAGAAGATTTCGGCAGACCGCACAAGACGTTCCACACGTCCACCCCCTGCATGCGGTGATTCCACTTCATTTTGCCGGTCTGCAGATCATAGGCCACCACCGCATCGATACTGTCCTCCGCCGCCAGACAGGCAGTCTTCTGATCCTGATTCGTCGTGCTGTTGATGCAAGTGACGACATCGGCGGGCACGCTGTAGTTGTCACCCGTCGTCACGTACAAGGAACCGCGCGCTGCATCGATTACGGGGTTGCTGCTCCATACGGCACCGCCTGTGTAACCGTCCGGAACGGTCGGCGTCTGCCACAAAATTTTGCCGGTCGCCAGATCGAGCGCCGCAACGCTGCCGCGAAACGACAGACCTTTCCGCCCATGAAATAGAATTGTGACTTCTTCGAGCGAAGAAACTCCGACGTAGACGCGATTGTTGTAGATAACCGGTGAACTGGTAATGACGCCTTTGGTGGAGCCGTAAGCATTCAGATCCGTTACCCATGCCTTGGACGCATCACTTTTATTGATTGCGATCACGGTCGGGCCGGATTGATCCCCGACTACAAGCAGCGAATCGCTGATAGCCGGGCTGTTGCGCGACAACGAACTGCGATTCTTGGTGTACTCGGTCAGATTGTGCGACCAAACCAAAGTGCCGTCAGCGCGATTCAATTTGTATATGTAGCCCTTCCAATCGGTGGCGTAGACATTGGCGCCATCGACGGTCGGTGTGGATGAAACCGAAGCCTGAGTGCTGTAGACCCAAAGCGGTTTGAGGTTCGGGACCGTAGCAGGGCTCAGCTTGGTTTCCCCCGCGGCGTAGTTCTGATTCAACACACCGCCGCCCCAAGACGGCCATTGCAGGGAGCCGCTGGTAGCGGCTTGCGTCTGGGCAGCGTAACCGCTCAGCGTGGTGATAACAGCGATCGCAGCCAGTTTCCGCGCGCCACGCAGAGCACGGCCTGAATGGTTCATCAAATCCATTTTTTATCTCCCCTCGTCACACCGCTTATCAACATTTGTATTGGCGACTCATACAAGCTGCCTTATGCTCTCAAGCTTACCTTAAGTAAGTGCAAACCAGTCAATGGTTGGTTGCAGTGCATCAAGGCATCGCATGTACGCATTTCGGCGGAGCAGGGTTTGCGGAAGGCTGCATTCACCGCATATATGTTGATTGTATTAATATTTTTAATTATCGAAGCGATAAAATCTCCCGCATATCCTGCGGGTTTACGCGTTCGGAGAAGCACAGGCCGGAGCCAGAGACGCGTAATTCTCTGAAGTAGATGGGCAGCAGAGCGTGCGTCTCCGTGTCCTAAAATTCCAGTGCGGATTGGGTGCTATTGAATCTGCTGCCGCCCGATCAGTGCGGCTGACAATTACGCTGCGTTTCCCGCGCAGGTTTGATGGAAAATGACGATATGCGCAAGATCGTCCACGTCGACCTCGATGCCTTCTATGCTTCAGTGGAGCAGCGGGATGATCCCTCATTGCGGGGCAGGCCTGTGGTCGTCGCCTGGCGCGGAAACCGGTCAGTCGTGTGTGCCGCCTCCTATGAGGCCCGCCGTTATGGGATTCATTCAGCGATGCCAGCGGTGCGCGCTGAACGCCTCTGTCCGGACGCCGTATTCGTACCCCCTGACTTTAGTCGCTACAGAGCAGCGTCACGGGCAGTGAGAGAAATCCTCTTGCGCCAGACCGATTTGGTCGAGCCGCTCTCCCTTGACGAGGCCTACTTAGACGTCACGCACCCAAAATCCGGCACGGACAGCGCCACGGCGATCGCAACGAAGGTTCGGCAGGAGATTCGCAACGAGCTTCATCTCACGGCGTCGGCCGGCATCGCTCCGAACAAATTTCTGGCAAAGATCGCTTCGGACCTTAACAAGCCAAATGGCCAGTTTGTGGTTCGACCCGCGGATGTCGAATCCTTTCTCGATGGTCTCGACGTGCATCGAATTCCGGGCGTCGGCAAGGTGAACGGCGCGCGCCTCGAACAACTCGGAATAAAGACTGTGGGCCAACTGCGAGAGGTTGCTGTCTCCGAGTTGGAAAAATTGTTCGGCAAGTATGGTCTGCGCCTGGCTGAACTCGCCCGCGGCGTCGATGAGCGGCCGGTTGTTCCCAATCGCCCGACCCAGTCCATCTCAGCCGAGGACACCTTCGAAACCGACGTCCCGTTGCACGAAACCGAAGCGGCGATCCGCCGTCTCGCGGCAAAAACCTGGAGCGCGTCTCGCAAAGAAACACGCGTGGGACGTACAGTGATCCTCAAGTTGAAGACTTCGGATTTTCAGGTGCTGACCAGGAGCATAACGCCGCCCGCGCCTCCTGCATCCCTTGAAGAATTAATCTGCATAGCGCTCCAGCTGCGCGAGCGGGTTTCCGAGAACGACAAACTTTTGTATCGATTGGTTGGAGTCGGCCTTGGTAATTTTCACGAACCCGAAATGCTAAACGGGAGTCAGCAATCTCTCCTCTGACATCATTTAGCGAAGCCGCAAACCCCAGTTTGGGATAGTCACCAACGGGATCAATCAGGGCCCCGCGAAGAGCGCTCCTTCGATGTGATCGCCACCGCCTGCATATCCTGAGTGCACCCACGTCGCGACGAGGTTGCCGCTGGCGTCGACACCGATGCCGCCGAATTGATCGAACGCGGCAATGTCGATGATGAATTGTCCGCCCAATGCCCAACCCTCCGGTGTGAAAAATTCACCGTACATGGCGTCGATAACTCTTCCTGCTTCGAATAGGCTGGTACCCCACGACACTGCGAAGTTGCCGTTTCGATCCATGGCAACGGCGTCGGCGTCGGGCAGTTCAGGGGCGGGTGGCCCGGGTGGTGGAATGGGAGCCGATTGCCAAACAAGGAACGAATCGCCTGTGACAGTGCCTCCCGCCGAGTAAAGCCGTGCATAGACTCCTTCGTTTGCGATCGGTGCGGGAGTCGGCCAGCCGATCCAGGTGACGACGAAATTGCCGGCGCCATCCATTGCCACCGATGGTTCCTGCGCATAGAGGCCTGGCTCGGATATCCGGAAGGAATCCGCTACCGGCCCGCCATCCGGAGCGAACAGCCGGCCATAGAGAGCAAAGCGGTTCTGCGCTCGCTCGTTTACCCAGACGAAAGCCAAGTCACCGGAGGGATCCATCGCCATTCTCGGAGTGAAATCGAAATCGGTACCGACAACGGGAGTCCCGGTCTGCACGGAGAACGACTTCGCTTTTGGTGTTCCGTCGGCGTTGTAGAGGCGCGCATGGATAGATTGGAGCATTAGAGGCTGCGACGAGCTTGGGCTCATGCTCTGGCCAGTCGCCTGCAGAGTTACAAGGTGACTCCAACCCACCGCGAAGTTTCCGGCGGTGTCCATCACGACATTCGGTGCAAGCGCTGAGGTGATTGACCCGCTGGCGGGTGTGATGGCGGTGACATCGATCATATCGCCGTGAAGAGTGCCCGCGATATCGTAGCGTTGCGCATAGAGATGGGAACGCGAATCGGTACTGCTCACCGCAGTCCATACCACCACGAAATTTCCACTGTCGTCGATGGCGACCGCATGCGTCGTCGGCGGAGTTGCCGACACTACGAACTGCGCGGACAACGGGGTGCCGTCTCCAGCGAAGGCGCGTGCATAAATTCCCGCAATGTCACCTGGAAAATTGACATCCTGAAAATCGTGATACCAGACCACCACGAAATCGCCCGAAGCGTCACGTGCGATGACAGGCTTTCCGTCGATATCGCTGCCATCCGTCGGAGAGACCGTATTGCTTACCGCAAATGGCGGCCCCAGCGGAGCACCGGGCTGTGCGGACACCGAGAAGCTCGATGCGGAAAGGACGAGAAGGCAAGTGGCGAGCGTCGCTCGGCGTAAATAGATGGTGAGTGCGAAAGCGTTCACTGAGATTCCTCCCTGAATCTAGATGTTCGCTCTGAATACGCCGTCTTCGATCAAGGCACACGCGACGAACGAACGTGAGCCAAGATCGGAAATATGGCGTTGTGGGCATTAATGTCCGCTTAATGCCGAACGTGATCAGCAGCGGACCTCGGCGTGGCATCCGTGTTACCGCTACCGTCACGCGACTCCGTTCGCACGGAATCGCGTGACGGCCATAGATGACGAGTGCAGATTGGCAGATTGGTAGCGCGCCTGAATGGAGCGCTGCCTGATATCAGGGACCCGCAGACAGCTTCAAAGCGACGGTGGACGGTCCCGCCTGCTGATAGTAGTTACTGTCGAAGTCGGAGGCGTTGACGGTGACTGTTGATGCTCCGCCGTGGAATCCATTCGGCGCAAGGTTGATGTCGAGCGTCGTGTTACCGGAGCCGGACGAACACGGCGCGGTGCCATTGCCGGAGACCGTGTTGGCGCCCTGCGCGACAGTCACTGCGAGGTTGATTGATGGGATCGCCGCCTGACAGGTCACATGGGCGGTGACGACGACGTGGGTTTGCAACTGGTAGCCGACGTCCGGGATCAACACCCAGCGGCGATACAGCTTGCCCGTCGGTGACACCGAAACGGTGCCACCGGTCGGTGCCGGCGCCGGTCGCACGGCCAACTGAGCGGGCATCGAGTCCAGATGCTCGTAGCTGGATGCAAACTCCACCTTGTACGTGACGCCAGCCTGCGTGGAGAAGCGCGTCGCGCCGGTCTTGTGCTTGCCGCTGAAACTGTTCGCGACCAGCACCGCGTTGTCGATGTCGCCGGTCATGACTTGTACGATCGGAGCGTCGAAGACGCCGGTGAACAGTGCGTCGACTTCTTCCGCCGTCGTGGCGGTGAACTGGTACCAGAGTGTGTCGCCAAACGGATAGCAGAACGTGATGCCGCCGCTGGTGTTGCAATAGGTCAGCGGATCGTAGGTGTCATCGCCCTCGGCGGCGCCGACGTCGGCCGTCGTCGACCAGGGCAGACCCGGAATCTGTCCGGCGTACCAGAACAGGTCATTGAGCGGCGGGATTGCCGAGGTCGGATTGACGTAGGCGTGCGGGTTGACGTTCAGGTTGAGCTGCGACTCGCCATTGGCGACAGGCGAGTAGACCTCGAAGTAATAAGTGGTGCCGGCACTGGCTTGGAATTCCACTTCATGCGCATCGGCATTGCATTGCACGAGCGATAGCGCGCCCGGCGCGCCGGACCATACCGACATGCGTGGACGCTGGGCAGTCTCGCTGCTGATGTTCGCTTCGATGAACTGGCTGACCGGCGAGGTGTATCTGTACCAGACCGACTGATACACCGGCGCACCGCAGCTTGGATCGGTAGCCGCTGCAGTGGCACCGACTACACTGAAATTAAGCGCCGTGCCTTGAACATTGAGCGCAATGGCGTTGGCGATATCGTCGTTGGGAGGAGCCGCGTTCGCCACTCCTGGAATGCAGACAACGGCTGCCAGCAGCGTGCTGGCAATTCCCCAAAGCGTGTTTCTGTAAGAATTTCCTGACGTCCCGAACATTTTCATCTCCTGAATACGGCTACTGAATAGACTAATCCCAGACTAGGATTTTGCTTTATTCCCCACGGCTCCGCATCGCAATACCTCAGCTCTGATAACGGATTACGGTAGCCAAACACGCCACGGGCTCGATGCCTTCCGGTATGAAAGGCATCACCAAGGGGTGTCGCAGAGAACGGCTGGACTGGAGCGGCGGGAGGCAACCTTGCTACGATGTCCCTGTTTACACATCAGTGGTGTTCATCAATAAGAACAAGCGGGAAGTTCAAGCGCATCGTGGCGCCACATCATCCGCTGGCGGCGGCACCACAATAATCAATTACTTGCTGAGGATTGCAATGAGCCAACTCCCTAACAACAGGCCGCAAGGCTCACCGCGGCCGTACCGGGTCGTCCAATGGGCCACTGGCAATATCGGCACTCGCGCGCTGCGAGCCGTCATCGAACATCCGAACATGAGTTTGGCGGGCCTGTACGTCCACTCCGAAGCCAAGGTGGGGCGCGACGCCGGCGAATTCTGCGGACTCGGCAAGGTTGGCGTGACTGCCACACATGATATCGACGAGATTCTCAGCCTCGGCGCCGACTGCGTGCTGTACATGCAGCAAGGGTGCAACTTCGATGACATCTGCCGGCTGCTGGCCGGAGGTTTGAACATCGTCACCACGCGCAGCGAGCTTCAGAATCCGGCGAACCTCGATCCGGCGATACGCGCTCAATTGGAAGACGCCTGCCGCCGCGGCAACACCTCAATCCATGCTACCGGCAGCAGTCCCGGCTTCATTACCGAAGCGATGCCGCTGGTGCTGACTTCAATCCAGCGACGCCTCGACCGCCTCAACATCAACGAATACGCGGATCTTTCACCGCGCAATTCGCCCGAGTTGATATTTGGCGTGATGGGATTCGGACAGCCTTCAATTGCGCAGGCCAATGAAGGACGTGCGCATCATCTGCGCGAAGCCTTCGGTCCGTCGCTCCGACTCGTGGCCGATGCCGTGGGCCTGCCCTTGGACGCCATCGAAGCGCATGGAGAGACGAAGGTTGCGCGCCGCAGCACGCGCATCGCTGCCGGCACGATCGAAGCAGGCACCGTGGCCGCTCAGCGAACGACGATCTCCGGCATGCGCAAGGGCAAAATCCTGCTGAACTTCGTCGCCACCTGGTATTGCACCACCGACATCGACGCCGACTGGAACCTGCGCTCGAACGGCTGGCACATAACCGTCGATGGCGACGCACCACTGGATGTCAGCATCCAAATGCCGGTGCCCGCCGACCGCTGGCCCGCCATCTCGCCGGGTTATACGGCGCACCGCGCGGTCAACGCCATTCCTTACGTCTGCGCCGCGCCGGCGGGGATTCGTACGACAGTTGATCTTCCCCAAATCATTGCTGACTTGCGGGAGCCAATATAACGAGTGTAGATGGATCGAAGATGCCAACGGTCACCGATGAGCGTCACCCTTGTCCTCGAACTTTTGTTACTCATACTCCCGACTGCTCAGTTCAAAGGACCCCGCGATACTCTACCGGGCTGACGTCGTAGCCAATATCCACTCTAACGGCATTCAATAGACTCAGAATATGTCTTCTAGTCCGATTCCAGTCATAGGGAAGTGATCCACCTGCTACTTGGATGACGTCGTCGAACAATGCATCTGCTGCATCCATCACGCTTTGAGGTGCAAGCATCGCAAGGTAACCATAGGCACGCATGCGTCCCCGATTAAACTGGTCCATACGCCGCGCTGCTTCTTCCGCTGGAAATTGCCCCATATGATGGAGATCAAGATCACTCAGAATTTCAGACACTACATCCACAACTAAACGATATATCTTTATTTTGTCGTCGTGACCTGATAGGTGCTTAGCCTTGGCCACTTCTAAGGCCGTTTTCAGCTCCGACAACGCCGCTTCGTTTGTCTTTGCAAGCTTGGCTCTTAGGCTTTCGAGCTTTTCCTCTTGATCAGCTCTCTCTCTCTGGCCATGAGGCGATCAGCCCAAACCTTTCCGAGCCACGCAGAAAAAGAGGCGACAACTGCGCCGCCGCCCCCAAGAGCAACGAGCACTGCTGACGCAATCTCGAAAGCATCACGTGTATTTACATAACAGCCTTTAAGGAAGCCGTGAAAAACCCATGACAAGAGTCTACCTTGCCGGCATGTGGCTTACGACGCTTTGGCCAGCAACGGGACGCTCTCGCTCCTGCGCTGGCTTCGGAATCGATGTGGCGCGGTCCTCCGTTATCCACGTCTCCATCGATGTCTGAGATTGTGGTCGGCGTATTTCGAAGCGTAAATTTCAACGCTTGCACGGCCGGAATTGAGTCGGTCCGTTCCGATTTTCCGATCAGGATTTGACCGACGCGCCCGCACGCCATTGCCATGTCCGCTAAAATCGCTGTTCTGTCGCAACCGCGATTTTGCAGGCGGCTTAGCCGCTTACGACAATGACTGAATTCGAAAACTGGGGTGAGGCGACGCTTGGCGTCCGCGCGGCGGAACCCCGCACCGGGGAGCACGAGCATTCGGCGGCCGTGCATCTGACGTCGTCGTTCGTGTTCGAGAGCGCCGCGCATGCGGCGGCGGTGTTCTCCGGCGAGATGCCCGGCAACATCTATTCGCGGTTCACCAACCCGACCGTGCAGGCATTCGAGAAGCGTCTCGCCATTCTTGAGGGCGGAGATGCTTGCGTTGCCACGGCCAGCGGCATGGCGGCGATTCTTTCGCTGTGCCTGGCATTGCTGAAGTCCGGCGATCACATCGTCGCTTCGCGCGCGCTGTTCGGTTCGACCATCAGCCTGTTCAACAATGTGTTGAGCAAGTTCGGGCTCGGCGTGACCTATGTCGATCAGGTCAACCTCGGCGACTGGAAGCGTGCGATCACGCCGCAGACGCGGTTGTTGTTCGCGGAATCACCGAGCAATCCGCTGACCGATATCGTCGATATCCGTGCATTGGCCGATATCGCGCATGATGCGGGTTGTCTGCTGGCGGTGGACAACTGCTTTCTGACGCCCGTATTGCAGCAGCCGTTGAAGCTGGGCGCGGATCTGGTAGTCCATTCGGCAACGAAGTACCTGGATGGGCAGGGGCGCTGCGTCGGCGGCGCCGTGGTCGGCGACGCGCAGCGCGTCGGCAAGGACTTGTTCGGTTTCGTGCGCACCGCCGGTCCGAGCCTGTCGCCGTTCAACGCCTGGGTGTTTCTCAAAGGCTTGGAAACGCTGGGCCTGCGCATCCGTGCGCACAGCGAGGCCGCGCTCAAGCTGGCACTGTGGTTGCGTGATCAGCCTGTGATCGAGCGCGTCTACTATCCAGGGCTGCCCGAACATCCGCAACATGAGCTGGCGAAGCGGCAGCAGCGTGGTTTCGGCGGCATTGTTTCGTTCGACGTCAGGGGCGGCCGCGAAGCAGCGTGGCGTCTCATCGATGCCGTGAAGATGATTTCGATCACGGCCAATCTCGGCGACACACGCACCACCATCACACATCCGGCGACGACAACGCATGGCCGCGTGACAGCCGAGGCGAGGCAGGCCGCGGGTATCGGCGAAGGGCTGATCCGTGTCGCCGTGGGCTTGGAAAATGTCGAAGACATCATCGCCGACCTTGCGCGCGGACTCGGCGCGTGACGCCGTCATGAGCGATCCGCTACAACGCATCCGTACGGCGCTGGCGGGCAGCGCGGAACATCCGCGCAGTTTCGCCGATCTGGGCCTGCCGACACCGCTGACGGCGATGATGGTGACGCCGGAGTTCAATGCGCGGCTCAAACCGGCGGCGGTGCTGCTGGCCGTGATGACTTTCGGCGCAGAGCCCAGCGTGTTGATGACACGGCGTTCCGAACGCTTACGCGAGCATCGCGGGCAAATCAGCTTTCCGGGCGGCCGCCGTGACGACACCGATGCCAGCCTGGTGCTGTCGGCGCTGCGTGAGGCCCGCGAGGAAGTCGGCCTGCCCGATGAGACGGTGGAGATCGTCGGCTTCCTCGACGATTATCCGACACTGAGCGGTTATCGCATCACGCCGGTGGTGGGATTCGTGGCAACGCCGTTCACGCCCGCGCCGCATGCGGACGAGGTGGCCGAAGTCTTCGATCTGCCGCTCGCGGTCGCGCTGGCGGCGGAAAATTACGAGCGTCGCATCGAGCGGCATGGCGGCGTCGAAATTCCCACACTGGAACTGCACTGGGGCTCGTACCGCATCTGGGGCGCGACGGCCGCAATCCTGTGGGGATTTCGCAACAAGGTGATCGGTGGTGAGTGATCCGGTTGCGGCGGCTCTGCGCTTGCAGCGTGATGCGGCGGCCGAGGGGTTCGACTGGAACGACGAGGAAGGTCTATGGCTGAAGCTTGCCGAGGAAATCGGCGAGTTGCGCGCCGCCGTGACGCCGGCCGAACGGCTCGACGAACTGGGCGACCTGCTGTTCATGGTGATCAACCTCTCGCGCCATCTGGACGCCGACCCGCTGGCGGCGCTGCGGCAGGCCAATGCGAAATTCGAGCGCCGCTGGCGGTATATTCTCGAACATCGTCAAAGCCTCCCCGCGGCAGGGCCCGAACGACTGGAAGCGATGGAGCGGTTGTGGGTGGAGGCCAAGCAGCAGGAAACGATGCGCTCCCGAGCGTGACGGGTCCTTTGCCGGGTTTGGCTGGCTGCCGGGCATGATTGATGGTTGCGAGGCTTTGGGCGCGTGAGGTGAAAACTGTGCGCGCCCGAGGAGAATATCGGGCTATATTTGACGAAGGCGCGCGCAATTTTCGTCCACGCGGCCGAAGCCGCAGCAGATCGTCCAAGTCCGACAGGCTGCTAGTTGCACGCACTTACCTTGAGCGAGGGCAGGGCAAATGTTACGGCTGATCATCTCCGCGCTGACCGCTGTGCTCATGATGTTCGGTGCTTCATACCTGTTCGCGCACTGGCCGTGGTTCGCCTGGCACCGCTACGCGGACAAGTTCGTGCAGAACGATGGCCGTGTGATCGAGGATCCCAGCGCCGCGCGCACCACTTCGCGCAGTGAAGCGTATGCATTGTTCTTCGCGCTGGTTGCGCACGATCGGCAGCGTTTTTCGCACATCCTCGCCTGGTCGGATAGCAATCTTGCCGGCGGGCACCTGGGTTTGCGGTTGCCGGTATCCGTGTGGGGACGGCGCGATGACGGCAGCTTCGGCGTGATCGACGCCGGCTCCGCCTCGGGCGCCGATCTCTGGTTCGCTTATGACCTGCTCGAAGCGGCGCGGCTATGGGAACAACCGGAACTGGGCAAGCTCGGCAATCTGTTGCTGGCGCGGATCGCGGCAGTCGAAATTGCGGGTGTCGGCGAGCGGCGCAACCCGGCGCTGCTCGCCGGCTCCGCGTCCCGCCCGGCGGATGCGGTATGGCAATCGCGTTCCTGCGATCTGCCCGGTTTCCAGGCGCGCTATTTCGAAAAAGCGAATCCCTCGGGGCCCTGGCGGGCCGTATGGCAAACGTACCTGCACATGATGGGGCGTGCGGTCCATGACGGTATCGTGCCCGACGGCCTGGGTATCGATGCGCGCGGCGAGGTCGAGCCGGTCACGATCGGCGATCACGGCGAAATCGACGCGATCCGTGTTTATCTGTGGGCGGGTTTTTCGCCGGACTCCGACAAAAGCCTGCTCGATTTGCTGGCACCGATGGCCGGCGCTATGCATGTCCCGCCCAAGCCACCCGCGCCATTTTCGGGGATATTCAGCGAGCTGGACGGCGACGGTAATGACACGCTCAGCGCGACATTGCTGCCGTTCGCCTTCGCCGTGCGCGATATGGAACTGGCGCAACTGCTGCTGAGCCGGGCCCATAACTTCAAGCGCAGTGAAATGGCCGATCTGCCGTTACGTGCCGACGAAGCGTCGCTGCAGCTGTTCGGCGAAGGCTGGTACCACCATCGCTTCCGCTTCGACGAGGACGGGCAGCTGTTGCCGCGCTGGGACGTGTATTAGGACCAATAACTTCAGGCGCGCAGCGCGTCGTACAGCTCGACGAATTCGCGCGTGACGCGATGTGTGGGATCCAGATCGATTAGCGGCATGCGCAGTTCGTGCGATTCGCGTACGCGCACCGACGCCGACAGCGGCGGATCGAGGATTGGCTGTCCTTCGGCCTTCAGACTTTCGACGAGCCGCGCCGGCAGTTTCGCGCGCGACTGGAACTGGTTGACGACGATGCCTTCGATATCCAGATTCTCATTGTGGTCGGCGCGGATTTCGTTGATGTTGTCGATCAGCGTGTATAGCGCCTTGCGTGAGAACTCGTCGCAATCGAACGGGATCAAGCAGCGGTCCGCCGCGATCAGCGCCGAGCGGCTATAGAAATTGAGCGCCGGCGGTGTGTCCATGAACACGGCGTCGTAGTCGCGCAGTTTGTCGAGCGCCTGCCGCAGTTTCTGCACTTTTTGCTTGGCTTCGAGCTTGACCTGCAATTCGTCGAGGCGCGGATCGGAAGCGATGATGTCCAGATTTTCGACCGCCGTGTTGGTGGCGAAAGTCACCAGCGGCGTGGATTGCAGCGAGAAACCCAGCGTGGATTCAAAGAAATCGGCGATCGTGCGATCGGGAGGTGGCTGATGTTCGCCCAGCAGGTAATGCGTGGCGTTCCCTTGCGTATCAAGGTCGATGACCAGCGTGCGCAACCCCCGCGACGCAGCGATGGCTGCCAGATTGCAGACGATCGTGGTTTTACCCACGCCCCCTTTCTGATTGAAAACGACTCTACGGATCATATCGGCGGATCTCTCGTCACTGAGGTGGGTGCGACCACGCGGGCGAATCATAATAAGGTATCCCCAAAAAAATTCCCTAGCGGCCTGTCGGCTTGGGGGATCGTCACGAGGGTTTAGGCGCTTGCGGTGGAAACAGCGCGGGGTTGAGGAGAATATCGGGTCATATTTGACGAAGGCGCGCGCAGTTTTCGTCGAAGCGCCCGAAGCCGCGGCAGATCCATCCCAAGTCCGAAAAGCCCTAAGTTTCTGCCGCCGGACAGTGAAGCCGCAGGGTGGTTGGCGGGCGGATTGCCGCCGCCACCGCTATGCTTATCGGATCGTCCGCGATATTTCATCTCGTCATGTCTGCTGGGAGTTAACTCTTGTCCACCGCCTACCCGCATCTTCTGGCGCCGCTCGACCTCGGCTTCACGCAATTGCGCAACCGTGTCGTGATGGGGTCGATGCATACAGGCCTGGAAGATAACCGTACCCATTTCCCGCGTCTGACCGCCTATTTCGCGGAGCGCGCGCGCGGCGGCGTCGGCCTGATCGTCACCGGCGGTTTTGCGCCGAACATGGAAGGCTGGGTCTCACCGTTCGCGTCGCGCCTGTCCAGTTCCGGCACGACCAGCGAACACCGCCCGATCACCAAAGCCGTGCACGACGAGGGCGGCAAGATCGCGCTGCAGATTCTGCATTCGGGCCGCTACGGCTATCACCCGTTGCTGGTGGCGCCGAGCCGTATCAAGTCGCCGATCACGCCGTTCACGCCGCGTGGGCTGCCGGCGCGGGGCGTCGAGCGGCAGATCAAGAATTTCGTGCGTTGCGGGACGCTGGCGCGCGAGGCGGGCTACGACGGCATCGAGATCATGGGATCGGAGGGTTATTTCATCAATCAGTTTCTCGTGACCCACACCAACCGGCGCAAGGATGAATGGGGGGGCTCCTACGAGAATCGCATGCGGCTGCCGGTGGAAATTGTCGAACGCACCCGCGAAGCGGTCGGCAAGGATTTCATCATCATCTATCGTCTGTCGATGCTCGATCTGATTCCCGAAGGCAGCAACTGGGATGAGGTGTTGACGCTGGCCAAGGCGATCGAGCGGGCGGGCGCGACCATCATCAATACGGGGATTGGCTGGCACGAGGCGCGCATCCCGACCATCGCCACCTCGGTGCCGCGTGCTGCGTTTGCGTGGGTTACGCGCAAGATGAAGGGCGAAGTGCGAATCCCCCTGTGTACGACCAATCGCATTAACACGCCGGAGGTCGCCGAGAAAGTCATCGCCGATGGCGATGCGGACATGGTATCGATGGCGCGTCCGTTTCTCGCCGATGCGGATTTTGTGCGCAAGGCGGCCGAAGGGCGCGCCGAGGAAATCAATACCTGCATTGCCTGCAATCAGGCCTGTCTGGATCATGCATTCCAGCGCAAGGTCGCTTCCTGTCTCGTCAATCCGCGCGCCTGCCATGAGACCGAACTGGTTTTCACGAAGGTCGTCACCCGCAAGCGCATCGCTGTCGTCGGTGCCGGACCGGCCGGCCTGTCTTGCGCGACGGTGCTTGCCGAGCGTGGACATACGGTGGATCTGTTCGAGGCAGGCAGCGAAATCGGTGGCCAGTTCAATATGGCCAAGCGCGTGCCCGGCAAGGAGGAGTTCCACGAAACGCTGCGTTACTTCCGGGTCCGTATCGAGCGTACCGGCGTCAAGCTGCACCTGAATTCACGGGTATCGGCAGACGTTCTGCTGAAAGGCGGCTACGAGGAAATCGTGCTGGCGACGGGCGTGGTTCCGCGTGTGCCCAGCATTCCCGGGCAGGATCATCCCAAGGTGCTCAGCTACATCGATGTACTGCTACACAGCAAACCAATCGGCAAGCGCGTCGCCGTAATCGGCGCCGGCGGCATCGGTTTCGACGTTGCGGAATTTCTCGTGCACGGCGGCCATTCGCCGACACTCGATCTTAAGGAATGGATGCGGGAATGGGGCATCGTCGATCCGGCTTCGGCACGTGGCGGTGTCGCACCGGCGCGGATTACCCCGGCCGAGCGCGAGGTTTATTTGCTTCAGCGTAAAGCGGGCAAGCTCGGCGACGGGCTTGGTAAGACCACTGGTTGGATCCACCGCGCCGCTCTGAAAATGAAGAAAGTCGAGCTGCTCGATGGGATCAACTATGAAGGCATCGATGATCGCGGTTTGCACATCAGTTTCGGTTCGAAGCGCGACAAGCCGACCGTGCTGGAAGTCGACAACATCATCATTTGTGCCGGCCAGGAGCCGCTGCGCGAGCTTTACGAGCCCTTGGTGAAAGCGGGGGCCAGCGTACGCCTGACTGGCGGTGCCGACGTCGCCGCCGAGCTCGATGCGAAACGGGCGATCAATCAGAGTTCGCGCCTGGCCGCGATGATCTAGAGCGTCTTGTCAAGTCTTTGATCGCTGCGCCCTAAGCCGCGCGCGCGGTCAGTTAGGCGCTGCGGCAATGGCCCCTTGCACCGCACGCGCGGCCGGTGGGCGGATGCGAGCGAGTTTCACGGCGTTCTCGCGCGTTTCGGTAATCTCGATGCGGTAGTCGCCGATCTGCACGGAACGGCCGGGTTTGGGAATGTCCTCGATCTGCTCGACCACCAGGCCGTTCAGGGTTTTCGGTCCGTTGGTGGGCAGCTTCCAGCCGAGCGAGCGGTTCAGACTGCGAATCGTCACGGAACCATGCACGAGCACGCTTCCGTCCGCGTCGAGATAGACGTTTTTCACGCGCGTGGCGGGATCGGTGGTGAATTCGCCGACCACTTCCTCAAGAATGTCTTCCAGCGTCACCAGGCCCTGGATGTCGCCGTACTCATCGACGACGAAGCCGATGCGGCGTTTCTGGTCCTGAAAATTCAGCAGCTGGTGATTGAGTGGCGTGCCCTCGGGGATGAAATAGGGCTCGCGTGCGAGCTTGAGCAGCGATTCCGCATTGAAGCGGCCTTCGGTGATCAGCTTGACGACACGACGCAGATGGATGACGCCGCGCAGGTCTTCGATGGACCCGTCGAAAACCGGCAGGCGCGTGTGCTGACTGTTGATGATCTGTTCACACACCTTGTCCCACGGCTCCGAGATATCGACGCCGATGATTTCGTTGCGCGGCACCATGATGTCTTCGACCGTTGCCCGCTCCAGATCGAGGATGGACAACAGCATGCGCTGGTGGCGCTGTGGAATCATGGCGCCGGCCTCGGCCACCACGGAGCGCAATTCCTCGCTGCTCAGGCTGTGTTGTTCGGCGTCTTCAGGGGTGACGCCGAACAGCCGTAGCACGCCATTGCCGGCACCGTTCAGCAACCATACGACCGGGTAGAGCGGCCAGCGCAGCAGCGCATATACGTACGCCGCCGGCAGGCCGACGCGCTCGGGATGCAGCGCGGCCAATGTTTTCGGCGCAACTTCTCCAAACACCAGCAGAAACACCGTGAGGATACCGGTTGCGATCAAGCCGCCAGTGTCGCCGCCCAGCCGCAGACCAATCAGCGTTGCCACGAACGCGGCGAGGCTGTTGACGGCGATGTTGCCAAGCAGGATAAGTCCGATGAGGCGATCCGGCCGTTGCAGCAGCGAGAGCGCCAGCCGTGAACTGCGCTCGCCCTGACGCGCGCGATGCTGCAGCCGATAGCGATTCAGCATCATCAGCCCGGTTTCGGAACCGGAGAAAAACGCGGCAAGACCTACGAGCAGGACAAGTAGGGCAAGCAGAGCGGATATGGGAATGTCGTCCAAGACAGACGTTTTTCAGATGCTATGGAAGTACATAACTAAAAAGAGCTGGCGTGCATGTCAAGCGCCACCACATCAACCAAATTCTCGGAAACAAGTGCTAACTCCAGTGCTCACCAAGAAATTGTTCGAGGATCAGCTTGCTTCCGAAATATGCCGCCACCAGCGTCCCATAGCCTGAAAGCGTCCAGCGGATGGCGGTGCGGCCGCGCCAGCCATAGCGCACACGTCCCCACAGCAGCACGCCGAAAATCAGCCATGCACCGATCGCCAGCAGGGTCTTCTGCGCAAGATGCTGACCGAACAAATCGTGCACAAATAGGAGGCCGCTGAGAATCGTCAGGCTGAGCAGGAAGAAACCGACTGCGATCTGGCGGAACAGGAGTCGTTCCATCGTTTGCAGCGGCGGCATGCGCTGCGCCAGCGTCAGGTTTCCCGGAGTGCGCAGGACTTGATCGAGTACTGCGATTCCGACGGCATGGATCGAAGCAAGCGTAAGAACGCCGGCGCTGAGAATCGAAAACGCGATGTGAACGCCGATTCCCCAGTCATCGAGCGGGACGCGGTTGCCATGGGTCGGCAGCAGGGCTGCGGACAGTGCGAACAGTGCGGCGAACGGGTAGTACACAGTGCCGAGCGGGTGCAATCGTTCACGCAGTGAAA
The DNA here is from genome assembly GCA_964581385.1 of uncultured Salinisphaerales bacterium. Classification (GTDB taxonomy): domain Bacteria; phylum Pseudomonadota; class Gammaproteobacteria; order Nevskiales; family Nevskiaceae; genus CAZOOK01. Next base: position 114,919 of record CAZOOK010000017.1, read on the forward strand.
ATCCCCACAGCAGAATTGCCGATTGCCAGGCAAGCAGCGATAGCGCTGTGGTAACACCGATCTCCAGGGTGCCATTGCGCACGATTTGCAGGTACAGCGCCGCGACGTGAAACACCAGCGCTAGTGGCGTCCACGGTGAGCCGGCGCTTTCGCGCCACGCACGCCACGCCGCCGCCAGATACGCGACCGCAGCCAACGCGCTCAATCCGATGATCATCTGAGTGATGGGTTCCTAGGGTCTGTTAACAGTTGTCTGATCGCTGCGCCCTCTCCAGGTCTGGCCCCTCGGGTTGCCGCCAAAAATGCCGCCATGCTGCGTTGCTCCTCGCTCATGTACCTTGGTACACCGTGCTCGTCGCGCCTTGCCCGCCAGCATTTTTGGCGACAACGCAGCGATTAGACAACTGTTAACAGGCCCCATCTGTTTACGGTGCCCAGCCATGCCGAGCCGGCCGGAACACTATGTTAGTATTTCCGCGCCGGATGCAAGAGTCCATGAAAATCAAAATTTTAGGATGTAGCGGCGGAATCGGTCCCGGTCTTCGCACTACGAGCCTGCTGATTGATGATCACGTTCTGCTCGATGCCGGGACCGGTGTCGGCGATCTCTCTTTGGCGCGCATGGCCCGCATCACCGATGTGCTCATCACCCATTCGCACCTGGATCATGTTTGTGGCCTTGCGCTGCTGGTCGATGTGCTGTTCGATCGCATCGACCGGCCGCTGCGCGTGCACGCCACCGCCGAAACCATTGCCACACTGCGCGCGCATCTGTTCAACTGGCTGCTGTGGCCGGATTTCAATCAGCTGCCGAGCGCTTCTGCACCACGATTGGTTTACGAGACGCTGGCGCCGCAGGTGCCGCGTGTTATCGGCCGGATCAAGGCAACGGCTTTCGACGTGCTGCATACCGTTCCGGGCGTCGGCTATTCGATCGATGCCGGCGGCGCGGTGTTCGTGTTCACTGGTGACACCTACGCGGATGATCGGATCTGGACTTATTTGAATGCGCTGCCGCGTCTCGACTATTTGATGATCGAGGTGTCATTCGTCGACGCAGAAACCGAGATCGGCAGATTGTCGCGGCACTTCACGCCGGCTCTGTTGGGGCAGGAGCTGAAAAAGCTTCGGCATCGGCCGCAACTGTTGCTCACGCATCACAAGCCCGGTAGTGAACGCGCGATCGCGAGAGAATGCGTGGACGCCCTGCGTGGATGGTCCTACCGGCATTTGAAACGGGGCGATACCATCGAGTTCTAGCAGCCCAGTCCGACAGGCTGCTAGCCACACCGACGAAGTAAGCTATGGCGATGTTCGAGAATCTAAGCAATCGTTTCACCCGCGTGCTCGACAGCTTGCGCGGGCAGGGGCGTATCACCGAAGAGCAGGTCGGCGCCGCCGCGCGCGAACTGCGCATGGCTTTGCTGGAGGCCGATGTCGCCCTGCCGGTGGTGCGCACGTTCATCGAGTCCTTCAAGACTCGCGCACTAGGCGTCGAAGTGACGCAGAGCCTGACGCCGGGTCAGACGCTGCTGCGACTGGTGCAACAAACGCTGGCGGAAACACTGGGTGGCGAAGTCGTTCCGCTCAATCTGCGCGCGCAGCCTCCGGTCGTCATCCTGATGTGCGGTCTGCAGGGTTCCGGCAAGACCACCAGTACCGGCAAGCTCGCGCTGTGGCTGCGCGAGCGCGAGAAGAAAAAGGCGATCGTCGTTTCCTGTGACATTTATCGTCCGGCGGCGATCGAGCAGCTGCGCATCGTCGCCGACAGCGTTGGTGCGGAATGGTTTCCGAGCAACGCGGGCGAGGATCCGGTGGATATCGCCCGGCGCGCGCTGGAGCACGCGCGCAAGCAGTACGCCGATGTGCTGATCGTCGATACGGCCGGACGCACCACGGTCGATGCCGAGATGATGGCGGAGATCGCAAAGCTGCACGCGGCACTGAATCCGGTCGAGACACTATTCGTCGTAGACAGCATGACCGGTCAGGATGCGGCGAAAACGGCCAAAGCCTTTGCCGATACGCTGCCGCTCACCGGTGTCGTGCTGACCAAAGTTGATGGCGACGCGCGCGGTGGCGCCGCATTGTCGGTACGTACCGTATCCGGCGCACCGATCAAATTCATTGGTGTCGGCGAGAAATCCGCGGCGCTGGAGCCGTTCTTTCCGGATCGTATTGCAGCGCGCATTCTCGGTCAGGGCGATGTGCTCGGTCTCATCGAGGAGACGGTGCGCAAGGTCGACATGGAGCAGTCGGCCAAGTTAGTACAGAAGCTGCGCAGCAAGAAAGGATTCGACCTTGAAGATTTCCGCGACCAGATGCGGCAGATGGAGAACATGGGTGGCTTCGACGCGCTGCTCGAAAAACTGCCGGGCGGTGCCAAGTTACAGGATCAGGTACGCAAGGCTCAGCCGGAAAAGGAAATGCGCCGCGCGGTTGCGATCATCAATTCGATGACGCCGCAGGAACGGCGTTTTCCGGACCTGATCAAAGCCTCGCGCAAGCGCCGCATCGCAAGCGGCGCGGGTGTCGAGGTCCAGGAAGTCAACAAGCTGTTGCGCCAGTTCGACAGCACGCGCGACATGATGAAGAAGCTGACCGGAGGCGGCATGAAGAATCTGCTGCGCGGTATGGCAGGACGTTTGCCGCCGGGGATGATGAGATAACGCTGGGCGAGAGCCGTGGCCGTCGACAGCTGCGAACTTCGTTTGCCATCACCAGTTGCGATGAGTGCGGGCGAGTGGATCCAGAGCCAAGGATTTGGGATGGGTTCTAAGAAAACGGTTTGCGCACGTTGCCGTAAGCCAATGCGCGCGTCTTGTCCATCGCGTGGTAGATCAAGCTGAATTTCTCGACTACCAAACGGCGCGCGATGTCACCGCCGAAGCCGCTTAAAAATCTGAAAGTTCCCAGGCTGATGACGCCGTCGAAATCGAATTTCAATCCGCGGCGATGCGCTTCGTTCATGGCCTGCCATATTAATAAGCTCACCGTGCCGCTGTCGGCCGCATCCTGTGCTCGGGTCGACATCAGGAAATACATCGTCGTGTGGTCCCAGACTACAAAGATTCCCGCGTTCACCGCGCCGGTTTTCTGATCCTTGGATAAAAATGTCTTGCCGCGGTCGCGGCTCACACATAATTTCAGGAGTTTTTCTGTTCTCGGATCCCAGTATTGGTTAATGCGATTCCGGTTTTTGCAATTCAAATCGTAATATTTAATGAACTCTTCCGGATCGCCGCTCGCGTCGACCACGGACTTTTCCTCGGACCGTCTTATCAGGTTGCGGGTCTTGTCGCGCATATTCTTCCATGCCGCACCGATGTCGACACAGTCGGCGATAAAAGTGAATTGCACTTTTACTTCGTATCCCGCTGCCTGATACGCCAGTGCTTCACCTTGAGTCGGCGCCAAGACCTGACGGAAATACGCGAGCTTCGGCAGACTTTGCAAGAGATCGCTGGTTATCGAAAAATTGCGTAGCAACTGACTGTTGGGGCGACCGCTTGCCAGCGCGAGTACCGGCCCCAGCGTGTGCGTCAGAAATGGCATCTCCGAGACACGGAAACCCCAGCGTTTACGCACCGCATAAGGTAACCAGCCGATGGTCTGTCCGGTGTTCTTGACCGTTACAACATCGAACTGACCGTCAGTCACACAATCGAGCCACCATTCTTCTTGAAATATCGTTCGGTCAACATTTTTCTCATCAGTCGGGGGCATGGCTATACTTATTCGTGGTTAGAGCGTGTTATGCACTTTTGGATCACTGCATTGCTGTCCAAAAGGGTGCCGGCCAAGTCGCGGACCGCAGGGCATGGTAACTCCATGGCCAAGGTCCGCAATGCCGGCGGGCGCCCTTTTGGACGCAACCCGGAGGGGACGGCCTCTGCGCAGGCGCCGCGCCGCGTCATGGGCTCCTCGCGTACGTCTCGAGTACGCCACGTCGCCCCTTCCTTGCACTGCGCCCGCGCAGAGGCCGTCGCAGCGATCCAAAAGTGCATAACACGCTCTAGAAACGGTCAGCCAGTGTCTATCTAAGAAAGGCGCGCGAGCCGACCGTCCGGCGGCGAGTACTTCCCATTCGGAAGCGAGCGGCCAGAGCTTCGGAGTCTGCCAGCCGGTCGACGCACATCAGCACACCACTTTAAAAATGGTGCGCGCAAGCGTTTTAAGCGTAAAAAAATCGATTGCACCCCATTCCGCCCGGTAATTCGCATGTATGCGGGCATAACTCTGCTCAACCCGTCGCTGTATGTCGGGACCGCGCATCAGCGAAGGGCCAATACGATAACGCAGAGTCTCGCGATCCATGAAATGGGCGCCGCAGCGTCTGATCGCGCGCGCATAAAAGTCGAGGTCTTCCATAAGGAAAAGTTCAGGATCAAAACCATTGACGGCGGCCACGCATGTCCGCCGTACCATGGCGGCACCGCATACCAGCAAAGTCGGGTGAAAGAACATTTGCGCCGCAAACGCCAGTTTCGGACCAAAGCGCCTGCAGGCCGAGGCACGGCGTGCGGCATCGGCGAAGAATACCCGTTCCCGCTCAATCATGGACTCGTCCGTCCCGAAAGGTGCGATGGCGCCAAATACGACACCCACATTGGGATTGGCCGCAAAGGCGGCTTTAGCCGCCGCGTAATGGCCGGTCGGAACGATGTCGTCGTCATCGAGGAAGTGAATATAGGCGCCGCGAGCTTGCGTCCAGCCTAGATTCCGGACCGCGCCGGGCCTGCCGCCGCTGGGTTGGGGATTTTTGATGTAGGTAATGCGCGAATCGCCGAAATTCCGGACCATGGCTTCGGCGGAGCCTTCTGGAGAATCATCGACGACAAGTACTTCAAGATCATCGGTATCCTGGCGCAATACACTGGCGATCGCCTGCACCAATTCGTTGGGCCGGCGAAAGGTTGGAATGACGACCGAGATGCCGGTTGACATGGGTGTCTCTATGCTCATGACAGGCTTACTCAGTCGCGATTGCTGCATGGCTGGTAAACCGGAATAACGTATCTTTCAAGTCTGACACGACGCAGCCGAATACGAGAAGAGGTCCTCAGTTGTCGGGAGAGCCGGGTGTCGCCGGGTTTATGTCTCTGCCGGCGGATACTTGTCACATATAAGCGTGATTGGACCGGATGCGCGGGCAAAGATAAAGGCACTGCGACGTCTTGACCACAGTGCCGCCCTTTCGTTCGAGGAAGATGATTCCGCACCATTCGTACGACGACGTACCAATCGTCGGGATTCTGCATGACAGGCTCTACTGACCCCTCGGGAGAATCATCAGCCACGCGCTCCTCCGCATCGGCGCCGCTCTGACTTTGAACTCTCGCAATGGTCCGCGCCAGCTTTTCGGCACCTCGAAAAACTGGAATCACGATCGAAATGTTCGTTGACATGTATGTCGTTATGTCTCTGTGTGCGTTAACCGGGTATCGCCAACCAATGGCGATAGCTGTATGGCCTACGTGGCCGAAAACATATTTTTCAAGTCTGACCCGACTGCGCCGTATATAACGAGGTGGTCTTCTAATCCTCCGGAGGATTAGACGAAGCGGTCCGTATGGCCTCTCAGGGACAACCAAAATGAGTGCCAATCGGGCTTTTTTTTGCGAATGCGCACGGCTGCTGGACGGGAAGCGGCCGTTAAAGATTTAAAAGGCGCTGCGAAGTCTTGACTACAATGCGGCGCTTTTGCTTAGGGGAAAATGATTTTGATGGAAATCCGGCCGGTTACCTTGCCCTCCCACAGCGCTAAGCCTGTGCGGAAGCGTTTCCTTGGTAATATTCACAGTTTCCGGGCGATCGCGATTATCTTTGTCGTGGCAGGTCATTGCGTCTGGTTTCTGCCGTTGGCCACCGGCTCCTCGGCGCTGCGTATTCTTACGGTACTCTTCTCGGATGGGGCAGTCCTGTTTGTTTTCGTCTCGGGGTTTCTCTTCCAGTATTTGCATCGAAATTTCAGATATGACACCTATCTCAAGAAAAAGCTGAGCCACGTCATCCTGCCTTATCTGCTGGTGTCCGCGCCGGCAGTCTTCTTCGCCGTATACCGCCATGACCCGGCCATGCAGTATCCCCAACTGGCGGGACATTCTCTTTTTTACGACATCGCCTGGTTTTATATCAAGGGCGGCGCCCACATGGATTTTCCGCTGTGGTTCGTGCCGATGATCGCGTTGTATTTTCTAGCCGCGCCGGCGTTTTCTTACGTTATCAAGCATCCATTCCTGTACTGGGCCATACTGCCTCTGTTCGTTGTCAGCGCGCTATTGCACCGGCCGCAGTTTCCGAACCTCGATACCCTTCATGTCGCGCTCTACCTGCTTCCCGCCTATCTGCTGGGAATGTGGAGTTGCAGATCAGAACACACGACCCTTGAGTTCCTGCAAAACCGGCCGGCCACGGTATACGCACTGCTTTTGCTCTGCTGGCTGATGCCGTTCGCGCTTGATCCCCATGTCGGAAATCACGAGGAAAGCGGCTATTTCACGTTCGAGACCGGCTGGATCGACTGGTTATTCGTACAAAAGGCACTGCTGGCCGTGCTGCTGACGGTGGCACTCAAGCAATGGCCCGAAGTCTGGCATCGCCGCCTGTCGCCACTGGCGGATACAAGCTTTGCCGTGTTCTTCTTGCATGGCTATTGGTTACGGCTGGCAAATCACGTGCTAACCCGCTACCCCCTGCAAGGTGGCTTGCTGGCTTCACTAGCGTTTGCGGCGCTGATTTATGGGTTGAGCCACGGGTCCGCGCTTGTCGTGAAGGCAGCTGCCCCGCGCTGGAGCCGTTACCTGATCGGATACTGACGCCTGAGTTGTTGCGATCCATGATGCCGGTGTACCGAAATAGGTCGCGCCGGCGGCGGATACTACTCCGCAAACTGTTTCGGCAGCAGTGATTGGCCCAAGCCCTGGCCAAGGCCGCTGAAATCTTATAGAATTCGCGCCCTTCCGGATTTCGGAAATCCCTTGTCCCACTGCACGCTGCAGGGGACTGTTCTGGCATGCGCCATGGGCGCGTGCCAATCATCCAAGAGGAATATGCATGCGCCACTATGAAATCGTCGTGATGGTCCATCCGGACCAGAGCGAACAGGTTCCAGCAATGCTGGAACGTTACAAGAGCATGGTCGAGGCCGACGGTGGCAAGGTCCATCGTCTCGAGGACTGGGGCCGTCGCCAGCTCGCCTATCCGGTCGCCAAGTTGCACAAGGCGCATTACGTGTTGATGAACGTGGAGTGCTCCGATCCCGCGCTGCGCGAACTGGAAAGCTCATTCAAGTTCAATGACGCCGTCGTTCGCAAGCTGGTGGTCCGCAAAGAGGCTGCGGAAACGGTGCAATCTCCCCTGTTCAAGGCGCCGGAAGAAGACAAGAAGCCTGAGTACAAGTCCCGCGGGTCGGATACGGATTCGGACGTGGATGCCGATGCGGAACCGGCAACCGAAGCAGTTCCGGCTGAGGAGGGCATCTAAATGTCACGCATGTTCCGCAAGAAGAAGTCCTGCAAGTTCACTGCTGAAAAGGTCGTAGAGATCGATTACAAGGATCTCGCGACGCTGAAGCAGTACGTCGGCGAAAACGGGAAGATCGTACCGTCGCGTATCACCGGTACGCGCACGCGCTATCAGCGTCAGCTCGCGGTTGCGATCAAGCGCGCACGTTTTCTGGCGCTGTTGCCGTATACCGATCACCACGAGTAAGGAGAAACAGTGATGGAATTGATCCTGCTCGAAAAGGTGAAAAATCTCGGTGATCTTGGCGACACCGTGAAGGTTAAGTCCGGCTATGGCCGCAATTTTCTGTTGCCGAAAGGCAAGGCGCTGGCCGCGACAGGAGAGAATCGTAAGGTTTTTGAGGCACGCAAGGCCGAACTCATCAAGAAGGCGGAAAGTTCGCTGAATGCGGCCAAGATGCGCGCAGGCAAGCTGTCGGGCCTGGCGGTTACCGTACGCGCACTCGCGGCCGACGAAGGTCGTCTATATGGCTCAGTGGGCCCTGGAGAAATCGCACGGGCGGTGACCGACAAGGGCATCGATCTTCACAGAAGTGAGATCGATCTGCCGGGTGGACCGATTCGTCTGATCGGCACTTACCCAGCGGTGGTGAGACTGCATAGCGAATTGTCGGTGGAGATCACGGTTGTGGTTGAGGAAGAAAAAGCCTGATCGCGGTACCGATCGAAAAAACAGCCCGCTCAGCGGGCTGTTTTTTTATGCGGCCGGCAAATACCTTGCATGAAATTTCCCACCACTGAATAGCGGCTCAGTTACACTGCTCGCGGTCGATGCACATGTGATGCTCTGAAGTAGATTTTCATCCCGGTTAATCACGCCAGAGAGCAATGTGTCTATGGATAGATCATTTTTCGAACAAGCCAACCCGCATTGTGTCGACAGCCTGCTCAGGACTACTAAAAGCAAAGTAATCGTAGCGTCGGAGGATATCTTCGACACCAGAGGTATCAAACTTCTGGCTCGCAGCAAGCCGATAACCGTTTCCTTACAGGAGCGGTTGCTTGCCTGTCGGCTCAAAAAGCCGCTGGAACTTTGCCTGCGTGTCGAAAACGGGATTGCCGCAAAAGATATCGTGCGCGAAGCGCGGCGATTGATGGATAACACGCCAGCTCTGCTGACGCTCATTGGCGGAAATTCTACAAAAATTCTAGACCTGCTTGGCGATGTCAGGATTTCCGGCGCGCCGCATCTGCTTCTTACCGTCTCCGCCGAGGACGGCTCCGGCATTTTCGGGCATTCGGTTCTGACCGCGCTAATCGCCGCTGCGATCACGCTCAATCTTGGTGTTCCGAGTCATTCAGCGGAAAGCATTGTTATCGCAGCGTTGTTCCATGATCTCGGCGAAATTTATATCAGCCCCAACTATCTCAGGAGTACGCGCGATCTCGCGCCGGATGAATGGAAGCAGGTCGTGACGCATCCGCGACTCACGGCGATTTTGCTCTCCGAATTGGCGGGATATCCGTCTCCGGTGGTGATGGCAACGCAGGAACATCACGAGCGGCTCGACGGTACCGGCTACCCCTACGGTAAGTCGGGGAACGAAATTTCCGAACTCGGGCAGATCCTGATGACCGCGGAAACGCTGTCGAATATTTTGCCCAGCCCGGAAAATCCCGAAACCCGGGCGAAGCTCGCCCTGGGGCTGGTCCCCAGCCAGTATCCTCACGATGCTGTGGCCGTGGTCTTCGATGCCTATAAGGGCAGCATTCCGACCATTCCGATGTCATTTGATCTGCCGGTGCTGATGAAAACGGCTGCCGAAATCACTCAGCGACTTGGCAACGCACGCGCGCTAGCGCTCGGCGTTGGAGAGCGCAGTGACATTACTCTGGCCCAAGCCGAGTTGGCTCGGCGTGCGCGTGATGTGTGCAGAAACCTGCTGGTCTCGTTGAATGCCTCCGGCATATTGGAAGTGCTAGAAGCCGCCGAGGCCGATTTTCGGCAGGATCCGAGTCTCGCGACGGAGCTGCAAGTGGTCGTGAAGGAATTGACGTGGCGGTTGCGCGCGTTATCGCGCCACATTTCGCTGGCATCGAGCTTTCTGACGCCGCAGCTTGATTCTTTCGATGAAATCGCCCGCATGCTGTACATCGCCGATTCCCGAAGTACGCCGAATGCACAGGTGTTTCTTGGCGATCTTCAGGATGCAATGGTCCGGACCTCGCGTTTCCTGCACCAGAAGGATCTGCCAGAAGGCAAGGTCATGTTCGATCTGGGTGCCGTGAAATTCATACTGGAACCGGATGGCAAGAAGCTTTGGTATTTGCGTAAATCGTCGGATAACGGCTATTACGCATTCAGCACGATCGTCGATGACGCGCGGTTGAAGGAATTCGCAGATCTGACGTCATCTGCGGCGCCAGTTGCGCCGGTCGGTACGCTGGATATTTTGAATCCATCGGCTGCTGAAGCCTCTCGTCCCGCCGACCGCGGTGTCTGATCAGATTGCATGGAAGCTACCGCGTTTCCTGGATGTGTGTAGCACAGCTCGGCCGCGGCTCCGGTGGAACGCAAAACCATCTTCACTCGCAACGGGGTTTAACGGCTCCAAGAAGATTGCCGCGGCCGGACCCCGATTGGCGCACCGGATTTCCCGTTTAATCATCTGTATACGGGAGGCAGTCCGGGCTGGCCCAGCGCTTGCATAGGGTCCGGGGTCGATGTGGATGCGAGCTGATTGATGAAAGCTTCAACGGAATTTGTGGTGTGCCAGCCGTTCGCCGGAAGAGGGCGCTTCCTTTATCTGGACAACGAAGGCGGATTGACCCCGCATGTGGCGACGGCACGACGTTTTGAATCGTTTGCTGCGGCACGTGAAAACTGGCGGCTCGCCGGACCTTCGGCCACAATTATGGAACTTAAGAGAAGCCAGGCGCGGGTCGCAGCCTGAGCATGTTCATGGAGGAGCTTCGCATGCCTCAGTCTTACATTCTTGGGAATTACCGGAAGCGGATTTACTGCGCGCATTTTGGCGGCCGCGTGGAAGCGCGGGCGGAAATGTTTACCAACCAGGGATGGGAGCAACAGTCGTTTGTCGAAGCGCCGACGGCCCAGGAAGCTGTGCGTCAGCTCATCAGGTCGCTGCCGGCGTGGCAAGGTGCCGAAGTGCGTCACATCTCGGTGACGGAAGCCGCCTGACCTGGTCCCTCACTCAAAGCTGATGCGCAAACTACCCGTATAGAAGCGTCCGCGGTCGCTGCGGATCGCGGCGAAGTTGCCGGGGGCGAGCGGCTGGTCGATGATCTGGTCGCTGTACATCTCTTTGGTCAGATTCTGGATGCCAAGTGTCAGCGCCCATGCGTCTTTCGCTTCGTCGGCGATGATAAAGCGCGGATTGAGCAGCAGCGTTGCAGATTGAAGCTGGCGCGGATCGTCTTCCGAATTTAGATAGCGGCTGCCCTGATAAAGCACATCGAGTGCTGACGTTACGCTGATGTCGTGCGGCAGGTGCAGCAGCGTATAAGCGGGTGTCATCGCGGCGGTCCAGTCGGGCGCGAACGGCAGGCGCTTGCCGGTTAGATCCTGTGAAGGCTGCGGCGAGTCGCCGGGTACCGGGCCGTTCGGGTAATCCGTATAGCGCGCATCGGCGAAACCAAACGAGCTGTACAGCGACAAGCCTTTGACGGGCAGCAGCCACATCAGGTCGCTCTCGAAACCCTGCGAGTGCGCCGCAGCGGCGTTGACGATGATCACGTTCGTGCCCTGGAACGTGGAGACCTGCAGATTACTGAAGCGGGTGTGATAGAGCGAAATCGAGCCGCGGATCGGGCCGCCGAGCAGGTAATCCTTGATCTTGAAGCCGGCCTCGAGACTGCTGGCTTTCTCCGGTTCAAACTCGATGCTTTGCGGATTGAGCGGAATACTGTTGAAGCCGCCGCTCTTATAGCCTTCCGCCCAAGTGAAATAGGCTTCCGTATGCTCGCCGGGCTGCCATTTGATGCCGGCCTTCGGCGAAAAGCCGGTTTCCACGCGGTGCAGCTTTTCTGGACCGAAATTCTGCTGGCCCGCTATGAATTGGATGATCGGACTATTGGAGAAGCTGTAGGGCGCGCCGTTGCGATCCTCCTTTGCGAAACGCAGGCCGGCAAGCAGCGACCACTTGCGCATGAAATACCACTCGCCCTGACCGAACGCCGCGTAATCCTTGGTGCGTTGGGATAGTCCCGACTGCACCGATTGCGGCCGTATCAATTCCTGTCCCGTCAGCTTCTTCAGTGCGGCAAGAATCGCGTCCAGCGAATCACCAAGCCGTCCGGCAGCACCACCGTTGATGCCGTTCGCCGCTGCGATGTAGGCCGCCGCCGCGCCGAGGTCTTCGATCTGAAAATTGTCCGAGGTCCCGATCGTGTAATTGTCGTAGTAAAGACCCGTAACAAAATTGGCGTCGTGGCCGAGTCCGAAAGCGTCTGGCGCCAATCCGCTGACGCGCAATTCCTGCGTAAATTGCCGTTCCGGCTCCGGTTGCACCAGTGAGTCGCGGATGAAGGGAACCGGACTGAAATCGGCATCGAGATCGCGTGCACCGATGATATTTTCGGCAGCGCCGGTGATGGAGGTGATCGCCAGCGATTTCATTCCGCCGGGGTGGCCGAGATCACCATTGAAGGTGAGCGAACCGCCACGCGTGATCGCGGACTCCAGCGCCGGGACGTTTTCAGACGTCGTCCCATCAATTTGCGCGCTGAAGTTTGGATCGTAGTGCTGATCCAGCGCGAGCATGTTCGGCGAGAGGATGAATAATTGTTGCTTGTTGAAGTTGTCCGTGTGGTGCGCAGCGAACGCGCTGACATCCATTGTCCAGCCATCGCGCGAGTCGTAGCGGAACCGTACACGACCCGAATCCTGTTGCGCATTGCCTTCGCGTCGATTGAGTGCGGTGTTGTACAGGTCGCCGCGGTCGCCGTGGTCGAAATGACCGGCGAACCGGATTGCCATTCCGGTCCCGAGCGGCAGATTGATGACGGGCATCAGCTCGCGGCTGCCGTAGCTGCGCGCATCCATATCCAGTTGCACCAGTCGCTCGCCGGTCGGTGCATTGGTCGTGATATTGAGCAGGCCCGCGGTCACGTTCTTGCCGAATAGCGTTCCCTGCGGGCCGCGCAGGACTTCGTAACGACCCAGATCGCTGAAGAATGCGGAGAGATATTCCGGATATGTGTAGACCACGCCGTCGACGATGACGCCGACCGAAGGATCGAGTCCCGGTACGTCGTTGAGCGTGCCGAAACCGCGGATTAGCAACTGCGTCGACGACGGCGACACCTGCAGGTTGGTGTTGGCGGTGTAGTTCTGCAGCTCGTTGTAACTACGCGCGCCGGTGTCGCGGATGAAGTCGCCGCCCATCGAACTCACGGAGGCCGGTACCTGTTCCAGCGTTTGCTGGATTTTCTGAGCCGTCACCACGACTTCCTGTAGTTGTGGTGCGTCCGCGTCGGCTGGCGGCGCTGAATCGTCGGGATGGGTGATCGCCGGAGCTATCGCGAGCGTCGCCGCAATCAGTGTTTTCCGGACTCCTCCGTGCATGGCGGAAAGTGTCATCCGGAAATTTTAGCAGAGGCACCCTCCTTACTATGGTTCGTGAGTGGCGCTTGGCGATATATCCGGCCATGTCGTCAGCTTGCGGCGAATGCTTTTCCGCCGTCAGGATTGGGACGCTCGCCGGAATCGCGTACCATGCCGGCATCCGGGTTTCTCGTACCGTGCGCTTTCGCAGACCTCGGTATGGGGCCGGTCGCACCCGTGTTCTATCCCGCAGTCATTCCGTTGCCCATCCGCCGCGATCGAGATTGAGTTCAGCCGTGCGTCTATATCGTCATATCGAAGAACATTCCACGACTTCCGAGCTGGTACGCGACGTGGTCATCGGCGCCGCTGACGGACTGACAGTGCCGTTTGCACTGGCGGCGGGTCTAGCCGGGGCGGTGGCGCAATCGCGCATCGTGCTCACCGCCGGCCTTGCCGAAATCGCGGCGGGTGCGATCGCGATGGGGCTTGGCGGTTTCCTCGCGGCGCGCACGGCGGCGGATCATTACGCTTCCGAATTGCGGCGCGAAGAGCGCGAGATTCACGAATTGCCGGATCATGAGGAAAGCGAGGTGCGGGAAATCCTCATGGAGTACGGTCTGGATGAGCCGGAGGCGCAGAAGGTGGTCGGCGCTTTGCGTCGCGATCCGGCGCGTTGGGTGCAGTTCATGATGCGCTTCGAGCTCGGTCTGGAACCCCCTCGCGCTGGCCGAGCACTGCACAGTGCGCTCACCATCGGCGGTTCGTATTTCGCGGGCGGGTTGATCCCGCTGCTACCTTATTTCCTGCTGCCGCGGGTACAGTCCGCATTTTGGGCGTCGGCCGGCGCCACGCTCGTCAGCCTGATGGTATTCGGTGCCTTCAAGGGCAAGCTGACGGGAATGCCGGTGTTGGCGTCGGCGGTGCAGACAACGGTGATCGGCAGCGCGGCGGCGACGGTTGCGTATTACGTCGCCAGGCTTGTTACCGGTTAACTTTGGCGCGCGATCCATGCCGCGCAACGTATCTTTACTTGCCGCTTGCGTAGCCTATAGAACCTATGCCTCGGCGTAGCGTCCAAGCATCGGGCTATGCCGCATTGGGAATGCGGCAAGTGTTCGGCAAAACCTAGATACTTTGGTCCTGGCAGGGACATCGAAAAAATGCGAATAACGCTCAAATCGGCGCTGATTTTCCTTTTTGCCGCGCTGGTCGTATCGGGCTGCAAGCACAAATCCGAACATGATTCCGCACACGGACACAAGGACGGTGAAGACGGTCCGGTGCCGGTCACGGTCACCGAAGTGAAGCGGCAGGATGTGCCGATTTATCTCGACGGCCTGGGTACGGTGCAAGCATTCAACGCGGCAACGGTGCGCGCGCAGATATCGGGCCGCCTGCTGGCGGTGCCGTTTAAAGAAGGCGACGAGGTCAGAGCCGGAGATCTCATTGCCCGCGTTGATCCGCGCACGTATCAGGCGACGCTGGATCAAGCGCTCGCGAAGAAAGCACAGGATCAGGCGCAACTGGCCGGCGCGCGCCTCGATCTGAAGCGTTATCTCGATCTGGTGCCGGATGGCTACGTCAGTCAACAGCAGGCCGACCAGCAGCAGGCGCTGGTTGCGCAGTACGAAGCGGCGGTGCAGGCGGACGAGGCGGCAATCGAAAACGATCGCGTACAGCTGTCGTACTGCACGATCACGGCACCGTTCTCAGGCGTCCTCGGTATTCGTCAGGTCGATACTGGCAATCTGGTGTCGGCAAGCGACCAGACCGGCATCGTCGTGATCACGCAGATCAAGCCGATCACTGTGATGTTTACGCTGCCGGAGCAATCGCTTGCCGCGATCCGCGACGGCACCGACATGGATCCGCAGGGCATGGTGGTGATCGCGGTCGATCGCGGCAATCAGGCGGAGCTGGCGCGCGGGCAGCTTTCGGCGTTCGACAATCAGATCGATCAGGCTACCGGCACGATCAAGCTCAAGGCTGCTTTTCCGAACACCGACAAGAAACTCTGGCCCGGCCAGTTCGTAAACGTGCGCTTGCTGGCAAGTACGCGCAAGGACGGTTTGGTGATTCCCGCGCAGGCAGTACAGCGCGGTCCCAGCGGCACGTTCGTTTATGTCGCCAAAGCCGATCAGACGGCGGAGATGCGGCCGTTGACGGTGGCGCAGACGGAGGACGGACTCGCACTCGTCGACCAGGGCTTGCAAGCGGGCGAACGTGTCGTCGTCGATGGACAGTACCGGCTAGAGCCAGGATCGAAAATCCGAGGCGCCGGGGCCGGCGGCAAGACTGGCTCTGCGGAGGCTTCTGCAGCGGTCGGCGCGGCGAAATAAGTCTGCGCGATGAGCATCTCCGAACCGTTCATTGAACGCCCGATCGCCACCTCGCTGCTGATGGTGGCGGTGCTGCTGCTCGGGGCGCTCGGTTTCCGTCTGCTACCGATCTCGGCGCTGCCGTCGGTGGATTTCCCGACGATCGAGGTGACGACACTGTATCCGGGCGCGAGTCCGGACGTGATGGGTTCGCTGGTGACGACGCCGCTGGAGCGGCAGTTTGGACAGATCGCCGGCGTTGCGTCGATGACCTCGAACAGTTCTTTCGGTGTCTCAACCATCACGCTGCAATTTGCGCTCGATCGCAACATCGACAATGCCGCGCAGGATATGCAGGCTGCGATCAACGCGACCAAGGGCACGCTGCCGGGCAACCTGCCGTATCCGCCGGTGTACAACAAAGTCAATCCCGCCGACGCGCCGATCCTCTCGCTCGCGGTGACGTCGGACAGCATGCCGATCGACCGCATCAATGACTTCGCGGATACGGTGCTTGGGCAGAAGCTG
This sequence comes from uncultured Salinisphaerales bacterium, assembly GCA_964581385.1. Taxonomy (GTDB): domain Bacteria; phylum Pseudomonadota; class Gammaproteobacteria; order Nevskiales; family Nevskiaceae; genus CAZOOK01. Next base: position 130,800 of record CAZOOK010000017.1, read on the forward strand.
TCGCAGGTTTCCGGCGTCGGTCTGGTAACGATCCAGGGCAACCAGAAGCCGGCGGTGCGTGTGCAGGCGAACCCGTCCGCGCTCGCGGGGTTAGGGCTCGGCCTGGAAGATATTCGCGATGCGCTGACCAAAGCCAATGTCAACGCGCCCAAGGGCGGATTCAACGGCGCGCAGCAGGCGATGACCATCGGCGCCAACGATCAGATCGGCTCCGGCGAGGAGTACAAGCCGATCATCATCGCCTACCGCAACGGTGCTGCAGTGCGGCTGGGCGATGTGGCCAACGTGTTCGACGGCGTGGAGAACGATCAGCTTTCCGCGTGGGCCGACGGCAAGACCGCCGTACTGCTCGACATTCAGCGTCAGCCCGGCGCCAACATCATCGAGACCGTCGATCGCATCAAACAGCTGCTGCCGGAGTTGGAGGCCTCGATTCCGGCGGCGGTGAAGGTGAAGATTCTCTCCGATCGCACGCAGACCATCCGTGCGTCGGTGCGCGATGTGGAATTCACGCTGCTGCTGACCGTCGCGCTGGTGGTGATGGTGATCTTCGTGTTCTTGCGCAAGCTGTGGGCAACGGTGATTCCGAGCATTGCGATGCCGTTGTCGCTGGTCGGCACTTTCGGTGTGATGGCGCTTGCCGGATTCTCGCTCGACAACCTGTCGCTGATGGCGCTGACCATCGCCACCGGTTT